>JAUNTZ010000058.1 GCA_030538425.1 Paracoccus sp. (in: a-proteobacteria) | reverse complement strand
CTGCCCGAAGCCGCCGAGGTCGATATCGACATCCCCGCCACCGATATCCGCATCGACACGATGCGCGCCTCGGGCGCAGGCGGGCAGCATGTCAACACCACCGATTCGGCGGTGCGCATCACCCATCTGCCCACCGGAATCGTCGTCACCTCCAGCGAGAAATCGCAGCACCAGAACCGCGCCAATGCGATGGCCGTCCTGCGCGCGCGGCTTTACGATATGGAGCGCGAGCGCGCCGATGCCGAACGCGCCGCCGACCGCAAGGCGCAGCTTGGCTCGGGCGACCGCTCGGAGCGCATCCGCACCTATAATTTCCCGCAAGGCCGGATGACAGATCACCGCATCAACCTGACGCTTTATGCGCTTGACCGGATCGTTCAGGGCGATCTGTCCGAGATCATCGACGCGCTTGTCGCCGATCATCAGGCGCGGCTTCTGGCCGAAGAGGGCGCATGACCACCGGCATGGCGCTGTGCCTTGCCGCCCAGGACCGGCTTGAGGCGGCGGGCATCGAGGGCGCTGAGCGCGACGCGACCCTGCTTTTCCTTGAGGCATTGCAGCGCGTAATCGGCCCCGCGGTCAAGCGCCACCATCTGGCCGCGCATCTCTCTGACCCCGCGCCCGAGGGGTTGGAGCAGGTCTATACCGACATGATAAAGGCCCGCGCCGCGCGCCAGCCGGTCGCGCAGATCATCGGCCGCCGCGCCTTCTGGAAGCATGAGTTCCGCGTGACCCCCGACGTTCTGGACCCGCGCCCTGACACGGAAACCCTGATCGAGGCCGCGCTTGATCTGCCCTGGTCCAGCCTGCTTGATCTGGGCACCGGCTCGGGCGCGATCCTGCTGTCCTTGCTGGCTGAGAGGGCAGGCACGCGTGGGCTTGGCGTCGATCTGTCGCCCCGCGCGCTTGAGGTCGCCCGAGACAATGCCGCGCGGCTGGGGATCAGCGCCGATTTTGCGGTCTCGGACTGGTTCGGCGCGGTGGAGGGGCGGTTCGATCTGATCGTCTCGAACCCGCCTTATATCGCGACGCACGAAATGGCCGGGCTGGCCCCCGAGGTTCGCGATCATGAGCCGCACATGGCCCTGACCGATGGCGGTGACGGCTTGCAGGCTTACCGCGCCATCGCTTCGGGCGCGGGCGCGCATCTGCGCCCCGGCGGCGCGGTTCTGGTTGAGATCGGCCCGACACAGGCCGATCAGGTGAGCGCGCTGTTCCGGCAGGCGGGCTTTGGCGAAACGCGGGTTTTCGACGATCTGGACAGCCGCCCGCGCGTCGTTCTGGCGACGAATCCGGCATGAACCGGCCGAAAATCGCGGTTTTGTTAGCCGAATCTTCATTTTTGTCTTGTAACTGGCTTGGTGGCATGGTTAGTCGCCCATGTGCGGCAGGGCGACCCACCGCACGGACCAGCCGCGACATGACCACATCCTCCGACGGGGCAACCCCCGCCGGCTCTGGTCAGATGTATCGCGGGCTTTGGCCCTTTTCCTCCAGATCCGAAACTGGAAATTATGTAAGCAGATGAGATCATCGAAATCACGGTCGCGTTCCAAGTCGAACCGCCAGCGCTCATTGGGCAATGTCGTCAATCGCGTGTTTGATTCGTCAGGCCCCGAAGGCAAGGTGCGCGGCACGCCGCAACAGATCATCGACAAATACCTGACCTTGGCCCGCGACGCGCAGCTGTCGAATGACCGCGTGGCCGAGCAGGCTTTCCTGCAGCATGCCGAGCATTACACGCGCATGTTGGGCGAGGCACAGCGCGAAATGGCCGAGCGCCAGCAGAACCAGCAGCAGCCCCGCGAGGATGACCGCGAGGGCGGGCAGAACCGCGATGAGGGCAACCGTGCGCCGCGCCAGCGCGAGGACGACCGCCGCAGCCGCGAGGATGACAGCCCGCGCGGTGAAGATCGCGGGCGGGCTCGCGAGGATGATGCCGCGCGCAATGAGGACCGCCGCACCCGCGAGGATGATGCCGCGCGCAACGATGATCGCCGCAACCGCGAGGATGAGCAGCCCGCCCGCGCCCCCAACCGCGAAGCGTCGAGCCGCCGCAACCCGCGCCATGACGACACGCCTGCCCCTCAGCCGGCAACCGTGGATGACGGCCTGCCCGAGCCGGTCGCCGACATCGCCGAGACCGGCCCGGTCGACACCCCCGAGACCTCGCCCGCAACCAAGCCCCCGGCCCAACCCCGCGCCCGCCGCACCACCACCCGCACCCGCCGCAAGCCGGTTGACGGCGATGAGACAGCCCCCGGCCCCGCCGAGGCCGAGGGCTCGGCGAGCTGAACTCAGGCGGAACGATCTGCGCTCACATCCGCCCGCTATCTGGGCGGGTGGCTGCGTTTTGAGGGCTAACGGCAATAGGCTTCGCGCAGGATGCCGCCAAAACGACGACGGCTTGGCGGGCCGCGCATTATGTTCGTGCTTTGTCGCGGGCCGCTTGTAGCTGCGGGACCGTTGCACCGCGCGCTTTCCCTTACCGACCAATGGCAAATTATCTGGTTTGCCGTAAGTGCGGATAGGCCAAAACTGTCGTGCCTATCCGCGGAGCAACGCGGGCGAGTCAGAGTAACGAAAAAACTCAAGCAAATCCAGGCCAATGATGTCGACCGCTGTGCCGATATGAGCGACGGCCAAGATAGGGCTTTTGCTCGGCGCGCATAAAATCAGCCTCATACGGCCATCGCGACTATTCGGGACACGATCATAAAATCGGCTCTGGTCGATCTTCACATCATGCTCTTGCCAGTCTACAACATCGCCACCGCCAAATTGGTGACAGGGATCGCATTCACGACCGATTGCGTGGCGGGATCTTCGTTATCTCCATTACATTGTCTAAGGCCCGGCCATAATCCGCGCGCCGCGCTAGGCGCATGTAATTCTGACAGCCGGTTGTCGCATGTCATCCTTGCTGTGGCAGGGTGACGGGCCGGATATCGTGCAGATGACAGCCTAAATTTTATGGATGCAGATCCTCAGGCCATCAGGCGAGCGCTCTCGTCTGTAGGCTATATAGTGGCTGAAGGAGGCAGGTTGCTTAAGGGTGTTTCTAATGTGCTTGAGACATCGGCTCAGATAGGGGCGGATGTGGATTGGTTGGCGTCGCTGCGCGCGGCTTGATGCGGGCACCTTGAAACGATGGCGGACGGCGCCCGCTGTAGCGTGGCGGGCGCTCATCCGGCGCGACTGAACCCACAACTGCAAGGGCTTTTGTCTGAGGATCCTACGGTCGTTTATCGCGGCAGCCATTCCTCGTTCTGGAGTAGCGATATCCTGCCCGCAACTCGGGGAAGCCTGAGATTCGGGATTGCCATATGTTGTTTGTGCCGCATCCCTTACAAGGTTGGCTTCGCGGCGCTGGGTGCGAGGTGGCTCTGAAGCGGTGCTGTGGCGTAGGGCGACGCCCCGCCACGACGCATCGTCATGTCACCCGCAGTTGTCCCCGCGGCCATAAAGTTTCTGCTCGATATCCCGCGCGGCCTCCGTGAGCATCGGAACCAGCCCTTGCAGAACCGGCTCGGTCAGTCGCGCACTTGGCCCATAAACCGAAACCCCACAGATCACGGCGCCGGTCCTGCTGTGAACCGGCACCGCGATTGCGCTGATATCGCTTTCGCGTTCCGAGCGGTTGTAGGCGACGCGGGTCTGCCGCACCTGATCGAGTTCGTTCAGCAAGCGGCTGGCGGGGAATGGCAGCTTCTGTCGGTCGATATATTCGTTCAGGCGAAGCTGGCTCAGCGAGGCAAGCCAGATTTTCCCATGGGCCGTGCACCATGCGTCAAGCCTTGTGCCTGGCCTCACGTCAACAAATAACGGGCGGTCGGGGACGGCGCGGGAAATGCAGACGGCCATCTCGCCATCGAAAACCGTTGCCATCGCGCCCTCTCGGGTCTGGCGTGTCAGGCTTTCCAGCGCGGGCTGCACGATGCCGCTGATGCCATCCGGCTCGGCGGCGCGCGCACCAAGATCGGCCAAGGCGAAGCCCAGTCGGTAATTGCCACGCGATACCGCCACCAGCGCCCCCGCAACTTCCAGCGAGCGCAGAAAGCGATGCGCTGTCACCGCATTCAGGTCAAGACGTTCGGACACGATTGCGGCGTTGATCTCGCTGTGACCGTCCCGAAACAGATCCAGAATACGGAAGGCCCGCAGCACCGAGCCGTTCATCTGACTTGTCATCGCATCCTCGATTCCGTGTTGACAGGGTGCGTTCCTGTCAGCAAGTATCAATATAAGAACTATAAATTTCAAATATAGAAATAAATGGCCTGATGCAAACTAAAAATCGCATGAACCCGGCGGCTGATGCAGCAGAGGAGCTTCGAATGACGGCGGGCGGCGCGCTGCTGGCGCGCCTCAAGGCGGTGGGTGTCGATTACATCTTCGCCAATTCCGGCACCGATTTTCCGCCTGTCATTGAGGGGCTGGCCGAGGCGCAATCGCGCGGGATAGAGCTTCCCCAGGCCATCGTCATGCCGCATGAGGCGGCCGCGATGGGGATGGCCCACGGATATTATCTGGCAACCGCTCGCGCGCAGGCCGTCATGGCACATACCAATGTCGGGCTGGCGAATTGCGCAATCGGTGCGATCAATGCCGCAGCCGAGCAAATCCCGGTCCTGCTATTTTCGGGGCGGACCCCTACGCTTGAGAAGGGACGGCTTGGCGCGCGCACGGTTCCGATTGGCTGGGGGCAGGAAATGCGCGATCAGCACGCCCTGGTCCGCGAGGCCAGTAAATGGGACTACGAGCTGAGGTTCCCCGAACAGATTCCGCAGGTGGTGGACCGTGCCATGGCGATTGCCACATCCTCACCGCCCGGTCCGGTTTATGTCAGCCTTCCACGAGAGGTTCTGTGCGAGACCGCGTCCTATCCCGGCATCTCGGAACCCGCGCGCCTTGCGCCAGCAATCGCGGCGCCCGACCCGGTGGCGATTGCCCGGGCGGCGGCGTTGCTGGCGCGGGCTGAACGGCCGGTGATTCTTGCTCAGCGCGGGGCAGGGGATGAGGAAGGCTTTGCGGCGCTTGCCCGGCTTTCCGAGGCATGGGCGATCCCGGTCGCGCAATGGTGGGTCGTCCAGATGGCAATCGGCCACAGCCACCCGATGAATATTGGCAGCGATCCTGCGGATTTTCTGGCCGAAGCGGATGTGATTCTGGCTATCGATTGTCTGGCCCCCTATTCGCCCGCCGCCCATCATCCGCCCGAGAGTTGCCGTGTGATCCATCTGGGCCACGATCCGCTTTATGCGCGCTTTCCGGTGCGCCATTTCCGCTCGGATATCACCATTCAAAGCGGCGTGTCCGAGGGTATTCAGGCGCTTGATAAGGCGATGTCCGGCTTTTTGCCCGACATGACGCCGGTCATCGCGGCACGGCGTCCAAAGGTTATGAAATATGCGCAGGCGCGGCGTCAGCAGGTGCTGGAGCGTGCATCGGATACGCGCTCGGGGAACATCAGCAAGGACCATGTCAGCTTTTGCCTCTCGCGTGCGATCAAGGGGCGGCAGGCGCGGGTCCTGTCGGAACTGGGCTGTCCGCTGGAGGCCATGACCCTTGACCATGCGGGCGCGTGGTTTCAGGAACCCCATTCGGGCGGTCTGGGCTGGTCCTTTCCCGCTGCGCTTGGGATGCAGCTTGCGGAACCCGACCGGCTTGTGGTCGCGACGATGGGTGACGGGAGCTATATCTTCTCGAACCCCGCCGCCTGTCATCAGATCGCCGAGGCGCTGTCGCTTCCTGTTCTGGTTCTGGTGCTGAACAATTCGGAATGGGGGGCGGTTCGCGAATCGGTGATCGGTCTTTATCCCGACGGGCACGCCGCGCGCGCGAATGTCATGCCGCTGACATCGCTGAACCCGACCCCCGATTTTGCCGCCATCGCCCGCGCCAGCCGTGCCTGGGCCGCGACGGTCGAGGACAGCGCCGATCTGCCGCAAGCGTTGGAGGACGCTTTGGCACATATCGGCAAACGACAAAGCCACGCCTTGCTGGAGATACGGCTAAGGGCCTGAGGGGCGGGCGATACACAGACAATAAAGGGAGGAAATATGATGAAAACCATAGCCAAGGGCCTGCTTCTGGGCCTGCTTTCCGCGACGCCCGGCTTTGGCCAGAATGTCGAGCTTCGGATGTCAACATGGCTGCCACCGGATCACGGCGTGCATGATGCGCTTGAGGTCTGGGCCAATTCGATAACCGAGGCCAGCAATGGCGAGATTACGCTGACGCTTTACCCGGCACAGCAGCTTGGCCGCGCGGACGATCACTATGACATGGCGGCGGACGGGATCTCGGACTTTTCCTATCTGAATGTCGGCTATCAGGCAGGCCGTTTCCCGCTGGCCGAGATTGCGCATCTGCCGTTTACGGTCGCCAACGGTATCGGCGGCACGGCGGCCTTTGACAGCTGGTATCGGCCCCATGCCGAAAACGAGATGTCCGAGGTGAAATATTGTTTTGTTTTCATGCATGAACCCGGATCGCTGCACGGGCATGAAGAATATCTTGAGCCGTCCAGCATCAATGGCAAGCGAATCCGCAGCTCGCACGCGACAATGGCATCCTTTGTCACGCTTCTTGGTGGCACGAATGTGCGGGTTGCCGCGCCCGAAAGCCGTCAGGCGCTTGAGTCTGGGGTCGCAGATGCGGTCACATTCCCTTGGGAATCGACGATCCTGTTCGGGCTGGACAATGCGGTGCATTATTCGATGGACGCGCCTTTTTATGTCTCGGGCTTTGCCTGGGTGATGAACCCTGCGCGCTATGACGGGATGAGCGAATCCCAGAAGGCGGTTATCGACGCGCATTGCAGCACCGACTGGGCTGTGCAGGTCGCGGAAACATGGTCGGCGCGCGATCTGGCCGGTCGTGAGGCGCTGCGCGAGAAAGAGGGCCATACGCTTTATCCGCTTAGCCCCGAACAGGTCGCAAACTGGCAGGAAGCCGCCCGTCCGTTGCGCCAGACGTGGATCGACAATGCGACCGCCGCCGGACAAGAGGATGCCGCCGGTGCCTACGCCGCCTTCGAGGAGGCGCTTCGGAACGAGGGCGCCCTGATCGAATAGGCAAACCGGAAGCCAGCCGATGAACAAGGTTGTTTCATTGATCGAGACCGTTGCCGGTCTTGCTCTGGCGGCGGTTGCGTTGCTGACCTTTACGGCGGTCGTGTTCCGCTATGGGCTGGCGCGCAACCTGCCGGACGGGTTCGATTTTGCGCGCTATCTTCAGGGCATCGCGATCATGTGGGGGCTATCCGTGGCGACCTGGCATCGCGGTCATATCAGCGTTGACCTTCTTTGGGAGGTTAGCCCCACGCCGGTCCGAAGGGTGATCGACATCTTTGCCTCGATCCTGACTGCCGGCTTTTTCGGCGCTTTCGCATGGCAGATGTTTCTCAGGCTGCAAGCCATCATGTCCTCGGGGCAGGTGACGGCGGATCTTCGGCTGGCGATCTGGCCGTTCTACCTTGCGGGGGTTTGCGGCGCGATGGCGACGGCTCTGGTCGCGATTGTGCTTGTTTTGCGCGCCATCTGGCCTGATCGGGAGACGAGTTTTGGATAGGGATCTGGTTGCAATTGGCGGCTTTGTGGCGCTTTTCGTGATGATGGCGCTACGTGTTCCGGTGGGCATCGCCATGGGGATTGTCGGGGTCGCGGGCTTTGGCCTGCTGACAAGCTGGACTGCGGCTCTGCGTTTGCTGGCTCAGTCGCCCTGGTCCACGGTCACGGATTTCAGCCTTTCGGTGATCCCGATGTTCATCCTGATGGGCGCCTTTGCGGCAGGGTCGGGGATGTCGCGCGACCTGTTCGCCGCAAGCCGGAGCTGGCTTGGCCATCTCAGGGGCGGAATGGGCATCGCCACCATCGTGACCTGTGGCGGCTTTGCGGCCATCAACGGCTCGTCCGTGGCCACGACCGCCACCATGACACAGGTCGCTTTGCCTGAACTGCGGCGCGGCGGTTATGGCGCGCAACTGGCGTCGGGTATGATTGCGGCGGGCGGCACTTTGGGGATCATGATCCCGCCATCGGTGATCTTCGTTCTTTACGCGGTCATTACCGAGCAGGACGTGACGCCGCTGTTCATGGCGGGCATCCTGCCGGGCATTCTTGGCATCGTGATGTATGCCATTACCTTGCGCGTCGTCATGTATCTGCGCCCCGGCAGCGTCCCGAAAGAAAGCCCCGCAAGCTGGCCCGAGCGGTTTCGCGCGCTCGGCAAAGTCTGGCCCGTGGCGGTGCTGTTCGGTCTGGTTATCGGCGGCCTTTATGGCGGTGTATTCACGATTACCGAAGCGGCAGGGATCGGCGCTGCCGGAGCCTGCCTTATCGGTGTGGCGCAGGGCAGGCTTGGGCCGCGGCAGATCCGCGATTGCCTTATCCTTTCGCTGCGCACGACGGCGGCGATCTTTATGATCGTGATCGGGGCCTATCTGTTCGGCTATTTCCTCACCATCACCCAGACGACCCAGAACATCGTGCGCTTTCTTGTTGATCTGCCGCTTGGCCCATGGGGCGTGATGAGCCTTTTGCTGGTGACTTACCTGCTGCTGGGTGCGGTGATGGATGAGCTGGCTGTTATTCTGGTAACGGTTCCGGTCGTCTTTCCTGCGATTGTCCAGCTTGGCTTCGATCCTGTCTGGTTTGGCGTCGTGCTGGTCATGACCTGCACACTGGGCATGATTACGCCGCCGGTCGGGATGAATGTCTTTGTCATCAACAGCTTGGCGCGGGACATTTCGCTTGCGACGATCTATCGCGGGATTGCGCCCTTTGTGGTCTCGGATCTGATCCGCTTGCTGCTGGTCTGCCTGATCCCGGCTCTGGCGCTGTTTTTGCCATCGACCATGTAGGGCGGCTTAGGGCCAAGCCGCAAAAGACCCCGCCTCGCTGCTTGGGTTGCGCCAAGCTTCGGCGCGGTGTTGGCGGGGGGATTTGCCGCCGATGCGCTTGAAAAACCGTGAGAAATAGGCCGGGTCGTCAAAGCCCAGATGCAGCGCGATCTGCGCGATTTGCAGGCCCGAGCCCTCCAGCATCTGCCGCGCCTCGGCGTGAAGCCGGGCGTGGATCAGCGAGAGCGGCGTGCGCCCGGTCACGCGCTGGACCGCGCCCGCCAGCTGGTCCGGGGTGACGCGCAGGCGGGTGGCGTAATCCTGAAGCCGCCAATGGCTGCGCATATGCTGTTCAACAAGGTTGATGAAACTGTCGACCAGACGGCGCGGCCCGGCATGGGGCAGGGCGCCGGTGATGCCGGTCAGGCGCGAGATCAGGATGAATAGCATGGCCAGGGCGTGATGCAGCACGTCCTCGGTATCGGTGCCGGGGCTGGAATGCTCATCGCTGATCGTGCCGATCAGTTCGGACAGGCGCGCAAGCGCTGCGGGCGGGGCGGGGATGAAGGGACGGGCGGTCTGGCGCAACTGGTCCAGATGCTCGACGATATGGCCGGGCAGGTGCAGTTGGCCAAGCGCGGCATCGCTGATGGCGAGATGCGCGCCGCGTGCGCCCGCCGCCAGATGCAGCCGCCCCTTTTGCGGCGCGGGAACCCAGATCAGCGCGGGCGCGCGCAGGGCGGTTGTCTCAGCCTCGGTCTCGATCCTCCCGCCGCCTGCCGCCAGCAGGAACAGCCGATGGCGCAGGCCGTCCAAGCCCCAATCCTCGGGCTGAAGGCTGGTGGGCAGGCGCATCGCCTCGATTTCCTGAGCCAGACGGATGGTCCGCGCGTTATTCGTCATTGTTTCCCCCACTCACCGGAAAAATACCATTATACCCCGAAATCGTCCATTCTTTATCTGACAGCTTCTGCGCTAGCCTTGCTGAACCGGCCAGGCGGATGGGAGACCTCTTGCCGGTTGCTTCCCTCGGGAAGACCACAGGAGGAGGACAAGATGACACGGATTGAACGCAGGGCCGCCCTGAAACTGGTGGCGGCATCGACCTGCCTTGCGCTTGGCATCGCGGCGCCCTTGGCCGCCGAGGGTCGCGATTCGGTGAAGATCGGCTATGCCGTCTCGATCAGCGGCGCGAATGCGGGCGGGGCGGGGATCACCACGATCCCGAATTACCGCTTTTGGGTCCATGAGGTGAACGAGGCGGGCGGGCTTGAACTGCCCGATGGCACGCGGCGGCCCATCGAGGTGATCGAATATGACGACCGGTCTTCCGCCGAAGAGGTGGTCCGCGCGGTCGAGCGGCTGATGACCCAGGATGAGGTGGATTTCGTGCTGTCGCCCTGGGGCACCGGGTTCAATCTGGCCGCCGCGCCGCTGTTTGACCGCTTTGGCTATCCGCAGATCGCCTCGGCTGCCGTGACCGACCGCGCGCCCGAGTTTGCCGCCCGCTGGCCGCGCAGCTTCTGGTTGCTGGGCGGCGGGGCCGATTATGCGGGTGCGCTGGCCGAGGTTCTGGGTCAGGCGCGCGAGGCGGGGCAGATCAATGGCGATGTGGCGGTGATCTCGGTCGCCGACGGGTTCGGCATCGACCTTGTGAATGCCGCGCGGACCAGCTTTGCGGCGGCGGGGCTGAACATCGTGATGGACCGCACCTATCCGCCCGGCACGACCGATTTCTCGCCGATGATTAACGAGGCGCAATCCTCGGGTGCGGATAGTTTCGTGGCCTTTTCCTATCCGCCCGATACCTTCGCGCTGACCCAGCAGGCGCAGGTCGCGTCCTTCAATCCGCCGGCGCTTTATCTGGGCGTCGGCACGCCATTCCCGACCTATCTGGCCGCGAATGGCACCAATGCCGAGGGCATCCTGAGCCTTGGCGGCATCGACCCCTCGAATGAGGCGCTGATGGATTACCGCGCGCGGCACGAGGCATTTACCGGGCAGGCGCCGGATTCCTGGGCGTCTCAGATGACCTATGCGGGGCTGCAAATGCTGGAACAGGCGGTGGCTCGGGTCGGGCTGGACCGTGAGGCGGTCGCGGCAGAGCTGGCAGGTGGCACATTCACCACGATCCTTGGCGAAACCGCGCTGGAGGATAACCAGTTGCGCAACCTGCCATGGACCGGACAGTGGCAGGACGGCGTGTTCGTCGCGGTCCAGACCGCCGATGGCGCGGGGGAAACGCAGATCCGGCTGCCGAAACCCGACTGGTCCGGCAACTGAGCAGGCGCGGGCTGCCGGGGCGACCGGCGGCCCATCCCTGCAACCTTGATGAGGTAAGACCGAAAATGCTGACCACCGCGCTTTTGTCCGGGCTTGTTCTGGGCGGCTCATATGCGCTGCTTGCGATGGGGCTGACCCTGCAATACGGGATCTCGCGGATCATGAACCTTGCTTATGGCGAGATCATCATCTTCGCGGCGTTCGGCGCGTTCCTGCTGTTCTCGGGCGCGGGGATCAACCCGCTTTTGGGCATGGTCATCGTGCTGCCTGCCGCCTTTGCCGCCGGATATGCGATCTACGGGTTGATGATGCAGCCTCTGGTGCGGCGTTCGGCCCGGACCGGCACGCTGGAGGTCGACTCGATCCTTGCGACCTTCGGGCTGTTATTTGTGCTGCAAGGCGTGATGCTGGTGGTCTTTGGATCAAACTATACCAGTTATAACTACCTCAATTTCGGAGTGCCGGTGCTGGGCGTGACCATCGCGGCGAACCGGCTTGTGGCCTTCGCGCTGGCGGTTCTGGTCGGCGGCACGCTGTTTTTGCTGCTGACGCGGACCCGCTGGGGGACGACGATCCGCGCGATTGCGGTCGCCCCCGACGCCGCCCCTCTGGTCGGCATCGACGTGCAGCGCACCGCCCGCTTTGCCTTCGCGCTTGGCACCGCGATGGCGGCGGCGGGCGGGGTGATGATCTCGATGTATCAGACCTTCAACGCCTCGATGGGCGTGGTGTTCACGATGAAGGCGCTTGTCATCGTCATCATGGGCGGGCTTGGCAACCTGATGGGGGCGCTGGCGGCGGGGTTGCTTTTGGGCATCATCGAGGTTCTGGTCGCCACCTATCTCGACCCCGGCCTGACCCTTGCGGCGACCTATCTCATCTTCCTGATCGTGCTGCTCTGGAAGCCGACGGGGCTCTTCGGAAAGGCGGTGGCGCGATGAACAGGACCGTGATTGCGCTGACCCTCTTCGCGCTCGCGCTGGCGGCGCTGGCATGGTTGCCGACGCAGCTTGGCGCTTATGGCGTGGGCCTTCTGCTGGGCATGACCGGTTATGTCACGCTGGCCAGCGCATGGGCGCTGTTTTCGGGGCCGACGCGCTATATCTCGCTGGCGACGGTCGCGTTTTTCGGGATCGGCGCCTATACCGTCGCGGTGCTGAGCGAAACCCTGCCTTACCCCGCCGTGCTGGCGGTTGCGGGTCTGATCGGGCTGATGCTGGCCCTTGTCGTGGGGCTTGCCACGCTGCGACTGGCGGGGATCTATTTCGTCATCTTCACCTTCGGCCTGGCCGAACTGGTCCGCCAGCTTGTCACCTGGTATGAGGTCAATGTGACCGGCACGCTGGGCCGCTATATCTTCCTGCCGATCAGCGCCACGCAGATCTATTGGCAGCTTCTGGGGCTGGCGGCCCTGACCATCGCGATCGGCTGGTGGATCGGGCGCTCGCGCCTTGGGCTGGCGCTGAAGGTGATTGGCGATGATGAGGTGGTGGCCGCGCATATGAGCATCAATATCGCCCGGCTCAAGCTGATGCTCTTCGCCGTCAGCGCGACGATCATCACTCTTGTCGGCGCGATTCAGGCCCCGCGCTGGACCTATGTCGAACCCGCCATCGTGTTCAATCCGACGATCTCATTCCTGACCGTGGTCATGGCGCTGCTTGGGGGCGCAAACCGGCTTTGGGGGCCGTTGTTCGGCGCGGTGCCGCTGTTTTTGCTGTTCGAATGGCTCAGCGCGAACTTTCCCAATCACTACTCGATCATTCTGGGGCTGGTCTTTATCGCCATCGTCTTTGTGGTCCCGCGCGGCGTGCTGGCGCTGATCGAGGATCTGGGCGCAGGCGCGCGCCGTTGGCGAGGCAAACCCGAGGTGCAATCATGACCGCCCTTCTTGAAATCAGCGGTCTGCGCAAGCAGTTCGGCGGGCTGACCGCCGTGCGCGATGTCAGTTTCGCCATGGCAGAGGGTGAGATCGTGGCCCTTCTCGGGCCCAACGGGTCGGGCAAGACGACCGTGCTGAACATGATCTCAGGCGCGCTCTCGCCCACCGCAGGCCGTATTTCGCTGGCGGGTGAAGAGGTCTCGGGCCTGCCGCCGCACCTGATTGCCCGGCGCGGCGTCGCGCGCACCTTTCAGCTTGTCCGTGTCCTGCCCTCGCTGACCGTGGCCCAGAATATCGCCATCGCCCTTGCCTATCGCCCCGCGCCGCTTTGGGGCCGCGCAGCCGAGGCGCGCATCGCCGAATTGCTGGATGAGGTGGGGCTGACCGGGCGCGGGGCCGTTCATGCCGACGATCTGACCTATATCGACCAGAAACGGATGGAGCTTGCC
>JAUNTZ010000057.1 GCA_030538425.1 Paracoccus sp. (in: a-proteobacteria) | reverse complement strand
TCGCCCTTGTCGTTCACCTCGGCCACGAGGGTCTCCTTCTGCTTGAGCCGGCGCAGCAGCATCGACGTGCGCCGGTCCACAAATCGTTGAGTCAGCGCGGCGTGAAGCGCGTCCGACAGGCGATCTTCTACAGCGCGAGTCGCCTCGCGCCAATATGTTTCGTCCGCAACCCAGCCGCTTCGCTGCGCAACATAGGTCCATGTGCGGATAAACGCCAACCTGCGCGACAATGTGTCGATATCGCCCGAGGGCCGGTCGATGCGCGCGATGGCGGTTTCCAGCCAGTCGCGCGGGATGCCGCCTTCCTGCACAAAGCCGAAAATCCGCAGCAAAAGCGAGATATGTTCGGCCGGGCTGATCGAGCGGAAATCGGGGATGCGGCAGACATCCCATAACGCACGCACATCGGACGGATGCGTCACCCGGTCGCGGATCTCGGGCAGATCCCGCAGGGCTTTCAGCGCGGCCAGATCGTCCGCCTCACGCCCCCGCGACAGCCATTCGGACGAGGGCGCGGCCTCAAGCGCCTGAACAAGCCGGTCCATCGTCCCGAATTCCAACGCGGAATTGCGCCAGACCAGCCGCGAGATGGGCTGAAAGCGGTGATTCTCGATCGCCTCGATCAAGCCTTCGTCTAAAGGGCTTGCCTCGCCGGTCACGCCGAAGGTGCCGGGTTCGGTGTGACGCCCCGCCCGGCCCGCAATCTGGCCCATCTCATGCGGGGACAAGGGCCGCATCCGCCGCCCGTCGAACTTGACGGTGGAAAAGAACGCGACATGGCGGATGTCGAGATTGAGCCCCATGCCGATGGCGTCGGTGGCGACCAGATGATCGACCTCACCCGATTGATACATCTCAACCTGCGCATTTCGGGTGCGGGGCGACAGCGCGCCCATCACCACCGCCGCGCCCCCTTTCTGGCGGCGAAGCAGCTCGGCAATGGCATAGACATCATCGACCGAGAAACCCACGATGGCCGAACGGGTCGGCATCCGGCTGATCTTCTTTGATCCCGCCCATGTGAGCGTAGAGAACCGCTCGCGCCGCATGAACTGCGCATCGGGGACGAGGGCCGCGATGGCGGGGCGCATGGTCGAACTGCCCAGAAACATCGTCTCCAGCAGCCCACGCATATGCAGCAGCCGGTCGGTAAAGACATGGCCGCGCTGCGGATCGGCGCAAAGCTGGATTTCGTCAATCGCGACAAAATCGGCGGCGATGTCGGGCATGGCCTCAGTCGTGGCGACCCAATAGGCGGCGCGGGGCGGCACGATGCGTTCCTCGCCGGTCACCAGTGCCACGACCGAGGGGCCGCGCGCCTTGACCAGCCGGTCGTAAACCTCACGCGCCAAGAGCCGCAGCGGCAGGCCGATCACGCCTGTGCGGTGGTTCAACATCCGCTCGATGGCGTAATGGGTCTTGCCGGTATTGGTCGGGCCAAGAACGGCCGTGATGCGCGACATGGGCGGCCCCTCAGATCGCGCTGCCGCCGGTCACACGGCCCAGAATGTCAACCGCGTCAAGGGCTTCGCGCTGATGCGGATGGATGGCGAGGCTGGCCTGAAACGCCTTCAGCGCGGCCTGCTCACGGCCCATTTCGGCCAGCATGGAGCCAAGCTGGGTCAGGGTCAGGAAATGGCGCGGCTCAAGCGTCAGCACGCGGGCGAAATCCGCCGCCGCAGGGCCGTAGGCGCCGGTCATGTAAAAGGCGGTCCCGCGCAGATAAAAGCCTTGGGCGAAATCGGGGGCGTGGTCGGTCGCCGCGTTGAGATGGCCGATGGCGCTTTCGGGGTCGCCCAGATCAAGCGCCACCTCACCGCGCCGCGCAATCGCATCGACCGCCGCCGACCCGCTGAGCGACCACAGCCGCAGAATATCGGATTCGGCGCGCATCCATGCCTCACCTTCGGGATCGGCGAGATCGTCGAACAGTTGCGCGTCCTCTGCCGCGACCGGAGCGCCCATGACCGGCGCCGCCGCGAAGAAAGCGGTGGCAAATGCCGCGACGACATGATGGAAAGAGGGAAACCGCAGGCGCATAACGTCGTTGTAACCGCAACGGCACGCAAGTGCCAGACACGCTTTGACAACCGGGAGAACCAAATGAGCAACGTCATCAACGCCGCCGTCGATGCCCTGAACGCCAAGCTGGGCAATTTCGATTCCGTCGCCAAGTTCGTGATCAAGGACGAAGGCGCGATCATGGTGGACGAAAACGGCGCGCGCGCGGGCGATGAAGAGGCCGATGTGACCCTGACCGCCTCTCGTGAGACGTTTGAGGGCATCCTTGACGGCACCGTCAACGCCACCACCGCCTTCATGATGGGCAAGCTCAAGGTCGATGGCTCGATGGGGCTGGCGATGAAACTGGGGCAGGCGCTGTCCTGAGCCGATGAACCCTGCGCCTTTCATGCAATTGCCGGGGGTGGACCTGCCCCCGGCTCATGCGCTTTGGCTGCGTGCCGCGGATGATCTGCGGCTGCGGGCGGTGCTGTGGACCGCTCCTGCGGCGCGGGGCACATTGCTGTTATTTCCGGGCCGCACCGAATATTGTGAGAAATACGATGCCATCGCCCGGCTTTTGACCGCGCGGGGGCTGCATGTTCTGGCGATTGACTGGCGCGGGCAGGGCCTGTCCGACCGGCTGCTGGACGACCCGAGGCCGGGGCATATCGGCAGTTTCGCCGATTATCAGAAGGACGTGGCCGAACTGGTGCGCGCCGCCGAGGCACTGGATCTGCCGCAGCCCTGGCATCTGCTGGCCCATTCGATGGGCGGCGCGATTGGTCTGGCCGCGCTGGCCGAGGGGCTGCCGGTCGTCACGGCCAGCTTTTCCGCGCCGATGTGGGGGATTCTGCACGGGCCCCTTCCGCGCGGCGCCGTCACGGCGATCTCTCATCTGGCCGGTCGGGTGGGGCGCAGCGGCAAGCCCGCCATCGGCACCGGCGGAGGCGGCACCTATCTGCTGGATGAGCCGTTTTCCGGCAACCTCTTGACGGGATATGCCCCCGAATGGGCGCGTCTGCTGGTCGAGGCCGAAAGCTGGCCCGAGCTGACCATCGGCGGGGCCAGCTGGGGCTGGGTGGCTGAGGCCATGAGTGAATGCGCCCGCCTCTCGCGCCTGCCCGCGCCGGATCTGCCCGCGCTGATCTCGCTTGGCTCGGATGAGGCGATCGTGTCGCCGCAGGCCATCCGTCAGCGGGCTGCGGGCTGGCAAAGGGCGCGGCTGCTGGAGCTGGACGGCGTGCGCCATGAGGTGCTGATGGACGCCCCGCGCCACCGCGACCAGTTCATCAAGGCCATGCTGGCTTTGATTGCCGGGCAGCCTGACTGACGCAACCCAAGCCGCAGCCCCGCGATGCCGGATGCTTCCGGGGGGATATTGTGGGCAAAAGGCAGGTTTGGAAAGAGACCGGCAGGCCGCTTCTTCTGTGCCCAAATACTCCGGGGGGCGAGGGGGCAGCGCCCCCAAAACCTAGCGAGAGCGGATCATCCCCATGATCTCTTTGGTTTCTTCAACGATGGGGCGGGCGATGGCCTCGGCGCGGTCGGCACCCTCGCCCAGAATCCGGTCGATCTCAGCCGGGTCGTTCATGTAATCCGACATTTTCGCGGTGATCGGGGCCAAAACGCCCACCGCCACTTCGGCAAGCGCGGGTTTGAACGCGCCAAAGCCCTGACCCTCAAACCGCGACAGCACCGCATCCGGCGTCTCACCCGAGAGGGCTGCATAGATATTGACCAGATTGCGCGCCTCGGGGCGGTCGCGGAGGCCCTCCATCGTGGCGGGCAGAGGCTCGGCATCGGTGCGGGCCTTGCGGATTTTCTGCGCGATGGTGTCGGCATCATCGGTCAGGTTGATCCGGCTGGCATCCGAGGGATCGGATTTCGACATCTTCTTGCTGCCGTCGCGCAGGGACATGACGCGGGTGGCGGTGCCCTCGATCAGCGGCTCGGTGATGGGGAAGAACTCAATGCCATAGTCATGGTTGAACTTGGCGGCGATGTCGCGGGTCAGTTCCAGATGCTGCTTCTGGTCGTCGCCCACCGGCACGGCGGTCGCGTGATAGGCCAGAATGTCCGCCGCCATCAGCGAGGGATATGCCAGAAGGCCAAGGCTCGAATTCTCACTGTTCTTGCCCGCCTTGTCCTTGAACTGGGTCATGCGATACATCCAGCCGACCCGCGCCACCGTGTTGAACAGCCATGCCAGCTCGGCATGGGCGGGCACCTGGCTTTGGTTGAACAGGATGGACTGCGCCGGATCAACCCCCGAGGCCAGAAAGGCCGCCGCCGCCGCGCGGGTCTGTTCGCGCAGCTTTTCGGGTTCCTGCCAGACGGTGATCGCGTGCAGGTCCACGACGCAATAGATCGTCTCGGGCCCGGTGCCCTGATATTCCGCAAAGCGTTTCAGCGCGCCAAGATAATTGCCAAGCGTCAGCCCGCCCGAGGGCTGGATGCCGGAAAAAATGCGGGGCTTGTGCGTCGTGGTCATGTCGGGCCTGCTTGGAAAAGGAACCTGTTTGGCTTACCGCTTGGCCCGACCGGGCGCAACCGCCCGCAACAGGAGCACGTGACATGACCGCCGCCTATCGGGAATCGCCCTTCAACACACTGCCTGCGGCGGTCTGGCTTCTGGCCGCGCCGATCATCGCGTCCGAGGCGCTGTTCGGGCTGGCCGGGCTGGGCTTTATCAGCGGGGCGCAGGGCGTGGGGATGCGGGTGAATGCGGTGGGCATGACCGCCTATCTGCCTGAATTCGGGCTGCGCGCCTGGGCCTTGGGCGAATTCGACATGAACCTGTTCCAGCGGATGCTGACCTATCCGTTCATCCATGGCTCATTCGTTCATGCGGCCTTTGTGCTGGTGTTCACGCTGGCGCTTGGCAAGCTGGTGGCGGAACAGTTCCGGCCATGGGCCTTTGTCGCGCTGTTCTTCGGATCCGCGATTGGTGCGGCGGTGATCTATACGCTGGCTGCGGGGCTGATCGGCGGGCGGGCCTATCCGCTGATCGGCGGCTATCCGGCGGTTTACGGGCTGGTGGGCGCGTTCACCTTCATCCTCTGGGTGCGGCTGGGGATGGAGCATGCCAATCGCCTGCGCGCCTTCAGCCTGATCGGGATGCTGTTGTTGTTCCAGCTGGTCTTTGGGCTGCTGCAAGGCGGGGGCGGCTATGTGTGGATTGCCGATGTCTCGGGCTTTGCGGTGGGCTTTGCGCTGTCATTCGTGCTGATCCCCGGCGGTTTCGCCCGCGCGATGCGGGCGATCCGTCACCGCTGACGGCGGATATTCGCGCGCAGTTGCGACAGCGGCAGCGCGCCTGTGGCGAAGCTCAGCGTGAAATAGACCGCCGCCCCGCCAAAGACCAGAATCGCAAGCTGGGGGATGCGGCCCATGCCCTCGGTCCAGCCCATCGCGAACCACAAAGCCACGGCCATCAGCGCCGAGGACAGCAGGATGCGCGGGGCCGAACGGATCAGCATCGCATCCCAACGCGCCGCCTGACCCATCGCCCGCGTGCCGCGCCAAAGCTGCGCGACCATCACCCAGGCGGCCACCGTGGTGCCGATGGCGGCGGCCAGAAAGCCGATGAAATAGGCCAGCCCAAAGGCCACCACGGCATTGACCACCATGGAGTGAACCGCATAGCGGAAGGGGGTTCTGGTATCCTCACGCGCGAAATAGAGCGGCTGGAGGATCTTTTGCAGCACAAAGGCGGGCAGGCCCACCGCATAGACGATCAGCGCATTGGCGGTCTGGCGGGTGTCATAGGCGGTGAACGCACCGCGTTCAAACAGGGTTGAGACCATCGGCACCGCGATCACGCAAATCGCAAAGGCGGCGGGGAGCGTCAGGAACAGTCCGAATTGCGTGGCCCGGCTGAAGGATGCCTGACCGCCCGCATCGTCGCCCGCAGCCAGCTTGCGCGCCAGTTCGGGCAGCACCACCACCGCGACCGCCGCGCCGACCACGCCAAGCGGAAGCTGGTAAAGCCGGTCCGAAAACGACAGCCACGCAATCGCCCCGTCATAGAATGAGCCGACCTGACGGCCCACCAACAGGTTGATCTGCACCACCCCGCCCGCAAAAATGGCGGGCAGCGCGACCCGCAAAAGCCGTCTCATATCCGGGCTGAGACGCGGGCGGGTGGGGCGGAACCGCCAGCCGTTCCGGCTTGCGTCCCACCAGACAAGGCCAAGCTGGGCGATGCCGGTGATCGGCGTAGCCCATGCGAGCGTCAGGCCCAGGTCCCAGCCCATTTGCCGGCCCAGAAACATCGCCACGACAAACAGGATATTCAGCAGCACCGGTGCTGCGGCAGCGGCAGTAAAGCGCCCCGTTGCGTTCAGCACGCCCCCCACCATCGAAGCCAGCGAGATCAGCAGGATATAGGGAAAGGTGATGCGCCCATACTGGACCGCCAGATCGAAGCGCTCATCGCCGCGAAACCCTGCCGCCATCGCCATCACCAGAAGCGGCATCGCGATCATGCCAAGCGCCGAGAACACAAGCACAACCGAGGCCAGCCCCGAATAGGCGTCCTGCGCGAAACGGCGGGCATCCTCGGGATCGGCCAGCTTTTTGGAGAACATCGGCACGAAAGCGGTGTTGAACGCGCCCTCGGCGAAGAAACGGCGGAACATATTGGGCAGCGACAGCGCCACAAGGAAGGCCTGCGCGACCGGCCCGCTGCCCAGCCACGCCGCCATCAGGATATCGCGGGCAAAGCCGGTGACGCGCGACAGAAAGGTCCACGACCCCACGGCCAGAAAGCCGCGTATCAGGGGATTGCGCATGGTTCAGCCTCCTGCGCGCTCGGCGCCTTCGCGGATTGCCTGCCGCAGCTTTTTCTCAAGCGATTCGCGCTTGGCATCGCCGGTCAGTTTCAGGCCGAACATATCCTTGACATAGAAACTGTCCACGACCTGTGCGCCAAAGGTGGCAATCACCGCGCTGGAGATCTGGATATGGTTCGCCGACAGCGTGCGGGCCAGATCGTAAAGCAGGCCCGGCCGGTCGCGGGTATCGACCTCGATAATGGTGTAGATGTCGCTGCCTTCATTGTCGAAGGTGATATGGGTCGGGAACTTGAAGGCGCGTTCGCGTTTCTTCAACTGGTCGCGGTCGGCAAGCGCGTCGCGCGCGACCACATCGCCTTTCAGCGTGCGGTCGATCATCCGGGTCAGGCGCGGCAGGTGATCGGCGGGGTAGGGATGGCCCTCACGGTTCTGGACCCAGAACACGGCGGTCGCGAAGCCGTCCTTTGAGGTATAGGTGCGCGCATCCACGACATTCGCGCCGACAAGCGCAAGCGCGCCCGCAAGCCGCGCGAAAATGCCGGGATGGTCGGCCAGAACGAAGGCCACGCGGGTTGCATCGCGGTCGGGGTCGGGATGCAGGTCGATGCGGATCTCATCCTCGCCGATGCCGTGCAGCATCCGCGCAAAGACGGCATGGGTTTCCAGGGGCAGGCCCTGCCAATAGCTGTCATAATGCCGCGCCGTCTCAGCCCGCAGCGCCTTGGCATCCCAGCCTTGCGCGATCAGCAGATGGCGCAGCGCGCGGCGGGCCTCATTCTTGCGGTTCTCGCGGTTGAGTTCCTCCATCCCGCCTTCCAGAACCGCAAGCGTCTCGTCATAGAGCTTGCGCAGCAGCATCGCCTTCCAGTTGTTCCAGACGCCCGGGCCCACCCCGCGAATGTCGCAGACGGTCAGCACCAGAAGCAGGTCCAGACGGCGGCGCGACTTTACCGCCTTGGCAAAATCGCGCACCGTGCGCGGGTCGGAAATGTCGCGTTTCTGCGCCACATCGGACATCAGAAGATGGTTGCGCACCAGCCATTCGACGGTCTCCACCTCCTCCGGCGTGAAACCCAGCCGCGTGGTGATGCGCCGCGACAGCCTTGCGCCAAGGATCGAGTGATCCTCAGGCCGGCCCTTGCCGATATCGTGGCACAGCACAGCCAGATAGATCACCCGGCGGTTGATGTCCCCCGACATGATCCGGCTGGCGATGGGCAGATCCTCGATCTCATGGCCCTGTTCGATCTCGGACAGGGCGACGATGCATTGAATGGTGTGTTCGTCCACCGTGAACTGGTGATAGACGTTGAACTGCATCATCGCGACGATGGGTTCGAATTCGGGGATGAAGGCGGCCAGAACGTCCAGCTCGTTCATCCGCCGCAAGGATCGTTCCGGGTTGCCGTGTTTCAGCAGCAGGTCAAGGAAGATCCGCACCGCCTCCGGGTTGGCGCGCATCGCGTCGTCGATCAGATGCAGATTGCCGCTGACCTGGCGCATCGCCTCGGGGTGGATCAGGATGCCGGTGCGCAGGGCTTCCTCGAACAGGCGCAGGATGTTCAGCGGTGTTTGCAGCGCCGTGTCGGGATCGGCAAAGGCCAACCGCCCGTTATCCTCAACAAAGCCCGTGCGCAGCCTGCGACGGCGGCGAAAGATGCGGTCGAGCAGCGGTTGGCGGAAGACATGGCGGCCCTCTAGCGCGGTGAGAAACACGCGGGTCAGGTCGCCCACGCGGGTGGCGTGGCGGAAATATTCCTGCATGAACAGCTCAACCCCGCGGCGGCCGGGGCGGTCGTCATAGCCCATCCGGCGGGCGACCTCGATCTGCATGTCGAAGCTGAGCACATCGACGGGCCGGTTCGCGATCAGGTGCAGATGGCAGCGCACGGCCCAAAGGAAGTCCTCGGCCTGCCAGAAATTGCGATGCTCTTCGCGTGAGAAGAAGCCCAGATCGACCAGTTCGACGGCCCGATCAACCCGGTGGATATATTTCGCGATCCAATAGAGCGTTTGCAGGTCGCGCAGCCCGCCCTTGCCCTCCTTGACATTGGGTTCAAGCACATAACGCTGTCCGCCCTGTTTCTTGTGGCGGGCATCGCGTTCGGCCAGCTTGGCCTCGATAAAATCGGGGATCGAGTTCTCGAACAGTTCCGACCAGAGCCGTTCTCGCAGCACCTCGGACAGCGCGGCCTGCCCGGCGACATGGCGATGTTCCAGAAGGCTGGTGCGGATGGTCAAGTCAGAGGCGCCAAGCCGCAGGCAATCATCGACCGAGCGGGTCGAATGCCCGACCTTCAGCCGCAGATCCCACAGCATGTAAAGCATCGATTCGACAACGCTTTCGGCCCAGGCCGTGATCTTGTAGGGGGCCAGAAACAGCAGGTCGATATCCGATTGCGGGGCCATTTCGGCGCGGCCATAGCCGCCCACCGCCAGAACCGCCAGTTGCTCGGCCTCGGTCGGGTTGGCAATCGGGTGCAGGTGGTTGACCGCGACATGATGCACGGTCGAGACGATGGCATCGGTCAGGCTGGCAATCGCGCGCACGGTCTCGCGCGCCGCGCGGGGGTGGCTGTCAAAGCCCGCGATGATGTCGGCCATGGCATCGGTTCGGGCGCGCGACAGGGTGGCAACCGTAAGCGCGCGCTTGGCTCGCGCATCGGGCAGCGCGGCAAGGCTGTCGTCAAGCTCGGCCAAAAACGCGGGCGCGTCAAACAGCGAATGCGCCCCGGGCAATGCCGGGGCGCTTTGAGGCAGTTGGCTGTCGGTCTCGGGCAAGGCCGGTCTCAGAAGCCTGCGCCGCCGAACCGCTGCGGCGCGGGGTCAATGACCTGCACCTGACCGCCGTTGATCGTGGCAATCGCCATGCCGCGCTGATTGGTGCCGTCGGGCAGGAAGCGGAACACGCCATTGACGCCCGAAAAGCCCTGAGCGCGGGTCAGCCCGGTCGAGGTCAGCGCATTGGCCCGCCGCGTCGCCGCAAGTGCGGCAATCGCCGAGATCCCGTCATAGCCAAGCGCGCCCAGCTCATGCGGGGCCTCGCCATAAGCCTGACGGTAGCGGTTCTCGAACTGGGCGGTCAGGCGGGTGTCGGGGATGGCGAACCAAGCGCCTTGCACGCCCGGCAGTTGCAGGCGCGCGGCGGGGCGGTCCCAACGGGTCAGCCCCATGAATTGCGCATCCGCCGAGGTCACGCCCGCGGCATAAAGCCGGTCGGTCAGATAGGGCAGCACGGCCTGTTGGTTGGCGGTCACGAAGATCGCGTCGATCTGCCCGCCCTGCACCGCATTGGTGATTTGCGGAATGGCACGGTCGATGCCCTCTTGCGACAGCGCATGGGGGATCTGCCCGCTTTGGGTCGCGCCCTGCTGCGCAATTGCGCCCGCAATCGCACCCGCACCAACCTGGCCCGCCGGGTCGTTTTCATAGACAGTCAGGAAACGGCGCTTGCCCTGACGGACGCCGTAGCTGACCAGCCGGTTCGCGACATTGCTGAAGGTATTGCCCAGAACGAACACGTTATGGCCCGCGATATCGGCATTGTTCGAGAAGGACAGCACGTTGATATTGCGCTCCCGCATGGCGAGGCCGACCGCATTCGACGAATCGCCAAACAGCGGGCCGACGATGATCTTGGCGCCGGCATTGGCGGCCTCATTCGCGCGGGCGACGGTGGCGGCTTCGGTGGGGGCGTGGGGATAGACACGCAGGTCGATCTGCGCGCCCTGCGCATCGGCGGCGGCCATCCGCGCGGCATTGGCCAGTGAGCGGCCGATGCGGTCAAGTTCGGCATTGCCGGTATTGCCCGGCACCAGCAGCGCGACCTGCACGGGCTGGCCCGGCTCGATCATCTGGCCGGTGACGGGGCCTTGCGGCTGGGACATGGCGGCGGGGTCGCAGGCGGCGACAAACAGAGCCGATGCCACCAAAGCGGCACGGGCCAGGGGCGCGGTCAAGCGCCGGATCGGGGCGAACATGGCTGTGATTCCCTATAGCTGGACTGAGGCGTTTGGCTCAGCCTATTGTGCAAGGCCGCCAAGCGCAACGTGTCGCTGCGTCAACCGGGCCGTAAAAAAGGGGAAATTATGCAGGAAGAGAGCGGAGAGGGCCGCGCGCTGCGCATCGAACGCAAGCCGCTGGAGCCGGGGCTGTATCTGGTCTCGACCCCGATCGGCACGGCGCGGGACATCACGCTGCGGGCGCTTGACGTGCTGGCATCGGCAGATCTGCTGGCCGCCGAGGATACCCGCGTGCTGCGGCATCTGATGGATATCCATGGCATTGCCCTGAGGGATCGGCGGGTCCTTGCCTATCACGAACACAGCGCCGACGGCATCCGACGCCAGATCGCACAGGCGGTGGCCCAAGGGCAAAGCGTGGCCTATGCCTCGGATGCGGGCACGCCGCTGGTGGCCGATCCGGGCTTTCGGCTGGTGCAGGATATGGTCGCAGCAGGCGGGCGCATCCACGCCGTGCCCGGCCCCTCGGCGGCGATTGCCGCGCTGACCCTGTCCGGCCTGCCAAGCGACCGCTTTACCTTCGCGGGCTTTCCCCCGTCGACCAATGCCGCCCGGCGCAAATGGCTTGAGCCGCTGGCAAAAGGCGATGCGACGGTGATCATTTTCGAAAGCCCGAGGCGCGTTAAGCAATTATTGGAAAACTTGTGCGATATTGATGCGAATCGGGTTACAGTGATTTGTCGTGAGGTGACAAAGAAATTTGAGGAAGTGATGCGCGGAACGGCGGCTCAATTGATGGAGCAGGTCCCCGATGAGGGCCTCCGGGGCGAAGTGGTCGTCCTGTTCGGGCGTGCGCCGGATGTCGTGTTGACCGATGATGTGATTCGCGACGCGCTGGCCGCGCGGCTTGACCGGATGAGCGTCAAGGACGCAGCCGCAGAGGTGGCGCGCCTGCTGGATGCGCCGCGGCGCGATATTTACCAGCTGGCGCTGGCGATGGCGAAAGAAGGGGATGGCTGATGCAATTGCGTTTTGATTTCGATCATGTGCCGATGACGCCGGTTGCGGCCATGCCCGGGGGTGTGATGCCGTGCCAGCCGGTCCTGCGCCCGTCTGTGCCGCGACCTTCCGCGCGCGCTCTGCGCGGGGCCAGAAACTATCAATCTGGCGTCATGGCCGAAGACGTGGCTGAACGGCATTACCGCGCCAATGGCTATGAATTGCTGGAACGTCGCTGGCGCGGCAAGGGCGGGGAAATTGACCTGATTTTCCGGCTGGGTGACGCGATCATCTTTGTTGAGGTCAAGGCGTCGGGTGATTTTCTGCGCGCGGCAGAACGGATCACACGCCGCCAGATGGACCGCATTTGTCTGGCGGCCTGCGAATATTGTGACGATCAGCCCAACGGTTCCCTGACTGAAATGCGTTTCGACGCCGCACTGGTCGATGCAAAAGGCTGCATCGACGTCATCGAAAATGCCTTCGGCGAAAACTGAGCCACCCTTGCGCTGGACCCGTCTTCGCGCAACAAAAGCCCAAATATCGCGGAGTAGATGATGTCGCTGAAAATTGCCCTGCAAATGGACCCGATCGAGGCCGTCTCAATCGACGGCGACAGCACCTTCCGGCTTGGGATTGAGGCAGAGGCACGGGGGCACCGCCTGTTCCAATATACCGTTGACCGGCTGTCCTATATCGGCGGGCGCATCGTGGCTGCGGGGCGCGACGTGACCCTGCGGCGCGAACAGGGCAATCATGTCAGTTTTGGCGACTGGCGCGAGGCGGATTTGAGCGATTTTGATGTCGTCTGGTTGCGGCAGGACCCGCCCTTCGACATGGGCTATGTGACCTCGACGCATCTGCTGGACCGGATTCACCCCGATACGCTGGTCGTGAATGACCCGTTCTGGGTGCGCAACAGCCCCGAAAAGCTGATGGTTCTGGACTTCCCCGAACTGACGCCGCCGACGGTGATTTCGCGCGATATCGAGATCATCCGATGCTTTCGCGCCGAACACGGCGATATCATTGTGAAGCCGCTTTACGGCAATGGCGGCGCGGGCGTGTTTCATCTGCGGCCCGATGATCCGAACCTGTCATCGCTGATGGAGATGTTCGGCAATATCAACCGTGAGCCGTTGATCGCGCAGCGTTATCTGCCCGAGGTGACCAAGGGCGACAAGCGAATCATCCTCGTCGATGGTGAGGTGATCGGCGCCATCAACCGGGTTCCGGCGAAGGGTGAGGCGCGCTCGAACATGCATGTCGGCGGCCGCCCCGAACCGACAGCCCTGACCCCGCGTGAGCGTGAGATCTGCGCGACCATTGGTCCGGTTCTGCGCGAAAAGGGTCTGATTTTCACCGGCATCGACGTGATTGATGGCTGGCTGACCGAGATCAATGTGACCTCGCCGACCGGCCTTCAGGAGTTGGAACGATTCGACGGGATCAACGGTGCGGCGGCGATCTGGGATGCTATCGAGCGGCGTTTAGCGGCGCGTGGCTGAGGCTTTTGCCTCATGACGGCGGCGCGCGCCTGAGGTGTGCTAACCGTGCGGTTTGCCCATTGGTTAGCGAGACCATCCTGTCGCGCTGCCGCTTGCCGGGTCAGATCTTGGCGTTGGGAGCAACTTATTGCGCGCATTAGGTGAGGTTTTGCCTCTTGCGCCTTTATTCATACCAGATCATGCCGTTTCACGGCAG
>JAUNTZ010000056.1:6909-13582 GCA_030538425.1 Paracoccus sp. (in: a-proteobacteria) | reverse complement strand
GCCCGACCGGCGCTTTTCCCGCGCCTTATCAACTGGATGCGCGGCGCTGCATCTCATACTTGACCATTGAGCATCACGGCCCGGTGCCGCATGAGCTGCGCGCAAAAATGGGCAACCGCATCTATGGCTGCGACGACTGCCTTGCGATCTGTCCGTGGAACAAGTTCGCGGCACAGGCGACGGAAACCCGCTATCGCGGCATCGTGGATGCGCCGCATCTGGCGGAACTGGCCCGGTTGGATGATGCAGGTTTTCGGGCGCGCTTTTCGGGCAGCCCGATCAAGCGGGTTGGCCGCGACCGCTTCATCCGCAACGTGCTTTACGCCATGGGCAATTCGGGCGACCCCGCCTTGCGCGAGGTCGCGCAGGGCCTGACCCAAGACCCCGACGCGACCGTAGCCGAGGCCGCGCAATGGGCGGTGGAAAGGCTCACATGATCACGCCCGCCCCCAACGCGCTGCGCGGCATCGCGCTCAAGGTTGCCAGTGTGGTGATGTTCACCGCCATGGCCGCGATGCTCAAGGCGACCGCGCATGAGGTGCCTGCCGGGCAACAGGTGTTCTTTCGCTCGCTCTTCGCGATTCCGGTCACGCTGATCTGGCTGGCATGGCGGCGAGAGCTGCGCGACGGGCTGCGCGTCGAAAGTCCGATCTCGCATGTCTGGCGCGGTCTGGTCGGCACTTTAGCGATGGGGCTGAGCTTCTGGGGTTTGGGCCTTCTGCCCTTCCCCGAGGCGACCGCGCTGAACTATGCCGCGCCGCTGATGGTGGTGATCTTTGCCGCGATGTTTCTGAACGAACAGGTCGGGATCTACCGCATCAGCATGGTCACGATCGGACTGATCGGGGTGCTGATCGTGCTGTATCCACGGCTTGAATCCGCGCGTGACGGGCTGTCGATGGGGGAAACACTGGGCGCGGTGGTCACGCTTGGGGGCGCGATGTTCGCGGCGCTTGCGCAGATCTTTATCCGCAAGATGGTGCAGGTCGAACGCATAGCGGCGATTGTGTTCTGGTTCTCGATCACTTCGACGGTGCTGTCGCTGTTCACCTTGCCGCTTGGCTGGGTCTGGCCCTCAGCCTGGGCGGCGTTTCTGATGGTCGCGGCGGGGCTTTTGGGCGGCGTGGCGCAGATCCTGCTGACCTCGGCCTATCGCTATGCCGATGCCTCGCTTGTGGCGCCGTTCGACTATGCCTCGATGCTGCTGGCGCTTGGCATCGGCTGGTTCATCTTTGCCGAAAGCGCGAGCCTGTCGATGCTGTTCGGGGCGGCGGTCATCATGGCCTCGGGCATCGCGATTATCTGGCGAGAGCGTCAGCTGGGCCTGAAACGCACCCGTCAGCGCAAGGTCACGCCGCTGCGCTAAAGACCCGGGCGGTTGGTAAAGCCGAACTGGATATAATCGCGCAGATAGGCCGCCCGCGCGGCCTGCAAGATGGGCTTTTCGGTCAGGAATGACGGCATCCGCGCGGGCCCCGGCAGATCTGCGCCGGGCGCGCCCGCAGCCTCGGCCAGCCAGTTCAGATCCCGCGCAAGGCTTCCCTCACGCAGCACCATGTCGGGCGTCACAAAGCCCGAGAACCCCGCCAGAACCTCGGATTGCGAGGCCCAAGCGGGCAGCACGGGCAGGCTGGTCTGGCCATTCAGATTGCGCCGCAAGAGCCCAAGGAACTGTTCGAACAACTGGGCCAGCCGGTCGTCCGACAGGCCCGTCAATTCCTCATCCGGCGGCAGATCCACGCGGTGAATATCGCGCAGCGCCTGCCGCAGTTCCGGCTGAGCGGCGGTCAGCATCATGCGAAACGCCTCCCACGCGCGGCGGACGGGGTGGCGCAAAACGGTAAAGCTGCGGTGATGGGGATGGTCGCGCAGCCAGGCCCGCAGCGTGTTCTGCCGCAAATCGCGGCTCAGCTCGCCTTGCGCGCGCAGCCATGCCGTCACCTCATCGGTGGGGCCACCCCGCACCGGCATGAAGAGCAGCCCGCCGCCCGCCTCTGCCGCCACAAAGGACGGCACCGCAGGCCCGCGCGAGGGCTCAAAACAGGGGATCTTGTGCAGATCGAACGGGTCCATCTGGGCGAGATCGGCCTGCATCTCATCGAAATTCTCAACCTTTTCCGCCATCAGGCGCGGGTTTTGCGGCACCTGATCCTCAGCCGGGCGAACCTCATCCAGATCGGTGCGCCCCAGAAAATGCAGCAGCCCCGTCATGACTGAGCGGTCGCGCAGATCGTCGTAATCCAGCCAGAACGCCGCCTGACCCGAGGCTTGCAGCCCGTGCATCACCCGCCCCTGAAAGGCGCGAATCGCGCCCAGAGTGTCGCGAAACGCGCCCGCATTATAGCGGATCGCGGCGGCGATGGGCGTTTCGGTCTGGTTCAGCTTCCACTGGTTGGTGGCCCATGCCAGTTCGGTGGAGACATAGCTGTCCAGCGGGTTGCGCGTCAGGATGATCTTGGCGCAGCGGCGGTTGGCCATGATCGCATCAAACACGCGCGGGTCGTGATCGTGGAAATAGCGAAAGCCCGACAGGTGATCCTCACGCGACCAGATCGCATCCAGCAGGGCCTGCGGGTCGGCCTCACGCTGTTCCATGGTCATGCCGCGGATCTGGTCGGCATCGGGCCAGCCCATCATATAGGGGTTGAACGCCTCACCAAAGCAGGTCACCCGCTTGATCGCGTTCAGCGTCGCCTCAAGCAGATTCGAGCCGGTGCGCATCTCGGCAAAAATCACGAAACTGTTGAAATCACTCACGCAAACCCCCGTCGGCCTGCGCCGAGAAATCACCCATCAGGCGCGGATGCAACCCCGCGTTGCGCAACTCTTGCAGAAAAGCACCGACGCCCGCAACCTCACGCATCGCGGGCAGCGGGGCGTTCGCCCCGGCGTCAGCACCGGCGATATGGGTCAGGATGGATTGCATGATATCCGCCGGGCGGGCCAGAAAATCGGCCAGCTCCCATTCCCAGACCTGCGCCTTGACCCAGACGGATCGCAGCACCTCAAGCTGTTCCATCTCAACCTGTTGCAGCTTGGCGGCAATGCGGCGCACATCGTCAAAGGGCATCCCGCTATTCATCAGCGGCACGACCCATGCGCCGGTCACGATATGGATGCGGGCATTGGGGTCGGTGACCATGAACCAGTTCAGCGCCTGATTGTCGCGGGGCGCGTGTTGGAACATCTGCATCCGGTCGCTGATGCGGATCAGGCTGGTCAGAAAGCCCTGCGCGTCATAATCGCGGGTGCGCCGGTCGGCGGATAGCCCGCCCGGCCCCTCGGTCGCGCGATGGGCGAATTCGGCGCCCTCGGGCCCGAAGAGGTGGCCGTGCACATCGGCGGCGGGAAAACGCGCGGCCAGCCAGTCGCGAAAATCGGGGAAGAGGTCGGTAAAGCCCTGAAACACGCCGTAAACCGCCGCCGTTTTGCCGTTTTCACGATCCTTGAGCGGGAACCGGCTTTGCATATAAAGGCCGGGCCGTCCGATCTTGCGACGGGCGACGGCGCGGTTGATCAGCCGCTCAATCCGGGCGGGGCGCGGTTCGGCATCCTTGGGCGCGTCGGGCAGCGCGGCGGGAAACCGCGCCATCAGCCCGGTGGCGCCGACCCAGACCTTGCGGGCCACGAAACAACGCGATTCGGCCAGCATATCGGCGTGATCGTCGTAAAAGATGTAGGGCTTGCCCTGATCGTCGAACTTGAACAGCGTCAGCGAGCGGCTTTCGATCCGGGTCGAGTGACGCCGCGCAAGCGTCTGGAAATAGCTTTCGTCAGGTATCCAGACATGGCGGAAATAGCGGTCGAACTCAGCCCGGCGCGGATCGGTCAGGATGAGTTGCAGCGTCTGCCGGGTTAGGCACCACCATTGTGAGCCCAGATGCGGCACCACCCCGTCCGGGATGCGCCGCCGCAGGCCCAGCCGCTTTTGCAGCGTGGTGAAACGGTCGAACAGTTTCCGCTGCGCGCGCCATGAGAAGGGAAAGCGCAGGTTGAACCGCTCAATGCTCAGCCCGCCGACGGTCCAGCCCGCATCAAGCGCATTCACACTTTCGATAAAGTCGCGGTCGCGGTGGCGGGCCAGATAGGCGGTCAGGTCCGAGACATTGCGTAACAGCAGGCAGTTGCCCGACGACAGGAACACATGGGTCACATCGCCGAACCGTTCCAGCAACATCTCACCCGCGTTCTGCGTGACCTCAACCAGTGAGAACATCCCCCATTCGCAGGATTTGCGCGGCACGAAGATCACATCGCCCAGATCGGCAAGGCTTTCGCGCATGGCGGTGAACTCGGCCTCGGTGGCCTTGCTGTCCACATGGATGGCGACCGCCGCGCCGCCATCATGCCAACGCCGCGCAAGGATCGCCGCCGTGTCAAGCTGCGCATGACACAGCAGGATCACCCCCAGCCGCACCTGCCCGCTCATGCCCAGTTCCCCTTGGAGATCAGGCCCAGCGCCTCAAGCTGGCGCCAATCCTCATAGCGGCGCGAATGTTCGGTCCACAGACACAGCCCCTGCTCAATCCCGGCGGAATAGGCGCGGTATTCCTGCGAGTTGGCATAATGCTGCCCGCGCAGCATTTCCTCGGCGGATTTGTCGATGAAGGTCGGCAGGAACTTGGTATGCAGCAGCACGCCCGCCGCCTTTTCCCCGCCATTTTCATCATAAACCAGATTGAGCGAGCGCGGCAAAAGCATATGGGTTGAGCTGACATAGACATAGGGCCGCGCCCATTTCACCAGCGGGATCTTGTTCAGTGACGGCGCCTTGGCGGGTGAGTTGGGAAAGAACTGCCGCGCGCGTGGCCCGCCCTGAATCCACAGATTGCCGTAAAGCCCGTTCTTGTGGATCGTGTAATTGGCCGGGTCGAACCATGACACGATCTCTAGCGGGTCCTGGCCGGGGGCATAGGGCTCCTCACCGATCTTGCCTTGCGGATACATATCCAGAAGCATGGCAGAAAAGCTGCGGATGCCCGAGGCGTCCAGCCAGTCGGTCAGCGCGTCGATGGGCCGCGTGTCGCAATGGGGGTAGACGAAAAACTCATCAGGATCGACGGTCAGGCACCAATGGTTGCGCCCATAGCGGAACAGCAGCCAGTTGATCCAGTCCATGCCAAAGCGCGATTCCTTGTAGCTGCCCCGCGCCAGAAACAGCGACACATCGGGCTGATCCAGAAGATATTCGCGGCTGCCATCGTCAGAGGCATTGTCCACAAAGACGAAGTGCCCGACCCCCATGCGGCGGTAATAATCCAGAAAATAGGGCAGGCGCAGAAGCTCGTTCCGGGCGGTGACGAAGCACAGGACGCGGCCCTTGGGAACCTGTCCGACCGTGACGCGTAGGGGCTCGACCCCGCCCCGCCTGCGGATCGCGCGGCCCAGATACCACTGACGGCGCGCCCGCAATGCCAACAGGTTTCTGGTTCTGGAAAGGCTTAAACCCACGAAGTCGCCCCGACGAAAACAAACTAGACGTTGTCGTTCAGGCGGCGGGAAAGCGCATCCGTGACCAATTGGAAATGACGGTCCCAGCCAAAAGGTGCAACCTTTTTTGCGGCAATGCTGTTCTTTTCGATATGTTGCGCGACCGCATTGGCCCACCCTGCGGCGTCACCCGGCGCAATCCATGTCGCCGCGTCACCCAGATTTTCCCGCGAGGCGGCCAGAGGCGCGGCAATCACCGGCACGCCCTGCGCCGCCGCCTCGGTCAGGGGCAGGCCAAAGCCCTCGGCAAAAGAGGGCATCAAAAGCGCGCGCGCCCCCTGCAACAGCGCCGCGACGCCCGCATCGGAGAGGTCGTTCAGCTCAACCACCAGACCGCCGGGCGGCAGCCGGTCGAGGCGCGCCAACAGGTCGGGCTCGGCCCAGCCGCGCCTGCCGATGATGAACAGGCGCGGCATCTTATCGGCGGGGGTGTGGGCGGCCAGCCGGTCCCAGACATCCAGCAACAGCGCGTGGTTCTTGCGTGGCTCGATCGTGCCGATACTCACGAAATAGGGGCGCGAGGTGTCCAGATGCGCGATGGCGGCCGGATCGGGCGCGGTCAGGCGGGTGCCGATGCGCGTCGTGACCACCGGCGCGGCGTTTTGCACCGAGAGCCTGCCGCGCCACCGCAGCACATCGGCAGCGGTCGCCTCGGACACGGTCAGGATCACATCGGCCAGAGACAGCGCGGCCATCAGCCTGTCGCGAAACCGCACCGACTGGCCCGCGCGCGTATATTCGGGGTGATCCAGCGGGATCGTGTCATGGATCATCACCGCCCGGCGCAGCGGAGCCATCGCCGCCAGAACCGCAGGCGTCAGGTTGCTATGCCCGACATTGAGATAGGCCACCACGCCTTTCGCCGCAGCCGTCACGCCAAGCCCCCTCGCCCCGCGCCCCGCCCGCGAAACTGCCATGCCGCGCAACGCCGCGCCCGCCCGTTCGGGCAAGCCGTCACGCCCGCGCAGCCGGTCGCGCCAATGCGGACGCGGCAAGCCCTCGGTCGCGCCCTCAAGCCAGCTCAGCAGCACCGCGCCCGCCTCGGGCGGCAGTAAAAGCTGCGCGCCGGTGACGCGGGCCAGCAGCAGATGCGGGCGGGCTTGCAGGTGGCGCAGCCACTCGATCTCTACGCGGTCAATGCCGGTCAAAGGCCCCTGCCCCAGCCGAGAGACCAGCCGAGAGA
>JAUNTZ010000056.1:0-6899 GCA_030538425.1 Paracoccus sp. (in: a-proteobacteria) | reverse complement strand
TCCAGCAGGACCTGTGGCTCAGCCCTCATATCCGCCGGTCTGGTGCCACCGCCACGCATCCCCGATCATCTGCGGCAGGGTCGAGCGGTGCGGCACCCAGCCCAGCACGCGCCCGGCCTTTTCGCTGCCCGAGACCAGCTTGACCGCATCCCCGCCCCGGCGCGGGCCGTCATTCATCGGCACCGCGCGATTGGTGATGTGGCGGGCATTCTCGACCACCTCGCGCACGGAAAACCCGTTGCCGGTGCCCAGACAGAACAGCTCGACCCCGCCCGATTGCGGGCCATTGCCCGTGCGCAGCCAGTCCAGCCCCTGCACATGGGCATCGACCAGATCCATGACATGCACATAATCGCGGATGCAAGTCCCGTCCGGGGTCGGGTAATCGGTGCCGTGAATGGTCAGCGCGGCCCGCTTGCCATCGATGGCATCAAGGATCAGCGGGATCAGATGGGTCTCGGGGCGGTGGAACTCACCCACCTGCGCGTCGGGATCGGCACCGGCCACGTTGAAATAGCGAAACACCACGCTGCGCAGCCCCTCGGACGCGCCGAAATCGCGCAGCATGTCCTCAATCGCGCGTTTGCTGGCACCGTAGGCGTTCAGCGGCATCTGCGCGCTGTTTTCGTCCAGCACCACCCCGTCTTGGTCGCCATAAGTCGCGCAGGTTGAGGAAAACACGAAATCGCGCACGCCCGCCGCCAAAGTCGCCTCGATCAGGTTGAGTGAGGCCGCGACATTGCCGCGCCAGTATTTGCCGGGATTGCTCATCGCCTCACCGACCTGCGAGAGCGCGGCGAAATGCATCACCGCGACCGGCTGATGCGCCGCGAACACCGCGTCAAGTCGCGCGCGGTCCATCAGGTCGCCCTGTTCAAACGGGCCGAACTGCACGGCATCGCGCCAGCCGGTTTCCAGATTGTCGAAAGTCACCGGCTCATAACCCGCCGCCTTCAGCACCTTGCAGGCATGCGAGCCGATATAACCGGCGCCGCCGGTGACCAGAACCTTGTCCGCCATGGGTTATTCAGCCGCCTTCTGAACCGCGATGGTTTCAAGCAGATAATCCATGAACTCATCGCGCAGCTCACTGCGCGACAGCGCATAGGCCACCGTCGCCTGAAGGAAACCGGCCTTTGAGCCGCAGTCGAAACGATGGCCCCGGAAGCGCAGCCCGTAAACCGGGCGGCCCGCGGTGATCTCATCGGCAATCGCATCGGTCAGCTGGATCTCACCACCCGCCCCTTCGCGCAGCGCGTTGAGGTTGCGCATCACCGTCGGCGCAAGGATATAGCGCCCGATCACGGCAAGGTTCGAGGGCGGGTTCGACTTGGGCTTTTCGACCATGCCAGCGGCGCGAACAATCGCGCCCATATCCTCGGCCACGTCCAGAACGCCATAATTCGAGGTCTGCGACAGCGGCACCTCCATCGTGGCGACCATGGTGCCGCCGGTATCCTCATGCGCCTCGATCATCTGTCGCAGGCAGGGCGGCTCACCCATGATCACGTCATCGGTCAGGATCACCGCGACCGGCTCATCCTCAGCGATCAGGCGGCGGGCGCACCAGACGGCATGGCCCAGCCCCAGCGGCTGATGCTGGCGAATATAGGCGATAGAGCCCGATTCCATGTTCGTGCCACGCAGGATTTCCAGCAGATCGGACTTGCCGCGACGCCGCAAGGTCGTCTCAAGCTCATTCGAGTGGTCGAAATAATCCTCAAGCGCGCCCTTCCCGCGTGAGGTCACAAAGACGAACTCATCAATGCCCGCCGCCCGCGCCTCATCAATCGCATATTGAATCAGCGGGCGGTCAACCAAGGTCATGATTTCTTTGGGAATCGACTTGGTAGCCGGCAAAAAGCGCGTGCCAAGACCGGCGACAGGAAAAATGGCTCGGGTGACTTTGCGACTCATGGCAGAGACTCCGGGAAAGGGCAAAAGTTAACTTATGGCAACGCCGCCAAATACGCAGCAGCTAACCCATATCTATCTTATATGTCGGGGTTGTATCAAGCGGGCGGCCCGGCATTAACCCTGATTCAAGGTCAACGGTCCGAGCCGCCGCGCCGTTCCAGAATAAACGCCTTTTCGCGGGCGATGCGTTTTCTGCGCCGCAGCAAGAGAATCGGCGCATCCTCGGGTCGAGAGCCCCCCCAAAGTCCGCCGATCTGCTCGAACCAGCCATCGGCGGAAAATCGCAGACGGTGGGGCAGAAAGCTGGGGGTGAGAAGAAGGACGGTGACGATGCGCCCCATCGCCGCGTCGCGGGCGGCGCGTTTGCGAAGCCGCGCAGCCTGCCAGTGCCAGCCGTGCAGCAGGACCGATTCGCGCGGGCCCGTTGGCAGGTGCAGAAAGCCCGGCGGAGCGTGCCGCATCGGCGCGGGCGGCAAGGGGGGCGGTTCTGAGGCCGCCTTGTCAAAGCCCCGGCGCAAGCCGTCCAGCAGCGGGGCGACCTGATGCGGATCAAGCCCGCCCGCCAGCATCTGCCGCAAAAGCCGCGCCCTTTGCGCGGCGTAAAGCCGCTCGAAGCCCTCAGCCGCGTGGCCGCCATGTCGCGCGATATGGATCGCCGCTGAGCGGCCCATCACGCCAAGGTCGGGCGGGCTCGCCCCGCCCCGGCTGTCATTCGGCGCCAGACCGTGAATGACCCGCGCCGCAGGCACAATCGCCGTCAGCGCATCGGGAAACGCGCGGGCCATGCGCATGTTCAGATCGGATTCGTCCAGATAATAGGCGAAGGCGGGATCGAACCCGCCCGCCTTGCGCAGCGCATCGGCGCGAAAGGCGCAATTCGTGCCGATGGTTGAGACCGGGTTGCCGCCCTCTGGCGCAAGGCATCGGGTTTCGGGGGCGGGCGGCAGGTCAAGCGCCATCCCCTCGGGCGTCATGCGCTGCGCACGCACCTGCCAGCGCAGCCCGTCAGGCCCGTAGGTCCAGCCGGTCGCGGCAATCACGCGGGTATCGGCAAAGGGCTCGGCCAGCCGCCGCGCCCAGAAGGGTTCCGCCACCGCGTCATCGTCGATAAAACCCACCACCTCACCCGCCGCCTGCGCGATGCCCAAATTGCGCGCCTGTGAAATATTTGCGCTGTCAAACGCCACCCGCTTCAGCGCCAGATCGGGCCGCACCGCCAGACCGGCGGGGTCGGCGACAAGGATCACCTCAATTTTCGGATGATCCTGCAAGGCAAGCGCGGCCAGACATTGCGCCAGATGCGCGGGCCGCCCGCGCGAGACGACGATGATGCTGAGCCCGGCGGCCAAATCCTAGGGCTGTCCCATCGCGGCCAGCATGGCCTCGATCCGGGGGATGTCCTCGGGGTTGTTGAGCTCCCAGAACTGGCGGCCCCGCGCCTCAACCTTTACGCAAAGCAGGCGGCGACCGCGTTCAAGGAAACGCAACTGCTCCAGCCCCTCCAGCAGTTCCAGCCTCCCCTCGCCCCATCCGGGATAGGCCGCAAGCGCGGCGGGGCGATAGGCATAGACGCCGACATGATGGAATACCGGCGTGGGCTCATCGGGGGCGTAATCGCGGCCCGCGTAGGGGATCACCTCTTTTGAGAAATAGAGACCCGCCATGTCATGGCCGAACACGGCGGTCGTGCCGCCCACCCGTCCGGCGGCGCGGTCGGCCAGCAGATCGGCACGCATCGCGCCCGTGCAGCGCAGAACCGGGGTCGCCAGATCGGCATCAGGGTCGGCGCGCAGGCCCGCGACCAGATCCTCAATGAACCAGGCGGGGGTCAGGGGCGCGTCGCCTTGCAGGTTCACCACGATCTCGGGCGCTGTGCCCAGATTGGCAACCGCCTCGGCGCAACGCTCGGTCCCGTTGCGACAATCGGGCGAGGTCATCACCACCTCGGCCCCGAAGCCCTGCGCGGCGTGGCGGATGCGGTCGTCATCGGTGGCCACCACGACGCGATCCACCCCCGCCACATCCTGCGCCGCAAGCCAGCTTCGCTCAATCAGGCTGAGCGCCTCACCTGTCGCGCCGGTCAGCATGGCCAGCGGTTTGCCCGGATAGCGGGTCGAGGCAAAGCGCGCGGGAATGACGATCAGCACCGACATCTCAGCCCTGCGTCAGCAAAACGCCGGGCGCATAGGCGATGAAATGCGGGTTCTCAAAGCCCGGCTTGCCATAGCGCAAAGGGCTGTGATCGTCGAAGCGCACGACCTCACCGCCCGCGCCGCGCAGCACCGCGTCGCCCGCCGCCGTGTCCCATTCCATTGTGCGGCCAAGGCGCGGGTAAAGATCCGCCTCACCTGTCGCGACCAGACAGAATTTGAGCGATGAGCCTGCGGACGTCATGTCGCGGGTCTTGTAGCGCGCGATATAGGCATCGGTCGCCGCGTCGCGATGCGATTTCGACGCCACCACCATCAGCCCGCGATTGTCCGGCGTGGCGTTCACGCCAATCGGATGGGTCTCGCCCGGCGTGGCGCCGAACGGGCCGGTTTCCTCAACCGCGCCGCCCTCGGGGACGGTATAGAACAGCCGCTGCCGCGCGGGGGCGTAAACCACGCCCGCGACCGGCACACCGTCGCGGACATAGGCGATGTTGACGGTAAAATCGCCGCGCCGCTGCACGAATTCCTTGGTGCCGTCCAGCGGATCGACAATCAGGAAGGTGGCGGCGTCAAGCGCATGGGTCTCAGCCTGCTCCTCGGTCACCAGCGGGATCTCGGGAAACGCCTCGCGCAGCCCGGCCGAGATCAGCGCATCGGCGGCCTCATCGGCGGCGGTCACGGGCGAATTGTCGGACTTGGCGCGGGTGTCGAAATCGTCCGAGTTGTAAATCTCCATGATCTTTTCGCCCGCCTGCACGGCCAGGCTACGCATCACGACGGTCAGGCGTTCGATATCCATTTGTCCGGCTCCTGCTTGTGGCGGCGCGGCGGTAATTGCCAGAGCCGCTTTTCTCTCTTATGATCCGGCGATTGCGGCAGGGCAAGTCGCAAGCAGGGGAACGCATGGCCGATATCTTCAAGCCGCGCCATACGCGCACCATGATCGGCGCGACTTTCACCACGGCGGCGCTGATCTACCACATGACGGTCTACAAGCTGCGCCGGGGTCAGCGAAACGCGATTGTTGGCCTGCTGATGTCCATCATGCGGATGGTCATCATGGTGGTGGTGTTTCTGGTCATGTTCCATGTGATCGGGCTGCGCTCATCCCCGATCCGAGGCGATTTCATCGTCTATATCATGACCGGGATCTTCATGTTCCTGTGCCATATGCAGGCTCTGGCGGCGGTCTCGGGCGCGGAAAACGCGGTCAGCGGGTTGATGAAGCATGAGCCGCTGAACACCTTCATCGCCATTGCCTCATCGGCATTGATGGCGCTGTATAACCAGACCCTTGCGGTGGTTGTCGTGCTGACCGGCTATTCCGCATGGGCAGGCGGCGTCCAGATCGAGAACCCGCTTGCCTGCTACGGCATGTTGCTGCTGGCCTGGCTGAGCGGTTGCGCGGTCGGGCTGATCTTCATGGCGGCGCGGCCATGGTGGCCGCAGGCGATCAGCGTCATTCAATTGCTGTATATGCGCGTGAACATGATTGCCTCGGGCAAGATGTTCGTGGCCAATGCGATGCCCGCCTATATCCTGAATATGTTCGACTGGAACCCTCTGTTCCATATCATCGACCAGACGCGGGGTTTTGCCTTCATCAACTATACGCCGCGCAATTCGGACCTGATCTACCCGATCTATGTGTCGCTGGCGCTGCTGATGATCGGGCTGATGATCGAGTTCGCCACCCGGCAGAATATCTCGATCAGCTGGGGCGCGGGGCGCTAAATGTAAAACGGCCGCCCCGGTCAGGGCGGCCGTTCTGGTGTCAAAGCGCAGCTTAAATCGCGTAGCGCAGCACGGCGGCAAGCGGCGCCTCACCCGGCAGGTCGTCAGCGCGCACGCCGATCACCTGACCGCCATTGCGCAGCACGCGGGCGGCGATTTCGGCCACGATGTCATAGTTCACCGCGTCGTCTTCCTTGTCGAAAGTCACCTCGCCGGTTTCGCGATCAATCAGGCCGGGCAGTTCGGCGTCAATATCGACCATCAGCGTATCGACCGCGCCAAAGGTCGCCGCACGGGCGGCCTGCGAGACGTCGGTCGTGGCGCGGGCCTCACCGGCGCGGGCCTCATAGAGCTCGTTAAAACCGGCGATCTTGTCGGCCAGAACGCGGTCGATCACCGGGCGGGTCAGCTGCGCCAGCTCAGCCGGGCTCATCCGGGCGGGGGCGTGATCGACGACCTCTTCCAGAAGCTCGGTATAGCTCGACACCGACTGATAGACCGAGGCCAGGGGCTGCGTCGCGACCACGACAAGAGGTTCCTCATGCCCGGTCAGGAAGGGCCGCAGCGCCTTGTCGATCTGGCGGCAATACTGGCGCAGCCGGACCTTCTGCCCCTCGTCGCCCGCGATGCGGCGCGAGTGAGACCGGTCGTTGATGGTCGATTTGCCGACCGCCGAGGCGGCATCTTTCGGCATATCGGCCACGCGGACCTCTTCGGCCTGCTCGCCATTCATTGCCTCGATCAGCCGCACGCCGTTTTCCTCAAGCGCGAGGATGAACACATGGTCAGGCCGCGACATCACCCGCAGCAGCGGGTTGATATGGAAACGATCGGACACATGGACCGAGGCGGGCAGGTTGGTCGGCAGGCGGAAGGTCTTGTGCCGTTCAGGCGTGACAAAAATCGCCAGACTGGTCGCCTGATGCGCCCAAAAATCGTCATCCTCGGCGATTTCTTCAATCTGTTCCTGCACTTCGGCCCGGACACGCTTGTCCACGCCCACTTCCTCAAGCTGCTGATCGGCCTCGCGGGCCAGGTTCTTCAGCTCGATCCGCGACTGGTCGATGTCCTGAGTGACCGCAGTCGTCGGCACAT
>JAUNTZ010000055.1 GCA_030538425.1 Paracoccus sp. (in: a-proteobacteria) | reverse complement strand
TCGCGAAATATTCATGCGGGCCAAAGGACAGCGCGACCTGCGCCAGCCAGGGCGCAATGAACATCAGCGCGGCAATGGAAATCATCGTGCCGATGAAGGAAAACACGATCCCCGCGCCAAGGGCCTTGCCGCCCTCGCCCTTTTCCATCATCGGGCCGCCGTCGAATGTGGTCGCGATCGAGGCCGGCGTGCCGGGGATTTTCAGCAAGATGGCCGAGATCAGCCCGCCCGAGGTCGCCCCCACAAAAAGCGCGATCAGCAGCGCCATCCCGGTGCCGGGGTCGAGACCGTAGGTCATCGGCAGGCACAGCGCGATGGCCATGACGGCGGTCAGGCCCGGCACCGCGCCGAACACGATCCCCACCCCCACGCCGATCACGATCAGCAACATCACATAGGGCTGAAACACATTGGCAAAGCCCGTCAGCAACAGATCAAACATGGCGCCCCTCCCTCAAGGCAGCAATGTGGTCAGCGGACCCGCCGGCAGCAGCAGCCCGAAACCGTAGCGGAAGGTCGCAAAGATCACCGCCGAGGCAATCAGCGCGATAACCGCATAAAGCGCGTAAGGTCTGCGGACACTGCTTGGGGTCAGCACGATGAATTGCACGAAAAGATAGATCGTGGTCGCAATCGGAAAGCCCAGCCGCGACAGCATCGCGACATAAACCGCGATCAGCGCCAGCGTGATGCCCACTGTCACCAGCCCGATATTGTCGCGGGCGTGATGCGATTCCTCCTCGGCCTGCGCGGCCTCGAAGGCGCGCCGCTCGACCGAAGCATCGGCGGCCAGCACGGCCTCATCGGGGGCCTCGACGCCGGTTTCGGCGGTGCCTTCGGGCATCGCGGGCGCGGGGCCACGGCGCCAGACGGTGAACAGCTCAGCCGCGCCAAGCCCGATCATCATCACCGCAAGCATGGTCGGCACGGTCGCCGCGTCCACGCCATCACGGTTCGGCACGCCGCGCGACATGATGAAATAGACGATCCCGGTGGCCAGCATGGCCAGTCCGACAATGAAATCCTTTTGGCGCATGGCTCCCCCCAATCTTCGCCGGAACAAGGACAGGCGGCCCCGGCAGGGACCGCCCAATGATGGATCAGCGGCTGCCCTGAAGTGCTGCGCGATAGGGCATATAGGCGTCGCGGATCTCATTGAGCCGCTCGACGGCCTCATCCTTGGGCATGAAGGCGACCGGCTGGCGGAAGCCCTGCTCAAGATCCTGCGCATATTCCGGGATCTCGGTGATCTGGCGCATCACATCGCCCATCTTGGCGACGATCTCGGGGTCGGTTCCCTGCGGGAAGGCGATGATATAGGGGTTGTCCATGACCATATCGACGCCCTGTTCGACGAAGGTCGGCACATCGCCCAAAAGCGGGTTGCGTTCGGCATTGGGCTGGCCAAGCACGGTCATCTGACCGGCCTGCGCATAGTCCTGAATGGCCCCGTAGGCGATGCCGGCAAGGTCGATCCGCCCACCCAGCAGCGCGGCAATCTTTTCCGAGGCAGAGCCGGTATCGACGATGTTCAGCTCAGTCCCGGTGGCCGCCTGAAAGATCAGTCCTTGCAGATGCGAGTAGCCGCCCAGCTCGGTGCCAAAGGTCACGCTGTCGGCCTCGGCGGCCTGCACATCGCCGACGCTTGCCAGCCCCGAGCGCTGCGAGGTCACAAAGACCGCGCCCTGATCAATCGCCGGGATGCAGCAGATATCGAAATCCGCGATGCCGTAATCGGCCAGGCCCGAAACCTCGGCCACGATCAGGTGGCCGGTATGGCCGAACAGCATCGTGTAGCCATCAGGCGCCGCGTCACGCACCGCCGAGGTCGCAATGGTCGCGCCACCGCCCGGCATATTGGTGATGACCATGGTGCGCCCGGTGATCTGTTCGAAATATTTCGCCATGGTGCGGGCGTTAAAGTCGGTATCGCCGCCCGGGCTTGCGCCGATGATGACGTTGATCGTGCGCTCGGGCCATGCGGTCTCAGCCATGGCGGTGGCCGGAACAAGGGCCAGTCCGCCCAGCACAGCAGCGAGAATCGGGTATTTCATGCGGTTTTCCTCCGGTTAGCGGGCGCTTTGGCCCTTCCTCCTTCTCTTGCGCTAATATATTTGTGCATCATAATCAAGTTGATTATCGTGATTGTCGCGATGCCCGGAATGACGCATGACGGGCTACGGGGTCGCGAAATGAGGGCGAGGCTTGGCAAGGTGATGAAAACAGGACCGAAACGGCGGGTGCTTCGCAGCGCGGTTCTGCATGATGCGCTGCGCCGGATGATCGTCACCGCCGCACTTCCACCCGGCACCGCGCTGAACGAACGCGCGCTGTGCGACCAGTTCGGCGTGAGCCGCACCCCCCTGCGTGAGGCGATTCTGCGGCTGGCCGAACATGGGCTTGTCACCGTCGCGCCGCAGCATGGCACGTTTGTCTCCGACATCTCGCCGCGCGCGGTGCGGCTGGGCCATTTCCTGCGCGAGAATCTGGAACTGCCGGTCATCGCGCGTCTGGCGGCGACCGAAAGCGCGGATCTGGGCCCCGCCCGCGCCGCGATCCTTGAACAGCGGCTGGCCGAGGCGCAGGGCGACCACGCCGCCTTTATCCTTGCCGATGATGCCTTTCATCAAGCCCTGTTCGATGCCGCCGGACTGCCCGAAATCTGGGAGGTGATCCACGCCAAAAAGGCGCATCTGGACCGCATCCGCTTTCAAAGCGGGCTGTTTCGCGGCGGCGTCTCGCGCCCGATTGCGGAACATGAGGCGATCCTGGCCGCCATCGAGAACCGCGATGCGGGCGGCGCCGTGGCGCTTGCCCGCCACCATATCGGCAGCGCATTGGCGACATTGGAACAGCTTGATCTGCAAGATGAGGCCGCCGAATGAAGCTGTCACTTGCCCCGCATAGTGAGCTGGAGGCCGATCTGCGCCGCCGCATCTGCGCGTTGGAACTGCCGCCCGGCACGCCGCTCTCCCGGCCCGAATTGCTGCGCGAATACGGGGTCAGCTCGACCCCGCTCCGCGATGCGCTGATGCAGTTGCAGGCAGACCGGCTGGTCGTGGTGCAGCCGCAATCGGGCACCATGGTCAGCCTGATCGACCTTGACCACGCCCGCCAGATCCACCTGATGCGCAGCGCGGCTGAGCAAGAGGCCGCCGCCATCGCCGCCGCCCGGCCAAACCCCGCCCTTGCCGACGAGATCGGGCAGATCGTCGTCCTGTCCGCCGAGATGCTGGCGCGGCAACAGATGGACGGTTTCGCGCGGCTGGATCTGGCCTTTCACGACGCGCTGTTCCGCGCCGCCGCCCTGCCCGAGATCCGCCGCATCATCCGCCGCGAATCGGGCCATATCGACCGGCTGCGCGCGCTGCATCTGATGCAGCCGCAAAAGGCGCGCGAGATCATCGCGGATCACAGCGCCATCGCCACAGCCATCCGCGAGGGGCGCCCCGACGCCGCCCGCGCCGCGATGGGCAAACACCTGTCGCAATCCATCCAGATCGGCGCGCAGCTGCGCGGCCTGCACCCGCATTATTTCACCTGAGGCGCGGTTTGTGTTGGTTTGGCCGTGAGGCGGAGGGCGGCGCGCGCTGTGTCAGGGCCTCCATGCGGGCAACGTCCGCTGACGCGCTGAAGCTGTTCGGCTTGTGGAACCATCCGCCCGCCGATGCTGCGCGGGACCGGGAACTGGGCCAATCTGTCCTGATCGAGGCAGGAGACGATTACGCCCTACCGAACGATCACGCGCCAATACGACACCGCGATTCCGCGCGGGCCGCATCGTGATCTGGTCGGCGGCCTGAGAGAAGGGCGCAGATCCGCACTCCGCAATGACAGACACGCCATTATTCTTCTTTAAAAATCAACGGCCTGCGACCTATTCCTCGATCACATCCAGCACGCCCGGGATCACCCGCAGCCTCTGGCGCAGCGCGGGGCTCAGCGTGATGTCGCGGGCGATCTGGATGTCGTATTCCTCTTGTCCCAAATCATCGCGCAACCGCAGCAGCAGCGTGCCTTTCTTGCCCGGCCCCGCACCATCCGAGAGAACCTCTTGCAGCTCGCCCAGCTCCAGCTCTGGGCTGATCTGCACGGCCAGCCGGTCGGGCCCGGCATTGGCGACCGCCTGATCCAGCGGAACGCAGCTGCGCGCCAGAAGCTTGACCCCATCATCGCCCGCAGGCTCAACCTGCACCTGCATCACCACGCTGGCCCCCGGCTCAAGATAGGGGCGCGCGGTTTCCAGCAGATCCGAGAACATCACCAGCTCATAAAGCCCGGTCGGGTCCGAGGCACCGATAAAGGCGAAACGGTTGCCCTTGGCCGATTTCTTTTCCTGCCGGGTCGAGACCGTTCCGGCGATATGGGTGACAAGGGGGCCGCCCTGCGCCTCGGCCACGATCTCGGCCAGGGTGCTGACATTGATGCGCCGCAAAGCGGGCAGGTAGTCGTCCAGAGGATGCCCGGAGAGGTAAAACCCCACCGCGCGATGCTCCTGCGCCAGCCGTTCGCCGGGCAGCCAGGCCGTCGCCGGGGCGACACGCGGCGGCGGCAGATCCTCACCCCCGCCGAAGAGCGAGCTCTGGCTGGAGGCGGCGGCATCCTGCACCGCGCCCGACCAGGCAACAAGACCGTCCAGCATCTTGAAGGCGCGGGCGCGGTTCGGCTCAAGCGCGTCAAAGGCCCCGGCGCGGACCATCATCTCAAGCGCCCGCTTGCCCACCCGGCGCAGATCGGTGCGCCGCGCAAAGTCGTGCATATCGGCAAAGGGCGTCTCAGCCCGCGCGGCTTCAATCACCCGCATCGCCTCAACCCCCACGCCCTTGAGCGCGCCAAGCGCGTAATGGATGCGCGGCCCCTGCGTGGTGAATTGCGCGCCCGAGCGGTTGACACAGGGCGCGACAACCTCGATCCCCATGCGGTCCACCTCACGTTTGTAAACCGCCAGCTTGTCGGTGAGGTGGATATCGCAGTTCATCACCGCGGCCATGAACTCAACCGGGTGGTTCGCCTTGAGCCATGCGGTCTGATAGGACACCACCGCATAGGCCGCCGCATGCGATTTGTTGAAGCCGTAATTGGCGAATTTCTCCAGCAGGTCAAAGACTTCTCCCGCTTTTTTCGCATCGACCCCGTTAGCGACCGAGCCATCGACGAATTTCGGACGCTCTTTCGCCATTTCCTCGGCGATCTTCTTGCCCATGGCGCGGCGCAGCAGGTCGGCGCCGCCAAGGCTATAGCCCGCCATGACCTGCGCGATCTGCATCACCTGTTCCTGATAGACGATGATGCCCTGCGTTTCGGCAAGGATATGGTCGATGCTGGGATGGATGGATTCCAGATCGCGCAGCCCGTTCTTCACCTCGCAATAGGTCGGGATATTCTCCATCGGGCCGGGACGATACAGAGCGACAAGCGCCACGATGTCCTCGATACAGGTCGGGCGCATCCGGCGCAGCGCATCCATCATGCCCGCGCTTTCGACCTGAAACACGGCAACGGTGCGGGCCTGCGCGAAGAGATCGTAACTGGCTTTGTCGTCCAGCGGGATCGCGCCGATATCGTCGATGGCGGTCTCGGGCGGCGTGTAGAGGGTCGCGCCATCCGGCCCGATATGCAGATGCCGCCCGGCCGTGCGGATCAGATCGACCGCGTTCTGGATCACGGTCAGCGTTTTCAGGCCCAAAAAGTCGAACTTGACCAGACCCGCCTGTTCCACCCATTTCATATTGAACTGGGTGGCTGGCATGTCCGAGCCGGGGTCGCGATAGAGCGGCACAAGCTGATCCAGCGGGCGGTCGCCAATCACCACCCCCGCCGCATGGGTCGAGGCATTGCGCAGCAGCCCCTCGACCTGTGCGGCGTAATCCAGCAGGCGCTTGACGACCTCTTCTGCCTCAGAGGCTTCGCGCAGGCGGGGTTCATCGGCCAGAGCCTTGCGGACGCTGACCGGCTTCACCCCCTCAACCGGGATCATCTTTGAGAGCCGGTCAACCTGACCGAATGGCAGTTGCAGCACCCGGCCCACATCGCGCACGGCGGCCTTGGACAAAAGCGCGCCGAAAGTGATGATCTGGCCGACCTTTTCGGCACCGTATTTGTCCTGCACATAGCGGATCACCTCGCCGCGCCGGTCCATGCAGAAGTCGATGTCGAAATCCGGCATGGAGACCCGTTCGGGGTTCAGGAACCGTTCAAACAGCAGCGAATAGCGCAGCGGGTCAAGATCGGTGATGGTCAGCGCATAGGCGACCAGAGACCCCGCCCCAGAGCCACGCCCCGGCCCGACCGGAATCCCGTGATCCTTGGCCCATTTGATAAAATCGGCCACGATCAGGAAATAGCCGGGAAAGCCCATCTGCTCGATGATGTTCAGCTCGAAATCAAGGCGGGCGTGATAGTCCTCGACCGGGGCGGAATGGGGAATGACCGCCAGCCGCGCCTCCAGCCCCTCGCGGGCCTGACGGCGCAGCTCGTCCACCTCATCATCGGCGAAACGCGGCAGGATCGGCTTGTGCTTGCTGACCGAGAAGGCGCAGCGCCGCGCGATCTCGACGGTGTTTTCGACCGCCTCGGGCAGATCCGCGAACAGCACCGCCATTTCCTCGGGCGTCTTGAAATAATGATCGGGGGTCAGGCGGCGGCGCGGCTGGGACTGGTCGACATAGGCCCGCTCCGAGATGCAGATCAGCGCGTCATGCGCTTCATACATATCGGGTTTCGGGAAATAGACGTCATTCGTGGCGACCAAAGGCAGGCGAAGGTCATAAGCCAGCGCGATCATCGGGCCTTCGGTCACGATCTCGTCGCCCATCAGACGGCCGGTTTCGTCCTTGTGTCGCTGGATCTCGACATAGACGCGGCCCGGCATCATCCCGTCCAGCCGCTGCGCCAAAGCCCGCGCGCCTGCCTCATCGCGGCGCATGAACAGGCGACCCAGAGGGCCGGTCGCGCCGCCGGTCAGCAGGATCAGACCTTCGGCGCGGGTCTCAAGCTCTTCCAGCGTGATATGAGGGGCCGCGCCGCCCTCACGCATGTAAAGACAGGTCGAAAGCGACATGAGGTTCAGCCAGCCCGCCCGGTCCTGCGCCAAAAGCACCACGGGCGCGGCCACGCCACCGACATCAAGCACCATCTGGCAGCCGATGATCGGCTGAACGCCCGCATCCCGCGCCTTCAGGCTGAACTCCAGCGCGGCGAACATCGCGTTCGAATCGGTCAGCGCGATGGCGGGCATCCCCATCTCGGCGGCCAGTGAGACCAGCTTCTTGACCGGCACCGCGCCTTCCAGCAGCGAGTGTTCGGAATGGGTGCGCAGATGGATGAATCGGGGGGTGTTCTGGGACATGCGCACAAGCTAGGGCGCGCAGCGGTGCGGCGCAAGCGGGCGCGGTGCAGGCGGGCGCGTTACCGTGCGATCATGCGGGCCAAGGTCTCGCTCAGGACCGCCTGCGCGGCTTGGCCTTGCGGGGCCGCATCCCCCAAGGCCGCGCGGATATAAAGCCCGTCGATCAGCGCGGCCAAAGCATCCGCCACCACCGGCGCATCATCGGTCAGCTTGCGCAGATCTGCCGCCAGATTCGCCCGCAAGCGGCGCTGATAGACGCGCAGCAGACGCGCCGCGTCGGGGTTGGTCTGGGCAAGCGCGTAAAAGCCGAACCACGCCGCGATCACCTCTCGGTCGAAATGAACCGGGCCGAAACTGACGGCGAAAATCGCCTCGATCCGCGCATGGGGACCATCCGCCCCCACAAGCGCCGCACGCACCGCAGCCCCGTATTCGCGCAGGATATGGCGCATGGCCATCAGCAGCATCTGTTCCTTGGAGCCAAAATAGTGATGCGCCAGAGCCGGCGACATCCCGGCCTCACGGGCGATTTCGGCCACGGTCACATCATGGCTGCCCGCCTGCGCCACGCGCCGGATGGCGGCGTTTATCAGGTCGGCCTTGCGGCCCGCCTCTCGACTTGGCTTGGACATGGGGCTAGTGTTCGCGACACAACAGAACAACCGCGCACCTCGCGGTCGGTTTTGCCATCTCTAACCCGCGTTGATTGATCCGTCAATCAAAAACCGAAAGGAACCGCCCTGATGAAGACGACCTTTGCCGCAGCCCTTGGCCTGACGCTTGCCGCCACCCTGCCCGCTTTTGCCGCGGATGAGCCGCAAGCCTGCGGAAAGGTTGTGTTTTCCGATGTAGGCTGGACCGATATCACCGCCACCACCGCGCTGACCACCACGGTTCTTGAGGCGCTTGGCTATGAGACCGAGATCAAGGTTCTGGCCCTGCCGGTGACCTTTGCGGCACTGGCAAGCGCCGATGTGGACGTGTTTCTGGGCCTGTGGATGCCCTCGATGGAGGCCGATATCGCCCCCTATCGCGAATCGGCCACGGTCGAGATCCTGCGCAGCAACCTGACCGGCGCGAAATACACGCTGGCGACCAATCAGGCGGGCGCCGATCTGGGCATCACCGATTTTGCCGCGATTGCCGCCCATCGCGACGCGCTGTCGGGCCGCATCTACGGGATCGAGCCGGGCAATGACGGCAACCGCCTGCTGCTGGAGATGGTCGCCAAGGACCAGTTCGGGCTTGGCACCTTCGAGGTGGTGGAATCCTCGGAACAGGGCATGCTGGCGCAGGTCGGGCGGGCCGAGCGGCGCGGTGAGCCGGTCGTGTTTCTGGGCTGGGAGCCGCATCCGATGAACTCGGCCTATCGGCTGACCTATCTGACCGGCGGCGACGATATTTTCGGCCCCGATCTGGGCGGTGCCGAGGTCCAGACCGTGACCCGCCCCGATTACGCCACCGAATGCGCGAATGTCGGGCAGTTCCTGAACAATCTTGAATTCACGCTTGAGATGGAAAATGAGGTCATGGCCGCGATCCTTGACGATGGCGCGATGCCTGCTGACGCGGCGCGCGACTGGCTGGCGGCCAATCCCGGTGCGGCGGATCACTGGCTCGACGGCGTAACCACGCGCGACGGCGGCAATGCGCTTGCCGCGCTGAGCGCCGCCCTGGACGGCTGAGCGGCGCTTGTTGTCCCGCATCGAACAGGCTGTGACCGGGACGAAAATCCCGGTCGGGCGCAGCGTCCGGTCCGGCGTGGACTGGCTGATCGACAATGCACAGGGCGCGTTCGACGCCGTCGCAAGCGCGGTCGAGGGGCTGACCGGCGCGATCCTCTGGGCGCTGACCGCGCCGCATCCTTTCGTGCTGACGGCGGGTTTCATGGCGCTTGCATGGGTTTTGCAGCGCCGGATCGGGCCGGTGCTGATCGTCGCGGCGGGTTTTTTGTTCATCCTCAATCAGGGCTACTGGGTCGAGACGATGCAGACCCTGACCCTTGTTCTGGCGTCCTGCCTGTTCTGCATGGGGATCGGCGTGCCGATCGGCATCGCCGCCGCCCACCGCCCGCGCCTTTACGCATGGCTGCGCCCGGTGCTGGACCTGATGCAGACCCTGCCCGCCTATGTCTATCTGATCCCGGCGATCATCTTTTTCGGCGTCGGCACGGTCACGGGACTGTTCGCGACGGTGATCTTCGTGCTGCCCGCACCGATCCGGCTGACCCATCTTGGCATCTCGCGCACGCCGCCCGCGCTGATCGAGGCGGCAACCGCCTTTGGCGCGACGCGGCGGCAATTGCTGTGGAAGGTCGAACTGCCCTCGGCATGGCCGCAGATCATGGCCGGGCTGAACCAGACGATCATGCTCTCGCTGTCGATGGTGGTCATCGCGGGTCTGGTCGGCGCGGCGGGGCTTGGCGTGCCGGTGGTGCGCGCGCTCAACAGCGTGAATGCCGCGCTTGGCTTTGAATCGGGGGTGATTATCGTGGTTCTGGCGGTCATGCTGGACCGGATGCTGCGCCGTGATGAGGGCCGCAGATGAGCCCCGCGATCCGGTTTGAGAATGTCTCGGTGATCTTTGGAAACCGGCCTGAGGCCGCGCTTGCGCTGGCCGATCAGGGCTGCGACCGCGATGAAATCCGCGAGGAGACCGGGCAGGTTCTGGGTGTGCATGACTGCTCGCTTGAGGTGGGCCCCGGTGAAATCGTCGTGCTGATGGGCCTGTCGGGTTCGGGGAAATCGACGCTTTTGCGGGCGGTGAACGGGCTGAACCCGATTGCGCGGGGCCGCGTTCTGGTGCGCGCGGGCGAGGCTCACGTGGACATCACCCGCGCCCGCAAGGCGGCGCTGCGCGATCTGCGGCTGCGTCATGTCTCGATGGTGTTTCAGCAATTCGCCCTGCTGCCATGGCGTAACCTGCGCGACAATGTGGCTCTGGGCCTTGAGATGGCCGGGATGCCCGCAGCCGAGCGCGGCGCCCGCGCCGATGCGCAGCTTGAACTGGTCGGGCTGAGCGGTTGGGCCGACCGCCCTGTCAGCGACCTGTCGGGGGGCATGCAACAGCGCGTGGGCCTAGCCCGCGCATTCGCGACCGAAGCCCCGATCCTGCTGATGGATGAGCCGTTCTCGGCCCTCGACCCGCTGATCCGCGCGCGGCTTCAGGATGAGCTGTTGCTGCTTCAGCGCGAGACCCGGCGCAGCATCCTGTTCGTCAGCCACGATCTGGACGAGGCTTTCCGCATCGGCAACCGCATCGCCTTGATGGAGGGCGGGCGCATCGTCCAATGCGGCACCGCGCGCGAGATCATCGCCCGGCCCGCCACCGATTACGTCGCGCAATTCGTGGCCCATATGAACCCCTTGGCGGTGCTGCGCGCCGCCGATCTGGCCGAACCGGGCGCGGCCCCCGGCACCCCCCTGCCGCCCGACCTGCCCCTGCGCGAGGCGATGCGCCGTCTGGCCGATGCCCCGGCGCTGCCGCTGGAGGGCGGCGGGCAGATCACGCGGCGCGCGGTCATGGCGCGGCTGGCGCAGGGGCGCTGAGCGGCCTCAGCCCTTGGTGGCGCGGGGCACGCTCTTGCCCCGCGACCTGCATTGCGCGCGGCGATGCGCCGTCTGGCCGATGCCACGGCGCTGCCGCTGGAAGGGGGCGGGCGGATCACCCGGCGCGCGGTCATGGCGCGTCTGGCGCAGGGGCGTTAACCCTTGGTGGCGGCGGGCGGGGGCGTGATCTGGCGGCGGCGTTTGCGCGCCTCGCGCAGCGTGATCGCGCTGATCGCGCCGATCATCAGCGCGCCGCCCAGCAGGACATAGGCATCGACCGGCTCGGCAAAGACCGCCGCGCCCAAGAGGCTCGCCCAGATCAGTTGCAGAAAGGTGACCGGCTGCGTCACGCTAAGCGGAGCGGCGGCAAAGGCGCGGGTCATCGTGTAATGCGCCGCCGTGGCGAAAATCGCGACAAGCCCAAGCGCCGCGATTTGCGCCAGCGTGGGCGGCACCCAGACCCAAAGCGCAAGCGGCGCCAGCCCGACCGTCACCACCAGCCCCAGAAGTGCGACGACAAGCGTCGCGGGCAGCCGCTCGGCCAGAGGTTTGGCGACAAGGTAGGAACTGCCAAAGAACAGCGCCGCCGCGATCTGCGCCAGATGGCCCGGATCAATCGCCCGCATCCCCGGACGCAGCACGATCAGCGCACCGATCAGCGCCACCGCAATCGCTGCCCCTCGCGCGAGTGAGACCCTCTCGCCCAGCAAAAGCGCCGCGCCGATGGTCACCACGATGGGGTTGAGAAAGCCGATGGCGGTGACTTCGGCAATCGGGATGCGGGTCATCGCATAGAACCAGCACAGCACCGCGCAGACATGCAGCGCCCCGCGCAGCCCGATGCGCGGCCATAACGCCACCGGCACGCTGTCGCGGCTCACACGCGCCAGCACCGGCGCCAGAAAAACCAGCCCGAAGACAAAGCGGATAAAGGCCGATTGCGCGGGCGGCAGCTCATCCCCCAGCCATCGCACGATCCCGTTGACCGCAACAAAGCACAGCCCCGTCGCCAGCATCCACAGAATGCCGATCATGTCCTGTCTTGTGCTGCGCGCGGGCTCCATCGGGGCGGTGTGGCCCATTCACGCGCCCGAGGCAATCCCCGCCCCAAGGATCAGCCCGAAGGCGATGGACCACATCACCAGCCCGATCAGCACGTCCAGCACCTGCCACGCGCGGGGCCGCGCAAAGACCGGGGCCAGCAACCGCGCGCCATAGCCCAATGAGAAGAAGAACAGGAACGAGGCCGACATCGCCCCCAGCGCAAACCCCGTCTTGTCGGCCACCTGCGCCGAGATCGAGCCGACCAGCACCACCGTGTCCAGATAGACATGCGGATTGAGCCATGTCAGCGCCGCCACCGTCGCCAGCGCCGCGCCAAGGCTGCCCGCCCCCTGCCCCGCCCGCAGCGCCGCGCCGCCCACCCATGCCGAGCGGAAGCTGCGCAGCCCGTAAGCGAAGAGAAAGGCCGCGCCGCCCCATGTCATTGCGGTGGCAAACCACGGCGCCAAGGTGCTGAGCCGTCCCGCCGCGAACACGCCCACCGCGATCAGCACCGCGTCCGAGATGGCGCAAAACAGCACCACCGGCAGGACATGCTGGCGCAGCAGGCCCTGCCGCAGAATAAAGGCGTTCTGCGCGCCAATCGCGACGATCAGCGGCAGCATGGTGAATAATCCGGTCAGATAGGCGTGCATCATGGCCCCTTTCTTTGGGCTGGATGTGCCGCAGCGCTCGGGTTAAATCAAACAAAGATAACTGCATCAGATTAAGTTTTGCTTATGATGGACTATCCCGCCCTTGCGGCCCTGACCGAGATCATCCGGCGTGGCTCATTCGAGGCCGCAGCCGCCGCGCTGAATGTCACGCCCTCGGCGGTCTCGCAGCGCATCCGCGCGCTGGAAGACCGGATGGGCGCGGTGCTGATCCATCGCGGCCCGCCCGCGACCGGCACCGAGGCCGGGCTGCGGCTGATGCGCCATGCCGATCAGGTGCGCCTTTTGGAACAGGGGCTTGCCGCCGAGATGGGGCGCGACACCGCGCCCGCCCATCTGCGCATCGCGGTCAATGCCGACAGCCTTGCGACATGGTTCCCCGAAGCGATGGCGCCGGACGGCCTGCTCTTCGATCTGGTCCTCGACGATCAGGACCATGCGGGCGAATGGCTGCGGCAAGGCCGGGTGAGCGCGGCGATCAGCGCCGATCCCCAGCCAGTCGCGGGCTGCGACAGCGTGGCTTTGGGGGTGATGCGCTATCACGCGCTGGCCACGCCGGGCTTTGTCGCCCGCCATTTCGGCGCGGGCGTCAGCGCCGCCGCGCTGTTGCGCGCGCCTGCGGTGGTGTTCAACCTCAAGGACCGGCTGCAAGCGCGATGGGCGCGGGCCGCGACCGGAACGCGGGTCGCGCCGACGGGGCATTTCATCCCCTCGGCCGAGGCCTTCGCGCGGGCGGTCGAGGCGGGTCTGGGCTGGGGCATGATCCCCGAAGCGATGGTGCCTAGGGCGCTGCAAACCGGCGCCCTGGTCCCGCTGCGCGCCGATCTGCCGCTGGACGTGGCGCTTTACTGGCAAAGCCCGCGCGTGATGGCGCAGGCTCTGGCCCCGCTTGCCCGCGCCGTCCGGCAAGCCGCCGCGCGGCACCTGCGCCCGGTGGAGTGATCGAGGGGGCGCTTGATGGCACAAAGCCCTTGATCTGCTTGCCCGCCCGGTATGGCGGGCCGGAAAGCAGCAGCATATGTGCTGAAAGAAGTGACCGTGCCTAGAACGGAGCGCATGATGGCGGCAAAGGCCCTTTGTCCGCCCGGCGCGGCTGGCCGGAATGCAGTATCTGCGCTAAACGGAGTGAACGTGCCTAGAACTGTCCGCTTGATGGCGGCAAAGCCATCGCACCGCTCGCCCGCGCGTTCCCGTATGCCGCAGCGCGGCACCCGCGCCCAGCCTCAATATCTGCTCTGGGGCGATTGAGAGCGCATCTGGGAAGAATGAACGCCTTCCGCCTTCCGCCTTCC
>JAUNTZ010000008.1:2968-74020 GCA_030538425.1 Paracoccus sp. (in: a-proteobacteria) | reverse complement strand
GCGGCGGTGAGCGGATGCTTGCAGGCGCGCTTTATTACATGGTCGGCTCGACCGCCGCCGTCTCGGCGCTGTTCCTGCTGGCCGAGGCGTTGGAGCGTGAGCCCGAGCCCGAAGATCAGGGCGATGACGAGGGCGAAATCGCCGATCCCCTGTCGCTTTACTGGGGGCCGATGGGGCTTGGCGCGGTCGATGACGATGACGAACCGGCGGTGACTTTGCGCGCCTCGGTCGTGGCGATGGGGGCCAGTTTTATGGTGCTGGTCGCGGCTTTGGCCGGTCTGCCGCCCTTTTCGGGCTTTATCGGCAAATTCGCCATGGTGTCGGGGATGCTCTCCGAGCTGCAAATCCCGGGCGGCGGCTATTCCTGGCTGGTCTGGGCCTTTATCATCATGCTGTTCGTGTCGGGCTTTTCGATCCTGATGTCGCTGCTGCGCTTTGGCATTGCGCGGTTCTGGACCTCGCAGGGGGACGGGATGCGGATGCTGGCGCTGGAAATCGCGCCGGTCGCGCTGCTGATCGGGTTCCTTGCGCTGCTGGCCATTCAGGCCCAGCCGGTGATGCGTTACGCGCAATCGGCGGCGGCGGAACTGCTGGACCCGGCAGCCTATGCGCAATCGGTGCTGCGCGCCGAGCCCGCGCCGATCCAGACCGAACCGCCCGCCGCCGCGTCTGAGCCCGCGACGGCGGAGCCCTATAATGCGGGCGGCCGGGATGAGCTTGGCACCTCATCGCCGCCCCCCACGCGCCAGATCATCCTTGACCCGCAGGCCACCGCGACCGCCCCCGATCCGGCCGAGCTGGCGGCGATGCCCGCCGATGATCCCAGCCAACCCGAGCGTGAGGTGCAGCGATGAGATCCGCCTTTCCCCACCCCGTCCTTGCCGCCTGTCTGGTGCTGATGTGGCTGTTGCTGACGCGGTTTTCGCTGGGCAACCTGATCCTTGGCACCGGCATCGCGGTCGTCGCCTCTTACCTGATGTCGCATCTTCAGATGCCGACCGTGCGGCTGCGCAACTGGGGCAAGATCATCCGGCTGGCGCTGATCGTGGGGGTGGACATCATCCGCTCAAACATCGCGGTGGCGAAAGTCATTCTGGCCGGCCCGAACTCACCCGATACCAAAGCCGGGTTCATGGAGGTGCAGCTGCGCATCCGCGACCGCCACGCCATCGCCCTGCTGGCGATCATCCTGACCGCCACGCCCGGCACCGCATGGGTTGAGTTCGACCCCAATAGCGGGCGGCTGATGCTGCATGTTCTGGATCTGGTCGATCCCGAAGAGTGGCAAGAGCTGATCAAGAACCGCTATGAGGCCATGCTGATGGAGATTTTCGAATGACTGTCGTGATCCTCAACTGGGTGTTCATCTATGCGCTGTCCGCCCTTGGCATTTCCTTTGTTCTGGCATGCTACCGCATGATGATCGGGCCGCGCGCACAGGACCGGGTTCTGGCCATGGACATGATGTATTTCTGCGCCATGCTGCTGATTCTTGTTCTGGGCATGCGGGTTGGCAGCATGTTCTTCTTTGAGGCCGCCCTGGTCATCGCGGTTCTGGGCTTTGTGGCCACGGTGGCGCTGGCCAAGTTCCTCATGCGCGGCGAGGTGATCGAATGAACACGCTGGACCAGCTTCCGCTTTGGGCCGTGCTGATCGTCTCGGTCCTGTTGGTGATCGGCTCAACCCTGACGCTGATCGGGGCCGTGGGTCTGGTGCGGATGCGCAACTTTTATGAGCGCCTGCACGCCCCCACCCTTGCGACAAGCTGGGGGACGGCGGCCACGATTCTGGCCTCGATGATCATGTTCACGGTGCTGCAAGGCAGCCCCGTGGTGCATGAACTGGTGATCGGTATTTTCGTGATGATCACAACGCCGATCACGCTGCTGATGCTGGGCCGCGCCGCGCTGCGCCGAGACCGCGCCAAGGACCCCACCCTGCTGGGCGACGACGCCCGCCTGCCCCTGATCGAGCGCGACGATGGCAGCAAGGAAAAGGCCAAGGCGCTTGATGATGAGGTGGGCAAGCCCGACAAGCCGAATACCGTGTGAAAGCGGCAGGGGACTGCGGATTGCGGGGCAGCCACCTTGCCCGGTGACGATGCCCGCCCCTGATCGAGCGTGACGATGGCAGCAAGGAGCTCGATGATGAGGCGGGCCAAGCCGAATCCCGCCTGAAACCGGCATGAGCCTGCCGATGGAGCCGGACGCCGAGTGGACAATCCGCGCGCCCTGTCCTAGCCCTGCGGGATGAAAACGCGCTTTTCCCTTGCCCTCGCGGGTGCATTGGCCGCGCTTGCGCCTGCGCAGGCCATTGCCCATCCGCATATCTTTATCGACGCCTCGCTTGTCATGGTCTTTGACGCGGGCGGGCGGTTGTCGGCAATCAAGGTCGAATGGGCCTATGATGAGTTCTATTCGCTGTCGATGATTGCCGAACACGGGCTGGACCCGGACCGGACCGGCGCGCCTGATCCCGAAAGGCTGGCCGGTTTCGCGGGCAAGGACGTGGCCTGGGATGAGGGGTTTCCGGGTGATCTGAGTGTGATGCAGGGCGCGGAAGGTGTGGCGCTTGGTCCGGTGCGACATTATCCGCCGCGCTATGCGGAAGGCCGCATCATCACCGCCCATAGCCGCCCGCTTGCCCAGCCGCTTGAGATTACGCCGGACAGCCCGGTGACCGTGCGGGTCTATGATCCCGAATATTTCGTGGCCTACGATACGCCCGAAAATGCCACGATTCAGGGCAGCGCGCTGTGTGAAGTGACCCGAGAGGCACCGGATGCCGCGGGCGCGCAAATGCCGGTTGAGGATGAGGCGGCGCTGCTTGATGCGCTGTCGCAGATCGACCGGGACGGCGACGCTTTGGGCGTGATGGAGATGGAGGATGTCGGCATCGTCTTTGCCGACAGATTTGTGATCACATGCAGCGCGGAGTGATCATCGCGGGCGGGCTGGCCGCGCTGATCCTCTGCGCTATGGCCATTGTTTATGAGAACGATATCGCGCGTTGGGCCGCGTTGCGGCAGCGCGAGTTCCAGAACGCCCTGGCCGGTGGTGTGCGCGCGATCATGGCGGGAGAGCGCTTGGCCTGGGCGGGGTTTCTGGGCATGTGTCTGGCCTACGGCTTTGTCCATGCGGTCGGGCCGGGCCATGGCAAGTTCATTGTCGGCGCCTACGGCTTTGCGCGGCAGATCAGCGCGGCGCGGCTGGCGGGGATCTCGGCGGCGGCCTCGCTTGGGCAGGCGGTGACGGCGGTTCTGCTGACCCTCGGCGGGATCACGCTGTTCGGGCTGAGCCGAGACCGGCTCACTGCGATGGCGGATCGGGAACTGGCCATGGCCAGCCTTGCCGCTATCGGGCTGATCGGGTTGTGGCTGGTCTGGCGGGGCCTGCGCAGGCTGTGGCGTATGGCGCGGCCCTCTGCACCCGCGCATGACCACCACGACACCGCCTGCGCGGATTGCGGCCACCGCCACGCGCCGGGTCTGCATGATATCGCAGCCGCCTCTGGCCCGCGTGAGATTGCCGCGCTGATCCTGTCGGTCGCCATCCGGCCCTGTTCCGGTGCCATCCTGCTGTTGGTGCTGTGCTGGCAATTGGGGATCATCGGCGCGGGCATTGCCGGGGCCTTTGCGATGGGCGCAGGCACCGCCGCCTTCACGGTAATGGTGGCGCTTGCCGCGACCTCGGTCCGGGCGGGGGCGGTCGCGGGGATCTCAGCCTCGCCCTTGCTGCGCAGTCTGGCGGGGGCGATGGAACTGGCGGCGGGGGTCTTGATCATCAGCCTGACCGTGACCGGCTGGCGCATGGTTTAAAACGCAAAAGGCCGCCCCAAGAGGCGGCCTTGCATTATTTCTCGCGCCGATCAGAAGGTCTCAAAACTGATCGTCGCGGGGCACATCTGGGCGCCGTAAGTGCCCATCCAGATGTGATAAAGCCCGGTCCCCGCATTGTCGAAGCGCAGCGCCGGGTTCAGCCCCTCATCATCGTCATTGTAATGCCAGCGACCCGCCGCGTCATTCACCACAAGCGTGGTGTCGCAATCCGAGGTCACCTTGATGCGCACCATCCGGCCCCGGTCCTCAGCGTCATAATAGAACGCGAAATCGGGGCGGCTGGAATAATAGCCCGAGGCATAGAGATCCTCGCAATTCATCACATCTTGCGAGCCGCCGGCCATGAACTCGACCAGGCGTTCGGTCCACAGATCTTCCGAGCTGTAGCGCAGCACGTTGTAGGGCTCGGCCTGCCAGTCAAGGCAGCCGTCGCTTTGCGCCTGCGCAGGTGCCGCGCCAAACCCAAGGGCAAGGATCGGGGCCAAAGTCAGCGCGAATGCGGGCATCACGCGCCGCGGCAAGGTCTGCAATCCGAATTTCATCTCATCCCTCGTCAAAGCAGCCCACCAAAGCGGGGCGATAGCGCAAGCCTAGCAGATGCGGGCAGGCTTCGGAACAGCATTTGTCAAACCATGCCGCGAAAATCCTGCCGCCCCTTCCGTCGCCTATTCGCCGGAATAAAGCCCCTCATAGATCGGCCCAAGCGTATCAAGCTCAAACAGCGAACTGACCGAGGTGCCGTTCCAGATATTGATGATCGCCTGCGCGAACATGGGCGCGGTTGGCACGATGCGGATATTGGCCGCCTCGCGCACCGTGTCTGGCTGATGGATCGAATCGGTGATCACAAGCGATTTCATCACCGATTTGGTGATCCTCTCGACCGCGGGGCCGGACAGCACGCCGTGGCTGATATAGGCGTGAACCTCGGTCGCGCCGTGATCGACCAGCAATTGCGCGGCTTTGCACAGGGTGCCCGCCGTGTCGCAGATGTCATCGACGATAATGCAGGTCTTGCCCGAGACGTCGCCGATCACGGTCATTTCGGCAATCTCACCGGCCTTTTCGCGGCGTTTGTCCACAATCGCCATCGGCACATTGATCCGCTGCGCAATTTCACGGGCGCGGGCCACGCCGCCCACATCGGGCGAGACCACCATCAGATTGTCCATCCGGCCCTTGAAATTATGCTTGATATCAAGCGCAAAGACCGGCGCGGCATAAAGGTTGTCCACCGGAATGTCGAAAAAGCCCTGAATCTGCGCGGCGTGAAGATCAAGGGTCAAAACCCGGTCCACGCCCGCCTCGGTCAGCAGGTTGGCGACCAGTTTCGCAGAGATCGGCGTGCGGGCCTTGGCGCGGCGGTCCTGCCGGGCATAGCCGAAATAGGGGATCACGGCGGTGATCCGCGCCGCCGAGGACCGGCGCAGCGCATCGGTGATGATCAACAGCTCCATCAGGTTGTCATTGGCCGGGTTCGAGGTCGGCTGAATGACATACATATCCTCGCCGCGGACGTTCTCGAACATCTCGACAAAGATCTCCTGATCGTTGAACCGCTCAACCCGCGCATCGACCAGACCGACATTCATCCCGCGATGCATCGACATGCGCCGCGCAATGGCGGTGGCAAGCGGCTTGTTGGCATTGCCGGAAATCAGCTTGGGTTCGGTCATGGCGGGCATTTTCGGCTCCTGCGCGTGGGCGTGGGGGAATCGGGCGATTGCGTCCCGATTAGCACCGCGATAGCCTGCCCGCAAACCCGGATCGGCAAAAGGGCAAGCTCATGGCGCATATTGATTATTATTGTGGTCTGGCAAGCCCGTGGTGCTATCTGGCGGGCGGCAGGCTGGAACAGATCGCCCATAAGCATGGCGCGACCATTGCCTATAAACCGCTTGACCTGATGCAGCTGTTTGACCGCACCGGCGGGGTGCGCCCCGAGAACCGGACCGAGGCGCGGATGGAATACCGTTCGCAGGAACTGGCGCGTTGGGCCGCCAGCCTGAACACAAGGCTGAACCTGCGGCCCGCCTTCTGGCCGGTCAACACCGCGCCCGCCTCTTATGCCGTGATCGCCGCACAAGCGGGCGGTGGCAATGTCGGCGGGCTGGTCCATGCCTTCCTGCGCGCGGTCTGGGCCGATGATCGCGACATTGCCGATGATGCGGTGATCCGTGACATTCTGGGGGCGGCGGGCTTTGATCCGGGGATTGCCGACAAGGGGCTGTTCACCGGCGCCGAACAATATGGCCGCAATCTGGAAGATGCGGTCATGGCGGGCGTGTTCGGCGCGCCCTTCTATATCGTGCAAGAGACCGGCCAACGGTTCTGGGGTCAGGACCGGCTGGCCTTTCTGGACGAACATCTGGCGGCGCTTTGAGTATGGGTCAGCAGGGCTCGTCGCTTGCGCTGCGGGTGTTTGAGGGCGACCCGGACCGGCCTGCGATTGCGCTTCATTGCCTGATGGGCTCGGCCAGCACATGGGGGTTGGTGGCGCGTCATCTGGATGGGCGCGTGAGCCTCACCGCGCCGGATCTGCCGGGCCACGGGCGCAGCGCGCCGTGGGATGAGGCCAGCGGGTTTGATTATCACAGCCATGCCACCCGGCTTGTCGCGCCGCTGATCACCCGCCCGGTCGATCTGATCGGCCACAGCCTTGGCGCGACCATTGCGCTGCGCATCGCGGTGGGCGCGCCCCATGCGATCCGCTCGCTCACATTGATCGAGCCGGTGCTGTTCGCCGCCGCTGGCGGTGAAAGCGCCGACCCCGCCTTCGCCCAGACCGCGCCGCTCCTTGAGGCGGGCGACTGGCCCGCCGCCGCCGAGGCGTTCCGCAAGGTCTGGTCGCCCGATCTGCCGCAATCGCGCGCCTCGGGGCTTGGCGCGGAACGGCTGGCCGCGCAGGCGCAGCTTTTGCCCGCGACCAAAGCGGCGCTTTATGACGATTCGGCCCGGATTTTGCGCGCGGGCGGGCTAGAGGGCATCGACGCCCCGGTCATGCTGATTGCCGGTGCGGACACCGCAGCCCCGATCCACGACATTCACGCCGCTCTGGCCAGCAGGCTGATGGATGTGGCCCGCGCCACCATCCCCGGCGCGGGTCATATGGCGCCGATCACCCATCCCGCCGAGGTGGCCGGGCTCATCGCCGTGAACCTCGATCGGGCCTGAGCCGCCCTTGAAGGCGCGCCAAAAACCGTTATGTTTGCCCGGACGAACAGGGTCCGCGCGAATTGGCCCATCATGTGCGATTTGACTTGCGCATGGTGCATTTGTGGCTTATCTGCGCGGCTCTGACTTTTTTATGACACTGGCCGCAGCCCTTTGCGGCCCATCCAATCCGAGGTTGTGACATGGCTGTCCCTCAGAATCGCGTGACCCGTTCCAAGCGCAACATGCGCCGCGCACATGATGCTCTGGTTGCGGGAAACCCGAACGAATGCACCAATTGCGGCGAACTCAAGCGCCCGCATCACGTCTGCCCGTCCTGCGGCCATTATGCCGACCGTGAGGTCGTGGCCAAGGCGAATGAGATCGACCTGGACGACGACGCGGCCTGATCGGGTCGGCGGCGCAGGTCATGTCCGGTCAAGCGGAACAGAATCAGATCCCCGCAGCGGCACCCGCTGCGGATGTGGTCATTTCGGTTGACGCGATGGGCGGCGACCACGGCCCCGCCGCCGTGGTGGCGGGCATTGCCCGCAGCGCCGAGAAGAACCCCCAGATCCGGTTTATCGTCCACGGCCCTGAGGCTGAGCTGACCCGGCTGATCGCCAAAAGGCGCGGTCTGGCCGAACGCTGCGTGATCCGTCACGCCGATGCGGTCGTGACCATGCATGACAAGCCCAGCCAGGTGATCCGCAACGCGCAGGGCACCTCGATGTGGTCTGCCGTCGAATCGGTGCGCGCGGGTGAGGCGACCGTCGCCGTGTCTTGCGGCAATACCGGCGCGCTGATGGCTTTGTCGATGATCCGGCTGCGCAAGCTGCCCGGCGTGAACCGTCCGGCCATCGCCTGCCTGTGGCCCTCGCGCAATCCTCAGGGCTTCAACGTCATGCTGGATGTCGGCGCCGATATCCGCGCCGATGCGCCCGATCTTCTGCAATATGCGATGATGGGCGCGGCCTATGCCCGCAACGGTCTGGGGCTGGAGCGTCCGCGCGTCGGCCTGCTGAATGTCGGGACTGAGGAACATAAGGGCCGGGCCGAGCTCAAGCTGGCCCATGAGCTGATCACCGATGGTCAGGATCGCGGCAAATATGATTTTGTCGGTTTCGTTGAGGGCAGCGACCTTCCGTCAAAGCGCGCCGATGTGATCGTGACCGACGGATTCACCGGCAATATCGCGCTGAAAACCGGCGAGGGCACCGCGAAACTGGTCGCGGATTTCCTGCGTGAGGCGTTCAACAACTCGATCATGTCAAAATTCGCCGCGCTGCTGGCGATGACCTCATTGCGGCGTCTGCAAAAGCGGATCGACCCGCGCCGGGTGAATGGCGGCGTGTTTTTGGGCCTGAACGGCACGGTGGTCAAATCCCACGGCTCGGCGGATGAGACCGGCGTCTCAGCCGCGATCAAGCTGGCCTTTGAGCTGGCGCGTTCGGGCTTTCACGAGCGTCTGGCGGCGCGGCTGGCTGCGGCAGGCACGCCTGAAATGCCGAGCGATGCCCCCTCTGCCGAAGAAGGTGCGGCATGATTCGTTCAGTGATCCGCGCAACCGGCCATTACCTGCCCGAACGGGTGGTTGAGAATAGCTGGTTCGAGGAACGGCTTGAGACAAGCGACGCCTGGATCCGTGAACGCACCGGGATCGAGCGGCGCCATTTCGCCGCCGAGGGTGAGATGACCTCGGATCTGGGCCTTCATGCCGCGCGCGCCGCGCTTGAGAATGCCGGGCTTGGCGCCGATGATATCGACGCGATTGTTCTGGCCACCTCGACCCCCGACCTGACCTTCCCGGCGGTCGCAACCATGGTGCAGGCCCGGCTGGGCATGGCGCGCGGCTTTGCCTTCGATGTGCAGGCGGTGTGCGCGGGTTTCGTGTTCGCACTGGCCAATGCCGATGCGCTGATCCGGTCGGGTCAGGCGCAGCGTGTGCTGGTGATCGGCGCGGAGACCTTTTCGCGCATCATGGACTGGAGCGACCGCAGCACCTGCGTTCTGTTCGGGGACGGCGCGGGCGCGGTCGTGCTTGAGGCCGCAAAGGGTGAGGGCCATTCGGCTGACCGCGGCATTCTGGCCTCGGACCTCAACAGCGACGGCAATTTCCGTGAGCTGCTTTACGTCGATGGCGGCGTCTCATCGACCGGAACCGCCGGGAGCCTGCGGATGCAGGGCAATCTGGTTTTCCGCCATGCTGTTGAAAAACTTGCGAAAACCGCCCGGGCTACGTTGGAAAAGGCGGGGCTTGAAGCGGGCGATATCGACTGGCTGGTGCCCCATCAGGCCAATGCCCGCATCATCACCTCGACCGCGCAAAAGATGGGCCTTCCGATGGAGCGGGTCGTGCTGACCGTCGCCGATCACGGCAACACCTCCGCCGCCTCCATCCCGCTGGCGCTGTCGGTCGCCGACCGCGAGGGCCGGTTCCGGGAGGGCGACCTGATCCTGACCGAAGCGATCGGCGGCGGGCTGAGCTGGGGCAGCGTTCTGTTGCGCTGGTAAACGGCAGGCGCGATCTGGGTTTTTGTTACGGCTTTGCCGATTTTCCCGCCTCCGCCTCGCAGCGGATGCGATGATCCCGAGCCCGTGTTCTGGTGGTTGCCCCGCTTTGAGATTCTGCGCGCCTGCGCGCCCCGCGTCGGATCACGCGGTTTTGCCAGACGATCCTAACAACCCCGCCCGAGCTGTTGACCTGCCGGCCGGGTCGTGACTATCGGCCAAGACCACCACGCCCAGCGCGATGTGCGCGCAATTACGCTTCGCCTCGCTCGCGACATTTGCTTGAATGAAGAGCGCATGCGCCTGCCAGCTTGAACTCATGCGGTGGCAGTCTGTCTTGCGCGCCGACGCATCTCGACCACCAACCCGAAGGCCGTCGGCGCATAACCGACGATCTGCGCCAGCCCGAATCACCGCCCGCATCGATGAAACCGCGCCGATCTGGTCCAAGGAACAGACCGACAAGCCGATCCGGCGCCTCAGCCGGTCTCGACGATCCGCACCGCGCCACCCACTGCAGAAAGCGCAATCTTGCCCTCGGCCAGCCGCAGCGCATCCTTGCCGAAAACGTCCGCGCGCCAGCCCGCAAGCGAGGGGACATCGCGCGCGCCGGTCGCAATCGCATCCAGTTCGGCGCTGCTCGCAATCAGCTTGGGCGCCACCCCCGCCGCATCCGCCTTGGCTTTCAGCAAAACCCGCAACAGATCCGACAGCGCCGCGTTGCCCGGCTGGCCCGGCACCTCTTTGGGGACGCGGGGCGGGTCGGGATGCTCAAGCCCGGCCTTCACCGCCGCCAGAATCCCCGCCGCAATCTCGGGCTTGCGGCCCTCGCGCAGCAACAGGCGCGAGCGCCCCAGTTCGGCCTCGCTGCCGGGTTTGGTCGATGCAAGCTCAATCAAAGCGTCGTCCTTGAACACGCGAGAACGCGGAATATTGCGGCTTTGCGCATAGTTTTCGCGAAAGCGGGCCAGTTCGCGCACAATCGCCAGAAACCGCGGCGAGCCGGACCGGGTCCGCACGCGCTGCCATGCCTCATCGGGGCGGGTGATATAGGTTTCGGGGTCGGTCAGAACTGCGATTTCCTCATCGACCCAGGCGCCGCGCCCGGTCTTTTCGATCTGCGCGGCCAGAAATTCGTATATCGCGCGCAAATGGGTCACATCGGCAAGCGCATATTCACGCTGCGCCTGCGACAGGGGACGCTGCGACCAGTCGGTGAAGCGTGAGGATTTATCCAGATTGGCGCGGGCGATTTTGCGCACCAGGGTCTCATAGCCGACCTGTTCGCCAAAACCGCAGACCATCGCCGCCACCTGCGTGTCAAAAAGCGGTTGCGGGAAAAATCCTGCGTCGTGGAAGAAAATTTCAAGGTCCTGTCGCGCGGCATGGAACACCTTGACGACATTCTGATCGGCAAAAATCTCGTATAGCGGCGCAAGCGAGATGCCGGGGGCCAGCGGGTCAACCAGAACCGCCGGGCCATCCTTAGCGCCCGCATCCGAGGCGGGCGGCAGCGCCAATTGGATCAGGCAGAGCTTGGAATAATAGGTCCGCTCCCGCAGGAATTCCGTGTCCACCGTCATGTAAGCCTGATTGCGGGCCTGATCGCAAAAACCCGCAAGGGCGTCGGTGGTCGAGATCGTGGTGATATTTGTCATTCTGTGCTTTCTGGGCGGGTCATCCGCCAAGTCTGGCGCATACGCCGAAGTCGCTGCGATGAAAAGCCCTGCAATGCATGGCGGTTATCGTGAGGCGCGAAGGCGGCTTCAAAGAGACGCTTGCCAACGTGGTTCTTGAGATCAGCCGACGAAATGCGGCGATCCGGCGGCGCGTTTTCGCGATGACCAATGTTCCCGTCTGCCGGGCTGCGTTGCCTGTGCCGTGTCTCTGGTGATGATGCAAGATTTTATCGTCAAACCGTGACCCGATCCGTGACGGGTTGCGCAGGCCCCGCAGCGTATCTCACGCGACTCTTTAGGTTCTTGACGTCAAACACCGGTTGGATCGGTGACCGTTCGCTCAGACGGTTGTGGAATCGCGCCTGATCTCGGGCAGAAGGCGCATCCGTGCCAGCTGCTCGCAGGAGAGTTTCGCCGAGATGCGATGGCACGCGCCGCTATCAGACCTGCGCGCCCCAAGGCACTACCTGCGCCGCGCCGCCTGAAGCAGATGAAGCGCGGTTGAAAAGCGGTTGCTGGCGCCCATCTGCGCGACCTCGGCGCGGACAAGGAACCGTCGGATCAACTGGTCGCGTTGGGCCGGATCGGCGAGACTTTTGGGATCGTCGCTGCCGGTCAATCGCCTCAGACCGCGCGAAAACTCATCCACCTGTCGGTCAATCGGGAGTTTGCCATAGGCTGTTGCATCAAAGCCGAAAGCGCCTTCGAAAACCTTGCGCAAGGGCGGAGAGCCAAGGATCTCAAACCATTTGGTGCGCGCGCTCGCGCCGCTTTGGGCCAGACGGTCCAACTCACGATTGGCGTTCAGCGCCATGCGCAGGTTCTGGTCCCCCTCGCCCACGCGGATCTCGAACTCACGTTCGACATATTGCGCCAGAATCCGGTCGCTGAAACCGTTGTCGAAGGCGACAGCGCCCGTGCCGTCCAGCGAAAGGCCAAAGGTTCTGGCCAGTTGCGCATAGGCCTTGTTGCCCAGACGGTTGGCCAGGCTTTTGTCATCCGCGACACCCCCTTCGAGAAGTTTGCGAATGAAGAACCGGTTATTCTGGTCGGCCTCAAGCCCATGCGCCTTGAGCGCGACGTCAAGCAGGCGGTAATTACCGACCAGATCGGCCGCAGTCTTTACCTTGCCGATATTGGCGCGGAAATGATCCGAGGCCATGCGGACCTGACCGGAGGCGGCTAGGATCTGCTTCTGGCGGCTGGCGGTGCGGGCAAGGACCTGCCAGCCTGACAAACCGCCATTGCCGATCAGGACCGGCGCGGTCATTGACCATGCGCCGCCATCAGGCGCGCCTCACGCGGGAGCAGGTCGCGCAGGCAGCGAAGCGCGCGATGGGCGCGCCCGTCAACAAGTGCCTCGGTCGCGTCCGAAAGGATGCGGCGGCTGTCACGGTCGTCGAAGACCTGGCTGAGCTGTTCGATGCCGCGCAGGGCGGCGCGGCGGCTGTCCTCACCCTCAGCATCGCCCGAGACGATCAGTTGCACCTGATAACACAGGCGCGAGACCGGGGTATTGGCCTGATCGGGATGGATCGCGTCGCGCAGGCGCAAGATCCGGGCATCGGGGGTTTTCACCAGAATGCGCGCGCGGCTGTCGCCGTTTTCAATGACCGTGCCATTGATCATCAGCCGCTCTTTCGGGGCAAGTTTCAGAACCAGTCCGGCCATGTCAATCGCTCTTTCCGTTGAGACCGCGCATGACGGCATTGTTCACGTCGATCAGCGGCGTCACATCGCCGCCCTGATGCAGCACGCGCCCGCCCTGGACACGGGCAAACTCGGCCAGCCAGACGATCTGGGCTTTCAGCGCATCGGGCAGGCCGTTTTCGGGCTGCACCACATCATCGGAGAGCGCGTTCCACAGCCGCATATTATCGGTCACCGCCCGGGCCAGGGTGCGATAATCGGCGCCCGCGGCAGTTTGCAGGGCGAGGTTCATGCGCGCCAGAAGCGCGGCTTCGGTTTCCTTGGGGGTTTTTGAGACGCGGGCGGCGTCGCGATAGGCATTCTGCGCAAAAGCGTTCACGTCGTTTTCCTTGAAAGCGTGACTGTTCAGCGCCCCGCATCAGCGGGACGTTATGGGAAACGGGGGCGCCAAAGCGCCCCCGCCATCTGCTGTTGATCAGCGGAACAGCTGCAGGATGTTCTGCGGCGCCTGGTTTGCAATCGACAGCGATTGCGTCGCCAGCTGCTGCTGAACCTGAAGCGCCTGCAGGCGCGCCGAGACTTCTTCCATATCGGCGTCAACCATCGCACCGATGCCGGTGGTCATGGCGTCCGACATCTTGCCGACAAAGCTGGCCTGAATGTCGATGCGTTTCTGCGCCGAGCCGAAGGCAGCCGCAGTGTCGATTGCGGTCGCGATCAGCGCGTCAATCGCCCCCAGAGCGGCCTTGGCATCGTCGGTCACGTCGATATCAGCCAGATCCGACAATTCGCCATCAAGGGTCAGATCGACGGTCGCGACCTCAATATGGCTGGCTGCCACCGTGCCGTCATTGGCACGATCCAGCGAGGCCAGCACGCTGACGGGGTTTTCCGCCTCACCGTTGAGCATGTTCAGCCCGTTGAACTGGGCCGAGCCGACAACGGTTGCGATCTGGTCGCGCAGCGCCTCGATATCCGTCTGGATCTTGCCTTTATCGACATTGTCTTCCTGCGCGGCCACGATCTTGACCTTGATTTCCTTAAGCAGGTCGGCAATCGATTCCGTCGCTTCGCGGGCGACACCGACGGTTGCACTGCCCATGGCCAGCGAATCGCGGATACCCTTGAAGCTGGCCACGTCGGCTTCCATCGTCTTGGCGATGGCCCAGACTGCCGCGTTATCCTTCGCGGTCGCGACCGATTTGCCGGTCGAGATTTCGTTCTGGGTGCGCGCCATATTGGCGTTGATGCCCTTGAGGGTCTGAAGCGCGACCATCGCGCCATTATTGGTCAGAATGCTGGACATGTTGTCCCCTTTCGTGAGTTTTGCATTACGCTGGAAAGGCCATTCTGGCCGAAGGTTCATGCGTTTCTTCCGCATGAAGGCAGGTATAACCCGCACTCCTTTACATAGCGTTAAATGCCGCGCTCACCCAAACGGGAATTGCATACAATTTTATCTAACCGCGCAGCCGCGCCACCGTGAGGCTGAGCCGTTCGCGCACCTCATCGGGCTGCTCGGCCACGGCGGATAACAGCGAATGCAGGTCTCCGCGCAGCCCGTGCATCTCATCCAGAAGCGACAGCACAAGGCGCAAACCGTCATCGCCAAGCGCATAATCCTGCTCCAGATCACAGGCGAGGCGGGCGCGGGCCAGATCGACCTCACGATATCGCGCCGCACCCTCACCCATGACCGGGCGGACGATCTCAAGGCGCAGATAGGTTTGCAGGCGCGATTCGGTCAGATGCTCGATCAGCTCAATCAACTCACGGTCATTGTAACGGGTCATGCGGCACCCCCCGGAGAATAGGCGTGGGTCTTGCGCCAGGTCTCAAAAAACGCGGCGAGCTCGTCGTCAATCACCGGCGGCATGACCACCTTGATCTCTGCGTAGTGATCGCCGCCCCGGATGCCGCGCCCGCGCAGGCGCAGCTTTTGGCCGGTGGTCGCCCCGCGCGGAACGTTCAGCGCGACCGGGCCGCCCAGCGTCGCAGCCTCAACCTTGCCGCCCAGAACGGCCTGATCAATCGTCACCGGCAGGATCACATAGACATCGTCACCCTCGCGCCGCCAATCGGGGTCCGGCGCGACATGCAGGGTCAACAAAGCATCGCCCGGCTCACCCTCTCCGTAACCCGCGCCGCCCTTGCCGCGCAGGCGGATGGTCTGGCCGTCACGCGCGCCTTCGGGGATCTTGACCTCAAGCGAATCGCCGCCCGGAAGGGTGATCCGCCGCGCGCCGCCTTTGGCCGCGGTCATGAAGTCGATCTCCAGATCGAAGCGGTGGTCCTGCCCGCGCATGTCGAAGGCGAAGCCCTGCGCCCCCTGCGCCGCGCCTTGCCCGGCCCGCGCCCGCTGCCGCGCCCCGGCACGGGCGCCGAACAGATCCTCGAAAATATCCGAGGCATCGCCAAAACCGCCGCTGCCATGGCTGCGATAGGGGTTGTCGGCGCGTTCGGCATAATCGCGGTAAAACCGCTGTTCAGCACGTTCGCGACCCTGCGCGTCGATCTCACCCCGGTCGAAGCGCGCGCGTTGTTCGGGGTCTTTCAGGAAGTCATAGGCGTTTGAGGCGGCCTTGAATCGCTCGGTCGCGGCGGGGTCGCTGTTGAGGTCGGGGTGATCGGTCTTGGCGATGCGGCGATAGGCCCGCTTGATCTCATCCTGCGAGGCCGATTTGTCGAGGCCAAGCGCCTTATAGGGATCATCCATTCCGTCTTACCTCGTCTTGCGTGAGCCTCAGCGTGGCGCGGCCTCGCCCTACCGTCAAGAAGCCGTTAAGGCACAGAGGAACGGAACGCCGTGGCGAAAGGTTCCGGAATCGAGAATTCGCTCAGCGCCAGCCCGCGCGCGCGCAGCGACATCTTGCGGGCGGTGCGCTCGACGATGCGCATCATCTCATCGGGGTCGCGGCCCGCCGCAAAGGGCGTCATGTAATGGCGCATGAAGGTGAAGCAGGCGACATCTTCCAAGGCCTGCACCTCGGCATCGCGCTTGATCCCCTCTTTTCGCAGCATCCGCACGGCGCGGGCGGTCTCTTCGCCGCCATATCCGGCCTCAGCCATGATCCCCGCCACACGATCGGCATGGCGCGCGCCCTGTTCGATGCGCCAGGCCAGATAGCCCGCCCGGCCCATCGGAAAATCGCTACGCGGCAGCAGCCAGCGTTCGATATGCTGGCCACGGCAGGCGATTTGCAAAGGCTCGGACGCGTCGGGGTAAAGGCGTTCCTGTTCGGCTGTCATCCGCTGACCGTAAAGCAGCTCATCAGGGACATCGCCGGTCCGGTTCGGGTCGGCCGCATTGGCGGCATCTATGGCCGTAAAGGCGCGTATCAGTTTCTCACTCATGGCGCTATTGTGCCTTGTCGGGCCGATGCTGTCATGCGCAAAACGACAGGTGAGGGAATGAGGCGAGACATGAGCGACGAGATTGCCAGCCTGATCGCGCTGCGTCACGATCTGCACCGCATGCCTGAGCTGTCGGGCGCGGAGACCCGCACCGCGCAGCGTATCGCGGCGGAAATGGCCGCGCTTGGCGCCGATGAGATTGCGACCGGCATCGGCGGCACCGGGGTGATTGCGACTTTCCATTCGGGCGCAGCGGGCCCGCGCGTCATGTTCCGCGCTGAGCTGGACGCCTTGCCCATTGAGGAGACCGGCAGTCCCGCCCATCGCTCAACCATCTCGGGGCGCGGGCATCTCTGCGGGCATGACGGGCATATGGCTGTGCTGGTCGGTCTGGGCCGCCGCTTGCGGGCGCGGCCTCCCCGGCAAGGCTCGGTCGCGTTGTTATTCCAGCCTGCCGAGGAAACCGGCGCGGGCGCGGCGGCGATGCTGGCGGACGCGAGGATGCAGGCGCATGGCTTTGACTATGGCTTCGCGCTCCACAACATGCCGGGCGTGGCGCAGGGTCGCGCGCTGATCCGCGCGGGCGTGATGAGCTGCGCCAGCATCGGCATGGCGGTGCGCCTGACCGGCGCGACCTCTCACGCCTCCGAGCCGGAAAAGGCCCGCAGCCCGGCCCTTGCCCTGTCGCGGCTCATCCCGGCTCTGGGCGCTTTGTCATCGGGCGACGTGGCGCGGGATGATTTCCGCCTGCTGACCCTGACCCATCTGCGCATGGGTGAGCCCGCCTTTGGCATCACCCCCGGCGCGGCCGAGATCTGCGCCACGCTGCGCAGCACCACCGACGAGGGTCTGGCCAGCCTGCGCGCCGAGGCCGTCGCCCTGTGCCGGGCCGAGGCCGCGGCAGAGCGGCTGGAGATAGGCTTTGACTGGCATGACGGCTTTGCGGCCACGGTGAACGACCTCGAAGCGGCGCGGCTTCTGGCGGTGGCCGCGCAGACGGCTGGGATTGAGACCACCGAGACCGGCCTGCCCATGCGCGCATCCGAGGATTTCGGACGCTTCGGCAGCGTGATGCGCAGCGCGATGATCCTGCTTGGCGCGGGTGAGGACCACCCAGCCCTTCACGCCGGGGATTACGATTTTCCCGATGCGCTGATCGGGCAAGGGGTGGAGATGTTCGACCAGCTGCGGCGCGGGCTGACGGGGTAGCTGATTGCGGAAGGGTTGTTGGGGCGGGTCATGGCGCACATCGGGCGGCACGCTTCTGGCGACATGACTGCGCCGCCTCTCCGCCGACTGAACAAGAGCACGGCCTAAGGCGACATAAGCGCTGTTAGTGCGCAAGCCCCGATGCCCAGCAATCTGGCCTCCTTACCGCCTTCTCATCACGCCCACCACGGCGCGCTGATCGACAGCACAGACTGGCCAATATGAACAAATCTCGCGCGCAAGCCCGCAATGACCACCGTGGCGGCCCCCACAGCCTGCCCGTCCTCACCGCCCCGGCACGCCGTCCGACGGTGCAGGCCCGACGCTACGAGTGTGCCCATCTTCGCCGCTGACTGCCAGGCCGCACGACCACGGCCACATGAGCCAAGCCAGCGTTCCGTCCGCAAAGACCGTCGAGGCTACCCTTCCCCTGCCCGTCACCGACCGCCAAGGCGCCCGGTCACCGCCTTCCCACCGCCTTCCCATCGCGCCCGCCAAGGCGCGCTGACCGACAGCACACGCTGGCCGACATCGTGAGGCTGGCGAGCCTACGCGTGACCACCGCCGAGGCGCCCCGTCAAAGCTTGCCCATCCCGGCGCGCTTTCCAAATTTCCGAGCGTGACGAAATGAGCCAGGCCAGTGCGCAAGTCCGCGACATCCGCCAAGTCACCCCCTCACCGCCTCCCTTCGCGTCCACCACGTCGCGCTGATCATCGAGGCTCTGACAGAGCGCGCGGCAAAGCCATATTGCCCGAAGCTTGCAGGCCGCGCCGGTCTCTTGAGGGCGCCTGTTGCATCCCAGACAGCCGAAGATCAGTGGCCCTTGCCATCCACCCATCCACCAGCGCGGGCGCGACGACGTGAGTATTCCCCTGACTGCCTGCCCATTGCACCGACACGGCGCGCTTTCCGCCCGCGCAGGGGTGACGACATCGGCGAGACTGGTTTGCCCACCCGTCGCAACCGACCACGCGCCGATCATCGAGGCTCAAGCATGCCGCGCCTGCGAACCATTCTGCCCGCAGGCCGCGTAGGTCTTGTGAAGGCCCCACCGCATCCCGGACGGTCGGGGATGAGGGCTCTGGCATCTCCCTATCCAAAAGCGCAGGTCCGGCGACATGAGCTTGCCGCTTGCCGCCGTCGGCTGCCGGATCGCACGACCACGACGACATGAGCGACTGTAGAGATTCAATCAATTTCTCCATATCATGATTGCTGCAATTGCGACGGCGTCGGCGAAGTTGATGGCCGGCTTGTCGCAGCGGGTGGCAATGCGTCGTCAGTCCTTGAGGCGGCAGAAGGCCCGCTCGGTCAGGGTTATGGTGCGATACTCCGTTTCATCGCAGAGGATGGGCGTCTTGCGGGAACGGGTGGAGGGGATGACAGCCGCGGTTTTCGTAGCAGAGAGGCGGTCGAACAGGCTGTTGGCATCATAACCATTGTCAGCCAGAAGGCGGGGAATGCACTTGTCCAGAAGGGCCGGCACCTCCTAGATATCGGCGTGGTTTCCAGGGCTGACGCCGAAGGCCACCGGGCGCCCGGAACATTGAATGCCAGGTGAGCCCCGCAGCCGAACCAGGTTGTCCGCAGGCCGCGCCGGTCTTGTGGGGTCGCCTCCCGCCCCTCCGACAGTTCGGGCGTGAATCGCCGCCACCATCCAAAACCGCCCGAACCTCCGGCGCGCCGCCGTCCCCCGCCCATCGCGCACCGCCTCACTCGCCCCCCCTTCAGACGGTTTCACATTGATCTTCGCCCCCGCGCCGCGCTAACCCGAAGATCGCATAGCAAGGGGAACCGCCATGAGCAGAATCGACGAGTGTTTCGCAAGGCTGAAGGCCGAGGGCCGCAAGGCGTTCGTGTCCTATATCATGGCCTCGGACCCCGACCGCGACACCTCACTTGCGATCATGCGCGGCCTGCCCGAGGCGGGCGTCGATATCATCGAGCTCGGCATGCCCTTCACCGATCCGATGGCCGATGGCGCGGTCATTCAGGCCGCGGGTCAGCGCTCGCTTGCCGCCGGGGGCAGCCTGACCCAGACGCTCGGGCTCGCCGCCGAGTTCCGCAAATCCGACAACCGCACCCCGATCGTGCTGATGGGCTATTATAACCCGATCTATGCCCGCAAGGGCGGGGTCGAGCAGTTCCTGCAAGACGCGGTGGCGGCGGGGATCGACGGGCTGATCATCGTCGACCTTCCACCCGAGGAAGATGCTGAGCTGTGCCTGCCCGCTCAGGCGGCGGGGCTGGATTTTATCCGGCTCGCGACGCCGACCACCGATGACCGGCGCTTGCCTGCGGTGGTGAAGAATACCTCGGGGTTTGTCTATTATGTCTCAGTCACCGGGATCACCGGCGGGGCCGCCGCCGATGCGGCCGAGGTGGCCCCCGAGGTCGCCCGCATCAGAAGCGCGGCGGGCCTGCCGGTCGTGGTGGGCTTTGGCATCTCTACGCCTGAGGCGGCGGAGGCGGTGGCGCAAGTCGCCGATGGCTGCGTGGTGGGCTCAGCCATCGTAAAGCGCATCGGCGCGGGCGACAGCGTGGACGAGGTGCTGCGCTTTGTCAGCGAACTCGCTGCGGGCGCGCATCGGGGGTGATACGCGGTCGACGGGGGGTGGCGAGTGCCGGGTGTTTGACGGACCCACGGCGACCGTCAAGATTACGCGTGCAGCGGATGCGCATCGGGACTTATATCCTGTCTGCGCAGGGTCGCGCGGGCTGTGGGCGCCTCTGGTGGGCATAGTTGACCGACAAAACACGACCCGCCAGATCACGCGTCGCACAGGGACGCATATCGGGGGTGACGCCCCGGCGTCGAAGAGAGGCCGGGCTGCGGTGGCCTCTGACGAGCCTATTTGACCGACGGAAGACGACCGTTGAAATCACGCAGCGCAGCGGGTGCGCATCGGGACTGATACCCTGTCTGCACGGGGCGGCTCAGGCTTTGGATGCCTCCGGCGGGGATACTTGACGGCCAGAAGACGAACAGAAAATCGCGCATGGCGGCAGGGCGCCTAGGCGCTGAAGCCCGGTCTGCGCAAGGACGGGGCGCGCGGTGGTGACGTCTGACGGCGCTATTTGAGAGACAGAAAAACGACCGTCGACATCAAGCACCGCAAAGGGTGCGCATTGGGCTAATGGGCGGCCTGCGCAGGGTGCCGCTCGCCGAAATCTTTGACCGACAGAAGGCGACTAGCAAACCACGCAGGGCGCCAGAGGCGCAGCTGGCCCTCAGCCCAGACTGCACGGCGCTGCGCGGGCCGAGGGCCCCTAGGCGGACAAATCTGCCCAACAAACCGCCACCCGCCAGATCACGCATGGCGGCGGGGTGCGCATTGCGCTACACTCCGGGGCATGAACCAGATGCCGCCCCCTGACCGGACGATCAGCGCCCAGGCCACTCCGGAACTGCCGCCGCCGCGCAGTTTCTGGCAGCGAATCGCGGATCGGCTGGCGGCCTTTATCGGCGCGGCGAAACCCGTTGATCCGGCTGAGAAATCGGTGGCCTTCACGATTGCCATCATCGCGCTTGGGGCCAAGGTCGCCAAGGCGGATGGGCGGGTGGACCGATCCGAGGTCGCGGCCTTTCGGCGGATCTTCAAGATCCCCCGCGCCGAGGAGCGTAACGCCGCCCGCGTTTTTGATCTGGCGCGGCAGGATGTGGCCGGGTTCGATCTGTGGGCGCAGCGCATCGCGCGGATGTTTCCGCCCGCCGATCCGGTTCTGGAGAACGTGGTCGAGGGGCTGGTGATGATCGCCAGTGCCGACGCGGTGCTGCATGAGGCCGAGATCTATGTGATCCGCGAGGTCGCGCGGATCTTCGCCATCCCTGAGGGTCGAATCGCAACCATCCTCGCCCGCCACGACCCCTCGGCAGAATGCATCCCCTGCGAGGTTCTGGGCATCTCGCCCGGCACCCCGGTCGATGAGGCGCGGCTTCGCTGGCGCGAGCTGATCCGCGAGAACCACCCCGACCGCGCCATCGCGGCGGGTCTGCCCCGCGAGGCGATCCGGCTGGCCGAGGCCCGCACTCGCGCCATCAACGACGCATGGGATATCTACCGGCGCAGCCATCTGCCACGTGGGGCGTGAGAGTCACCCTTGCGTGAGGGGCGGAACGTTGGGTGCACGCGGGGCCGATGCGGTGGTTGCGGGGTGTTGGCCATGCACCGGCTGTAAAGCGCCCAATGATGGCGCATTGCACCTGGTCCCGGCATTGTTACCGCCGCGATATGTGGGGCGCGGCTTGGCCCGGTCCGCACCCGCGCCATCAACGACGTCGGCGATATCGACCCGCGCAGCCATCTACCGCGCGGCGCGTGAGGCTCACCCTTGCGTGAGGGGTGGAGCCTTGGGTATGCGGGGGTTGATGCTTTGCCTGCCGGGCCTCGACCATGCCCCGGCTGAAAAATCCTTGAATAAAGGGTAGTGCATGATGCCCGATCCGGGCGCGGCTATCGCCGCGATATTTGCGGCGCCGCCCGGCGCGCATCCGTGCCATCAACGGTGCATGGGATATCTATCGGCGCAGCCACTTGCCGCGCTGCGCCTGAAACTCGCCCTTGCGTGAGATGGGGAGCGTTGCCCCCTGCGCAGGGTTGATGCTGTGATCGCCGGGCCTTTGGCAATGCGCCGGCCGAAAAATCGCTCGATAAAGGATAGCGCATTGCACCCAATTCCGGCGGCGTAACCGCAGCGATATGTGCGGTGATGCTTGTCCCGGCCCGCAGACGTGGCGTCGACGACGCTTGCGATATCCACCGGCGAAGCCGCTTGCCGCGCGGCGCCTGAGCCTCACCCTTACGTGACAGGCAGAACCTTGGGAGCACGAGGGTTTGACGCGGCAATTGCCGGGCCCCAGCCATGCCCGTCCGAGAAATCCCTCGACAAAGGGTAGCGCGTTGCACCTGATCCCGGCGTCGCTACCACAGTTATATTTGCGGTGCTGCTCGGCACGGCCCGCACCCGCGCTATCAACGACGCCTGCGATATCAACCGACGCAGCCATCTGCTTCGCGGCGCGTGAGGGTCACCCTTGCGTGAGGGGCGGAACCTTGGGCGGCTGCCTAGGGTTGTGCCGGTAACCGCCGGGCCTTCGGCCATGAGCCCGGGTAAAAACCCCTCAAAGAAGGATAGCGCATGACACCCAATCCCCGCATCCTGACCGCCTCGGCTTTGGCTTTGCTGCTTGGGGCGGCGCCTGCCATCTCGCAAGTCCAGACGCCCGAGCGTGACGCCAGTGAGCCGCCCTCGGCGATGGAACAGGCGCTTGAATCCTTTGCGCTCGATCTTTTTGGCCGGTTTGAGCCCTATATGCGCGGCATGGCCGAAGAGGCACAGCGCAGCTTCAACGATTATGCGCCCGCGCTTGAGAATCTCTCGGCGCTGATGGACGATATCGGGAATTATGCGATGCCCGAGCGCCTGCCCAATGGCGATATCATCATCCGCCGCAATCCCGACGCGCCGCCGCCGCCCGCTTTGGATGCGCTGCCGGATCGCGACCGGTCCGGCGGCTTTCTGTTCGGCTTTCCGCGCCGCGCGCCTGCGACCGAGAGCCCCGGCGAAACGACCGATTTGTAAGTCCTGAAAGCCGTGCTAGGCTGCGCTCAAATCCGGATGACAGGCGCGAAAGGCGGCACCATGGACGAGACGGCAACAGATGTGATCGTGATCGGTGGCGGCATGGCGGGGATCTCTGCGGCGGCGCGGATCGCCGCCGACCGCAAGGTGATCGTGCTGGAGGCCGAAAGCCAGATCGGCCATCACGCCACGGGCCGCTCGGCGGCGATGTTCATCCTGAATTATGGCGGGCGGGCGCTGCGCGCGCTCAACGCGGCCTCGGCGCCGTTTTTCGCGGACCCGCAGGGCGTCTCGGACCTGCCGCTGCTGGCGCCGCGCGGTGAGATGGTGATCGCGCGGGCGGGCGAGGAGCAGGCGTTGGAGGACTACCTTGCCGCATCCGACGATATGGAGCGGCTGACCCCCGATCAGGCCCTTGCGCTTTGCCCGATGCTGCGGCCTGAGGCGGTGGCGGGCGGCGCCGCGATTGAGCGCAATGCGCAGGAGATCGACGTGGACCTCATGTTGCAGGGCTTTGCGCGGCTGCTGAAATCGCTTGGCGGGCAGATCGTGACCGGCGCGCCCGCCACTGCGATTGAATGGCGTGATGAGGGCTGGCATGTGACCACGCCGCAGGGTGTTTTCACGGCCCCGGTTCTGGTTAATGCGGCGGGGGCCTGGGCCGATCAGGTCGCGCGGCTGGCGGGCATCGCGCCCGTTGGCCTGATCCCGATGCGGCGAAGTGCCGCGATTCTGCCTGAGCCCGAAGGCCATGACATGGACAGCTGGCCGATGGTCGCCTCCGCCGCGGATCGTTGGTATATGAAGCCCATGTCGGGCAAGCTGATGGTCAGCCCCTGCGACGAAGACCCCGCCGATGCGCATGACGCATGGCCCGATGATATGGTTCTGGCCGAGGGGTTGGACCGGTTTTCGCAGGATACCGGCTATGAGGTCACGCGGCTGGAGCATTCATGGGCGGGGCTGCGCAGCTTTGCGCCCGACCGCACGCCAGTGGCGGGCTTTGCGCCCGGCGCGAAGGGGTTTTTGTGGCTGGCCGGTCAGGGCGGTTACGGCATCCAGACCGCGCCCGCCATGGCGCAGCTGGCCGCCGACCTGATTGCGGGCCGCGCACCGGCGCTTTCGGCGCAGGCGGTCGCGGCGCTTGATCCGGCGCGGTTTTCCTAGCCGTAAAGCGCGCGGGCGCGATCCTCAAAGGCGCGGACGATGCGGGCCATGGCCTCATCGAAGACCACCCCGATCAGCCGGGCCAGCAATGCGTTGCGAAACTCAAAATCGACGAAGAAATCGACCTCAGAGCCGCCTTCGGGCAGGTCTCGAAACGCCCAGCCCGAGCGCAGATAGCGAAATGGCCCGTCCAGATATTCGGTGTCGATCTTCAGATCATCGGGCCACAGCACCACGCGGCTGCCAAAGCGTTCGCGAAACACCTTGAACGAGATGACCAGATCGGCCTTGATGACCTCGGAGCCCGCCTCACCCGCCTCGCGTGAGCGGATGCGCGCGGCCGAGTTCCATGGCAGGAATTGCGGATAGCTCTCGACATCGGCGACCAGATCATACATCTGGCGCGCGGAATAAGGCAGTTTGCGGGTCTCGGAACGGTGGGGCAAGATAGGCTCATCAATTCTGTCACGCGCGCTTAACGCAGGGGCGAGGAATGAACAACTGGATCTGGCTTATTCGTGCTTCGCGTTGGGTGCGCAACCCGCCCTCGATGCGCATGGTGATTCTGGTCGCCTCGATCATCGCGATTGCCGTGATCCTTGGGACGCTTGAATATTTCGATCTGGTGCCGGACTGGATGCAGATGGAACATGGGCGCGGCTATCGCGGCCCGCTGCCACGTTAAAAATTACCGCTGTCTGCGCGACATAAAGGCCAGCCGCTCGAACAGGGCGACATCCTGTTCATTCTTGATCAGCGCGCCATGCAGCCGAGGCAGAACCTCACCCGCCGGGCGCTTGAGGTCTTCGGGCGCCAGATCCTCAGCCAGAAGCAGCTTGATCCAGTCGAGCAGCTCACTGGTCGAGGGCTTTTTCTTCAGCGCGGGCGTCTCACGCAGTTCCAGAAACTGGCTCAGCGCCTCATCCAGAAGGCGCGGTTTCAGATCGGGGTAATGCACCGCCACGATCCGGCGCAGCGTCTCAGCATCGGGAAAGCGGATATAGTGAAAGAAACAGCGCCGCAAAAACGCATCCGGCAGTTCCTTTTCATTATTCGAGGTGATGATGACCACCGGGCGATGGATGGCGCGGACCGTCTCGCCGGTCTCATAAACGTGAAACTCCATCCGGTCGAGCTCCTGCAACAGATCATTCGGGAACTCGATATCGGCCTTGTCGATCTCATCAATCAGCAGCACGACCTTTTGCGGCGCGGCAAAAGCCTGCCACAGCTTGCCCCGCCGGATATAGTTCGCCACGTCATGCACCCGCGCATCGCCCAGCTGGCTGTCGCGCAACCGGCTGACGGCATCGTATTCATACAGGCCCTGTTGCGCCTTGGTCGTTGATTTGATGTGCCATTCGACCATCGACAGACCAAGGCTGGCGGCGACCTGCCGGGCCAGTTCGGTCTTGCCGGTCCCCGGCTCACCCTTGACCAGAAGCGGGCGCTCCAGCGTCACCGCCGCGTTCACCGCGACCGAGAGATCGGGCGGCGCGATATAGCTGTCGGTCGAGGTGAATTGCATGCGCGGCCTTTCTGCGTGCGGTTGTGCGGCGTCCATCGCCGCCGTGACCCTAGCCAAAGCGCCGCGATGCGGCAAGATCAAGGCGATTGGCCTAGTGACAAGGGTTTCCCCATACTTTAAGGGGACGCCGAAGGCATGGGAACAGGCGCCCGGCCGGCCGGAGGATACATGAAGCCGCAAAGTTTTTTGCCCGAGGATTACAGTCCCGCCGAGGACGAGCCGTTCATGAACGAGCGTCAGCTGGAATATTTCCGCCGCAAGCTCGAAACATGGAAAAACGAATTGCTGGAACAGTCGGCGGAAACGCTTGAGGGCATGAAGGACAGCGCGCGCAACGTCCCCGATATTGCCGACCGCGCCTCTGAGGAGACCGACCGCGCCATCGAGTTGCGCACCCGCGACCGGCAGCGCAAGCTGGTCGGCAAGATCGACGCGGCGCTGCGCCGGATCCAGAACGGCGAATACGGCTATTGCGAAGTGACCGGGGAACAGATCAGCCTGAAACGGCTTGACGCCCGCCCGATCGCGACAATGACCGTCGCCGCGCAGGAAAAGCATGAACGCAAAGAGCGGGTTCACCGCGACGACTGAGGCGATATGCAGGGCCGCTGTCTGGCGCGCCCCTAGCGGGCTGCGCGCAAAGGCCGCAACCCCGCCCCGGTTTCAATCCGCCTGACCGCCGGTTATGGCTGGACCGCACCCCAATCAGCGGAACCCAGCAGATGAGCCGATCCTCTCTTGATAACAAACCTGTCACCATCATCGGCGGCGGTGTCGCGGGGCTTTCGGCGGGGCTTGCCATGGCGCGGCGCGGGGCGGAGGTCTCGCTGTTTGAACGCGCCGAGGCGCTGCGCGAGGTGGGTGCGGGGCTTCAGATCTCGCCCAATGCGGGGCGGGTTCTGGAACATCTGGGGCTTGGCCCGGCGCTTGATGCGGTCTCGCTGCGCATGGCGGGGGTGGTGCTGCATGACCACCGCGCCCGCCCGGTCGCCCATCTGCCTCTGGCGCGCCACCGGCCCGGCGATGCGTTTCGCGTGATCCATCGCGCCCGGCTGATTGAGGTTCTCGCCCGCGCGGCTGAGGAAGCGGGGGTCAGCATCACGCTGAACACCGAACTCACCGATCCGCCGCCGGGGCTTGTGATCGGGGCCGAGGGGCTGCGCTCACCCACGCGCATCGCGCTCAACGGGGCCGCGCAGCCGTTTTTCACCGGCCAAACCGCATGGCGGGCGGTGATTGCCGATGAGAGGCCCGACGATCTGGTGCTTGTGTTCATGGGCGCGGGGCGGCATCTGGTCAGCTATCCGCTGGCGCACGGCTTGCGCAATATCGTCGCGGTGGTGGAACGCGCCGAATGGCAGGCCGAAGGCTGGTCGCATGAGGACGATCCGCAGAACCTGCGCGATGCTTTTGCCGGTTTCGGCGGCCCGGTCCCCGACTGGCTGGCGCGGGTCGATCAGGTCTCGATCTGGGGGCTGTTCCGCCATGAGGTCGCGCGCCGCTGGCAGGACGGACAACGCGCCATTCTGGGCGATGCGGCCCACCCGACCCTGCCCTTCATGGCCCAAGGCGCGGTCATGGCCATCGAGGATGCATGGACCTTGGCCGCCTGCCTTGATGCCCTGCCCGATCAAGCCGCGGCACTGGCCCGATATGAAACACTGCGCCGCGACCGCTGCACCCGGATCGTGGCCGCCGCCAATGCCAATGCCCGCAACTATCACCTGTCAGGCCCGCGCCGGATCATCGGCCATGCGGGCCTTCGCACCATCAGCCGCTTTGCCCCCACGGCACTGATGAGCCGCTTTGACTGGATCTATGATTACGACCCGATCAAATCCGCGCCCTGATCTCTCTTGTGCCGAAATACTCCGGGGTCCGGGGCCGCGCCCCGGCTTTGCCCGCCGCGCCTAACTTGCCGCCTTTTCCACCGCCGCCGCGATGGATTCGACCACTTCGCGCAGCAGGTTCTCATCCTCGGCCTCGGCCATGACGCGGATCAGCGGCTCGGTCCCCGATTTGCGGATCAGCACCCGGCCCGTCGCCGCCAGCCGCGCCTCACCCTCGGCAATCGCGGCACCCACGCTTGCGGCAGAGAGCGGGTCCGCCCCCTCGGCATAGCGCACGTTCTGCAACAATTGCGGCACAGGGTCGAACTGGCGGACAAGCTCGGACGCGCTTTGGCCCGTCTCAACCATCGCGGCCAGAAATTGCAGCCCGGCAATCAGCCCGTCGCCGGTGGTCGCATAATCGGTCATCACGATATGGCCCGACTGTTCACCGCCCAGATTGAACCCGCCCGAGCGCATCCGTTCCACGACATAGCGGTCGCCGACCTTGGTGCGCTCCAGCCCCAGACCACGGGCCTGCAAGAACCGCTCCAGCCCCAGATTGGACATGACCGTGGCCACGACCGCATCACCGCGCAGCCGGCCCTGCTCAGCCATCCGCGCCCCGAACAAAGCCATCAGCTGATCGCCATCGGCCACACGGCCCTTTTCGTCGATCAGGATGATGCGGTCCGCGTCGCCGTCCAGAGCAATGCCCAGATCGGCCTGATGATCCAGAACCGCCTGCGCCGCCGTCTCAGGGTAAGTCGAGCCCACGCCCTTGTTGATATTGGTGCCATCGGGCGCGACCCCGATGCGCACCACATCCGCGCCCAGCTCATAAAGCACATCGGGCGCGGCGCGATAGGCCGCGCCATGGGCGCAGTCGATCACCACCTTGACCCCGTCCAGCCGCTGCCCCGCCGGGAAGGTGGTCTTGGCATATTCAACATAGCGCCCGCGCCCGTCGTCAATGCGCTTGACCCGGCCAATGTTCTGCGGCTCGGACGGGCGGATCGTGCCCGCGACGATGGCCTCGATCTCGGCCTCGGCCTCATCGGACAGCTTGAAGCCGTCGGGACCAAAGAACTTGATGCCGTTATCCTCAGCCGGGTTGTGACTGGCCGAGATCATAATCCCCAGATCCGCCCGCATCGAGCGGGTCAGAAACCCCACCGCAGGCGTCGGCACCGGCCCCAGCAACAGCACGTTCATCCCGGTCGAGGCGAGCCCCGCGGTCAGCGCGTTTTCCAGCATATAGCCCGAGAGCCGCGTATCCTTGCCGATCACCACGCGATGCCCGTTGCGTCCGTCGCGGCGGAAATAGCGCCCCGCCGCCGCCCCCAGACGCAGCGCCATGTCAGCGGTCATCGGCGCCGTATTGGCCCGCCCGCGCACGCCATCGGTGCCGAAAAGTTTCCTGCTCATGTTCTTGCCTCTTGGTTAATTCCGTCTCTCACCGCATGCCATAGCGCGAGTCCCTGCGCCGCGCCCGCGACCTCATGGACGCGGTGGATCTGCACGCCCTGGGCCACCGCCGCCAGGGTCACGGCCAAACTGCCCGGATCGCGCGCATCCGCCTGCTCCGCGCCCGAGATCGCCCCGATAAACCGCTTGCGCGAGACGCCCAGCAGGATCGGGCAACCCAGCCCGTGAAAGAGCGAGATCCGCCGCAGGATCGCCAGATTATGCGCCAGCGTCTTGCCAAAGCCGATGCCGGGGTCAATCGCAATGCGGTCGCGCGATATACCGGCGGCGCAGGCGCGCGCGATACGCGCCTCAAGCGCGTCATAAACGTCCAGCAGCACGTCACCATATTGCGGGTCGTCCTGCATATCGGCGGGCAGGCCCTGCGCATGCATCAGGCACAAGGCCGCGCCGGAGCGGGCCACCACGCCCGCCATATCGGCGTCGAAATCCAGCCCCGAGACATCATTCACCAACCCCGCCCCGGCCTCCAAGGCGGCCCGCGCCACGCCCGCCTTGCGCGTATCGATTGAGACCGGCCCAAGCGCCGACAGCGCCCGCACCGCAGGCAGGACGCGCTCAATTTCATCACTGATGGGAACCTCAGCCGCGCCGGGCCGCGTCGATTCGCCACCCACATCAACGATCGCAGCGCCTTGCGCAAACAGCGCGCGCCCATGCGCCGCCCCATCGCCCCATCGCCCGCCATCCGAAAAGCTGTCGGGCGTGGCATTGACGATGCCCATGATCTGCGCCCGATCCATCGCCAGCCCGGCCAGATCGGCACGCCGCGCGCAGACCCGGTCGCGCCATTCGCGCGGCGCATCGGCGGCATCAATCACACGCGGCGCAGCCCCGCGCGCCAGAACCTCGACGCTCGAAAACCGCACCCATCCGCCCGCAATCGGCAGCGCGCCGCCCTCTTGCGGGATCGGGCGAAAATAGTCGCGACTCATGGCGCAACCTGCCGCACAGCCACGCCCGCGCCGCGCAGCCCCTCGGCCATGCCGCGCCCCGAAGGCAAAGCCAGATCAGGCCGCGCCACCCGCCACAGCGCAAGCGCCTCGCCCGCGATGGGAACCGTTCCGCCTTTTTGCAGATAGTTTCGGCTCATGGCGCAACCTGCCGCACAGGCACGCCCGCGCCGCGCAGCCCCTCGGCCATGCCGCGCCCGGCGGAGAAGGTCAGATCAAGCCGTGCCACCCGCCACAGCGCAAGCGCCCTGCGCGCAATGGGCATCGCCCCGCCCTTCTGCAAATAGTCGCGGCTCATGGCGCGACCTGTCGCACAGGCACGCCCGCGCCGCGCAGCCCCTCGGCCATGCCGCGCCCCGCAGGCAAGGCCAGATCCAGCCGCGCCGCGCCAAGCCGCAAGGCAAGCCAGAGCGCAAGCGCATCGGGCGCCTCGCCGGCCTCGGGGGCGTCGCCGGCCATGCGCGCGGGCGCCCAGACCACCGCGCGGCCCTCTTTCGCGGCCCAATCCAGCTCGGTCCGGCTGTCCACCACATCAAGCCCCAATTTGCCACCCAACACCCAGGCCGCCTGATCAAGCGCCAGCAGCGCGACGCGGCGGGCATCGCCGCCCTGAGGCAAGGGCAGGTCCGGCGCGTCCGGGACAAGGATCACCGGCCCGCCGGGCAGCGCGACCGGCGCGGCGTAGAACAGCACCACCGGGGCTGCGGCCTCAGCGCCGGTCTGGACACGCCCGCGCCTGCGCGAAATGGTCACGCCAAGCGCACCGGGCACCCGGTCCAGCTTTTCGATGGTGACCTCGACCCGGCCTGCGGCGGCATGGGTCAGGATCTCAGCCGCGATGCGCTCGGCCAGCGTTTCAAGCAGGTTGAACCGCTCATCCGCAAGCCCCGCCGCAATCGCATCGGTCAGCACGTCGTAAGACAGGATGCGATCCACATCATCGCCCGCCCCGACCACCGGCGCGGCCAGATCGACGGTGATGTGAAAGCGCAGACGCTGGGTCTGGCCGCGCTCGGACTGGAAGGCGCCGATCTCGGCCTCGATCACATGGTCGCGCAGGTGGATACGATCAGGAAGGTCCATGCCATCGGTTATCCACGAAAAACGCCCCGCCGCAAGTCGGACGGGGCGTGATGGGTGGTGCGGCCCGTATCAGCCGCGCTTTGTCTTTTGTCCCCAAATATCCCCGCCGGAGGCTTTCGGCAGACAACCGAAAAGGAGAGGAGACCGGGTCAGTTCGACGCGCCACCACGGCGCGTCAATTCGACGCGACCCTAGCTGCGCATCAGTTCGACGCGACGCGCTGACCGGGCCGGTAGAACACATGCGCGCCGATCTGGGTGGTGCGCACGAAGCGGCGCGACCAGGACGGGCGCACGCTGGTGGCGTGGAAATAGGTCGCCCCGCCGGTCAGTTCGCGCGGCGCACCGGCCAGCAGCTCAGCCGCGATCTGATGCGAGCGCGCGCGGGCGGCGGCATTCGACATCGGGCGGCCCCGGCGATAGGTGAACTGGCCGCGCTGATTGACAACCCCGCACACGGTCGAGGGGAATTGGCGGCTGTCAACGCGGTTCAGGATCACCTCACCGACCGCACGCTGGCCACGCGCGCCTTCGCCGCGGGCTTCGAAATACAGGGCTTCGGCAAGGCAGGCTTGCGCGTTCGAGGCTTCGGCGCGCTGCGGCGCAGAGATAACCGGCAGAGCCATAAGGGCGCAGAGGCTCAGCGTTGCCAGTTTTTTGGTCAGCTTTTGCATCTTCTTCGTCTTTCAGGTCGTTCGATACATAAAAATCTTGCATCCGGCCTGTCCGCCCATGGGGCAGCATGGCGGAGGGCGCAGGCCCAGCCGGATCGACAAGTTCATAGGCAAAGGGTGGTCAGAGGCGAAAGCCTGCGGCGCCTCACGTTCCCGAAACCGGCTGAATTGGTGCAATTTGGGCAGGAACCCGCGCGGTCCCGTGCAGGCGATCGGCAGGTTCCCGCCAGTTTCGCGCTATGGTTGTATAATATTCGGCATCGCAACGTGGCATCGCAACGCTGTCATGATCCGAATCGGGCGCCTAGTTCTGCGCCGCCGTCTTTCCCCGGCTGCGCAGGCTTTCCTGAGCGGCGGACAAACGCGCGACCGGCACGCGAAACGGTGAGCAGGAGACGTAATCGAGCCCCGCGCGATGGCAAAAGGCGATTGATTCGGGGTTGCCGCCATGTTCGCCGCAGACCGAGATCGTGATCTCGGGCGCAATCTCTCGCGCGCGGGAGGCGCCGATCAACAGAAGCTCACCCACCCCGTCCACATCCAGAATGTGAAACGGGTCCTCGTCATAGACCGCCTGCTGGACATAGGCGCCCATAAAACGCCCCGCATCGTCGCGCGAAAGCCCATAGGTCATCTGCGTCAAGTCATTGGTGCCGAAGGACAAAAACGCCGAGTGGCGGGCAATATCCCCGGCCCGCAGCGCGGCGCGCGGGGTTTCGACCATCACGCCCAGCCGATAGGTGAACTCGGCGCCCGTCTCAGTGCGCACGGCGGCGGCCACCGAATCGACGCTTTTCTTGACCAGCTCAACCTCGCGCCGGGCGCTGACCAGCGGGATCATGATTTCGGGCACCACCGGCGCCCCGTCGCGGGCCGCATCCACGGTCGCCTCAAAGATGGCGCGGGCCTGCATTTCGTAGATCTCGGGCACGGTGATGCCCAGCCGCACCCCGCGCATCCCCAGCATCGGGTTGAACTCGGTCAGCGCCTCAACCCGGCGCACCACATCCGAGAGCGGCAGATCAAGCGCCTCGGCCAGTTCGCGCTTGCCCTCGCGGTCATGGGGCAGAAATTCGTGCAAGGGCGGGTCGAAGAGGCGAATCGTGACCGGCAATCCGGCCATGATGCGGAACAGCTCGGCGAAATCCTCGCGCTGAATGGGCAGCAGACGGTCCAGCGCGACGCGGCGGTCCTCGGCGCCCTTGGCAAAGATCATCTCGCGCATGATCGGCAGGCGGCGCTCGTCAAAGAACATATGTTCGGTGCGGCACAGCCCGATCCCTTCGGCCTTGAAGCGGCGCGCGGTGCGGGCGTCGCCCGGCGTGTCGGCATTGGCCCGCACGCCCAGATCGCGGAACTGGTCGGCCCAGTCGAGAAGCTGGGTGAAGCTGTCGTCCAGCGCGGGCTCCAGCATCTCGGCGGCGCCCAGCAGAACCTCGCCCGTGGTGCCGTCGATGGTGATCTCATCGCCCTCACGCAGGGTCAGGGGCCCCACGCGCAGGCTGCGGGCGCGAAAGTCGATGCCGATCTCACCCGCGCCCACGATACAGGGCAGGCCCATGCCGCGCGCGATGACGGCGGCATGGCTGGTCACACCGCCCCGTTCGGTCAGCACGGCCACGGCGGCATGCATCCCGCGGATGTCTTCGGGCCCGGTCTCGCGGCGCACCAGAACGCAGCTTTCGTCGCGGGCGCGGCAAGCTTGGGCTGCGGCGGCATTGAACACGATGCGACCCGTTGCCGCGCCGGGGCTGGCATTGATGCCCCGTGTAATGACCTGACGCGGCCCGCGCGGATCGACCTGATGGTGCATCAGCTCCGACAGGGCGCGCGGCTCAACCCGCATCACCGCCTCATCGGGGGGGATGATCCCGTCGCGGGCCAAAGCCACCGCAATGCGCACCGCCGCGCGCGAGGATCGCTTGACCCGCAGCGCGTCGATGATCGAGATCTCACCATCGGAGAGCACGAACTCGATCTGCATTTCCTCACGCAGCCGTTCCCGCGCGGCCACGCCAAAGCGCACCAGATCGGCAAACACCTCCGGCGCGGCCTCTTCCAGCGAGGGCCCGCGCGTGTCGCGGGTCAGATAGAGCGTCTCGGCCCCCTGCCCTTTCGCGCGGCCCTGCGTCTGGCCCTTGAAACGGCCCGTGATGCGCGGCTCTCCGGTCACGCTGTCGATGAACTGGATGCTGCCCGAGCCGGTCACGCCCGGCCCGAGCGCCACGGCCATATCCTGCACCACCAGCCCCAGCGGTGCATCCTCGGGCGCGCCCTTGGCCTGACGCAGCAGGCGCGCGGTCGGGCCCTCCCATGCGCGGGCCATGGACCGCAGCACCTCAGCCAGCTGACGGGCGGGGTCCTGGGGAAAATCCTCATCCATTTCATCACGGTAAGCCCGCAGCGCATCCTCCAGCGCGCCCTCACCCTCTTGCGCGAACATATCGGGGTCCAGCCGCGCGACATGGATCGCATAGGATTGCACAAAGCCCAGATAAATCGCGTCCGCCGCATCCTGCCCGCGCGTCTCACATAACCGGCGATGGCTGTCGCGATTGGCGCCGACATTCAGCACCGTGCCCGGCCCGCCCCATTCCGGGTTAACCGCCGAGGGCCGCACGCCCACCAGCCCGTAAGCCCCGTCGAACATCTTGCGCAGCACGTTTGGGTCGGGCGCCGCACCGTCCGCCATCGCCCGCACCATCGCCGCCGGGATCGCATGGCTGCGCGGCACCGGCAGATCCATGCGCACCAGCCGTTGCAGGCATTTCGCCCGCCAGCCATGCAGCGAGGTATGCACCCCCGCCGAGGGGGTGATGTCGAGAATCTCGAAAAGGTCTGGCGAAATATTCATCAAGGCGCGATTATCCATGAGTTGAACAATGCTGCAAGTGCGAGATAGCGGCACCATGACATTTTCGTGAGGACAGAATTCTTATGCGACTGACCGAACTTGCCCATGGCGGCGGCTGCGGCTGCAAGATCGGGCCTGCCGTGCTGCGCGAATTGCTGGAACAGGTGCCAGCCGCGCAGGCTTTTCCGCAGCTTCTGGTCGGCAACGCCACCTCGGATGATGCGGCGGTCTGGCAGATCGACGACAAGACCTGCGTGATTGCGACCACGGATTTCTTCATGCCGATGGTCGATGATCCGCGCGATTTCGGGCGCATCGCCGCCGCCAACGCGATTTCCGACATTTACGCGATGGGCGGGCGGCCAATCATGGCGCTTGCGATTTTGGGCATGCCGGTGGCGAAACTCGCGCCCGAAGTGATCGGCGCGATCCTTGCAGGCGGTGCCGAGATCTGCGCCGAGGCAGGCATTCCCGTCGCGGGCGGCCATTCCATCGACGCGCCCGAGCCGATTTACGGGCTGGCCGTGATCGGGCTTTGCGCGCCCGAGGCGCTGCGCCGAAATGGCGGCGCGCGTGCGGGCGATGCGCTGATCCTGACCAAGCCGCTTGGCGTCGGCATCTATTCCAACGCGATTCGCAAGGGCGTTCTGGACGCGGCGGGCGTGGCCGAGATGGTGGCCTCCTGCACCACGCTCAACCGGATCGGCGCGGAACTGGGGGCCGATCCGTCGGTTCACGCAATCACCGATGTGACCGGGTTCGGGCTGATCGGGCATGGTTTGGAGATGGCGCGCGGCTCGGGGCTTGCGCTATCGGTCGATCTGGACGCGCTGCCCCTGCTGAGCCGGGCGCGCGAGTTGGCGCAGGCGGGTCATGTGACCGGGGCCAGCGGGCGCAATTGGGACGCGGTCGGGGATTTGGTCAGCGCCGCCGGTCTGGCGCCGTGGCAACATGCGATTGTCGGCGACCCGCAGACCTCGGGCGGGCTCTTGGTCGCGGTCGAGGCCGATCAGGCCCCGCGCGTGCTGTCGCAGATCCGCGCGGCCCATCCCGCCGCCGCGATCATCGGGCGCGCGGTTGAGGGCTCGGGGATCATCTTTGAGTGAGCGGGGCGCGTCTCGCCCCCTCAGCCCTCGATCTTGCTGAAATCGGCAATCAGCGCGCCCGCAGCGCGGATGCGCGAGAGCAGATTCAGCCGGTTGCGGCGGATGATCTGGTTGTCGGTGTTGATCTGCACCGCCTCGAAAAACGCGTCAATCGGCGCGCGCAGCCCGGCCATGGCACCCATGGCGGCGGAGAAATCCTCAGCGCGGACGGCCTCGCGCATGGCGGGCTCGGCGCTGTCCAAAGCGGCAAACAAGGCGCGTTCCGCGTCGGTTTCCGCGAATTTCGGGTCGGCGCCGAAGGAATATTCCACGCCGTCCTTAGCCTCGGCCTGCGCCAGAATGTTGCTGGCCCGTTTGAGGCCCTGCAACAGGTTGGCCCCATCCTCGGTCGCGAGATAGCCCGCCAGAGCCTCGGCCCGCTTGACCAGAAGCACGAGATCATCCGAGCCGTCCATCGCCAGGACCGAGTCGATGATGTCATGGCGGATGCCTTGGTCGCGCAGGTGGACCTTGAGGCGGTCGTGGAGGAAGGCGAGGAGGTCGGTCACCAGTGACTCATGGGGTCGGCGCCAAACCTCGCCCCAACGATCGTGGTTTAATATCCTCTGAGGCCAGCTAGAACCCACGGCCCCTTCGATAATATCGGCCTTGAAGAAATCAGCTACGTCTACCAAACCGGAAAGGTCATCAACGCGGCGACTGAACTCAGTGTACGCGACACTCGCTGCCTCACACTTTTTGCGATCCTGTTCATCGTGCTCGGGATCGAGTTCGAAATAACCGGATAACGCTACGGTTAATTCTTGTGAGCGTGTATCGCAGAATTCGTCCCAATTAAGCATTCGTTTGTAGGGCTGGCGTTGCCAGATGAGATGGTCCCATGACTCCGCCTCGGTGGGATCGAAATTACCTTTAAGAACCGCGGGATGTTCTAGCATTTCAAGTTGAGCGAGCTGGAGTAGAAGCGAACTAACTGAGAGAGGCGCGCGCAACCCCAACCGCACCCCATTCCCCAACACCAACCGAATAACCCCAAGCGCCGCCCTTCGCAGCGCGAAGGGATCTTTCGACCCCGTCGGCTTCTCATCAATCGCCCAGAACCCGGTCAGCGTGTCGATCTTATCCGCCAGAGCCACCGCGACCGAGACAGGCGCGGACGGCACCGCGTCGGACGGGCCAAGCGGCGAGTAATGGTCGCGGGCGGCGTCGGCAACGGCTTGATCCTCGCCCGCCGCGAGCGCGTAATAGCGGCCCATCACGCCTTGCAATTCGGGGAACTCGCCCACCATCGCGGAACGCAGGTCCAGCTTGGCCAGACGCGCGGCGCGCTCGGCCTGATCGGGGTCGGCGCCGACCGCCGGGGCGATCTCGCGCGCAAGGGCGGCGATGCGGGCCACGCGGTCGGCCTGTGAGCCGAGCTTGTTGTGGAAGGTCACGGCTTCCAGACCCTTGGCCCAGTCCGCCATCCCCGCCTTGGCCACGCGCAGATCGTTCTCCCAGAAAAACGCCGCATCCGACAGGCGCGCGGCCAGAACGCGTTGATTCCCGGCCAGGATCGTCGCGCCATCATCGGGCGTCTCGATATTGGCGACGGTGACAAAGCCCTCGATCCGCCCGGTTTTCGGGTTGCGGGCGGAGAAGAACTTCTGGTGTTCCTTCATCGAGGTTTGCAGCACCTCGGGCGGCAGCGACAGGAAACGGTCCTCGATCACGCCCATCAGCGGCACCGGCCATTCGACCAGACCGGCAATTTCCGTCAGCAGGCCCTGATCCTCGACCACCTCAAAGCCGCGCGCAAAGGCAAGGTTCGCGGCCTCTTGCGCGATGGCAGATTCGCGTTCGGCCTGATCCAGCATCACGCGGGCGCGGCGCAGTTTGGCGGCGTAATCGTCAAAACCCGTGACGCTGAACGCATCGGGCGCCATGAAGCGATGCCCGCGCGTGCTGTCGCCTGCGGTGATCCCCTCGATCTCAAACGGCACGACCCGCGCGCCCGCCTCATCGCTCAGCAACGCGATGATCGAGTGCAGCGGGCGCACCCAACGCAGCCGCCCCGCGCCCCAACGCATCGACTTGGGCCATGGGAAATTGCGGATGGTGGCGTCCAGAACCTCGGCCACGATGGCCTCAGCCTCGCGCCCCGGCTGTTCGATCACCGCGAACCAGACCTGACCCTTTTTGTCGTCGCGGGCCTCAAGCTGATCACGGGTCAGCCCGGTCGAGCGCAAAAACCCCTCAAGCGCCTGCTCAGGCGCATCCACGCGCGGACCCTTGCGTTCCTCACGCACGGGTTTTGACGCCGCGTCCAGCCCCTCGATGGACAGAACCAGACGGCGCGGCGTCGAAAATGCGCCCGCGCTGCGATAGGTCAGACCGGCCCCCACCAGAGCGTCGGTCACAAGACGCCGCAGATCCTCGCGCGCGCGGGCCTGCATCCGGGCGGGAATTTCTTCGGAAAACAGCTCGATCAGCAGGTCCGGCATTATTCGATGGTCCTTGTTTCTTCGGCTTCGTCGTTCAGCTGATGCCAGCCAAATGCCCGCCCGTCAGGGTAAATCGCGATCACGCGGTCAACGCCCGTGCGGATATTGCGCTGCGACAGCACCGCTTGGACCGCGCCGCTGTCCAGGTCGCCCGCAATCCCCCGCGCCGAGTAACAACGAAACCAGTTCGGCCCGACAAGCGGGGTCGGGTTCTCATAAATCTGCGCCTCGGGTGGCTGATCGACCGTAAAGCAGGCCCGCCAGCCAAGAGGTGAGCTGGTCTTGTCAATACCGCGAAAATCGCGCGCCTCAAGTGGGATCTGCTGGCCGTCCGGGGCGGTCAGGACAAGCGATTGCGCGCCCGAGATCTCATCAATCTCATCATAATAGCCGTAGACCTGAAGGTAATACATCGACACACCGGCAAGCGCCGCCGTGCCAAGCAGCATCACAATCGCAATCTTGCCCCAGTTCATGCCGCGCCCGCCTCTGTGGTGACGAACAGATCGGCGCAGGCCTTGGTCAGCGCCCGCACGCGCCCGATATAGGCCTGCCGCTCGGTCACGGAAATCACGCCGCGCGCGTCCAGCAGGTTGAACAGATGGCTGGCCTTGATCGCCTGATCATAGGCCGGATGCGCCATGGGGATGCGCCGCCCCGCCGCGTCACTCTCGGCGGCGGCGATGATGCGGGCGCATTCGGCCTCGGCATCGCGGAAATGCTGGAACAGCATGTCGGTATCGGCCTGATCGAAGTTCCAGCGGGAATATTCCTGCTCGGTCTGGCGGAAGATATCGCCATAGCTCAGCGGGATCGGGCTGTCCGGGTCGTTGAAGGGCATGTCCATCACATGCTCAACGCCCAGAACATACATGGCCAGCCGCTCGAGCCCGTAGGTCAGCTCACCCGAGACCGGCGCGCAGTCATAGCCCGCGACCTGCTGGAAATAGGTGAACTGGCTGACCTCCATCCCGTCACACCAGACTTCCCAGCCAAGACCCCATGCGCCAAGGGTCGGGCTTTCCCAGTCATCCTCGACAAAGCGGACATCATGGACCATCGGGTCCAGCCCGATGGCCCACAGGCTGCCCAGATACAGATCCTGCAGATCGGGCGGGCTGGGTTTGATGATCACCTGATATTGATAATAATGCTGCAAACGGTTCGGGTTCTCGCCATAGCGCCCATCGGTCGGGCGGCGCGAGGGCTGGACATAAGCCGCAGCCCACGCGCGCGAACCAAGGCTGCGCAGCGTGGTCGCGGGGTGAAAGGTGCCTGCGCCGACCTCCATATCATAGGGCTGAAGGATCGCACAGCCCGTCCCGGCCCAGTAATTTTGCAGCCGCAAGATCACTTCTTGAAAACTGCGCGGCTTTGCTGCGCCGTTAGGGCTGGTCATGGGGGCATCCTTTTTCGTATGTCTGCACGAATATGCCTGCGCCTTCTAGGACCGGCGCGGGTCATGGTCAATCACGGGGACGGTATGCGCAGAAACTCAATGGGTCGGATTGCAGGGCTGATGCTTGGCGTGGCGGGGATGGTGCTGCCATCGGTTGCCGCCGCAGAAGAGGTGTTCATCCGCATCGAGGCGCGGCGCGGTGCCGCCGATGCAGCCGAAGGGGCGCAGGCGCTTGCCGCGCAATTCGACAATGTGGTGAGTTACGCTCTGCCCGGCGGCACATGGCACGCGATTGCGGTCGGCCCCCTGCCCCGGGATGAGGCGCAGGCGCGGCTTGATGCAATGAAGGCCGCGCGGCAGGTGCCGCAGGACGCCTTCCTGACCCCCGCCGAGGGCATCAGCGCCACCCCGGCAGGCGGCGGCGCGCCGATTGAGGTGGCGTCGGGTGGTGCCGCCGATGAGGCCACCGCGACGGATGCCGCGCCCCCAGCCGAACCCGAGGCGCCGCCTCCCCCGCCCGACTATTATCTCCGCCTCGCCCCCATCGAGGATGAGGCCGAGGCCCGCGCCGAGCTGACCCGCCTGCGTGAGACCTTCCCCGAGACCGGTTTGTGGCAATCCGAGGCGGGCTATGCCATAGCCCTCGGCCCCCTGCCCGAGGCCAGCGCGCGCGCCTGGCGCGACGCGCTTGCCAACGGCGAGGCCTTGCCCGACGACACCGAAACGGTCGAGGCCGCCACCCTTGGCCGCGCCATCGAGCCGGGCTCAGCCCCAGATCTGCCCGCGCCCCCGACTGAGCCCGCCGCCATGCCGCCCTTGGATGAGGCGCAAGAGGCGCTCGCCTGGGAGGGGTTCTATGAGGGTGAGATCGACGGTCAGGACGGCCCCCAGACCCGCGCCGCCATCGCCCGGATGATCTCGACCTATCGCGCCTCGACCGATCCCGGCACGGCCCTTGCCGATCTGGCCGAACGCCGCATCGCGTGGCGTTCCGATATGGGGCTTGAGACGCTCGAGGATGCGCATACCGGCCTGTCGCTGACCGCCCCGATGGAGCGGCTGGAGCATGACCGCACCGAGCGCGGCATGTCGATTTACGGCCCGCGCGACGGCTCGGGCGCGGCGCTGATCCTGTTCGCGCAGCCAGGCGGCCAGCAAGAGATGCTGGACATGGCCGGGCTGGTGACCGCGCTTGGCTGGGTGCCACAGCCCGAACGGCGCGTCTCGCGCGGGCGGGTCACTCTGGCGGGCGCCGATGATGCGCATAGCGGCCATGCCGAGGCGCGGGTCGAGGGCGATCTGGTCGAGGGCTGGGTGCTGATCTGGCCCGCCAGCGACGCGCTCAACGCCGAGCGGTTGGCGGGTGAGATCCGCGATTCGTTCAGCCGCCACGCGCCGACGCGGGCGGAACTGGATGCGGCGGCTGAGGCTGACCGCGCTGCGGAAGCGGAACGTGCCGCGCAGGATCAGCCGGATGCCGAAGAAGGTGCGGTGAATGAGGCACAGGCCGATACCGACACGCCCGCCGCGCCCTGATCCTGCGGGCCTGCATCGCGCTGTCGTGAAACCGCGCTGCCGACGAGCAACGTGCCGCGCAGGTTCGGGCGTCGGACGACGCAGAGGTCGCGGTGAGAGATGCGCACGCAGGACACCAACGCGCCTGCCGCACCCTGATACTGTGGGACTGCATCGCGCTGTCGTGGAATTGCGCTGCGGACGAGCAACGGGCCGCGCAGGTTCGGGGTTCGGACGACGCAGAGGTCGCGGTGAGTGAGGCGCATGCAGGACACCGACGCGCCTGCCTCACCCTGAGCTTGCGGACCCGTGCCGCCCTGTCGTAGCCCCTCGCTTGGGCCGCGAGCGGGCTTGCCTCCGGCGGGGATATTTAGGGACAAAAGACGTCCGCAGCGCGCGCTGATCTTTGTTTCGCATGGTGGTGCGGTCCTGTTCCGTGCTTGACCGCAAGCCCAAGCGCCTTCAGCGTGGGTCGAGACAGGGATTTGCATGTGCTTGAGACCGGGCGGCGGCGCTCGGCTCGATGATCTCAGCAGCCCGGCAGGCGCATGTTGTCCCTGCGCCCGCCCTCGCATTGATATAATGAGTTTTATGGCAGTCCGCCCCATCGCTACGGCGCGGAGCGCCCGGATCGGCTGCGAGATTTAACATTGTTCAACCGCATCTTGGTTCAGAGCGGGTCGCAGCCGATGATGGCCTTTTTCGAGGCGGCAGAACCTCGCTCGCAAAATCCGGGCTTGATGATGGTGCCCCGCTGACAGGCGCGCTTGGCAGACGCGAGACCCCGGCCTGATCCGTCAGCCGGGGCCGAAGCCTCAGCGCAAAGTCGCCCCCGATTGCGCCTTATCGGGATGGCGGGCCTCAAGCGCCGCCGCGGCCTCGGTCCGGCCCGTCGCCCGCAGGCGGTCGAGATAGGCGGGGAGTTCGCCCTTGGTGTGATAGGGGCCGCCCTCGCGCAGGACGGTCATCAGAGGGTCCACATCGGTATCGGACAGGGCCGCCATGCGGCCCATCCAGTCGTCCAGCAAGCGGCTGGCATGGGCGACCATATCGGGGCGGGTGTCGGTCAGGTCGGTGGTCTCGTGCGGGTCGTCGGTCAGGTTGAACAGCGTGACCGGGCCGAAATCCTTGTAACCGTCATGCCATGTCCGCAGCATCAGCCAATCGGCCCCCTCATGCGCGAAACGCACCCCGCGCTGCACCGCCCAGGCGCCCTGCGACAGCACCAGATAATCGCGCGGGCGCTCCAGCGGGCGGCCATCCCAGACCGCAGGCACCTGGCCGCCAAGCCCGGAAATCAGGCTGGCGGGCCAGTCGAAATGATAATGCAGGCCGGTATCAACCCCCGCCGCGCGGCCCGGCCAGCGGATGATCAGCGGCACGTTGCACGTGTATTCATCCGCGGTCTGGTGGTCGCCCCAGACGTTCAGCTCACCCATATTCTCGCCGTGATCGGCACCGATGACGATGATCGTGTTCTCGAACAGGTCGAGTTCGCGCAGCGCCTCCAGCAGATGCCCGATATGTTCATCCGCATAGCGCACGCCTGCGTCATAGCCGTCAAACCAGCCCCGCGCATCAGCCATGTCGCGGATCGGGAACGGCATCCGGTCGGCGAAGCGGGCATGGTCATGGGCGCCAGTGAAGCCGGTGGGCTCCTGCGGCGAATGTGGGCCGTAACCCGCCCAGCCGCGCGCCAGAACATCTGCCGTCATCCATTCGGGCAGCGGATCATCCTTGAACGGGTTCCCCCAGGCGTCCGGCACCCGGTAAGGCGTATGCGGGTCCCAGAGGTTGACATGCAGAAAGAACTGCCGGTCACGGTTGCGGCGCAGCCAGTCGATCGCCATCGGCACGATCTCATCGGCGTTTTCCATGCCGCCCTTGCCGCAGTTCATCACCTCGTTGAAGCCGGCATACCAGTGCCAGCAGCCATGCCGCTCACCAAAGCTGGAAATCGTGGTCGTATAATAACCCAGATCGCGCAGGGCCTTCATCCAGCCGTCCTCAAAGAACGTCCCGGCCCATGCACGGCTTGGGCCTTCGCGGAACGGCTCGCAGGCGGTGCCGCCATGGTTCACGACGCCGGTGCGAAACCCGTGCCGCCCCGACCACAGGGCGGTGCGCGAGGGGTGGCAGGGCACATCCGAGACATAGACGTTCTCATAGCGCATCCCCTCGGCGGCAAGCGCGTCGATGACCGGAGAGGTGTTGCGGTGATAGCCATAGCAACCCAGATGGTCCCGGCGCAGGCTGTCAATGTCGATATAAAGAACGTTCATGGCAGGCTCCGCTGCGGGGTCGGTGAAGGACCGGCGGAACCGGTCCGGGAAAAGGGGCGCCAGAGGCGTGGCCTCTGACGGCGATGGCGGGCGCGCGGTCAGGCCGCGCCTTGATTGAGCGGCGCCACGAGGGCACCGGCGGGTGCGCCGGGGCGCGGCGCGGCCCCGTGCCACATCCAGCAGCTCCGGGCGCGTGGCGCAAAAGCTCACCGTCAGAGCCGCGCCTGTGATCGGGCTGCGCCGAGGCGAGGCGCAAGCGGGGACGCCCGAGCGCAGCACTTTTACGCCGCGCGGCCCCGTGCCAGCTGCCGCCGCTGACCCCACCACGCAGTCCGGTGTGCCACGGCGCGGCGCTTTGCGATGCGCGACCCCGCGTCGGATGCATCTGCGAGGCGCCCTCAGGCGGTGCCGCTGGCCGCGCCATAAGGGCCGCTGCGCCCCCACGCGGCGTCTGGTGCGCGGGCCACCATGGGGCAGTCCGCATCACGCGCCGTTACGCTTACTCGGCGTATTGCGCGCCAAGATAATATTCCGATGCGGGGATCGGATCTTCGAGGCGACCAAAGGTCACATACATCTCGGCCATACCGTCCAGCCAGCCGTCCACATTCCCGTCACGGGTCAACTCGACCAGTTCGGCAGAGGACAGCGAGCGGCCATTCTCGGCCTCGGTCGCCAGATGCGATTCCTCGACATTCAGGAAGCGGGCGGTGATGGCCACGGCCTCATCCATATTCTCGGTGCGGAAATCCTGCGCCTCCTTGATGACCGCGACCATGCGCGAGACCAGTTCGGGGTGCTCATCCGCGACCTCATTTCGCGCGACAAAAGCCGAGGGGAAGGTGCGCTCGGGGAAGAAATCCGAGTTCGAGGCCAGCTCGACCAGAGCGGGGCGATGTTCCTTGATCGTGCCGACAAGCGGATACCAGATCCCCGCCGCATCGACCTGCCCCGAGGCAAAGGCCGACACCACGGTCGAGGGGTCCATGCGGATCAGCTCCACATCATCAACCGTCATATCGGCGCGCTCCAAGGCCAGCCTCAGCAGCATATCGCCCGAGGTGCCTTCGGGGACCGCGACGCGCTTGCCGCGCAGATCCTCGATGCTGTCGATGCCCTCTTGCGCGATCACGCGGTCGGAAAAGCCCACGCCATTGACCGCCACGATCTTCGCCTGACCCGAGGCCGGCAGCCACAGCGCGCCCGGACCCACATAACCGAAATCGAGGCTCCCCGCGCCAAGCGCCTGCACCTGAATCGGGCCGTTGGTGAACACGCTGAGCTGCGCATCCAGCCCGTGCTTTTCCCAAAGCCCCTGATCCGAGGCAATGGCGGTGATGCTGGTGCCCCAGAAATCCGCGATATAGCCCACACGGACCGGGATATTCTCGGCCATGGCGGGCGCGCCCAGCATCATCAATGCGGTGGTTGCGGCCAGAAATACGCGTCTTTGCATCTTAGGTCTCCCTGTTTGCGCCGGATTGTGGCGTCTGGTGATAGACCGCGTGCCAGACCCGGTTGCGGATCTCCGCAAATGCGGGCGACAGGCGGAGCGTTTCATTGCGCGGATAGGGCAGATCGACCGGAATGATCTGATCCAGACGGCCCGGCCGCGCGGCCATGACGATCACACGATTGGCCAGATAGACGGCCTCATCCACGTCATGGGTGATGAACATGACCGTGCGGCGCTCACGCGACCATGTATCCAAAAGCTGGTCCTGCATATGCACGCGGGTCAGCGCGTCCAGGGCGCCGAAGGGCTCATCCATCAGCAGGATCTCAGGCGCCGCGGCATAGGCGCGGGCGATGGCGCAGCGTTGCTTCATCCCGCCCGACAGCGTTTTCGGCAGCGCATCGGCAAAATCCTGTAGCCCCACAAGCGACAGGTAATGATCCGAAACCTTGCGCCGTTCCGTCCGCGATTTGCCCGCGATGCGCAGCCCGAACTCGACATTCTGGCGCACGGTGAGCCATGGGAACAGGGCGTATTGCTGAAAGATGACGCCCCGTTCCGGCCCCGGCCCTGCGACCGGCCTGCCACCCACGCGGATATCGCCCGATGTCGGTTGCAACAGCCCCGCGGCGATATTCATCGCGGTGGATTTGCCACAGCCCGAGGGGCCGACCACGGTCACGAACTCACCATCCGCGATCTCAAGGTTCAGCCGGTCAAGCGCCAGCAGATCACCGAAACGCATTGTTACATCGCGAAATGAAATCTCGGGCATCAGGCACGCTCCTGCCAGTTGGTCAGGCGCTTGTCGGCCCATTGCAACAGCCGGTCCATCGCAAGGCCCACAATGCCAATTGTAATCAGGCTGACAAAGATCGTGGGCAGATCATAGAAAAGCTGCGCCTGCTGCATCCTGAAGCCAAGCCCCGACTGCGCGGCGATCAACTCGGCGGCGACAAGCGTGGCCCATGAAGCGCCAAGCCCGATGCGCAGCCCGACAAGGATGAACGGCACCGAGGCAGGCACCACGACCCGCGCAAAGATCGTCGCATCACGCGCTCCCAGGACCCGCGCCGCGTTAATCAGCGTCCGGTCGGTTGAGATGACGCCCTGATAAGTCGCCACCACCGAGGATAGAAAGGCCGCCAGAAAGATCACGAATATCTTGGGTTTTTCGTCGATGCCAAGGGTCACGATGGCAAGCGGGATCACCGCAAGCGGCGGGATCATACGAAAGAACTGCACCCATGGCTCGATCAGGGCGCGGGCGGTGCGATACCAGCCCATCAGAAAGCCCACCGGAATGGCCAGCCCCACGCCAAGGATAAAGCCGGACAGCACACGGGTGAGCGATGCGCTCAGGTCGCGCCAAAGCTGGCCATTGCCGATCAGGGTCAGGGCGCGGTCGAACACCGCGACCGGACCGGGCAGCACGACCAGACGCGCCTCGGTCACGGCCCACCACAGGCCAAGGCCAAGCGCAAAGGACAGGATATTCAGCCCAAGCCCGCCAAACCGGCTGTTCATCGCGGCCCCCCTGCATAGATAAAGTGATCCAATGCGACCGCCGCGCCCCCGACCGCGCCCGCCTGTATCCCGAACGAGCCACGGCCAAAGCGTAGCCCTTCGCGGATATGAGGCAGCACACGCGGCGGGATCTCTGCCCGCAGCCTGTCCAGAAACGCATCGGGCGCGTCCGCCAGCCTGCCGCCCAGAACGATCAGATCGGGTGAGAGGATATTCACCGTCCCCGCAAGCGCGGTCACGAAACCCGGCGTGATCCGGTCGCGCGCGGCCTCTGCGGCCAGCCCCTCGGGCGGCAGGTCCGCAAACAGCGTCTCAAGACAGCCCCGGTTGCCGCAGCGGCAAAGCCGGCCCTGCGGGTCGATGCTGACATGGCCGATCTCGACCGCGCCATGACCGCCGGGACGAAACACGCGGTCATCGACCACCAGACCCGCGCCCAGCCCGCGCCCCAGGCTGACATAAAGCAGCGCGGGCTTGACCCCCTCACGCCCGTCGGTCAGCACGGGGTGGCGGCCCAGACCGTAAAAGCGTTCGGCCAGCGCCATCGCGCTGATATTATGCTCCAGCACGGTGGGGACGCCCAGTTCGGCCTCGAACGCATCGGCGAAACCCACATCGCGCCAGCCCATCGTAAAGGCCAGCAGGTTGACCCGCCGCGCCGCATCGACCGGACCCAGCACCGCAACACCCAGCCCCGCCAGTGCTTCGGGTCGGATGCCCCGCGCATGGGCCAGACGGCGCAGCGCATCGCAGGCGGGCGCGACCAAGGCCAGCGGCGCGGTCCCGTCGGCATAGTCAAAGCGTTCAAATCCCAGCACATTCGCCGCCAGATCACAGATCGCCACCTGAACCGAGCCCGCACCGATATGCACCCCCGCCACATGGCGCGCGCCGGGGATGATCCGCATCAGCGTCGCCGGACGGCCCGGCGTGGTCACGCCCTTTGGGTCCACCTCGGCGATGGTCCCGTCGCGCAAAAGCTGCGCCGCGATATGGGTCAGCGTGGTGGGCGACAGCCCCGCGCTGCGCGCCAGAGCCGAGCGCGATTGCGGGCCCTTGTCGCGCAGGATGCGCAGAATGATGCCGTGATGGATGCCCAAACGCCTCTCCCCCTGATTATTTTTTAATGTTGAGAAAATAATTCAGATCGGTCAAGCTTTATCGCATGGGGCGGAGATCAGCATATCAAGGATCAGGGCGCACGGGGCGCAGGTCACGCCTGCCGGGCCAGCCGCAATGCGCCGTCAAGCGAGTTTCCCACCGCATCGGCAACCGGGAATTCCGCCGCCAGAGCGGCACGGAAATACGGCCCCAGACCGCCCAGAAACACGACCGGCAGATCGTCTGCGCCGCGCAGGATGGCGATGGCCTCGCGAATCTCGGCCTTGGCGCGGCTCAGGACGCTTTGCGCGGCGGGATCGGGCTCGGGGCCAGAGGCCGCCGCGATCATCTCGGGCATGAGCGCGGCAAAATCAGCCGGGCGCGCGGTTTGCGCAAAGCCGATAACGCCTGCCCCGCCGCCATGCCGCGCCAGCAATCCGGCCAGATAAGGGGTGAGCTCTGCATGGCCATCTTCCGCCCGCAGCGCATCGGACAAAGCGGCCCGGCCCATCCAGGCGCCCGAGCCCTCATCGCCCAGAACCAGCCCGCGCCCGCCGATCTGGCGAAACCTGTCCCCCACCAGCCTGCCAAAGACCGAGCCGGTGCCAATCGCCGCCACCACCCCGTCACGCCCGCCCAAAGCGCCCATGGTCGCGGTCAGAGCATCGGTCTCAACCCGCACACGCCCGGCGGGCATGATCGCGGCCAGCCGGTCATGCACATTCGCCGCATTCGCGCCCGCCAGCCCCAGCCCGGCTTGCGCCACCCGCGCGACACCGGCGGCCTCCATCGCGCGGCCCACCGCCTCCGCGATATTGGCGAATGCGCGCTCCGGGTCCGAGTTCACATTCGCAGGGCCCCCCTCGGCCTGCCCGATGATCCGCCCCAACCCGTCGGCCACAGCGGCGCGACAGCCGGTCCCCCCGCCATCGACGCCAAGATAAAGCCCGCAACCCTCCGCCTGCATCTGGACAACCTCTCATACCCATCTGAAAAGGCAGGGAAAACCGTGCCCGCGCAAACATTGCTTTACAACAGCTATGGTCATGCAATGATGATTTGCAAGCGAGGAATCCGATGACATCCCCTCCGACTGAACGGACCCATCCCGACGCGCCGGGCCTGCATGCGCGGCCCGTGGCCGATGTGCTGGGTCTGGCGCTGGCCGCGCAGATGGGCGCGGTGGAGCGGCTGCGCGGGGCGCTGGACGCGCTGATCCCGGCGGCGGAGGCGGCGGCGCGGGTGATGGTTGCGGGCGGTCGGGTGGTCTATGCCGGGGCGGTCAGGTGAAACCGGCGATTCTGGTCGCGCGCGGCATGGTGCCGGACGCGGCAGATAAGGCGCTGCGGGCCAGTGGCGGGCATCTTGGCCCGGCTTTGGAACAGATTGCAAAACCCGGCCACCATGCCGGATAACAGGGAGAAACCGATGAAAACCAAGCTGAAAATTCTGCTGCTGAGCTCGACAATGGTCGCGGGCGCGGCCCATGCGCAGCAGGTCACGCTGACCATCGAAAGCTGGCGCAATGACGATCTGCCGATCTGGCAGAATGAGATCATCCCGGCCTTTGAGGCCGCCCATCCCGACATCAAGATCAACTTTTCGCCCTCGGCGCCGCCTGAATATAACGCGGTGCTGAACTCGAAACTGGCGGCGGGCTCGGCGGGCGATCTGATCACCTGCCGCCCCTTTGACGCCTCGCTGGAGCTGTTCCAGCAGGGCCATCTGGCCGATCTGACCGATCTGGCGGCGATGGGCAATTTCTCGGACGTGGCTAAGGCGGCGTGGCAGACCGATGATGGCAGCGCGACATTCTGCGTGCCGATGGCCTCGGTGATCCACGGCTTTATCTATAATGCCGATATTTTCGAAGAGCTTGGCCTTGAGCCGCCCGCGACCGAGGCCGAGTTCTTTGCCCTGCTTGACGCCATCAAGGAAGAGGGCAGCTATATTCCCATGGCGATGGGAACGAATGACCAATGGGAAGCCGCGACCATGGCTTACCAGAATATCGGCCCGAATTACTGGCATGGCGAAGAAGGCCGTCAGGCGCTGATCGATGGCAGTCAGAAGCTGACCGACGAAGGCTGGGTCGAGCCGTTCCGCCAGATTGCCCGCTGGAAGGACTATCTGGGCGACGGGTTCGAGGCGCAGACCTATCCCGACAGCCAGAACCTGTTCACGCTTGGCCGCGCGGCGATTTATCCCGCCGGGTCGTGGGAGATCGGCGTGTTCACGCCCCAGATCGACGGGGCCTTCACCATGGGCGCTTTCCGCCCGCCGGTCGTGGATGAGGGCGATGCCTGCTATATCTCGGACCACACCGATATCGGCATCGGCATGAACGCCAATTCGCCCAATGCCGAGGCAGCGCGGACCTTCCTTGAATGGGTCGGCGGGCCCGAATTTGCCAGCCTTTACGCCAATGCCCTGCCCGGTTTCTTTGCGCTGAGCGATGCGCCGGTTGAGATGGAAGACCCCTTGGCGCAGGAATTCGTGTCGTGGCGCGATGATTGCGAAAGCACGATCCGCTCGACCTATCAGATCCTGTCGCGCGGTACGCCGAATCTTGAAAACGAGACCTGGACGGCAAGCGCCAACGTGATCCGCGGCTCAGAGACGCCCGAGGATGCCGCCGCGCGCCTGCAAGAGGGTCTGGCAAGCTGGTATGCGCCGCAGCAGAACTGACCTTTGGCGCGGGCTGTGACGGCCCGCGCCATTTCGCCGGATTTTAGCGAAATCTTAAGCCGCACTGTGCCATAAGGGCGCATCGACAACTGGACCCGGAATGAAGTTTCGCCCGCATATCGCCGTGTTTCTGGCCCCCGCCGTGATCGTTTACACCGCGATCATGGTCATTCCGCTGTTTTCCACGTTGAACCTCTCGCTGTTCTCACGCGTGGGGGGTGAGCGGGTCTTTGTCGGTCTCGACAACTTCCGCACCCTGTTCGGCGATCCGCGATGGTCGGCGTCGTTCTGGAATGCGCTTGGCAATAATGCGTGGTTCTTTCTGATCCATATGCTGGTGCAAAACCCGATCGGCATCGCGCTGGCCGCGCTGTTATCCGCGCCCCGGCTGCGGATGGCGGCGTTTTACCGAACTGCGATCTTTATCCCGACGATCCTGTCATTCGTCATTGTGGGCTTTGTCTGGAAACTGATTCTTTCCCCGATCTGGGGCATCGCGCCGGGGATGCTGGACGCGGTGGGCCTCAAATCCCTGTTCGCGCCATGGCTCGGGCGTGAGGAATACGCGCTGACCACGCTGGCGCTGATCTCGGTCTGGCAGTTTGTCGGCATCCCGATGATGCTGATCTATGCCGCGATGCTGTCGATCCCCGATGAGGTGCTGGAGGCCGCCGAGATGGACGGCATCACCGGCTGGTCGCGATTCTGGAAGATCCAGCTTCCGCTGATTTTGCCTGCCATCGGGATTATCTCGGTCCTGACATTCGTCGGCAATTTCAATGCGTTCGACCTGATATATGTGTCGCAAGGCGCGCTTGCCGGGCCAAATTTCGCGACCGATATTCTGGGGACGTTCCTTTACCGCACCTTCTTCGGATTTCAGTTGCAGCTTGGCGATCCGCATATGGGGGCCACGATTGCCACGGCGATGTTCGTCATCATCCTGATCGGGGTCTGCATCTATCTGTTCGGCATCCAGACGCGGCTGCGCCGCTATCAGTTCTAAGGGGCGATCATGGCGCGCACATCCCTGACCCGCTCCATCGCCGCCCATGCCGTGCTGCTGACCTATACGGTCATTGCGCTGTTCCCGGTCTTTGTGATCCTGATCAACGCTTTCAAATCCCGCCGCGCGATCTTTGCCGAGCCTCTGGCCCTGCCCAATCGCGAAACCTTCGATCTGGTGGGGTTCCAGACCGTGCTGCAACAGGGCGATTTCCTGCTCTATTTCCAGAACTCGATGATCGTCACGGTGGTGTCGCTGTTCTTTGTGCTGCTGTTCGGGGCGATGGCGGGTTTTGCGCTGTCGGAATACCGCTTTCGCGGCAACCTGCTGATGGGGCTCTATCTGGCGCTTGGCATCATGATCCCGATCCGGTTGGGGACGGTGGCGATTCTGGAAATGATGGTGGCAAGCGGGCTGGTGAACACGCTCACCGCGCTGATCCTTGTCTATACGGCGCAAGGGCTGCCTTTGGCGGTGTTTATCCTGTCCGAGTTCATGCGCAACGTCTCGGACGATCTGAAAAACGCGGGCCGGATCGACGGACTGTCGGAATATCGCATCTTTTTCCGGCTGGTCCTGCCGCTTGTGCGCCCCGCTATGGCGACGGTGGCGGTGTTCACCATGATCCCGATCTGGAACGATCTCTGGTTCCCGCTGATCCTCGCTCCGGGCGAGCAGACCAAGACGGTCACACTTGGCGCGCAGGTGTTCATCGGCCAGTTCGTCACCAACTGGAACGCGGTTCTGGCGGCGCTGTCGCTGGCGATCCTGCCGGTTCTGGTGCTTTATCTGATCTTCTCGCGGCAATTGATCCGCGGCATTACGGCGGGGGCGGTGAAATGATACGGGTTCTGGTTGCCGGGCTTGGCACGATGGGGCGCAGCCATGCGCTTGCCTATCATCACAGCCCCGAGTTTGAGATCGTGGGGCTGGTGAACCGCTCCCCTGTCGATCTGCCGGACGAGTTGGCGGGCTACACCGTCACGCAGGATTATCACGAGGCGCTGATGCGGCTGCGCCCCGATCTGGTCTGCATCGCGACCTATACGCCCAGCCATGCGGACTATGCGATTGCCGCGATGGAGGCAGGTGCCCATGTCTTTGTCGAAAAGCCGCTTGCCGACAGCGCCGCCGATGCCCGCCGGGTGATTGACACGGCGCGCGCGACCCGGCGCAAGCTGGTCGTGGGCTATATCCTGCGCCACCACCCAAGCTGGCAGCGCCTGATCGCCGAGGCGCGAGACTTGGGCGGGCCTTATGTGTTCCGGCTCAACCTCAATCAGCAATCCACTGGCCCGACATGGGAGGTGCATAAGGCGCTGATGCAGACCACTTCGCCCATCGTCGATTGCGGGGTGCATTATGTGGATGTGATGTGCCAGATCACCGATGCCGCGCCGGTCGAGGTGCGCGGTATGGGCCTGCGCCTGTCCGATGAAATCGCGCCCGATATGTATAATTACGGCCATTTTCAGGTGATCTTCGAGGATGGCTCGGTCGGCTGGTATGAGGCCGGTTGGGGGCCGATGATGTCGGACACGGCGTTTTTCATCAAGGATGTGGTCAGCCCCAAGGGCGCGGTCTCGATCCGTATGCCCGATGACGCGCGTTCGGACGATCACGACACGCATACCCGGACCGCGCGGCTGCGGCTTCACCGCGCGGGTCACGGCCACAGCGATATCGACATGAGCGATGAGCCGGACCATCAGGCGCTGTGCGACCGTGAACAGGCTTTTGTGGCCCACGCCATCCGGCAGGATCTGGACCTGAGCCGCCATCAGCGCGATGCGGTCCGCTCGCTCGCGGTCTGTCTGGCCGCCGATGAAAGCGTGCGGACGGGCCAGCCGGTGCGGCTGAATGACAGGGGGCTGTGAATGGGTGCGTTGCAACTCAAAGGCATCGGCAAAAGTTTCGGCACCGCCGAGGTGATCAAAGGCGTCGATCTTGAGGTCGCCGAGGGGGAGTTCTGCGTCTTTGTCGGACCCTCGGGCTGCGGGAAATCGACGCTGTTGCGGATCATCGCGGGGCTTGAGGATGCAAGCGCGGGCGATATCCTGCTGGACGGGCGGCGGGTCAACGACCTGCCCCCGGCCAGGCGCGAACTGGCGATGGTGTTTCAAAGCTATGCGCTTTATCCGCATCTGAGCGTGCGCGACAATATGGGTCTGGCGCTGAAACAGGCGGGCATGGCGCGCGAGGCCATCCGTGACGCCGTGGCGCGCGGCGCGGCGATGCTGGGGCTTGAGCCGCTGCTGGATCGCCGCCCGGCTGAACTGTCAGGCGGGCAGCGCCAGCGTGTCGCCATCGGCCGCGCCATCGTGCGCCGACCAAAGCTGTTTTTGTTCGACGAACCCTTGTCGAACCTTGACGCCGCGCTGCGCGTCGCCACCCGGATCGAGATCGCGCGCCTCCATCGCGAACTGGGCCCGACAATGGTCTATGTGACCCACGATCAGGTTGAGGCGATGACGCTGGCCGACCGCATCGTCGTGCTGCGCGCGGGCCGGATCGAACAGCACGGCCCTCCGATGGAGCTTTATAACAACCCTGCCAACACCTTTGTCGCGGGCTTTATCGGCAGCCCGCGGATGAACTTTCTGGACGGCGCCGCGATGGGTGAGACGGTCGCAACCATAGGCATCCGCCCCGAGCATCTGGCCATCAGCCCCACCCCCCAAGCGGGCGCAATCAAGGGCACTGTCTCGCATGTTGAGCGTCTGGGCGGCGAAACGGTGGTCTATGTGAACGCCCCGCCGCATGAGCTGTTGACGGTGCGGCTCTTCGGTGAACATCACTTCGCCGTCGATGCGCCGGTCTGGGTGACGCCCGACCCGGCCCGCTATTTCCGCTTTGACGCCGAGGGTCAGCGCCTGCGATAGATGAGGCAAGGGCTGCGATTTCGATCATTGGGCCAAACTGTGCGGGGCCGTTTCGCGTGAGAATATGAAACTGACCGATCTTCTGCTGACCCGCCTCTCGCCGCAAATGCCGGAATTGCCAGTCTCGATTTCGCGCGCCCGGATCAAGGTGAGTTTTACGGCCGAGGCTATCGCGCGCGGCGTTCCTGCTCAGGTCATGGAAGGAATCGGGGCCAGACTGGGGGATGCCACCGCGCTGTTTCGGGCCGGCTACGCCGCGACCGCCTTTGGCCTTGGCCAGCATGTGCAACTGACGCTTCGCGCACAAACCGATGGCTATATGATCGACGTTGCCGACGCCGTGCATTCGCAATTGTTGGTGCAAATCATGCTGCGTCTGGCCGCTGCAGAGGGCCAGACCCCGTTCAGTGCCTATGACCGCCTGCTGGCGGCAGTGGACGGCGATGAGGCGGCGGCGCAGGAAGCCTATTTCCCGCTGAATTTTCTGGCCGATACGCACGCTGTGACCGTGACCGCCGAGGGTGAGGGCGCGAAGGAGTTCACCCTCGCCCCGCCTTTGACCCGCCCCGATCTGGCCGCGCTGATCGGCGAGATTTCATCAAAGGATGCGCAGTTGCAGCTATTCACCATGCCCAGCGGAACATCGCTGGAGGAGGAGGTTGAGAACGGCTTTCTCTCGCTGCAAAATAGCGGGGTCTTTGGCAGGGACATAGCCGTTTCAGAGCCTGAGCCCGAAATATTCATCACCGGGGAGGACAGATTTGGCGTAGATGGCTGGTCGGACGATCCGGCATATCTCGCCGAACTTTTATGGGTGCTGGCGCGCGGAAAACTCGCTCTGGTCGGATTGCTGGATGGCGGGTGAACGACACCGCTTATGATGGCTTGAGGTCGGGACGCGGCCTGGACCGCATCACAATAAGCCGCCAAGGGCCGCAATCGGTTCGGTCGGCAGCAGACCTGTCTCGGCGGCGACTTCACCGCAGCAGAAAAGTTCGGCCGCGCGCCCTTGGTGACCGCTCCGCAAGATCAGAACCGCAGCACCGCGCCCGCCTCAACGCCGATCCGGCGCAGGTCCATGCCGCCGCCGTCATTCACCCGAACAAGGCGCGCCCCTGTCGGCTCATCATACACTGTGACATCCGTCTTGGTGTTGAAATGCTGGGCATATTCGACACCGACATAAATCGCGCTGACATCGTTGAGCGCGTAGTCACCGCGCAGCGCGGCGCCGATATAGGGCATCACGCCCGCGCGTTCTTCGAAACGAAGGTCGCGCTGCCAATGGTTGTCAGTTGACTGAGCATTGACCGCGAAACCGCCGCGCAGGGCGCCGTTCAGCGTCCAGGCGCCATAGGTCTGTGTCACGCTCGCCCCGGCATAAAGCGTGGGCAGGCTTTGTGCATAGGTGATCCCGCGCACGCCGTCCGGAAAATCGCCCTCTTCATCGCGAAAGCCCCACTCGCTATAGACATAACTGCCGCCGCGAGCCGACCACTTGACACTTGTCCAGGTGAAACCGCCATGCAGGTTCACACGCGCACCGCTTTCCATCTGATAGTCACGGCCAAGGGCCACATCCATATCGATGTAGCGTTCCAGCCGCGTGTCCGGGTGGATCGAGCGATCCGACCATTGATCGGCGCCAAACCCATCTGACCAGAAGCTCCAGTCGTAATCGACCATGTCCGAATTGCCACCTAACCCGATCTGCGCGCGGCCCCGAACCGTCATGCCGCTTTCGGTCTGCGTGCGGACGCCAAGGTTCAGGACCTGCGCATCGCTGGACCAGATCAGCCGGCTGATCTGGTTGCCCGCCGCGTCATAGACCCGCTCATTCGCGCGGGTATCCAGATAGCCAAGGCCGACGGTGAACTCGGGCGCAGCCGCTGTTTCAGCCTGTGGCCAGTCGAATGCCTGCGCTGAAACGGCAAAAAGAGCGGTCGCGGAAAAAGCGGTTACAAAGAGGGAACGACACATATGATTTTCCTGTCGGATAACGGCCACGCGCAAGGCTGGGTCATGGGAATGCCTGTGCGCCTATCCTGACGAAACAGACAAATACAAGCCCGCTTCACACGGTTTTGTGATCGTCAATTCAGGCGTTGCAGATTTGCCTCAGCCCCGGTCAAGCGCCCGCAGCCGCGCGATCAGCGAGGAGGTGTCCCAACGCCCCCCGCCCATCGCCTGCACGTCCTTGTAGAACTGATCGACAAGGGCGGTGACCGGCAGGCTGGCACCAATCTCATCGCCTGCGGCCAGGCAAATGCCCAGATCCTTGCGCATCCAATCGACCGCGAAGCCGAAATCAAAGCGGCCCTCAGCCATCGAGGCGTGCCGGTTCTGCATCTGCCAGCTTCCCGCCGCGCCTTGCGAGATGACCTCGGCCACGGCATTCGGCTCCAGCCCGGCCTTTTGGGCAAAGTTCAGCGATTCGGACAAAGCCTGCACCAGACCGGCAATCGCGATCTGGTTGCACATCTTGGTAATCTGGCCCGCGCCGACATCGCCCATCCGGCGGCAGACGCGCGCATAGGCGGCAATCACGGGCTCGGCGCGGTCGTAATCCTCAGCCGCGCCCCCGCACATGACCGAGAGCTGGCCGTTCTCAGCCCCCGCCTGCCCGCCCGAGACCGGCGCATCGACAAAACCGATCCCTGCCCCGCGCGCCAGTTCCGCCAGCTCACGCGTGACGCGGGCCGAGACGGTGGTGTGATCGACAAAGACCGCGCCCGGCTTCATCCCCGCAAAAGCACCCGCATCGCCCAGACAGATGCTGCGCAGATCGTCGTCATTGCCCACGCAGGCCATGACGAAATCGGCACCCTCTGCGGCCTCGCGCGGGGTTGGCGCGGCACTTGCGCCATGCTGCGCAACCCAGGCGCGAGCCTTGTCCGGGCTGCGGTTATAGACGCTGAGCTCATGGCCCGCCGCCGCCAGATGCCCGGCCATCGGATAGCCCATCACCCCAAGCCCCAGAAACGCCGCTTTTGCCATTTGCCCCCCCTTTGGCCATCGCGTGACCGATCCGCGTTGAAACAAGCGCGCGCTTGTCCTAGACGGGCAAAGATTTTCACCCCAACCCGCGCGCGTCAAGCGGCGGGCACGACAAAGGACCACCTGCCCGATGCTGAGAACGTTCCGCTGGCTTTTGCGGCTCACCGTGGGGTTGATTGCGCTGTCGGTTCTGGCGGCGGCTCTGGTGTGGTATTTCGCGCTGCGTTCACTGCCCGATTACAACGCGACCTATCGCGCCGAGGCGCTGTCAGCGCCGGTTGAGATCGTGCGCAGCACCGAGAATGTGCCGCATATCTTTGCCCAGAACGATGCCGATGCCTATTTCGCGCTGGGGCTGGCCCATGCGCAGGACCGGCTGTTCCAGATGGTCACGCTGCGCCGCGCCGCCCAAGGCACGCTGGCCGAAATCTATGGCGAGCGCGCCATCGAGGCCGATGATCTGGCCCGCAGGCTAGAGCTTTACCGCAATGCGAATGCCTCGGTCGCGGCGCAGGATGCGGCCACCTCGGCGGCGCTGTCTGCCTATGCGGCGGGGGTCAATCGCTGGATCGAGATCGTGAATGAAAACGCGCTTGGCCGGGGCGCGCCCGAGTTCTTTTTGCTGCCCGACCAGATGGCCTATTGGCGCCCCGCCGATTCGCTGGCGATCTGGAAACTCTATGCGGCTTCGGTCAGCGACCAGTTGGAGGCCGAGATCCTGCGCGCGCGGCTCTCAGTTGCCGAACCACGGCGCGGCAATGATCTGGTCGCGATGCTTGGCGAGCCCGCGCTGCCCGATTATGCCGGGCTGTTCGGCGGCGCGCGGCTGCCTGCGCCCGAACGCAGTACTAGCACGGATTGGGACAGCGGGCTTGCGGGTTTCATGCTGCCGTTCCGGGGCGGGGCGGGCAATCTTTTTGCCGCCGCACCTGAACGCACAGCGGCGGGTGGTGCGCTGCTGGCGGCTGATCCGCAGATGCCGCTGACCGCGCCGGGGCTGTTTTATCTGGCGCGGCTGTCGCTGGGCTCGGGCGATGTGATCGGGGCGACCCTGCCCGGCACGCCCGCAATGCTGACCGGGCGCAGCGCCGGGCTGGCCTGGGGGATTGCGCCTGCGGGGATCGACGATGCCGATCTTCTGATCGAAGAGGTTCAGCCCGGCGACGCGACCCGCTACCGGGGCCTGAACGGCTGGGACGGGTTCGAGACCCGGCGCGAGATCCTTGGGGTTCGTGACGCCCCGGGCCGCACACTGGCGCTGCACCGGACCGCGAACGGCCCGCTGATCGGCGCCTATCCGGGCGCGGGTTCGATCACGCCGCCGGGCCATGTCGCCGCGCTGAGCTGGACCGGGCTTTCGGATCGTGACAGCTCGATGTCGGCGCTGATCGGGATCATGCAGGCCCCCGACCGCGCAAGCGCTTTGCGCGCCGCTGAGGCCATGGTTGCGCCTGCGGTCACGCTGACCTTGGCCGATCACGACGGCATCGCGCAGGAAATCATCGGCCATATCCCGCAGCGTGCGCAGAACCACCAGACAAGGGGTCGGATGCCCGCGCCCGGCTGGCGGGCAGAGAACCGCTGGCTTGGCACCGGCCCCGCGCCGCGCGGGCTGAACCCGCCCAGCGAGGACGGGCTGGCCCATGCGACCGGCGCGGTTCGCGCAGCGCAGAACCTTGGCTTTTCCGGGGATGAGCCCTTGCGGGGTGAGCGGCTGGGCCGCCTGCTGGCGGGCCGTGAGATCCACACCCGCGACAGCTTTATCGAGAACCAGCTTGATATCGTCAGCGCGGCGGCCCGCGCGCTGCTGCCGATCGTGGGCGCCGATCTGTGGTTCACCGATGAGCCCGCCGCCCCCGGCACGACTGAGCGCCAGCGGCAGGACGCGCTGTCCCTTTTGGCCGAATGGGACGGTGCGATGAACGAACATCTGCCTGAGCCGCTGATCTATACCGCATGGATGGCCGCGCTTCAGGACCGGCTGATCCGCGATGAGCTTGGCCCCCTGGCCGATGACATCACCCATGTCTCGCCCGTCTTTATCGAGCGCGTGTTCCGCAACCGTGGCGGCGCGGCTGAATGGTGCGATATTCGCCAATCCGCCCCGGTCGAGACCTGCCCGATGATCGCAAGGCAGGCGCTTGACGCCGCGATTCTGGACCTCACCGCGCGGTTCGGGCCGGATGTGACAAGCTGGCGTTGGGGGGATCTGCATGAGGCCGTCCAGACCCATCCCTATATCGGCCTGCTGCCCCGGTTCGGCTGGATGGCGAATATCCGCCAATCCATGTCGGGCGGCGATTTCACGCTGGCGCGCGCGGGGACCATCGGCACCGGGCCGAACCCGTTTCGGGGCGTGACCGGCGCGGGCTATCGCGGCATCTATGATCTGGCCGATCCCGACAGCTCGGTCTTTATCATCTCGACCGGGCAGTCGGGGCATCCGTTCTCGCGCCATTATGACGATCTGTCGATCCGCTGGCGGCGGGGCGAATATATCGGCATGTCGCTTGACCCCGACCTTGCCCGCGCGGCCTCGGTGGGCGTGACCCGGCTGATCCCGCAAGGCCCCGCGCAAGAGGTATCCCGATGAGCGGCAGGCCCGATATTCTGTGCATCGGCGCGATGCTCTGGGACGTGATCGGCCGCAGCCCCGCGCTGATGGACAAGGGCGCCGATGTGCCGGGGCGCATCGCGCATGTGCCGGGCGGGGTCGCGCTGAATGTCGCGGTGGCGCTCGCCCGGCGCGGCTGGCGACCTGCGGTTCTCTCGGCGGTTGGCCGCGACGCTGAGGGCGACGCGCTGATCGCGGCCTCCGCCGCGCTTGGGGTCGGTTGCGAGTGGCTCGCGCGCGATACCGGCGGGCCGACCGATGTCTATATGGCGATTGAGGACCGCGCCGGGCTGATCGCCGCGATTGCCGATGCCCATTCGCTGGAAGAGGCCGGTGAGGCGATCCTTGCGCCGCTGCGCGACGGGCGATTGCCCGCGCCGTGGCAGGGCATCGCCGTGATCGACGGCAATCTGACGCAGGATCAGCTGGCCGCTTTGGGCGATGATCCGGCTTTCGCGCGGGCCGATCTGCGCATCGTGCCCGCCAGCCCCGGCAAGGCGGGGCGGCTTCTGCCCTTGGCGCGGCGGGCGCAAAGCTGTTTCTATCTCAACCGTTATGAGGCTGAGATCCTCGCGGGTCGCGCCCTTGAGGATGCCGCCGAGGCCGCAAGCGCGATGATTGATCTGGGCATGGCCCGCGTGCTGATCACCGATGGCGCGGCCCCCTGCGCCGAGGGGATGCAGAGTGCCGAGCTGATCCGCGCCACGCCCCCCGCCGTCGATATTGCCCGCGTTACCGGGGCGGGCGACTGTTTTCTGGCCGCCCATATGAGTGCCGAACGCGACGGGCTGGACCGTCAGGCCGCGCTGGAGGCGGCGGCGCGGGCGGCTTCCCACCACGTTTCTGGAAAGGACTGAGCCATGACCGACCTGCCGCTTGACATCACCCCCGAAGTGGCCGAGGCGCTGCGCGAAAACCGCCCTGTGGTCGCGCTTGAATCGACCATCATCACCCATGGGATGCCCTATCCGCGCAATCTGGAACTCGCCCGTCAGGTTGAGGCGGTCTTGCGCGAGGCGGGCGCGGTGCCGGCCACCATCGCGATCATGGGCGGGCGCATCCGCATCGGTCTGGACGATGCCGCGATGGAGGATCTGGCCCGCACCCCGTCAGCGCAGGTGATGAAACTGTCCCGCGCCGATCTGGCGGTCTGCGTGGCCATGGGCGGGATCGGCGCGACCACGGTTGCCGCGACGATGATCTGCGCCGCGCTTGCGGGCATCCGGGTGTTCGCGACCGGCGGGATCGGCGGCGTTCATCGCGGCGCGGAAACCAGCTTCGACATTTCCGCCGATCTGCACGAATTGGCGGCAAGCCCGGTGACCGTGGTCGCGGCCGGGGCCAAGGCTATTCTGGACCTGCCCAAGACGCTTGAGGTTCTGGAGACGCTGGGCGTGCCGGTCATTGCGGTCGGTCAGGACCAACTGCCCGCCTTCTGGTCGCGCAGTTCCGGCCTTGCCGCGCCCTTGCGGCTGGACGATCCGGCGCAGATTGCCGCGGCGGCGAATATGCGCGCGCGGCTGGGCCTGCCCGGCGGTCAACTGGTGGTGAACCCGATCCCCCTTGAGGCCGAGATCCCCCGCGATGAGATCATGCCGGTGGTTGAGGCCGCGCTGGCTGAGGCCGAGGCGCAGGGCATCGCCGCCAAATCGGTGACGCCCTTCCTGCTGCAACGGATTTTCGAGATGACCGAGGGCCGCTCGCTTGAGGCCAATATCGCGCTTGTGCTGAACAATGCGCGACTGGCCGCGCGCATCGCCGCCGCGCTGTAGCGCTCAGGTCGGGGCAAGCGCGCTGATCAGCGTCGCGCGCGGGAACAGCGCGGAAAAATCAATCGTGTCGCGTTTGTTGATCGCATCGGCGCAATTCTCGATGAACTGATCCGCCGCGTGCTGCCCCGCCGCCTTCATCTCCGCCAAAAGACCCGGCTTGGGCAGGATTTTTGAGCGCGCGTTGAGGTCGTTCATCAGCTTGTCGTCAAGGATCATATGCATCAGCACGTTCTTCATCGTGCGCCCTTGCAGCCGGTCCTCATCATGGAGGCGCTTCACAAAGTTGATGGCGCGCAGCTCCGACAGCAGGGCCGCGTTGAAGCTGACCTCATTGATGCGGTCCTGAATGGCATTGGGGCTGCGCGGCAGATCATCGCGGCGCATCGGGTTGATATTCACCACCACGATATCGCGCGGCAGATCCGCGTTGAACAAAGGATAAAGTGCGGGGTTGCCCGAATAGCCGCCATCCCAGTAATGCTCACGCCGCCCGGTCACCGGATCGTCGATGCCCACGGCGCGATAGATGGTCGGCAGGCAGGCCGAGGCCAGAACGGCATCGGTGGTCACATCGCCATTGGCAAAGATCCGCCCCTGCCCGGTGCGCACATTGGTCGCGTTGACGAAAAGCTGCGGGCCATTCTTGGAACAGATGCGCGGATGCGGCATCGAATCGATCACCGCCCGCAGCGGGTTGGAATAGAAGGCGCCGTAATCATAGGGGCTGAACATCCGCGTCGCCTGTTCGATCCATGCGACGGGCGAGAGCATCTCGGTAAACCGCTCAAGCGCGCGCGGCGCCGGAAAGATGGAATAGAGCCAGCGGACCATGCGGTTATCGCTGACCATGCCGACCTCGGACCAGACATGATCCAGATTGCGCCGCGCCGCCTGACGCCCCGGCACCCCGTCGCCGCAAGCGAGCCCGGCTTTCAGCGCGGCCCCGTTCAGCGCGCCCGCTGAGGTGCCGCTGATCCCCTCGATCTGCAACCAGTCCTCATCCAGCAGACGGTCAAGCACGCCCCAGGTAAAGGCTCCATGCGCCCCGCCGCCCTGAAGGGCCAGGTTGATATGCTTGGTTTTCATGGCGCGGCCCCGGTCAGCTTGTGTCAGATCCTGACCATAATGCGGGGCGATGCGTCAAGTTCCGCTGCATCGCAGCATGACGCAGCGTCATATGAAAGGGCGCGGCGATGATGCCGCGCCCCTGTTCGTGTCAGGCGGTTCAGGCGTCCAGCTTGGTGACGCGCGCCTGACCCTGAGCGATCTCGATCTTGCGGGGCTTGAGCGCCTCGGGCAGTTCGCGGATCAGGTCGATATGCAGCATGCCGTCCAGATGGCTGGCGGCCTCGACGCGGATATGCTCGGCCAGGGTGAACTTGCGCTCAAACGCGCGGGTGGCGATGCCGCGGTGCAGAAACTTGCGCTCGCCCTCATCCTCGGCCTTGCGGGCGGTGACGATGACCGCGCCGTCGCGCAGCTCGACGCCCAGTTCGTCCGCGGTAAAGCCCGCAACGGCGATTGAGATGCGATAGCTCGCCTCGCCGGTTTTCTCAATGTTGTAGGGGGGATAGCTTTGCGCCGAAACATCGGCGGACAAAACCCGGTCCATCAGATCGGCAACACGGTCAAAGCCGACAGAGGCCCGGTAAAGCGGGGTCAGGTCAAGATTACGCATGTGACATCCTTTCAAAGCGATGTGTCTGGCCCCCTTGCGGGCGGCCGCTATCGAAGCCCGTCTGGCGCTTCGCAGATTGATTTGGGGGCGGACGCGGCGTTTTCAAGACCGGGGTGTGAGGGTGCGGGGGGCTGGCTTTGTCGGGTGGGCCGGATCAGGGCGCGCTGTCTTGGGTCGTCGCTGCCGCGAGGTGTCGCGCTGTGCTGCGGTTGAATGGATAGGCTGGCTTTGCCCGGCGCATCACTAAAAAAAGGCGAAATGCCCCGGATTAGGGGCCTATGCACCGTCAGCGCCTTGGCGAGTTTGCCGCAGGCCCCGTGCTGTGATGCCGTTGAAGCGACAGGCTTGCATCGTGCTTTGAAACGCCCGAGACAAACGACGGCACGGCCCGCCCGGACCAATCGTCCTTGCGCCGCCGCGACATTGCGGCAGGCGTCGAGCGGTATGGTTGAAGCGATAAACTGGCATGGCCCCGCGCGTCACCCAAGACAAAGCGCGAAATATCCCGGATCAAGGCGCGGGGCGGACCATCTGCGCGATGCCCTGCCCGCATCGCGCGGCCCTGCCCCTCAGCCGAGCCCACCACCACCACAGGGCTTTCGCCCGCCCCTTCGAGCCGCTAATCATACCCCATGAACAACCTGTCGGGCATTCTTTCGGTCATGTCGGGCGCCGATCTGGTCGCCGTCGCGCTGCTCTTCGCGGCATGGCTAGGCATCGGCTGGTTCATCGAGCATTCGCCCGAAGCCAGACCCTCGGTCTCAAAGCTGATGAAATCCTATCGCCACGAATGGATGCGGCAATTCATCACCCGGCAGCCGCGCATTTTCGACAGCGCGATTCTGGCCTCATTGCGGGAGGGGACGACGTTTTTCGCCTCGGCCTGCATGATTGCCATCGGGGGCGGGCTGGCGTTGCTGGGCAATCTGGACCGGCTGCGCGGCGTGGCCGAAGGATTTGAGGTCGGCCAGGCCCCGGTCATCCTGTGGCAGATCAAGATCGTCGTGTTGTTGGTTCTGGTCACCAACGCCTTCCTGAAATTCGTCTGGTCGCACCGGCTGTTTGGCTATTGCGCGATTATGATGGCCTCGGTGCCGAACGATCCGGGCGACCCCCATGCCGTCCCCCGCGCAGCCCAAGCCGCCGAGATCAACATCACCGCCGCGCGCAGCTTCAATGCCGGGATGCGCAGCGTCTATTTCGCGATTGGCGCGCTTGGCTGGCTGGCCGGGCCATGGGTGCTGATCGGCACCACTGCGCTTGTTCTTTGGGTGACCTGGCGGCGCGAATTCGCCTCACATTCGCGCGCGGTCATGCTGCGCGGCCTGCCGCCTAGCTAAGCGGGCCGCCATCGCCATCATCGCCGCTTTCGGCCAACAGCGCCTGATAATCGGTCAGCGCGATGCGCCGCTTGCCTTCCAGTTCCAGCAGCCCCTCACGCTTGAAGGCCGAGATCTGGCGGCTGACCGTTTCCAGCGTCAGGCCCAGATAATCGGCCATCGCCTCACGGGTCAGCGCCAGATCCATCTCGATCCGGCCCTCGGGCGTGCGCCCTCGCGCCTCACGCCGCGCCAGAACGACCAGAAGCGAGGCGATCTTTTCCCGCGCGGTCTTGCGGCCCAACAGCAACAGCCATTCGCGGGCCGCGTCCAGCTCATCAAGGGTCATTTCCAGCAGCCGCGTTGAGATCTGCGGCATCTCGCGCATCATCGCCTCGAACGGTTTGCGCCGGAAACAGCACAGTTGCACATCCGTCACCGCCGTCACGGTATGAAGCGCAAGCGCACGCCCCGGACGGCCCAGAAAATCCGAGGGCAGCAACAGGCCCACCATCTGCGTGCGCCCGTCCTCAAGCGTCTGGGTGAGGCTCGCCACGCCCGAGACGACCGAGGCCACGAAATCCAGCCGGTCGCCCGCCCAGACGATCACCTGCCCGGCCTGAAAGCTGCGATAGAACTTGGTGTCGTCCAGCGTCGCAAGCTCTGCCGGCTCACATCTGGCGCAGACGGCATGATAGCGGATCGGACAATCCACGCAGCCATTGCCGCCATGACCATCCCCGGAACCGGGGGGCTTTATGCGCTTGATTTGTGTCAATGTCAGTGTCGCGTTTCCTGACCTATGGCTAACGGTATGAAAGACGAATCGCAACTCTCCCGATTGGGACTATTTGACGCGCGTGTGCCGCGTTACACGTCCTACCCCCCTGCAACGCGGTTCACCCGCGAGGTTGCCGCAGGTCACATGGCCGATTGGCTGGGGGCGGTGGAACCCGGCGCGGCGGTGTCGCTGTATATTCATGTCCCCTTCTGCCGCAGACTGTGCTGGTTCTGCGCCTGCCGCACACAGGGCACGCAATCGGATGCGCCGGTGCGCGCCTATGCGCAGACGCTGCTGTCCGAACTGGCCATGCTGCGCGCCCGCCTGCCCGACGGGGTGCATCTGTCGCGGCTCCATTGGGGTGGCGGCACGCCCACGCTTCTGGCGCCCGACCTGATGCGCCAGCTGGCGGCGGCGGTGTTCGAAGCCTTTCCGCTGGCGCCGGGCGCCGAGTTCTCGGTCGAGATCGACCCCAATGAGATTGATGAGGCGCGGATGGACGCGCTGGCTGAGGCCGGGCTGACCCGCGCCTCGATCGGGGTGCAGGATTTCGACCCCGAGATCCAGAAGACCATCGGTCGCGAACAAAGCCTTGAGATCACCGCCCGCGCCGCCCAGATGATCCGCGCGCGCGGCATTGCCAGCCTCAACGCCGATATCCTGTTCGGCCTGCCCTATCAGGACAATGCGCGCATGGCCGATTCGGTGCGCAAACTGCTGTCGCTCTCGCCGGATCGGGTCGCGCTATATGGCTATGCGCATGTGCCATGGATGGCCAAGCGTCAGGTGATGATCCCCGGTGAGGCGCTGCCCTCGCCCGAAGAGCGGCTGGCTTTGTTCGAGACCGCGCGGGCACTGTTTCTGGCCGAAGGTTACGATGAGATCGGCATCGACCATTTCGCGCGACCCGGCGACGGTCTGGCCCGCGCCGCCCGCGAAGGCACGTTGCGGCGCAACTTTCAGGGCTATACCGACGACCGGGCGCAGATCCTGCTGGGGCTTGGGGCGTCCTCGATCTCACGCTTCCCGCAGGGTTACGCCCAGAACGCGCCCGCGACCGGCGCCTATACGGCGGCGATTCGTGAGGGGCGGCTCTCGGCCCATCGCGGCCATGCCTTCACCGATGCCGATAAATGGCGCGGGCGGATGATCGAGGCGCTGATGTGCGATTTCCGCATCGACGCGGGCGAGATGGCGCGTGACTACGGGCTGGACGACCTGTCCGCGCTGACCGCGCCGGTCGCCTTGCGTTTTGGCGATATGGTCCAGGTTGAGGCGGACGGCTCGCTGTTCATTCCCGAACGCGGGCGGCCGCTGACGCGGATGATTGCGCGGATGTTCGACGAATATGACATGGCCGAAGGCGCCCATTCCTCAGCCATCTGAGCGGTTGATCCCGCGCCGCCCGCGCCTTATCCCCGTGCCAGCAACCTTGAGGAGGACATGATGGCACCGCGTAAACTGGCCGCCGGAAACTGGAAAATGAACGGCGACCGCGCCGCCTTGGCTCAGATCGAGGCATTGGCCCGCGACCACAGCGATGCCGCCTGTGAGATCCTGATCTGCCCGCCCGCCACGCTGATCGCTGTGGCGGATGGTGCGGGCGTGGTCGCAATTGGCGGGCAGGATTGCCACGCCTGGGCCTCGGGCGCGCATACCGGCGATATTTCAGCCGCGCAGCTGGTCGATGCGGGCGCGTCTTTCGTGATCCTCGGCCATTCCGAGCGCCGCGCCGATCACGGCGAAACCTGCGACGCGGTGGCCGAAAAGGCCGTGGCCGCGCATCAGGCGGGCCTGATCACGGTGATCTGCGTGGGTGAGACCGAGGCACAGCGCGACGGCGGCGAAACGCTTGACCTCATCGCCCGCCAACTGGCCGATTCGGTGCCCGATTGCGCGACGGCGGCGAACACCGTCATCGCCTATGAGCCCGTCTGGGCAATCGGCACGGGCCGCACCCCCACCAAAGCGCAAATCGCCGAGGTCCACGCCCTGATGCGCGAGCGTCTGAGCGCGCGCTTCGCCGATGGCGCGGATTTCCGGCTGCTTTACGGCGGCTCGGTCAAGCCCTCGAACGCGGCCGAGATCTTCGCGATTGCCGATGTGGACGGCGCGCTTGTCGGCGGCGCAAGCCTCAAGGCCACCGATTTCGGCGCGATCATCACGGCGCTTGACGCGGCGTGAGGGATAGCGGCGCGGTGCGGCTTGCGCCCCCGCCCCCCAGAAGGCAGGATGCGCGGCATGACCGAGCTTGCCGCGCTGATCCCGGGCCTTGCGCCCCTTGCCCTGCCCCTCATGCCCGACCCGCAGGCGGCGGGGCTGACCCGCTCCGTCTCGGGCCGCGACCAGACCGGAGCCACCGTCACCGCAAGCGTGGTTGAAGAACGTCCGCTGACCATCTGGCTCAACCGGCGTGAGATCGTCACGGCCATGACCATCGGGGATCATCCCGAATATCTGGCGCTTGGCTTTCTGCGCAATCAGGGGATGCTGGGCGCAGATGAGCGCGTCACCGGCGTTGATCACGACGCCGAGACCGCAACCGTCGTCGTGCGCACCGCGAGTGAGACCAGTTATGAGGACAAGCTGTCGCGCAAGACCCGCACCTCGGGTTGTGCGGTCGGCACCGTGTTTGGCGATATGATGGAGGGCATCGCGGGCCTGACCCTGCCCCCGGCCCAGATCCGCACAAGCTGGCTTTACGCCCTGTCGCGCCAGATCAACATGGCGCCCTCGCTTTATCTGGCGGCAGGGGCGATCCATGGCACGGCGCTGTGCCGAGGGGCTGAGGTTTTGGCCTATGTCGAGGATGTGGGCCGTCACAACGCGGTCGATAAAATCGCGGGCATGATGCTGGCCCATGGGATCGGCGGCGCGGATAAGGTGCTTTACACGACCGGGCGGCTGACCTCGGAAATGGTGATCAAATGCGCGCAGATGGGGGTGCCGGTGCTGGCCTCGCGCTCGGGCTTTACGGCCTGGGGGGTGGAGCTGGCGCGAGAGGTCGGGCTGACCCTGATCGGGCGGATGCGCGGGCAACGGTTTTTGTGCCTCTCGGGCGACGCGAGGCTGATCCGTGATGCCGACCCCGAGGCCGCGCCCGATGAGGCGCCCCGCCACCGCCGCAAGGGGGCGCTCGATGACTAACCCGCCCGCCGTTATTCTGGCCGGGGGGCTGGCCACGCGCATGGGCGGGGGCGACAAATGCCTGTTGCGGGTGGGCGACCGGACCCTCTTGTCGCGGATCATCGCCCGTCTTCGTCCGCAAGCCGGGCCGCTTGCGCTGAACGCCAATGGCGATCCCGCGCGGTTTGCCGCATACACCCTGCCGGTTCTGCCCGACGGGATCGAGGGCTATGCCGGGCCTCTGGCCGGTATTCTGGCCGGGATGGACTGGGCGGCGGAGCTTGGCGCCAGCCATATCCTCAGCGTGGCGGGCGACACGCCGTTCTTCCCGGCCGATCTGGCCGCGCGGCTGCGCGCCTCGGGCGATTTCGCACTGGCCGCCAGCCATGATGAGGAGGGCATCCTGCGCCGCCACCCGACCTTCGGGCTTTGGCCGGTCGCGCTGCGCGACGATCTGCGCGCCGCCTTGCAAGACGGGCTACGCAAGATCGTGCTTTGGACCGACTGCCACGGCGCGGTCACGGTGCCCTTTCCGCAGGGCGCGCAAGGCCATGACCCGTTTTTCAACATCAACACGCCTGAGGACATCGCCCGCGCGGGCGCGATGCTGTGACCATGCCGAAAATCTATGGAATCACTGGCCGCAAGAATGGCGGCAAGACCACGCTGACCACGCGGCTGATTGCGCATTTCGCGGCGCAGGGCATGCGCGTCGCGGCGATCAAACGCGCCCATCACGCGGCTGAGACGGACCATCCCGGCACCGACAGCCACAGGATGCGTGAGGCCGGGGCCGCTCAGGTGATCCTGTCGAGCCCGGCCCGCGTCGCGGTAATGACTGAGCTGCGCGGCACGGATGAGCCCGCGCTTGACGAACTGATCGAACAGCTTGCCCCCTGCGACCTGGTTCTGGTTGAGGGCTTCAAGCAAGCCCCGCATCCCAAGATCGAGGCCTGGCGGCCCGAAACCGGCCAGCCGCCGCTGTCGCCCGGGCTGAACATCGCGGCGGTGGCGACCAATGCGCCGGGTGATCCGGCGCTTGAGGGCGCGCGGCTGCTTAATCTGGACGATATCCCGGCCATTGCGGGCTTTATCGCGGCTGAACTGGGCCTTACCCCGCGCCGCAAAACCTCATCCATGCCGCCGGGGGTGGACTGGCTACCGGTGGCCGAGGCGCAGGCGCGGCTGCGCGATGCGCTGCGCCCGCTCAACCACGCGGCTGAGCGGCTGCGCGTGGCCGATGCGCAAGGCCGGGTTCTGGCCGAAGATGCCATCGCTCGACGGGCCAACCCGCCCGCCGCCAATTCGGCGGTGGACGGCTACGGCATTGCCCGCGACAGCGTGGCTGAGCCGCGCGCGCCCCTCTCGGACGGTCGCGCGGCGGCGGGCGGGCCGTTCGCGGGTGCGGTCCCTGCCGGTCACGCCCTGCGCATCCTGACCGGCGCGATCCTGCCCGAGGGCGTCGATACCGTCATCCTGCAAGAGGAAACCCGGATCGAGAACGGCATCGCGCATTTCGCCCGCCTGCCCAAACGCGGCGCCAATACCCGCCCCGCGGGTGAAGATATGGCGCAAGGTGCTGTGGCCCTGCCCGCCGGGCATCGGCTGCGCGCGCCTGACATCGCGCTTTTGTCCGCGCTTGGCGTGGCTGAGGTGGCGGCCCGTCCCGCGCTGCGCATCGGGGTGCTGTCCACGGGGGACGAGATCCTGCCCGAGCCCTCAAGCGCCGCCCTGCCCCATCAGATCTGGGACGCGAACCGGCCGATGCTGCTGGCGCTTGCCGCCCGATGGGGCGCGGTTCCGGTCGATCTGGGGCGCGCGCCCGATGATCCGGCGGCGATCCGCGCGGCGCTTGATGCGGGCGCGGCTCAGGCGGATCTGATCCTGACCTCGGGCGGGGCCTCGGCGGGGGATGAGGACCATGTTTCCCGCCTGCTTTCCGAACAGGGGCGGCTGTCCTCATGGCGTATCGCGATGAAGCCGGGCCGCCCGCTGGCGCTTGCCTTCTGGCCCGCAGCCTCGGGCGAGGTGCCGGTGATCGGGCTGCCCGGCAACCCGGTCGCGGCGCTTGTCTGCGCGCTGATCTTTGCCCGCCCCGCCGCCGACCTGCTGTCGGGCGCGGGTTGGAGCCTGCCGCAAGGCTTTGAAGTCCCCGCCGCCTTCCGCAAATCGAAAGGCCCGGGACGGCGCGAATATCTGCGCGCCCGCCTGAATGCGGAGGGCGCGGCAGAGGTCTTTGCCTCGGAAGGATCGGGCCTGATCAGCGGGCTCTCATGGGCCGAGGGTCTGGTCGAGCTGGACGACCCGGCGCGCGAGATCCATCCCGGCGACCGGGTGCGCTTTTATCCCTATGCGAGCTTTGGCGCGGGCTGAGCGCTTCAAGCCCCATCCGGCCCTTGTTCAGCGACAGCCCGATTGCTGCGCGACCGGGCCTCGGCACGCATCATGGCCGCGAGTGTGCCGAGCCTCAGCGCCGCCAAGGCATTCACATCACCCCTTGAACAGCTTGCGCGTGCCCCGCGCGACAAGCGCGGGATAGCGCCCGGGCAAGAGCCGCGCCAACAGCTCCAACCTGCGGGCGCGGCCGCTCAGCACAATGCGGTTGCGCCCGCGCGCCACGCCGTCAAGGATCTGGCGGGCTGCGGTCTGGGGCTGCATCATCAGCAATTGCTGCTCATAAACCTGCAAACGCTGACGCCCCTTGGGGTCGTCGCCGGTCCCCTTGGCGATGATCTCGGTCGCGATGCCGCCGGGCAGGACAAGCGTG
>JAUNTZ010000008.1:0-2868 GCA_030538425.1 Paracoccus sp. (in: a-proteobacteria) | reverse complement strand
GCCGGTCCCCTTGGCGATGATCTCGGTCGCGATGCCGCCGGGCAGGACAAGCGTGACCCGGACCGGGTGCTGGCCCAGCAACATCTCGGCCTCGATCGCCTCGGTCAGGCCGCGCACCGCGAATTTGCTGGCCGAATAGGCCGCGACAAGGGGCTGGACCATGACCCCGTTCAGGCTTGAGATATTGACCAGATGGCCCGCGCCGCTGGCCATCAGATGCGGCAGAAAGGCGCGGGTGCAATTGGCCAGACCGCCCAGATTCACCGCCATGATCCGGTCGAACAGCTCCGGCGGGGTGTCGATGAAGGCGCGGTCAAAGCTGCCGATCCCGGCATTGTTGAAGAGCTGATGAACCTGACCAAAGCGCGCCACGATCCGGCTTGCATAATCATCGACGCCGCTGCGGTCGGTCACGTCAAGGGGGGTGGCCTCGACCTCTCGCCCGGTCTCGCGCAGCATCCGGGCGGTTTGCTCCAGCCCCTCGCCGTCGATATCAGAGATGGCCAGCCGCGCGCCACGGCGCGCCAGATCAAGCGCCAAGGCGCGCCCAAGCCCGCCGCCTGCGCCGGTCACCACCGCGACACGATTGTAAAAGACCGTCACATGCGCCCCCTTTCGTCAACGCCGCCCGCGTGAGAGAGCTGCAATTCCGGCGTGATCGCCGGTCCCTTGCGCATCTGCCGCGCGTCGCGGTGATAGTTCTGCCCCATGTCCCACGGGAATCGGTCGCCCTGCTTTGGCAGCATTGCCGCGGCGCGGCGCACATAACCCGCGTCAAAATCCAGAAGCGGGCGCAGGTTGAGCCCGGCCTCGGGCGTCCTGACCGTGCAGATCGTCGCGCCCTGCGCCTCCATCTCATCCAGAAGGCGGCAGAAATACTCACAGATCAGCCCGACCTTCAGCGTCCATGACGCATTGGTATAGCCGATACAGATCGCCAGATTGGGCACCCCGTCCAGCATCATGCCGCGAAACATGACCTTTCGCGACCAGTCAACCGGCTTGCCATCGACGCGGTAAGCCGCGCCGCCCGCCAGCCGGAGGTTTAGCCCGGTGGCGGTGACGATGATATCGGCGGCAATCACCTGACCGTCCTTCATGCGGATGCCGTCCGGGGTAAAGCTGTCGATCTGGCCGGTCACGATCTCGGCGCGCCCACCGGCAAGCGCGTCAAAAAGATCGCCGTCCGGCACCACGCAAAGCCGCTGCGCCCAGGGGTCGTAATCGGGGCTGAAATGCAGATCGACGGGATAATCTTTCGGTAAGGCGCGGATGTTCACGCGGCGAATGATCCGCCGCATCGTGCCCGGGAAGCGCTTGCAGAGTTGCCAGAACAGATGCCGCTCAAACTGGTTTTTCCGGCGCAAGAGGCGGTGCAGGCGCTCGGGCGAGAGCCACGGTCTGAGCCAGCCCGCCAGCCGGTCTTGCGAGGGCTGCGGCACAAGATAGCTTGGGCTGCGCTGTATCTGCACGACATGGCGCGCGGTTTTGGCCAGTGCAGCCAGCAAGGTGACAGCGGTCGCGCCCGAGCCGATCACCGCGACCCGCTTGCCCGCGTGATCCAGCCCCTCGGGCCAGTGCTGCGGATGGATAATCCGCCCGGCAAAGCGGTCCTCACCCGGAAATTCGGGCCGGAAGCCCTGCGCGTAATCATAGTAGCCGGTCGCCGAAAAGATCCATCTGGCCCGCCAGATCTCGCGGCCCCCGTCCTTCGTCGCAACCGTCAGCGTCCATAGGCCGGTCGAGGAACTCCAATCACATTCAAGGACTTGGCGGCCAAAGCTGATGTGGTCTTGAATGCCGTATTCCTGCGCGGTGGCGGCGATATAATCCTTGATCTCAGCCCCTTCGGCAATCGCCTTGGTGCTGTTCCAAGGGCGGAACTCATAGGCGAAGGTGTAAAGATCCGAATCCGAGCGGATACCGGGATAGCGGAACAGATCCCATGTCCCGCCCAGATCGTCGCGCATCTCAAGGATGTGCCAGTTCGTCTGCGCCCGCGCGCGGCGAAGTGCTGCGGCGCAGCCGATGCCGGACATGCCCGCGCCCAGAATCAGGACGTCATAAATCTGCGCGGCGGCCGGGCTGTCTGCTGGCATGGAAGGCTCCCTCTCCGTGCCAAGTATCGGATGCAACCGTTGATCCGCCTAGATAAATCCGCGCAGCAAAGCCCGTAACGCGGCGTCACGGGCCAGCCCCGGGCTTTCTGGCGAAAGGCCCGGGGCGCCGCGAGGGCAGCTCAGATCGGATAATGGATCGGGCCGTCCTGCACCGTGATCCAGCGCAGCTCGGTGAACTCATCAATGCCCCATTTGCCGCCAAAGCGCCCATAGCCCGAGGCTTTCACGCCGCCAAAGGGCATCTGCGCCTCGTCATGCACGGTCGGCCCGTTCACATGGCAGATGCCGCTTTCGATGCGGCGAGCGACCGCGAGGGCACGGTTGACGTCGCCGCCGAACACCGCCGCCGACAGCCCATATTCGGTATCATTGGCAATCCGGATCGCCTCATCCTCGGATGCGGCGCGCACGACCGTCACGACCGGGCCGAAAGATTCCTCGGCATAAAGTCGCATCGAGGGCGTCACCTTGTCCAGCAGGGTTGCGTCCATGATCGTGCCCTCGATGCGCCCGCCTGCGGCAAGGGTTGCGCCCTTGTCGGTCGCGTCCGCGACCAGTTCGCCAAGCCGTTTCGCCGCGCCTTGATCGACCACCGAGCCAAGCGGGGTCTGACCCTTGGCCGGGTCTCCGGCGACAAGCGTCCGGGCCTTTTCCGCCAGCTTTTCGACAAAGGCATCCGCGACCTGATCCATCACGACGATGCGTTCGGTGGACATGCAGATCTGGCCCTGATTCATATAGGCCCCGA
>JAUNTZ010000054.1 GCA_030538425.1 Paracoccus sp. (in: a-proteobacteria) | reverse complement strand
CGTTGAACATCTGGAAATACATATGCAGCTTGAAGCCGACCCCGTTCGAGCGGCCCAGAAACTCGACCACCAGAACGATCTTCCAGATCAGCGCAATGCCCGCCCGCGCCGCCGATGCGATATGCGGGGCCAGTTGCGGCAGGGCGATATGGCGCAGCCTGTCCCACCGGCTCATCCCGTAGGCGCGGGCCATCTCATCGAGATCGGGGCGCAAGGCGCGGGTGCCGTCGCGGATCATCACCGTGACCAGCGGGATCTTGTTGACCGCAACCGCCGTCACCGCGGCCACCTCGTTCAGCCCGATCCAGATATAGCACAGCACGATCACGACCAGCGCGGGAATGTTCAGCGCGACAACCAGCGTCGGGTTCAGCCAGTGATCGGCGCGCGATGACCGGCCCAACCACAGCCCCAAAGCCCCGCCCACGACCATCGCGATGGCGAAGCTGGCGGCCACGCGAAACAGGGTCATGCCCGCGTGATACCAGAGTTCCCCTGATGCGGCGGCCTTCCAGATCAGCGCCGCGACCTGCCAGGGCGGCGGCGTGATCCGCGTATTGTCCGACAGCATCGAGACCACAACCCAAAGCCCCAGCAGCAGCGCCAGCGAGACCAACCCCGCCGAACCTGCGGCAAGGCTGGGTCTGGAAAGGGGGTTTGGGCTTGCGCTCATCGCGTTACGGGCGCCAGAACAGGCCAGCGGGCAGCTCGGTCACGCCGCCGGTCAGATCCTCACCGCCCAGTTCCGCCATCAGCGCATAAGTTGCGGCCACCTGCGCCTCATCGACCGGCGCATCGGCGGGGATGCCCGCGCGCCAGCCATCGCGCAGCGCCTCAAACTCGGCGTCATTGGCCGCGTTCATGATCGGGCGCAGCGCGTCCCATGCCGCGTCATCCTCGGCCAGACGGGCCTTGGCCTCACGGCTGGCGGTGGCCAACCCAGAGGCCAGTTCCGGGTTCTCCGCAATCCAGCTTTCGCGCAAGACATAGCCCAACAGGGGCGTGTCGGGGTCAAGGCCCAAGGCCTCGGACGCCTCGGCCACGGAAATCAGGTCGCGCATCCCGGCGGCCCGCATCTTGGCCATGAAATGCCAGAAATTCACCGCCGCATCGACCTCACCCGAGGCCGCCGCCTGCATGATCAGCGGCGGCGCGCCGAACACCTGCTCGGTCGAGGCGGCCAGATCAAGGCCCAGTTCTTGGCTCGCATAGGCCCGCAGGATCAGCCAGCTTTTATCCACCGGCCCGCCCGCAATGCCGATCTTGCCGCCATCGAGATCGGCGAGGCTCTGCGCCTCGCTATCCGCGGCGACCATGACCCCGCCAACGGCGGTCGAGTAAGGATAGAACACGAAATCGCTGCCCGCCGCGCGTTGCTGCGCGACCCAAAGCCAGTCGGAGACGATGGTATCGACCTCTCCGCCCTGCATGGCGATTTGCGTTGCAGGGTTGCCCGCAAGTTCAGTCACTTGCAGATCAAAGCCGTTCGCCTGATCCAGCCCCAGATCCTTGATCGCCTGCAATTCCCACATCACGGTGCCGCCGGCAATCACGCCGACGCGGACGGTTTCATTCGCCTGCGCCGCGCCCGCGCCGATCGCAAAGGCCAAGGCAAGCGCCGGAATATTGCGCATGAAAGACATCGGTTCCCCCCGAAATTGATTGTCTCAACCCGGTCAGGCTGGCATGTTTGCGCGGCGGGCTGAATACAACAAAGGTCGCAGGTTCAGAAACAGATGAGGTCGGCCTCGGCCTCGGCGATGCGAAACCGCTCGACCAGATCGACGGTCATGCCGCCGCCCCGGAACACGGTGCTGCGTTCGCCACTGGTCTGCTGCATCCGCAGAACGGTTTCCGCCGCCACATAGTCGCGATAGGAGATCAGCCCGGCCAGCTCATCCACCTTGCACGAACAGCGGCGCAGGTTTTCCGGCCCCTGCCCGTTCGCGGCCATGCAATAGATCGCATATTCGACGCGGGCTTCGGTTGGAAAATCGTTGGCCCACCCGGCGGCGGGCAGGATAAAAGCGGCGGCAACTGCGGCGCGGATCATGGCGCATCCTCCATCTGCATATCAAACACATAGCCCGGCCCGCCATCTTCCGCCGGGGCCTCAGCCCGCAGATGGCGGATCGGCGCGGCGGGGTCGGCCCCCAGATCAAAGCGCAGCGCCAGCTTGTCAAAGCCGAACATCCGCCCGTCATTCGGATCAGCGCCAAAGGGGCGCAGGACGACAACCGTGTCATCGCCCGCCGTCACCTCTCCGCCTTGCGCGACCGCCTCTTTCATGCGGTTGCGGATATAGAACGGGCTGCCGCCGGTGATGGTCGCCATGTCACGCGCGACGGTTTCCAGAAAGAACACCACGACCGGATCACCGGCTGAGACCGGAAAGCGGGTCAGCGCCCGCTCCTCGCCGTCGCGGCGTTCCGAGAGCAGCAGCATCGCGCCGCCATCCGTGTCGGTGTAGGCGGTCAGGACGATGTCGGTATCGACCTGCACGCCATCGCGGGGCCGCTCGGTCGCCCAGACATAGCCGCCTTCTGGCGGCGTCCATGGCGCGCGGTCGGCAAAGATCAGCGCCGCCCCCGGCGACAGCCCGGCCTCCTGCGCCTGAGCCTGGCCAAACAGCGCCGCAGCACAGAAGGCCGCCAGAATAGCTTTTCGGATCATGGTGTTACCTCTGTTCGGATATGGCATTTTCCATCGCGGCCCGCAGCCGCCGCTGATCGACCGGCTTTTCCAGAACCGGCACGCCAAGCGCGGCGCAGGCGCGGGCGGTGTCGTCATCATGCTGCGCGGTCACGACCAGCGCGGGCAGGCCGCCCAAGGCCTCCCGCAGCCCGGCAATCGCCACAAGGCCGCAATCGCCGCCGTCCAGATTGTAATCGGCCAGCACGATATCGGGCGCGGTATCGGCCAGCGCAATCGCCTCGGCGCTTGAACCCGCGCCGTGGACCGTCATGCCGAAGGCGCCGCTCAGCATGATCTCATAGGCGCGGCGCAGGCCGTGGTCGTTTTCGACCACAATTGCCCGCAACCCGGCCAGTCCGGCGCCGGACGGGGCCGCCGGTTGATGCTCAGGCGCGGCGACAACCGCACCGGGTTGCGCGACAATCGGCAGGCCCACGCGGAACACGGTGCCGCGCCCGCGCGTGCTGTCCAGCTTGATCGGATGGCCCAGACGCGCGCAGGCGCGTCGCACGATAGAGAGGCCCAGCCCCATCCCCGCCACGCCGTCATTGGTCAGCCGCTGGAACTCATCAAAGATGCGGTTGCGGTCGGCGATGTCGATGCCGACGCCGGTGTCGTGCACCTCAAGCCAGGCCCGCCCGCCCGAGCGGCGCATGCCGACCAGAACCCGGCCCTGCGGGGTGTATTTGATGGCGTTGGCAATCAGGTTCTGCGCGATGCGGCGGATGAAAACCGGGTCGCTGTCAATGGTCAGCCGCGCGGACAGCACCCGCAGATCCAGCCCCTTGGCGGCGGCCATGGGCGCGAATTCACCGGCCAGACGCGCCAGCATCACCGCCAGATCGACCGGCTGGCGGTTGAACTGGATGCGTTGCGAATCCAGCCGCGCGATTTCCAGAACCGAGTCCATCAGCTCTTCGACCGACACAAAGGCCGAATTGAGCCGCGCGGTCAGCTCCTGCTGGATCGGGCTTTGCTCGGTATCGCCCAGAGCCTCCAGAAACAGCTTGGCGGCGGCAATGGGCTGGATCAGGTCATGACTGGCGGCCCGCAGGAACCGGGTCTTGGAGCGGTTCGCCTCTTCGGCTGAGGCCCGCGCGATGGCCAGTTCCCGGTTGCGTTCAGACAGGTTTTGCAGCGCCTTTTCCAGATCACGGTTGCGCGCCGCGACCTCTTGTTCCAGCGCGACGGCAGCCTGAAACACCGACCAGGCCGAGCCCCGGCGTGAGGTTATCAGGTCGATCCGCTCAATCAGCGCCTCATTGATGCGTTCCAGCTTTTGCAGCCGCCGCTCAAGACTGTCATCGTCGCGCAGCATCAGTCGCCCGCCTGATGCGGCATGAAGGCCAGCCCGACAAAGGTCTGGTTGACATGCATCCCGCCATGCTGTTCGCCAAAGGTGTTGAAACCGGCAATGCGGTGGCGCGCGAAGAGATCGGCCACGTCCCGAGCGCGGACCGATTTTTCGACCGCCAGACGCCGCAGGATGCAATCGAAGCCCAGCACGAAGGCCGGTTTTTCAGGCAGCCGCGACAGCGCCCTATCCAGCCCCCGGCACAGATCGTCATCGGCCTCGCCCAAAGTCAGCACGCTACCCTGTTCGATCGAACACATCAGTTGCAGCGCGCCATCAGCGCGGGCCGAGGCAATGGCGCGGACATGATATTGCGCGCCCATCCGCAGCAGAAGGGGATGCCGCGCGAAATGCACCTGCGTCAGATCACCGGGCGCGACCCCGATCAGGCGGGCATATTCATCGGCGGCGGGTTCGTCATTCAGCCGCAGGATCAGGCGTTCGGCGGAACGGGCCTCAGTCACGACCATGCGTTCAGAGGTGGCGGTGAAATGCGAAAACACGATCTCGCGCACCGGGCAATCGCTCTCGACCATGCACAAAAGCGCGCAATCGGGCGTCTCGTCCTGCCCGTGCATCAGCACCGTCCCGGGCGCGTCCTGCGCCTCGCCCACGGTGCCGCCCACCACGTTCAGCCATGGCAGCGCGGCGTCAAGCGTCGCGGTCAGCACCTCCTCCTGCCCCGCCGCGCCATCGGTCAGCAGGATGCCGAAACGCGACCGCCCCGGCGCGGGGGCGAATTGCTCCGATGCGCGCCGGACATGGTCCATCCATGCCGTGACCGGCAGGTCCGGCAGATCGCGCAGCCGCACCACCATCGCGCGAAAGCCCTGCGCCGGGAACAGCACCGCCACCACGGAGGAGTTGACATAGCCCTGATCCGCGAACTCGCCCGCCGAAGAACAGGCGACCAACTGGCAATCCGGTGGCAATTGCCCCGCCAACCGCGCGACCAGATCACGCAGCACCGCCGCGGGTGAGGCGAAAAGCAACATCAGCGCGGGCGGCTCGGCCTGCGCGGCGGCGGCGATGCGGGCGGCGGCAAGGGCCGGGTCATCGACCGGCAGGCACAGGCTGGCAGGCGCAACCGCGCGGCGGGCGTTCCGGGCCATTTCGGGCCAGCTTGGCCGCATCGAATGTTCGGGCAGGTCCATCACTGCCTAGCGGTCGTCGAAGATCTGCGCGATATTCGCCAGCCGGACCGCCTGCGTGCGGCGGCGCACGTCGATCTTGGACATGATCGCGGTCAGATGGGTCTTGACGGTGGCCTCGGCGATGGACAGTTCATAAGAGATTTCCTTGTTCGCCTTGCCCATGCAGACCAGCCGCAGGATGCGCAATTGCTGCGGCGTGAGCGTGGCAAAGCGGCGGATGATGTCGTCGCGTTCACGCGCTTCGGGGTCGGCGGCGTCGGGGTCGAAACCTTCGGGCAACACGATCTGCCCGTCCCACATCCGCCTCAGCGCATCTGCCAGATCGTCACGCGGCAGCGATTTCGACAAGAACCCCCGCGCCCCCGCCGCAAGCGCGGACCGGATCAGCACCGGGTCCAGATCCGCCGAGATCATCGTGATCGGCACATTCGGCAGATGGCGGCGCAGCGTCACCAGCCCTTCAACCCCCTTCGCGTCAGGCAGGTTCACGTCCAAAATCACCGCATCGGGCGCCTCAATGCGCGCGCGTTCGACCGCATCGGCCAGATTACGCTCGGTCGCGACGGATTTCAGCGTGAACATCATTTTCAGCGTCAGCGCCAAAGCATCGCACATCAGCGGGTGGTCATCGACAATCATCAGCGACCGGACAGAAGCGGGGCCCGGCGCGAACGGGGCGGTGGTTCGGTTGCTCACGCTGCGGCCTCCCTGACTGACCGGGCCATGATGCCGCGCGGTGGCCTGTGGCGCAAGTTCAGCGCGTCTGGTTTGCATCAAATCTCTCCTCCCAATTGGCGCCGCCTGTATCCCCGGCCCGCACCTCAATCACCTCGCCCGGCGCATGGGCAAAGCGGAACACCGGGTCTTCGGACAGGGAAATGCCTGCCTCCATCGTGAACAGGGGCTGGCCGTCCTGCGTGACCTCCAGCCGGTCGATGAACCGCGCGGGGATATGCAACAGCGTGACCTGATCGCGTTGCAGGCCCGAAAAATTCGGATGCCGGATCATCAGCGAGCTGACCTGTCGCCCGTCCTCGCCCCCGGCCTCACGCAGGCGCATCTGGCCCGCGCGCTCCAGCCAGTCGGCGCCGCTGCCCGCCGGTGCCGCGCACCCGCCCGAGGCGCGGACAAAGCGCCCCGCCATCACCTGCCGCCCACCCGCCAGCGTCGCAATCGCGCGGATGTTTGAGTAGGCATCGACCCGCACCCGGATCTCAAAATCAAGCGGCTGCATCGCCGCGCCGAAGGTAAAGCTGGCCGCGACCGGCGCGGGGTTCTCATCAATCACGATCACCAGCTTTTCGATGGCGGGCGCATCAGGGCTTTGGGTGATATGCAGCGGCACGATGGCGGGATTGGCCGCGCGCAGCGGCGCGTCGATGTCGAAAATCCCGTCCGCCGGGGCCGGATCATCGTCCGACAAGATCACGTCATAGCGCAGCGCCTCCCATGAGGGCGATGGCTGCAACGGATTGCGCACCCCCTCATCCGCCAGCAACGGATGCGCCAGCAGCAGGCAGGCCAGCCCGGCCAGAATCGCTTTCATCATCATCTCGCCAGCCGGTGCGGGACCGGCGGCCTCCTCCCTTTGGATGAGGATAAGCGCGGGCCGGATGCGTGGTCTATCAGCGAAAAGTATGACGGAATGCGTCGCCGGATCTGCTAGGCTGAGGTGAGGGGGACCGCCATGTATCACCTTGTCCTGACCGCCTGTCTGGCGGCTGATCCGTCGATATGCGCCGACCGCCTGATCGGCGGCACCGCAAGCGATGGCCCCGATTGCGGGGTCGCGTATCGTCAGACATGGGCCGCCGCGCATCCCGAGCTGGTCGTGAGCGGTGCGCGCTGCGTGGCGCAGGCCGATCTGCCCGCCCTGACCTTGACCCAGATCGCGCCCGACATCTGGATCTCGCGCGGGGCGGATGCGGCCCCGGACAGGCGCAATCGCGGGCGCATCGCCAATCTGGGCGTGGTGATCGGTGAGACGGTCACGGTGATCGACCCCGGCGGCAGCCGGGCCGAGGGTGAGGCGCTTTATGCCGCCATCGCCAACCTGACCGACAAGCCGGTCAACCATGTCATCCTCACCCATATGCACCCCGACCACAGCCTTGGCGCGGCGGTTTTCGCCGAGGCGGACGCGGCGCTGATCGCCGGTGAGGGTTACAGCGCGGCCATCTCTGCCGCCGCCACCACCTATCTGGGCAGCTACGCCGAAATGACCGGCGCGGCCGAGCAGATCGGCAGCCGCATCATCGCCCCCGATGGTGAAATCGCAAGCCGCGACCAGATCGGGCCGTTGCAGCTGATCAAGGCCCCGCTGGCCCATACATCGAACGACCTGATGGTTCTGGACACCGCCAGCGGCACGCTGTTCACCGGAGACCTGATCTTTCGCGACCTGACGCCCAGCATTGACGGATCATTGCACGGCTGGCTTGCCTTTCTGGACGACCTGACCGCGACCGAGGCCACCCTCATCGTGCCCGGCCATGGCGCGCCGATGGAGGACGCAAGCGCGATGATCGGGCCGCTGCGCGACTATCTGAGTGCGCTTGAAACCCACACCCGCGCCGCCATTGCGCAGGGCCTTTCGATCACGCAGGCGGTGCCGGTCGTCATGGCGCAGATGGCGCCCCTGCGCGGCGTGTGGCGCGGCTTTGACGAGACAACCGAGCGCAATATCCTGACCGCCTATCAGGAGTTAGAATGGGACTGATCAGTCCAGCCGCGCCATGATCGCGCGGGCAAGACCGAAGGCGCGTTGTTCCAGCAGGTTCGGCACCTCGCAGACATAGCGGATCTGGCGCTGGCGTTCCTCAAAAATGCGGGCGGTGATGTCGCGGCGTTCTTCGGCGCGGTCGATGGCGTCGAAATCGGGCGGATCGGCGGCCTCGGCCTCAGCCAAGGCCTCGCGCGCCTGTTCAACCTGCGCCTGCATGCCGCGTTGGGCGGTGACGAACTCGGCAATGCGGCTGACAACCGTATAGCGCCGGTCCTCGACCAGATCGAACGCGGCCTGAAACAGCGCGGTCAGCTGCGCGTTGTCGGCCCCTTCGGCGAACGCATCTAGCTGCGGCAACAGATCGTCCAGAGGCGCACGCCGGTCGGTCATCACCTCAGCCATGGCGCGGATGGCGGGGTCTCGGGCCAGGGCCGCCGTCGCCTCATCCGGCGCAGGCCCCGCCCACATCTGCCCCATCGACAAATGATCCCGCCTGCCCGCCACACAGGGCCAGTCGGGATCAGCGGCATACACGGGCGCGGCCATGGTCAACATGGCAAGAATGGCAAGGGGGCGCAGCATCAGCGGCTCTCCTGTTTGCGGGGGGCGCGGGGCAGATAGCTGCGCGCCGGGTTGAAGGCCAGCACGGCCAGGCCAAAGAACAGCGCCAGACAGCCCGCGACAACACCCGCCGAGATAACATCAAGCCTGCCGTAAAGCGCAAAGCGGATCAGCTCGACCGCATGGGTGAAGGGGTTCGCGCTGGAGATCTGCCACAGCAGCACCGAGGATTCCCGCAGCCGCCACAGCGGATAAAGCGCGGATGAGGCAAAGAACATCGGAAAGATCACGAAGTTCATGACCCCGGCAAAGTTCTCCAGCTGCCGGAACACCGAGGACAAAACCAGCCCCAAGGCGCCCAGCATCAGCCCCGAGAGGATCAGCGCAGGCAAGAGGGTGACATAGCCGAACGCGGGCGGGCGGATGCCCCAGAACCACGCGATCAGCAGGAACATATAGACCTGTATCACCGAGACCAGCACCGCCGCCAGCAGTTTTGAACCCAGCAGGAACCAGCGCGGATAGGGTGAGCCAAGCAGCACCCGCATCGCCCCCGTCTCGCGATCATAGACCATCGAGAGCGAGGACTGCATCCCGTTGAAAAGCTGGATCATCGCGATCAGGCCGGGGGTGATATAGACCTCGTAAAGGATATAGGTCTGGTAAGGCGGCATGATCGAGACGCCCAGCACCGCGCGAAACCCCGCGGCGAAGATGAACAGCCAGACCAGTGGACGGACAAGCGCCGCGAAAAAGCGCCCGCGCTGATGGACAAAGCGTAAGGCTTCGCGCCAGATCACGCCGTAGAGGACGATGGGCCAGCCTTTCATGGGGAGGGCCTCGCGGGGGTGTGGGTTGCGGCGAGAAGGGCGCTCTGAATGTCGCCGTCGGGCGCAGCGCCGCGCGCGCGCTGACCGACAAAGTGCAACTCCTCGCCCCAAGTCACGGCACCACGAACAAACGGCCACCCCCTCATGCCGCCGCCCCCTCAGCCTTGCCGGTGGCCGCCAGAAACGCCCTCTGCATATCGCCGCCCGGCGCGAAATCGGCGGCGCTTCCCTGCCACAGGAGGCGGCCGCGATGGAGGACGCTCAGCCCGTCCTCGGGCGTGATCTCATCCAGAAGATGCGTAGCCCAGAGCACCGCCGCCCCGTCCCGCGCGACCATCTGGCGGGTCATTGCCATGACATCGGCGCGCGACCCGACATCAAGCCCCACCGTCGCCTCATCCAGCAGCAACAAAGCGGGGCGGTGGATCATCGCGCGGGCGATCTCGGCGCGGCGGGCCTGACCGCCGGACAGGCTGCGCACCCGCGCCCCCGCCTTGTCACTCAGCGCCACCGCGTCCAGCAACTCTTCGATGCGCGGGGCGGCCTTGCGGCGCGCGATGCCGTGGAGGGCGGCGTGATAGGTCAGGTTCTGCCGGACGGTGAGTTCCGGGTCCAGCGCGCGGCTTTGAAACACCGTGCCGATGCGCCCCAGACTGCGCGGCCCAAGCGGCTCGCCCGCGACCGCGATGCGCCCCGATTGCAGCCCAAGGAGCCGCGTGACCAGCCCGAACAGGGTCGATTTGCCCGCGCCGTTGACCCCCAACAGGGCGTGAAACTGCCCCTGCCCGACCGATAATGACACATCGCACAACGCCTCATGCGCGCCATAACGATGGCTGAGATTGTCGATCTGGAGCGCCGGGCCTTTCATGGTCAGCGGATGTTGAACACCGCGCGTTGCGTCTCACCCGATGAGCCGGGGATGGCCAGCTCATACCGGCCCGGCACGATGGCGATGAAGCTGATCCGGGCCGCGCCGCCGGCGTCGAACTCGATGGAATGAACCCCCATCGGGCGGATCTCGATATCGTTGATGACAATCTCATTGATCCAGATCGCGCGGAAAAAATCGCCGCCAGACAGAGCCAGTTCCTGCGTGCCGTCCGCCTCAATAGTGATGCGGTAATAGCCGCCGGATTTCAGGTCATATTCCGATTCCGCCACCGGCTGACCCGCCGACAGGGTGAGCGGTTGCAGCTCGGCCCGGTTCGAGCGCACCATGATGCCCGAGGGGCCGTAATCATGGTGTTCCCCGACCGAGACATGGCCCGCAGGCAGATCGTCGGCCAATGCCGAAAGCGGCAGTGCTATGGCACAGGCGGCAAGCGTTGTCAGAATGCGGTTCATCCTATCCTCCGTTCATCAATCAGCATTCGGGGCCACGACCACACCCCAGGGCAGTTGCCCGACGGCGACGGTGTTGACGACCTGTTCGCGGGCCACGTCGATCACCGAGACGTCATTCGTGATCCCGTTGGTGGCAAACAGCAATGTCTCATCGGGGTTGAAGGCCAGTTGCCAGACCCGCGCGCCGACCAGCAGATAATCCAGCACCTCCCAGCTTTCCCCATCGACGACCGCGACCCGGTTCGAGGGGCCAAGCGCGACGAACACCCGCCGCCCATCGGCGGTTGCGCGCAGGCCGACGGGCTGGATCGCCTCGGGCAGGACGCCGGGGATCTCGAAGCTGATCTTGTGGACGATTTCCTTCTCCTCGGGGTCGATCACGCTGACCGTGCCGCCGATTTCCGAGGTCACATAAAGCCATTTGCCGTCCTGGGTGAACTCGGCAAAGCGGGGGCGGGAATCGACAAGGATATTGGCGACGATCTCATAGGTCTCGGTGTCGATGAAATGCGCCATATTGGTGGTCTCGGACGTGTTCACCACATAGCGGCCATCGGGGCTGACCCCCATGCCTTCAGGCTCAACCCCGACGGGGATTTCGGCCAAAACGGCGCGGGTTTCGACATCGACCACGGTGACAAGGTTGTCATCCTCATTCGCGATGAACAGCGGATTGCCGGACGGGTGCAGCACGAACAGTTCGGGGTCGGGGCCAGAGGGCAGCGTGTGCAATTCCTGCATCGTTTCAGGGTCATAGACGCGGACCAGATCATCGTCGGACGCGCAGACATAAAGCTCATGCCCCGAGGGCGAAATGGTGATGCCGCGCGGGCGGTTGCCGCCCGGGAAGGTGCCGATCACCTCAAGGCTCTGGCTGTCGAACACCGTGATGTCATTGCTGCGTTCATTGGTCACGAAGACGCGGTTCGCATCGGCGGGCGCGGCAAGCGCAAGGGTTGCAACGGTGGCAAGCAGGGCAAAGCGTTTCATCATGGGCCTTTCAGAACTGACAGGTGGATTCGGCGCGGTCGGTGCCAAGCGTATCAAGCTGCGAGACCTGATGCAGGAACCCCTCTTGCGGGGAGACCGAGGCAACCAGATGCGGCGTTGCCAGCAGGATCGGCTGGCGCAATTGATGGTCCCAGTCGCGCAGGCTCAGCGCCTCACCCTTGAAGCCGGCAATCTGGAACTCGGGCCCGGTGATATAGTCGCGCAGGGCCTCGGGATCGGTGGAACCCGCACGCGTCGCCGCCTCACCCAAGGCCCGCAGCGACAGCCAGACATTATAATCGACATCCCGGATCGGGCGGTTCGCCAGCCGCTCAAAGCGGTTCTGGAACTGGGTCGCGCCCCATGCCTCAAGCGCGGGGTGAAACGCGCGCGGGCCAAGCCCGGCCGAGCCCGCAACGGGCCGCGCATCCCATGTCTGATAGGGCATATAGGCCGCAAAGACGCCGTTTTCGTCGGCGGTCACGGTCACATGATGATCGCGCACATTCTGGGTAAAGACCGGCAGTTGCGCCTGCACCTGCACATGGCCGCTATCGGTGCGGCGTGAGCCGCCGGTATCCTCGAACTCTCGCGTCTCAACGATGCGGGCGTTGAACTTGCCTGCTGCGCGGATATAGGCGTCGCGCAGGGCGTGGTCGCCCTCATGGCTGCCATGGATCAGGAACCAGCGGTCCCAGCGTTTCCAGATCAGGAACTGCGCCAGCGCATCGGTGAGCATCGCGCGGCTGGGCGCGATATGGATGACATTCGCGCGGCAATCCTCGTTGCGCAGATGGTCGCCGCCCGAGGCCGCGTTGAACAGCAATGCCTCGGGGGCGACCTGCGCCGCATGATCGGCCAGTTGCAGCATGGTCGCATCATCCGCCACCACCGCGACAAAGCGCGTGCCGCTGGCCAAAATCTGCTCCAGCGCATCGGTGGCGCCATCTTCGTCCGTGGCGATTGTCTCTGTCTCAAAGTCTTGGCCCATGAACTGGCCGGTGGTCGCATTGTCCTGCGTGGCAAGTTCGGCCCCCGCGAAGCCCAGATCGTCGGGCATCGCATCCAGCCGCGAGATCGGCGGCAGGTTCACCTGATCGACCCGCAGCACAGCGGCGCGGATCACGTCCTCGGCGCTGACTGGCGCCGCCTGAACCGCCCATGCGGCTGCAATCATGATCGTTGAAATGCGTCTCATCTCTCCCCCCGAGGTTCAGGCTAACCCCCGCTTGCCGCCAAGTTCTATCCGACCTTGGTCGCAGAGCGCCCGGAACAAAGCGCAGGTCAGTCTTGCGACCTATGGCGGATTGCCGCGCGGGGCGACTGCGCTAGTCTGAGCGTAAGGCGGGGGAATGCGATGCGTCTGATAGCTGTGATCTTGTGTTTGCTGACCGCAGCCGGCATGACCTCTGCTGCGGCGCAACAACCGGTGCCGCCGGGCAAGGTCGCGTTCTTTGGTCTGCATTTCATCGACACATCCGCCGAAGGCGCCATAAACGGGATTCGCGACGACGAAGTGACGCGCCTTGCCCTGGTTCAGGGCCTGATCGCCGACGATCTGGTCGCCCGGGGCTTTGAACTGGTCGATACCACGCCGGTTCAGGCAGAACTGGCGCTGATCCGAAACCCTGCGCATTGCAATGGCTGCGACAGTCGGCTTGCGGGCGAACTGGGCGCCGATTACGCGGTCACGGGTGAGGTGCAGAAGGTCTCGAACCTGATCCTGTCGGCGAATCTCTACATTCGCCGCGCCGGGCCTCGTGAGACATTGCGCCATGGCGCGGTCGAGATCCGCTCTAACACGGATGAAAGCTGGACGCGCGGTTATCGCTATCTGCTGCGCCGCACGATCTTTCCTGAGAGCTAGGGCGCAGCGGCCTCCAGCGCGCCGCCCGCCGCCGCCCATTCGACGGTCCCGCCCGGAAACCAGTGAACGCCGGTATAGCCCAGCCCCACCGCCCGCCGCGCAGCGTTCCAGGACAGCCAGCAATCGGGCAGGCAGAAGAACACCATGGGCCGGTCCATATCCGGCCCCCCGGCCCGCGCCATGGCCTGCGCGAAGGCGGTCTGTTCGGCCTCGCTCAGCGCGGGATAGCCGCCATAATCGAGCCAAAGCGCGTCCGGTATGGTCAGATGCACCCGGTCGCGCCAGATCGTGCCTGCGGGCAGGCCCTCGGGTCGGGTGATGCGCGGGTGGAGGTCGAAAAACACCGCGCCTTCGTCGCGCAATGCCATGGCTTGGGCGGCGTCGATGACGCGGGCTCCGGCGAGTGTTTCGGGCACCGGGGCGTTATAGGGCTCGGTCCGAAAGCCGTCAGGCTCTGGCGGTGCCTCGGCCCATGCCGCGCCTGCGAGGGTGACCACAAACACCATGGCGACGACCGCGCGCGCCGCCACGGAACGCCGGAACCACCCCGCGCGCGCTATCCAGCACTCACCCGCCCATCCGACAGCCTGCAACCACCCCATGCGCGGCTGCGACCCGCAACTCATGGCGCGATGGTTTTCATCTCGCGCCCGTAATCATCCGCCAGCGGCACCCCTGCTTCGGACAAGATCCGGTCGATCTCATCCTGATTGCGGCGGATCAGGCTGTTGAGCTGACGCTTCCACTCATCCTCACCCAGCCGCACGCCCATGGTGATGCGGTAAAAGAGGCGCGGCGCGCCCTCATCATGCAAAAGCGGCGTGAACTGCAACGCCTCATCATCGCGGATCATCGGCCCCGCGACCGGCCCCCACAACACCGCCAGATCAAGGCTGCCATCGCGCACCGCCTCGATCAGATCACCGGCGGGGTTTGAGACGCG
>JAUNTZ010000053.1 GCA_030538425.1 Paracoccus sp. (in: a-proteobacteria) | reverse complement strand
ATGCCGTCGAGGACGATCTGACCGTGCATGGCCTGCGGCTTATCTATGATTACAACAAGGAGATGGGGAATGTCTGAACGCCTGATTTATCTGCCGCTTGGTGGCGCCGGCGAGGTGGGCATGAACGCCTATGTCTACGGCTATGGCGAGAGAGGGCGCGAGCGGCTGATTCTGGTCGATCTGGGCGTGACCTTTGGCGATATGGACAGTGCGCCGGGGATCGACCTGATCATGCCCGATATGGCATGGCTGGTTGAGAACCGTGACCGGCTTGAGGCGATTTTTATCACCCATGCGCATGAGGATCATGTCGGCGCTCTGGGCCTGCTCTGGGACCGGCTTGAGGTTCCGGTGCATTGCCGCCGCTTTACCGGACGTCTCGCGCAGCTCAAGATGGAGGAACGCGGGTTGCCGACCGACGCCATCCAGATCCATCAGCCGCGCCCCGATGTGGTTGAGGCAGGGCCGTTCAAGGTGCAATTCGTGCCGATCAGCCACTCGATCCCCGAAAGCTCGGCGCTGATTATCGACACGCCTGCGGGCCGCGTGGTCCATTCGGGCGATTTCAAGCTGGACGGCACGCCGGTCGTGGGCGAGGCTTTCGATCCGAAGCTCTGGCACGAGATCGCGCATGAGGGGCAGGGGGTCAAGGTTCTGACCTGCGATTCGACCAATGTGTTCCGCACCCAGCCGGGCCGGTCCGAGGCGATGCTGGCCAACCCGCTGCTGGAATTCGTGATCGCGCAGCCGAATATGGTGGTGGCGACGACCTTTGCGTCGAACATCGCGCGGCTGAAAACGCTGGCCGATGCGGGCCATGCGGCGGGGCGCAAGGTCTGCCTGCTGGGCCGCGCCATGCGCAAGATGGTCACGGCGGCGCAGGAAACCGGCATCCTTTCGGATTTTCCCGCCACGATCAGCCCCGAAGAGGCGGCCGAATTGCCGCGCGACAAGGTGCTGCTGATCGTGACCGGATCGCAGGGCGAACGCCGGGCCGCCTCGGCGCAGCTTGCGCGCGGGCGCTATCTGGGGATCGAGCTGAAAGAGGGCGACAGTTTCCTGTTCAGCTCGACCATCATTCCCGGCAATGAGCGCGGCGTGATCCGCATCATGAACCAGCTCTCGATGGCGGGGGTCGATGTGTTCGACAATGATGACGGGCTGTTCCACGTCTCGGGCCATGCGAACCGCCCCGATCTGGAGGCCGTGCATGACCTGCTGAAGCCGCAGATCCTGATCCCGATGCATGGCGAACATATGCACCTGCGCGAACATTGCGCCATCGCCCGCGAAAAGGGCATCGCCGCCGAGATCGCGACCAACGGCACCATGCTGGACCTGACCGGGGCCGAGCCGCGCATCGTCGATGATGTCGAGACCGGCCGCATCTATCTGGACGGCAATGTGCTGATCGGTGCGATGGACGGGGTGGTGCGCGACCGTATCCGCATGGCGCTGAACGGGCATGTTCTGGTCTCGGTCATTGTCGATGAAGAGGACCAGCCCTTGCCCGATGCCTGGGTCGATCTGATGGGCCTGCCGGAAACCGGGCGCGGCGGTGCCGATCTGGCGGGCAATATCGAAAGCGAGCTGGCCGATTTTCTGGAACGGGTCGATGCGAAAACCGTGGCCGATGACAGCAAGCTGGAAGAGGCGGTACGCCGGATCACCCGTCAGGTCTCGATGGAAGAGATCGGCAAAAAGCCTGAGGTTTCGGTGCTGATCTCGCGGCTTGCGGCGGGGTAAGGGGCGCGGTTCAGGCCGCCGCGACAGGTGCGGCGGCCTGCCTTGATCCTGCGCGCGGTTGACACCGGCCCGATGGCGCGGCAAGCCCGCGCCATGAGTGAGCCCAACGAATCCCGTTTCGACGCCAATCCCTCGCACCGTAATTTTTACGGGCGGCGGCATGGCAAGACCCTGCGCAAAAGCCAGAAGGGCTATCTGTCCGAGGATCTGGGCGATTTGCGTCCGCGCGGGATCACGCCCGACGAAAACCCCGACCGCCGGACCATCGACCCGGCGCAGGTTTTTGGCACCGCCAGCCCGCTTTGGCTTGAGGTGGGCTTTGGCGGCGGCGAACATATGGTCGCCATGGCCGCCACCTATCCGCAGGCGCATCTGGTGGGCTGTGAGCCGTTTATCAACGGGGTCGCCATGCTGCTGGGCAAGATTCGCGCGGCGGGGGTCTCGAATGTCTCGGTCCATCCGGGCGATGCGCGTGATCTGATGGATGTGCTGCCTGAACAGAGCATCGAGCGCGCCTTTCTGAACTATCCCGACCCCTGGCCGAAACGCCGCCACCACCGGCGCCGCTTTGTGACGCCCGAACATCTGTTGCCTCTGCATCGCGTGATGAAGCCGGGGGCCGAGTTCCGCGTCGCGACCGATATCCAGTCTTACGTTCGCCAGAGTTTGGACGAACTGCCCAAGGCGGGGTTCGAACTGGTCAGCCTGCGGGCCGAGGCCTGGCCCGACTGGCCCTCAACGCGCTATGAGCAAAAGGCCATCCGCGAGAGCCGCCAGCCGAGCTATATGTCCTTTCGCCGGGTCTAGGGGGCGCGGCCCCCTCGCGCCTTCGGCGCTCACCCCGCGAGTATTTCGGCACAGAAGAAGCCGGTCTTTTGTCCTGAAATATCCCGGGGGAGTCCCGCAGGGACGGGGGCAGCGCCCCCTTCAGCCCTTGCGTTCCGCCGCCTTGGCCGCGTTCCAGAGCGCGTCCATCTCAACCAGATCGCTTTCGCCCGGGGTGCGGCCTTGGGCGGCGAGGGCGGCCTCGATCGCCTCAAAACGGCGGGTGAATTTGGCATTGGCGTCGCGCAGCGCGTGTTCGGGGTCGATCTCCAGATGGCGGGCCAGATTGGCCATCACGAACAGCAAATCGCCGAATTCCTCATGCAGATGCGCGGGATCGGCGCTGTCTTTGGCCTCAACCAGTTCGGCGGTCTCTTCGCGCAGCTTGTCCAGAACGTCACCCGCATCGGGCCAGTCGAACCCCACCCGCGCGGCGCGGTTTTGCAGCTTGATCGCGCGGCTCAGCGCGGGCAGGCCAAGCGCCACCCCGTCAAGCGTGCCGCGCTCGGCCTTGCCCGCGCGCTCGGCGGCCTTGATCTCTTCCCAGTCCTTGACCTGCTGCGCCGCCGACTTGTCGCGTGATTCGTCGCCGAACACATGCGGGTGGCGAAAAATCAGCTTGTCGGAAATGGCGCGGGCGACATCCGCAAAATCGAACATGCCCTTTTCCTGCGCCATCTGCGCATGGAACACGACCTGCAACAGCAGATCGCCCAATTCGCCTGGCAACTCATCCCACGCTTCGCGGGTGATCGCATCGGCGACCTCATGGGCCTCTTCGATCGTATAGGGGGCGATGCTTGCGAAATTCTGCTCGATATCCCAGGGACAGCCCGTCTCAGGGTCGCGCAGCGCGGCCATGATGCCGATCAGGCGGTCGATCTCAGTCTGTGCGTCGCTTGTCATCATCCCCTCCACAGGCTCTGGCCCGGACTGCCACAAGCCCCGGGCGCTGTCCAGTTTGCCGCGCTTTTGATCGGGCGCGAGGCGCGCTTGCTTGCCAATCGGGCCATGCGCAATTAGGTTGCGCGACAATCCGGCGGGAATGCCCGCGCCCTTATCCGAAAGGACCATCCATGTTCGTGACCCCCGCTTATGCGCAGGCTGCCGGTGGCGGCGATTTCATCGGCTCGTTTCTGGTGCCGATGGCCCTGCTTTTCGCCATCATGTATTTCCTGATCCTGCGCCCGCAGCAAAAGCGCCTGCGTGAGCATCGCACGCTGGTTGAGGGGCTCAAGCGCGGCGATGAGGTCGTCACCCAAGGCGGGCTGATCGGCAAGGTCACCGATGTCAAGGATAACGAGATCAATGTCGAGATCGCGCCGGGCGTCAAAGTGCGCGTGGTGCGTGCCACCGTCGCGCAGATCGTGAACAAATCGGCCTAAGCCAGAAAAGCCGCATCAACCATGCTTCAGATTTCGCTTTTTCGGCGTATCGTCATTATCGGGCTATGCGTTCTTGGCCTGCTTCTGGCGATGCCGAACCTGTTTTACGACCGTGTCGAACAACATAATGACGCGCTGGCCCAGTCCGAGCGCGACGGTTTCAGGACCGAGGAACAACAGGCCGCTATCGACCGCTGGCCGGGCTTTTTGCCGAACTCGCTGGTGAATCTGGGGCTGGATCTGCGGGGCGGTGCCCATCTTCTGGGTGAGGTCAAGGTCGCCGATGTCTATAAGGCGCGGATGAATGCGCTTTGGCCGGAAATGCGCGATGCGCTGGCCGCCGACCGTGAGACGATCGGCGCCGTCCGCCGCGTCCAAAGCGCGCCGGATGAGCTGCATATCGAGATCGAGAACGCCGATGCGATGGCCCGCGCGATGGAGCTGGCGCGGCGTCAGACCCAGCCGATCCTGTCGCTGGCTGGCACGCAGCAGGACGATCTGAGCTTTACCGCGCAGGGCAACCAGATCATCGTGCGCCTGACCGATGCCGAGCGCCGCCAGATCGCGGATCGCACGCTTCAGCAATCGGTCGAGATCGTGCGCCGCCGCGTCGATGAGGTCGGCACGCGTGAGCCGACGATCATGCGCCAGGGCGCCGACCGGGTGCTGATCCAGGTGCCGGGGATTGGCTCTGCCGATGAGTTGAAGGCGCTGATCGGGACCACCGCGCAGCTGACCTTCCATCAGGTCGTGGGGCGTGGCACCGATGCGAATGCCGCGCCGGGGCTTGGTAATATCATCGTGCCGTCGATGGATGAGGCGGGCGTTTACTATACGCTGGCCGATACGCCGGTGGTCACCGGCGAAGAGCTGACCGATGCCCGCCCGGCCTTTGACCAGAACGGCGCGCCTGCGGTCGCCTTCCGGTTCAACCCGTCCGGCGCGCGCAAGTTCGGCACCTATACCACGAATAACGTGGGCCAGCTTTTCGCGATTGTTCTGGACAATGAGGTGATCTCTGCCCCGCAGATCCGTGAGCCGATCATGGGCGGCTCGGGCCAGATCTCGGGCAGCATGAACCCGGAGGAATCGACCCGTCTTGCCGTGCTGCTGCGGGCGGGCGCGCTTCCCGCTGAGATGGAGTTTCTTGAGGAACGCACCGTCGGGCCCGAACTGGGTCAGGACAGCGTCGATGCGGGCAGGCTTGCCGGGATGGTGGGCTTTGCCCTTGTCGTGGCCTTCATGATCCTGTGTTACGGGCTCTTCGGCTTCTTTGCCTCGGTCGCACTGACGATCAATGTGGGGCTGATCTTTGGCATCCTGTCGGCCATTGGCGCGACGCTGACCCTGCCGGGGATTGCGGGGATCGTGCTGACCATCGGGATGGCCGTGGATGCGAACGTGCTTGTTTACGAACGCATCCGTGAGGAATTGCGCACCGCCCGAGGCCCCGCCCGCGCGATTGAAAAGGGCTATGAGAACGCGATGTCGGCGATTGTCGATGCGAACGTCACCACGATGATCATCGCGGCCATCCTGTTCATGCTGGGTTCCGGCCCGGTCAAGGGCTTTGCGGTGACGCTGGCGATTGGTCTTGTGACCTCGGTCTTTACCTCGCTGGCCGTGACGCGGCTGTTCATCGTGCTGTGGTTCGAGCGTGCGCGCCCGAAAACGCTGGAGGTATAAGATGGCCTGGCGTCTGAAACTCGTCCCCGACAACACCAAGATCGATTTTCTGAAGTATCAGGTCTATACCTTTGGTTTGTCAGTGGTTTTGATGGTCGCCTCGGTGGTGATCCTGTTCATCAACGGGCTGAATTTCGGCATCGATTTTCGCGGCGGCACCACGATCCGCACCGAGGCCGCGCAGCCGGTCGATATCGGCGAATACCGGGCCGCGCTGAACCCGCTTGATCTGGGCGATGTCGCGATCACTGAGGTGTTCGACCCCGGCTTCCGCGCCGATCAGCATGTCGCGCAGATCCGCATTCAGGCGCAGGATGACGGTGAGGCGATGAGCCCCGAAACCATCAACCTTGCGCTTGTCGCGCTGCAAGAGGTTGAGCCAAGCCTGCGTTTCGCGCAGATCGAATCGGTCGGCCCCAAGGTCTCGGGTGAGCTGGTGATGACCGCCGTTCTGGCGGTTCTGGCCTCGCTTGGCGCGATGTCGGTCTATATCTGGCTGCGCTTTGAATGGCAGTATGCGATTGGCGCGTTCATCTCGCTGCTCCATGACGTGCTGATCACGCTGGGCGTGTTCAGCCTGTTCCAGCTCCGCTTCGATCTGACCATTATCGCGGCCTTGCTGACCATCCTTGGCTATTCGATCAATGACACGGTGGTGGTGTTCGACCGCCTGCGAGAGAACCTCATCAAGTTCAAATCGCGCAGCCTTTACGACCTGATCAACCTGTCGGTCAATGAGACCCTGTCGCGCACGGTGATGACCTCGGGCACGACGCTGCTTGCGCTTGTGGCCCTGCTCATTCTGGGCGGCGACGTGATTCGCGGCTTCGTCTTTGCGATCACTTTCGGGATTTTCATCGGCACCTATTCGTCGATCTATGTCGCCAAGAATATCGTGCTGTGGATCGGCATCGACCGCAACAAGGACAAACCCGAGGGGCCCGATGACAAGGCGGCCCGGCGCCGCGCGGGTGAGACTCCGTTCTCCGAGATGCCCTGATGGGCGCGGATCGGGACATTGCGGCGGGCCGGGTGACATGCTGTCCCCGGCCCGTTGCCGTGGTATCCCGATGCTGAGGGTTGAGGGGCTGGCGGTGGCGCGGGGCGGTCTGCTTGCGCTGGAGGGCGTGGGTTTTACCCTGTCCGCCGGGCAGGCGCTGATCCTGCGCGGCCCGAACGGGGTCGGCAAAACCACGCTGCTGCGCACGGTGGCCGGGCTGCAAGCCCCGGTCGCGGGCCGGATCGAGGCCTGCGAGGACAGCATCGCCTATGCCGCCCATGCCGACGGGATCAAACCCGCGCTGAGCGTGACTGAGAACCTGCGATTTTGGGCCGAGGTCTTTGGCGCGGGTGGCGTCGATCACGCGATTGCGGCCATGAATCTGAGTGATCTGGCCGCGCGTCCGGCGGGCAACCTCTCGGCCGGGCAGAAACGGCGGCTGGGTCTTGCGCGGCTGCTGGTGACGGGGCGGCCCATCTGGGTTCTGGATGAGCCGACGGTATCGCTTGATGCGGCCTCGGTCGCGCTGTTTGCGGGCGTGGTGCGCGCGCATCTGGGCCAGGCCGGCGCGGCGCTGATCGCCACGCATATCGACTTAGGGCTCCCCGAGGCCGATATTCTGGACCTGACCCCGTTTCGCGCCCGCCCCGGCGCGACACGCGGCGCAGGCCGCGCAAGCGCCGGTTTCAATGAGGCTTTTGCATGAAGTCCCTGCTGATCCGAGACCTGCGCCTTGCCGTCCGCGCGGGCGGCGGTTTTGGCCTTGGATTGGGCTTTTTCCTGATCCTCTGCACGCTGATCCCCTTCGGCGTGGGCCCGCAAGGGGGCACATTGGCGCTGATTGCGCCGGGCATCCTCTGGGTGGGCGCTTTGCTGGCCTGCCTGCTCTCGCTCGACCGGATCTTCGCGCTTGATTGGGAGGACGGCTCGCTCGACCTGCTTGCGACCGCGCCCGTGCCGCTTGAGGCGACCGTGGCGGTCAAGGCCGCCGCGCATTGGATCACCACTGGCCTGCCTCTGGTGGCCGCCGCGCCGGTTTTTGGTATCCTGCTGCATCTGCCGGAGGGCGCGATGATCTGGCTGGTGCTATCGCTGCTGATCGGGACGCCTGCGCTGTCGATCCTGGGCGCGTTCGGGGCCGCGCTGACCGTGGGGCTGCGGCGCGGAGGGTTGCTCATGTCGGTTCTGGTCCTGCCGCTTTATGTGCCGACCCTGATCTTCGGGGCCGAGATCACCCGGCGCGGCGCGGTGGGCATGGACCCCTCAACGCCCCTCGCGCTTCTGGCGGCGATCACGCTGATTGCGACGGCGCTGATACCTTTTGCCGCAGCCGCCGCATTGCGGGTCAATCTTCGTTGAGCCGCCTTGAGACGGGCTGGCCGAACCGCTAGGACCAAGGAAAACAGGGAAGATCCATGTCGCTTTGGGAATATGCCAACCCCGTGAAGTTCATGCGCCTGTCGGGCGCGGTGCTGCCCTATGTGGTGGGCGCGGCGGTCATTTGCACGGTGGGCGGGTTGATCTGGGGCTTTCTGACGCCGCTTGATTACAAGCAGGGCTCGACCGTCAAGATCATGTTCCTGCATGTCCCTGCCGCGCTGATGGCGATCAATATCTGGCTGATGATGCTGGCGGCCTCATTGATCTGGATCGTCCGGCGGCATCATGTCAGCGCGCTTGCCGCCCGCGCCGCAGCGCCCGTGGGCGCGGTGATGACGCTGATTGCGCTGATCACCGGGGCGATCTGGGGGCAACCGATGTGGGGGACGTGGTGGGAATGGGACCCGCGCCTGACCTCATTCCTGATCCTGTTCCTGTTCTATGTCGGCTATATGGCGCTATGGGCGGCGATTGACGACCCGGACAGCGCCGCCGATCTGACCGGATTCATGTGCCTTGTGGGCTCAGTCTTTGCGCTTTTGTCGCGCTATGCCGTCAATTTCTGGAATCAGGGGTTGCATCAGGGCGCGTCTTTGTCCGTGCAGTCGGGTGAGCGCATGTCGGCGGTCTATCGCTATCCGCTTTATCTGGTGATGCTGGGCTTTTTCCTGCTGTTCCTGTCGTTGCTGCTGATCCGCACAAGGACCGAGATCCGCCTGCGCCGCACCGCCGCTCTGCAAGCCCGCGAAGCCCGCAACCATGAGGGGTCCGATGCCTGAATTCGACCAATATGCCGCCACCGTCGCATGGGCTTACGGGGCCAGTCTGGCGCTTCTGGGCGGGCTGATCTGGGCCACGCTGGCCCGCAATGCCCGCGCCCGCCGCGCGCTTGAGGATCAAGAGACGCGGGGCCGTCATGCGCGTTAAGCCGCTGGTTTTCCTTCCGCCGCTGATTTTCATGGTGATGGCGCTTGTCTTTGCCTGGGGCATGTGGCGCGGAGAACAGAACACCACGGAATCGACCATGCTTGGGCGACAGGCGCCGCCCATCGGCCAGACCACCTTGCCCGGCAAGGTGCAGCTGACCGATGAGATGCTGCGTCAGCCCGGCATCAAGCTGGTGAATTTCTGGGCCAGCTGGTGCCCGCCCTGCCGGGCTGAGCATCCCACCCTGATGACCCTGTCCGAGCGCCTGCCGGTTTACGGCGTCGATCTGCGCGACCCCGAGCCCGCCGCCTTGCGCTTTCTGGCCGAGGATGGCGACCCCTTCGCGGCGATTGCCACCGATCCGCGCGGGCGCACCGCGATTGACTGGGGCGTCATGGCCCCGCCCGAGACCTTTATCATCGATGGCGAGGGGCGGGTGCTCTATCGCTTTATCGGCGCGCTGATCCGTGAGGATTACACCAACCGCTTTCTGCCCGAGCTTGAGGCAGCCCTGGCCGCCGAGGCGGCACAATAGCGCGGCTTGAGGATAGTTAACGCGCGCCGCCTCCAAGCGGGGTTGCGCGCGCGATCTGTCGCGGGCAAGCTGATCCCATCACAAATGGGAGGAAGCCATGACAAAGTTCAGCCTGACTTTGACGGCGCTGTTGCTGGCAAGCGGGTCGGTTCTTGCGCAACAGGCGACGGATGCGATCGACCCCGAAGGCCCCACCATCGCGCCCGCCGAGCTGCCTTCGGGCGATGAGTTGACCGCCGCCATCGAAGAGGCGCTGACCGCAGAGGATGCCGACAGCACCGCGGACAGCGAGGATGCGGCGCAAACCATGACTGAGGCCGGCGAAGCCGCCGCAGCCGATGGCACAACCCCCGCCGAGGCTACTGCCGAAGCCGAGGCGGAGCTGGACGCTGAGGCCGAGGAAGCCGATGCGGGAGCACAGGCCGAGGCGGAAATCGAGGCCGGTGTCGAGGAGGAGGCCCCCGAAACCGAGGCCCCCGCGCCTGGCGATCCATGGGCCGGTCTGACTGACGCGGGCCGCGCGGGCCTTGCCGCCAAGGACGAGAACCGCGTCGTGACTGCCGATAACTGGATGGTGGCAGCCGCCCATCCTCTGGCGGTCGAGGCCGGGGCCAAGGTGCTTGAGGCCGGCGGCAGCGCCGCTGATGCCATGGTTGCGGTGCAGGTTGTTCTGGGTCTGGTCGAGCCGCAAAGCTCGGGCCTTGGCGGCGGCGCTTTCCTTGTCTGGTATGATGCCGAAACGGGTGAGATGACCACGCTTGACGCGCGCGAAACCGCGCCGATGCTCGCCACGCCAAAGCTGTTTCTGAACGATGACGGCACGCCGATGGGCTTCTGGGATGGGGTTGTCGGCGGGCTTTCGGTCGGCACGCCCGGCACGCCCGCGCTGTTGGAAGAAGCGCATCGCCGTTGGGGCCGCGCGAATTGGGGCGGGTTGTTCACAGACGGTATCCGTCTGGCCGAGGAGGGCTTTGCCGTCTCGCCGCGTCTGGCAAGCGCGATTGCGGGCGATCTGGACCGGCTGGGCACTTTTGGCGAGACCGCCGATTACTTCATGCCGGGCGGCACCCCGCTTGTCGCCGGTGCCAGCCTGCAAAACCCGGCTTATGCTGAGGTTCTGCGCGCGATGGCCGAGGGCGGCGCGGATGCGTTCTATACCGGCCCCATCGCCGCCGAGATCGTGCGCGCGGTGAACAATGCCGAAAACCCCGGCGTGCTGTCGATGGACGATCTGGCCATGTATCGCGTGATCGAGCGTGAGCCGGTCTGCGTCACCTATCGCGATCATGAGGTCTGCGGCATGGGCCCGCCCTCGTCCGGGGCGCTGACCGTGGGGCAGATTCTGGGGATGCTGGGCGGCTATGATCTGGCCGAACTGGGGGCCGACAATCCCGAAAGCTGGCGTTTGATCGGCGATGCCTCGCGCCTCGCCTTCGCGGATCGCGACCGCTATATGGCTGACAGCGATTTCGTGCCGATGCCGACTGAGGGGCTGATCGACCCCGATTATCTCGCCTCGCGCGCCGAGTTGCTCTCGGGCGATGATGCGCTGCCCGAAGTCAGCGCCGGGATGCCCGCATGGGATCACGCGATGCTGTGGGGGCGTGACCAGTCGATCGAACTGCCCTCGACCACGCATATTTCCATCGTTGACCAATATGGCAACGCGCTGTCGATGACGACGACGATCGAGAACGGCTTTGGCTCTCGGCTGATGTCGCAGGGCTTTTTGCTGAACAATGAGTTGACCGACTTTTCCTTCGCGACCCATGACGAGGGCCGCCTGATCGCCAACCGGGTCGAGCCGGGCAAGCGCCCGCGTTCCTCCATGGCGCCGACCATCGTCACCCGTGACGGTGCGCCGGTGATGGTCGTCGGCAGCCCGGGCGGAAGCCGGATCATCGGCTATGTGGTGAACGCGATTGTCGGGCATATCGACTGGGGTCTTGACCCGCAGCAGGCCGTGTCGGCGCCCCATATCCTGAACCGCTTTGGCCCGATGGATGTCGAGGCGGGCACCGCTGCCGAGGATCTGGGCGCGGCGCTGACCGATCTGGGCTATGAGGTGAACGTCACCGACCTGACCTCGGGCCTGCAAGCGATTGTGATCGGAGAGGGCGGCACGCTGACCGGCGGCGCCGACCCGCGCCGCGAGGGTATCGCGATTGGTCAGTAATCGCGTGTAAAAGACTGAGAGCCCCGGTTTCGCCGGGGCTTTTTTATGGCTCAATCATGTCCGCTGTGTGCAACATTTCATCCACACTATGAAAACCACTCGGCCGGAGCTTGGCCGAAATTCGATAATTCTGGCGACCCAAACAAACGACCATCTTATTCGATCCTATGAACTCTTTATCGCCATCCAACGAAGCGTCATCCAGTGGCGCAACATCGAGAATAAAATCGGCAGCGGACAAATAGAAATAAAGGCAGTTTCGCGACTTCTTTCGAAAGTTCGGTGGGATATTTTCTGGCCCAAAGCTCATCCTAATTTCGGCATCTATCCCACCAGCGTCGATCCTTAAACTTAGCACCGATATTTGGCCGGATATCTTCCCTCCAAGGATTTGTCTCAGCCTTGCCTCAAGCTCTGGATGCTCAATCAGCATTTTGGTTGATACTCTCACGCGGGGACATAAGATCGCCAGAATATGACCGATTTGTTTCGTTAACAAGGTATTCTCACAACAGACCTTGCCTACGCGACACTCACGCGGCCACGGCCGTCGCAACAACCTCGCCGGTAAGCTGGGCTAAATGAACGGCGCCTCATTCCCCGCCACTATTCACGCAAACGGGTCGCTGAAGGCGCGGGGATATGGTAATTGCGAGGTTTGCGAAAAAAGCATATGCCGCCGGTCCCGATAGCATTCACCCGGATCTCTAAACCCCATAACGAAAAAGCCCCGCCGGAATGGCGGGGCTTTCATGGTGATGCGGGGGCGCTTACGAGGCTGCGAGGTTGCGCAGGACGTAGTGCAGAACGCCGCCGTTTTTCAGATACTCGATCTCAACCTCGGTATCGACGCGGGCTTTCAGCTTGATCTGCTTTTCGGTGCCATCGGCATAGCGGATCGTCGCATCGACCAATTGCAGCGGTTTGAAGTCATCCGCCGCAAGCCCGGTGATCGAGATCACTTCGTCGCCGGTCAGGTTCAGGTTTTTGCGGTTCTGGCCTTCGGTGAACTCGAAGGGAACCACGCCCATGCCGACCAGATTCGAGCGGTGGATACGCTCGAACGATTCCGCGATCACGGCCTTGATGCCCAAGAGGTTGGTGCCCTTGGCCGCCCAGTCGCGCGAGGAACCCGCGCCATATTCCTGACCGCCCACGATGATCAGGGGCGTGCCCTGTTCGGCATAGGACATCGCCGCGTCATAAATCGCCGCCTGATTGCCCGAGGCGTCTTTCGAGAAGCCGCCCTCGACCCCGTCCAGCATCTCATTCTTGATGCGGATATTCGCGAAGGTGCCGCGCATCATGATCTCGTGGTTGCCACGGCGCGAGCCATAGCTGTTGAAATCACGCGGGTTGACCTGCCGCTCGGTCAGATAGCGACCGGCGGGCGTGTCGGGCTTGAAGGAACCGGCGGGCGAGATGTGGTCGGTGGTGATCATATCGCCCAGCAGCGCGAGGATGCGGCCTTCCTTGACATCCGAGATCACGCCCGGCTCTTTCGACATGCCCTGGAAATAGGGCGGGTTCTGGATATAGGTCGAAGAGGCGGGCCAGTCATAGGTCTCGCTATCGGTGATCTCGACCGCCTGCCAACGCTCATCGCCCTTGAAGACGTCGGCATATTTGGCCTGGAACATCTCACGGGTGACAATGGTATCGACCATATCCGCAACCTCTTTCGAGGTCGGCCAGATGTCCTTGAGGAACACGTCCTGACCGTCCTTCCCCTTGCCAAGCGGCTGGGTGGTCAGGTCGATATTCATGTCGCCCGCGATGGCATAGGCCACGACGAGGGGCGGGCTGGCCAGATAGTTGGCGCGCACGTCCGGGCTGATCCGGCCCTCAAAGTTGCGGTTGCCCGACAGGACCGAGACGGCGACCAGATCGTTGTCGTTGATCGACTTGGAGATCGCAGGCTCCAGCGGGCCCGAATTGCCGATACAGGTCGTGCAGCCGAAACCGACAAGGTTGAAGCCAAGCGCGTCGAGGTCTTCCTGAAGCCCGGCGGCTTTCAGGTATTCCTCAACCACTTGCGAGCCGGGGGCCAGCGAGGTTTTCACCCAGGGCTTGCGGTTCAGGCCCAGTTCGCGCGCCTTGCGGGCGACGAGACCGGCGGCCATCAGAACGTAGGGGTTCGAGGTGTTGGTGCAGGAGGTGATCGAGGCGATCACGACCGAGCCGTCGCGAAGCTGGTAATCCGCGCCCTCGACATCGCCGCAGGCGAAACCGTCCAGCTCACCGGGAATCTCGGCGGGGGCTTCGGCACCACCGTCCTTTTTCCACTGGATTTTCTGGTCTTCGCTCAGCGGGGGGATCTTGCGGGTGCCGCGGATATATTCGCCGAAGGCGCGCGCCGATTCGGTCAGCGGAACGTGATCCTGCGGGCGTTTCGGGCCGGAAATCGCGGGCACGACATCGCCCTGATCCAGTTCCAGCGTGCTGGTGTAGACCGGCGCATAATCGGCATCGCGCCAGAAGCCGTTTTCCTTGGCGTAAGCCTCGACCAGCGCGATACGGTCTTCGTCCCGGCCGGTCTGGCGCAGGTAACGCAGGGTTTCGTTGTCGATCGGGAAAAAGCCGCAGGTCGCGCCATATTCCGGGGCCATGTTGGCGATGGTCGCGCGGTCGGCAAGCGGCATGTGGTCCAGACCTTCGCCGTAGAATTCGACGAACTTGCCGACAACGCCATGCTCGCGCAGCATTTTCACGACCTTCAGCACGAGGTCGGTGGCGGTCACGCCCTCGCGCAGCGCGCCGGTGATCTTGAAGCCGACAACCTCGGGGATCAGCATCGAGATCGGCTGACCCAGCATCGCGGCCTCGGCCTCGATCCCGCCGACGCCCCAGCCCA
>JAUNTZ010000091.1 GCA_030538425.1 Paracoccus sp. (in: a-proteobacteria) | reverse complement strand
TGCGGCGGGTGAACTTTACCGGCTCGACCCGCGTGGGCCGGATCATCGCGGAAACGGCCGGGCGCAATCTCAAGCCCGCGCTTCTGGAACTGGGTGGCAAAGCGCCTTTCGTTGTGCTTGACGATGCCGATCTGGATGCCGCCGTCGCCGCTGCCGCTTTCGGGGCCTATATGAATCAGGGCCAGATCTGCATGTCCACGGAACGCATCGTGGTCATGGATCAGGTCGCGGATGCCTTTGTTGAAAAGCTGGCCGCAAAGGCCCGGACGCTTGTCGCAGGCGATCCGGCCAAGGGGCAGACGCCGCTTGGCTCGGTGGTCGATCAGGGCGCGGCGAAACGGTTGGGCGAACTGGTCGCCGACGCGACCGACAAGGGCGCGGTTCTGGCGGCGGGCGGGCGCATCGACGGCACGATCATGGACGCCACGCTGCTTGACAAGGTGACGCCCGCGATGCGCCTTTATGCCGAGGAGTCCTTTGGTCCGGTCGTGACCGTGGTGCGCGCCTCATCCGAGGATGAGGCGATCCGGCTGGCCAATGATACCGAATACGGGCTGTCCGCGGCGGTGTTCGGCGGCGATGTGACCCGCGCCATGGCCGTTGCCCGCCGGATCGAAAGCGGCATCTGCCATGTGAATGGCCCCACCGTCCATGACGAGGCGCAGATGCCCTTTGGCGGCGTGAAAGCCTCGGGCTATGGGCGCTTTGGCGGCAATTGGGGCATCGACGAGTTCACCGAACTGCGTTGGATCACGGTTCAGGACGGCCCGATTCATTATCCGTTCTGATGCTTGGGCGGGGCCTGACGGTCCCGCCTATCCCGCCTTGCGCGCGGCCTCGACAAGACGGGCAAGGGTGCAAAACCCCTCCAGCCCGATTTCCTCGGCGCGGGCGGTGGGCGGGATCCCGGCCTGTTCCAGAAGCCCCTCGATATCCGGGGCCACGCCGCGCAGGCTGGCGCGCAGCATCTTGCGGCGTTGGTTGAAACCAGCCGCGACGACCTGCGACAAAACCTGCGCATCGGCAGGATAGCGCGGCGCAGGCAGCGCGGTCAGATGCACCACCGCTGAATGAATTTTCGGCGCAGGAACAAATGCTTCTGGCGGCAAGCTCATCACGATCCGAGCCTCGCAGCGCCATTGCGCCAGGACCGCCAGCCGCCCATAGGCTTTCGAGCCGGGCTGCGCCACGATCCGCTCGGCGACCTCTTTCTGGAACATCAGGGTGAGGCTTTCCCAAAAGGGCGGCCAGTCGGGCGGGGTCAGCCACCGCACCAGCAATTCGGTGCCGATATTATAGGGCAGGTTTGCGGCGATGCGGATCGGCGGCGTGAGATGCGTCAGAGGGTCGATTTCCAGCGCGTCGCCATTGATCACCGTCAGCCGGCCCGGATAGCGTTCCGCGATCTCGGCCAAAGCGGGCAGGGCGCGGGCATCCTTTTCGATGGCCAGAACATGACGCGCGCCCTCGGCCAGAAGGCCACGGGTCAGCCCGCCGGGACCGGGGCCGATCTCTAACAGGTCACAGGCGGAAAGGTCTCCGGCCTGACGGGCGATCTTGGCGGTCAGGTTCAGGTCCAGCAGAAAGTTCTGGCCAAGCTGTTTCTTCGCGCGCAGATCGTGGCGGGCGATGACCTCGCGCAGCGGGGGCAGGTTGTCGATCGTGGTCATGGGCGGCCCCGGCTGCGGGTGGAACATATGGCGCGAAACAGGCTCATCCCCGCCGCGCCGCCATCTCGCCCGCCATGCAAAGCGCGGCAATCGCGCTTGCCGGATCGGCGCGGCCGGTGCCGGCAATGTCAAAGGCGGTGCCGTGATCGGGCGAGGTGCGGATAAAGGGCAGGCCAAGCGTGACATTCACCCCGCCCGCAAAATCCAG
>JAUNTZ010000090.1 GCA_030538425.1 Paracoccus sp. (in: a-proteobacteria) | reverse complement strand
AGCTTCAGGGCGAGATGGGCGAACATATCAGCCGCAATCTCCGCCGCGCGGTGCGACAAGAGGTCAGCGCGACGATCTCGGCGGGGTTGAAGGGCTAGCTTCGGGATCTGCGCGGGCGGGCGAATCGGCTGATTGGCCGCGCCCGCCCCCGAGCCTATTGGGTCAGGTTTGGCCCTTGCGACGAGGTTGGTCGCCCAATGGGCAGGGTCCGTCTTTGCGCCGTGCCTCAGCGCGATCCAGACGCCACGCCTGAACGGTGAGGCCGTCGGGTCTGTTCACTCCGTCGCATATGAAGAAAACATCTTCGGACGGTTGCTTGTATCGCGTAGTCGGGGCTGTTCTTTGTCCTGCGATGGGGCGGTTCGCCTCGCGCGCCTCATTTGGGATCTGTCACAGGTGCATAGGTGCTTGTTTGCCCGCGCCATGCGATACCCTCGGCGCCGATGCGCAATTGAACCTTTGCCTTCGCTGTCACCTTTCCGAAGAGGGGCAGAACCGGGCATTGGGTTCAGGTCGTGCTGATGCGCGTCGCGTTGGCGGCTATATGGCTTGGATCGGATCTGCCGCCGTGCGAAATGGCCCGCATCGCATCGCATCGCATCGCAGCAGGCGGCGCGGGGCTGCGATATGGGCGCCCCGTCCGGCAGAGAAGATATCAGCCCAGATAATCCTCGGGGTTTACGCTTTCATAGCCGCGCCGCACCTCGAAATGAAGCGAGCCGGTGCCGCCCGCGCTGCCAAGGCTCTGGCCTGCCGAGACCTGCGCGCCCTGCGCCACGCTCACCTGACCAAGCCCCGCATAGACGGTCAAAAGCCCGTCGCTATGACGCAGCACGACGATCTGGGTGCCGTTGGTGTCGCGGGTGATTGCGGCGACCTCGCCCGCGCCTGCGGCAGCGATGCTGGTGCCGCTTGGGGCCGAGATGGCGATGCCGTCATAGCTGCCCTTGCTATAGGTGCGGGTGATCGCGCCCGGCACTGGCATCCTGAACCGGCCCGACCCGGATTGCGCTGTCCGCGTCGCGCCAAGGTTGGGCGCATTGGGGCGCGGCGCGGGGGCGGCGGCGGGGGTGGTGCGCTCATCTGGCAGCGCGGTCGCGGCCGAGGGCGGCTCGGGCGTGGGTGAGCCTTGACCCGGCGCGGTGACGGCGGCGGTCGTGCTGGAACCGCCTGCGGGGATGGTGAGCGTCTGGCCCGCGCGGACGGTCATGTTCGCGTCCAGATTATTGGCCTGCGCAAGCGCCTGAATGGTGACGTCATAGCGCCGCGCGACCGACCATGCGGTCTCGCCCGCCGCAACCGTATGGCTGCGCGGCGCGGTCTGTGTGGCGGTTCCGCCCGGTCGCGCCGCCGGGGCTGCTGAACTGGTGCCGCCCGTTGTTGTGCTGGCTGCTGTCGCAGCCCCCGCCTGTTCCGGTGGAAGCGGCGGGGGCAGTGTCCCACCCGCGCCACCGCCTCCGACGCGCTGCCCCGACGGGCCGCCCGGCACATTGGGTTGATGCACGCCCTGACCCGCGAAAGGATCGGTCACAAGCGGCTGACCAGTGGGCGCCGCTGCGGGGCCGATGCCGGTATCTGCGACCGCCTCGGGATCGCCACCCATCATCCCGCCCATGCCGAGAAAAGCCCCCGGCTGACAGGCCGCCAACAATGCCAACGACGCGACCGCGAGACTACGCAGGACAAGGCGCGGGTGCTTGCTGTTGGTTGCGGTCTGGGGGCGTTCGCCGCCAGTCAGGGCGCGGCGATGAGCGTCGTCAGTTGCGAGATGTGGGCGCGTGTCGTTCGCCACGCGGGGACGCCCGCCGCCTGCCTCAAGGTTCGGACGTCCAGCTACAGTTGCGCGGTGCGGACGCTCGGTAGTGATGGGGTGCGGATGCGTTTCTTCGGTCACGGGACAGAGGCACTCGCCGCCTGTCACACCGCCTGT
>JAUNTZ010000052.1 GCA_030538425.1 Paracoccus sp. (in: a-proteobacteria) | reverse complement strand
CGCGAGGGGCAGATTCTGGTCTATCAGGTGCCGATCCCCGAGCCGCTGCGCTTTCTGGAGCCGCGCGAGACCGAGACGCGGCGGATGCACGCGCTTGGCGAATATGGGCTGATCCATGTGCGGCTTTATGAGGATATCGCGCGGCATGGGGCGATCTCGACCTCATATGCCTATCCGGTCAAGGTGAACGGGCATTATGTCATGGACCCCTCGCCCATCCCAAAGTTCGACAATCCGAAACTGTCGATGAACCCCGCGATCCAGCTTTTCGGGGCGGGGCGCGAGCAGCGGATCTATGCGCTTCCTCCCTATACGCCGGTGGAAAGCCTCGATTTTGAGGATCATCCCTTCGATCCCAGCAAGGCCGAGGGCGCCTGCGCGATCTGCGGCTCAGCCGAAAGCTATCTGGATGAGGTGATTACCGATGACGCGGGCGGGCGGATGTTCGTCTGTTCCGACACGGACTATTGCCGGGCGCGCGCGGGAGGTGAGGCATGACCCCGCTGTTGCAGGTTCAGGGCGTCACGAAACGCTATGGCGCGCGGATCGGCTGCCGCAATGTCAGCTTCGATCTCTGGCCCGGCGAGGTGATGGGGATCGTGGGCGAGTCCGGCTCGGGCAAGTCCACGCTGCTGTCCTGTCTGGCCGGGCATCTGGCCCCGGACGAGGGCCGGGTGATCTGGGACGGGCGCGACACGCTGAGCATGTCCGAGACCGAGCGCCGCCGCCTTGGCCGCACCGAATGGGCCTATGTCCACCAGAACCCGCGCGACGGGCTGCGCCTTGGCGTCAGCGCGGGCGGCAATGTGGGTGAGCGGCTGATGGCAACCGGCGCGCGCCATTACGGCGATATCCGTGAGACCGCAAGCGACTGGCTGGGCCGTGTGGAAATCGACCCCGCCCGCATCGACGACAAGCCGCGCCAGTTCTCGGGCGGGATGCAGCAACGCCTGCAAATCGCCCGCAACCTTGTCACCGGCCCGCGCCTTGTCTTCATGGACGAGCCGACCGGCGGCCTTGATGTCAGCGTGCAGGCGCGGCTTTTGGACCTGCTGCGCGGGCTGGTCCGCAGGCTGGGCCTGTCAGCGATCATCGTGACGCATGATCTGGCGGTGGTGCGGCTGCTCGCTGACCGGCTGATGGTGATGAAGGGCGGCGAGGTGGTCGAGGCCGGGCTGACCGATCAGGTGCTTGACGATCCGCGCCACGCCTATACGCAGTTGCTTGTCTCTTCTGTGTTGCAGGTCTGAACCGTGATGAAACTTTACGCCCCGCAGGGGGGCGCGCTTGCCCCATTGCCCCCCGATGCGCCCGCCGGTGATGCGCTGTGGATCGACCTGTTCCGGCCCCTGCCCGAGCAGATCGCAGCACTTGCAGCTTTGGGGATTGAGGTGCCGACGCTGGAGGATATGGAAGAGATCGAGATCTCAAACCGCCTTTATCGTGAGGGCGCGGCCAGCTATATGACCGCCGTGCTGCCGGGGCTGACGCCCGAGGGGGATCACGTCTCGGGGCCGGTCACCTTCATCCTGATGCCGGAACGGCTGGTCACGGTGCGCCACCACACGCCGCGCCCCTTCGAGACCTTCCCGGCGCGGGCCTGCAAATCCTCGACCGGCTGCGGCTCGGCGGATCGGCTGTTTCTGGGCCTGATCGAGGACATCATCGCCCGCCTCGCCGACCTTCTGGAACATGCGGGCCGGGTCATCGACACGACCTCAACCGCGATTTTCTCAGCCCGCGATGTGGGGCGCGCGCAACTGCTGCAAGAGGCGCTTGAATCGGTGGGACGGCAGGCCGAGCTGATGGCGCGGGTCCGGCTTGGCCTGCTGACGCTGGAAAGGGTGCTGGGCTTCTACACGGTCGGGCTGGAAAACCACCATGAACAGAAGCCCCTGCGCGGGCAGCTCAAGGAGATGCTGCGCGATGTGCAGGCGCTTGAGGTGCATCTTGACTTTCTGTCCGGGCGCGTGGGGCTGGCTGTCGATACCACGCTGGGCCTGATCAATCTGGAACAGAACAACACCGTGCGCATCCTGTCGGTGGTGGCCGCGCTGTTCCTGCCGCCGACGCTGATCGCCTCGGTTTACGGGATGAACTTCGCCCATATGCCGGAACTGGGCTGGCGGCTGGGCTATCCGATGGCGCTTGGGCTGATGGTCGGCTCGGCGGTGGTTACCTATGCCTTCATCAAATGGAAGAAATGGATATGATCCGAATTCATGATGTCGCCAAGGAATTCGTGCTGCACAATCAGGGCGCGGCGCGCATCCCGGTGATGGCGGGCGCCTCGCTCTCGGTCGACCCCGGCGAATGTGTCGGGCTGACCGGCGCGTCGGGCTCGGGGAAATCGACGCTGATGCGGATGATCTGGGGCAATTACCGCACCGATCAGGGCAGCATCACCATTGACGGGCTGGACGTGGCCCGCGCCGAGCCGCGCCAGATCATCGCGCTGCGCCGCAGCGTGCTTGGCTATGTCAGCCAGTTCCTGCGCGTGGTCCCGCGCGTGCCCACCATCGAGGTGGTGGCTGAGCCGTTGCTGATGCTGGGCACCCCCGAGGATGAGGCCCGCGACCGCGCCGCCGCGATGCTGGCGCGGCTCAACATCCCCGAACGGCTTTGGTCTCTCTCGCCCACAACCTTTTCGGGGGGCGAGCAACAGCGCGTCAATATCGCGCGCGGTTTCATCCATGATTACAAGGCGATGCTGCTGGACGAACCGACCGCCAGCCTTGACGCCGCCAACCGCGAAACGGTTCTGCACCTGATCGAAGAGGCAAAGGGACGCGGCGCGGCGATCATCGGGATTTTCCACGACCACGAGGCCCGCGACCGGGTCTGCGACCGTCTGGTCGATGTCACCAGCTTCACCCCGGCCCGCGCGGCATGAGCGCGCGCGTCATCGGCATTGTCGGGCCGTCGGGTGTGGGCAAGGACACGCTGATGCAGGGCGCCGCCGCCCGCCACCCCGGCATCACCCTTGTGCAGCGCGTCATCACCCGCGCCCATGACGCGGGCGGCGAGGATCACACAGCCGTCACGCCTGAAGGCTTCGCTCGCCTGCGCGACGAGGGGGGCTTTGCGCTGTCATGGGAGGCACATGGGCTGTGCTATGGCGTACCACACGGGCCGTTTCCGGGGCGGGTCGCGCTTGTGAACCTGTCGCGCGGGGTACTGGACGAGGCGGCGCGGGTCTTTCCGGGCTTTACCGCGATAGAGGTCACCCTGCCGCCCGAGATGCTGACCAAACGGCTGGCCGCACGAGGCCGCGAGGACGCCTCAGAGATCGCCGCGCGTCTGGCCCGCACCGCGCCCTCATGCGCCATCCCTTTGACGAAAATCGATAATTCCGGCGCGCCCGAACAGGGCATCGCCGCCCTTCTTTCCGCCATCAAGGACCTGACCGAATGATCCTCGCCAATGCCGAAATCATCCTTCCCGACCGTATCCTGCGCGGCGCGGTCGAGATCGAACAGGGCCGCATCGCCCGCATCCATGAGGGCGAGAGCGTCCCCGAGGGCGCTATCGACCTGCAAGGCGACTGGCTGGCGCCGGGCATGGTCGAGCTGCATACCGACAACCTCGAACGCCATATGCAGCCCCGCCCCGGTGCGCATTTCCCGCATGGCCCGGCCATTCTGGCGCATGATTCCGAACTTGCGGGCTGCGGGATCACGACCGTTTTCGACGCGCTGCGGCTTGGCTCGATTCCCAATGCGACGGGCGATTATATCCGTTACGGGCGCGCTTTGGCGGATGAACTGGCCGCGATCAAGGCCAGTGGCGCGCTGAAGATCAACCACCTGATCCACCTGCGTGCCGAGATCTGTTCGGAAACCCTGGCCGAGGAACTGGCCGAGTTTCACGAGGGCGAGGATGTGGGCATCATCAGCCTGATGGACCACTCACCGGGGCAGCGGCAATATAGCGATGCGTCCAAGCTGGAGGATTATGTTCGCAGCAAATACCGCCTGAACGAGGCCCAGACCGCCGCCCATATGGCCCGGCTGCGCGATATGCACGCCCGTCTGGCGGGGCCGCATGAGGCGGCGACGGTAGCGCGGGCCGCAGCACTTGGCGCGGTGCTGGCCAGCCATGACGACACCACGCGGGCGCAGGTCGAAACCTCGGCGGGTTACGGCATCCGTCTGGCCGAGTTCCCGACCACGCTAGAGGCCGCGCAAGCCTGCCACGATCACGGCATCGCGGTCATCATGGGCGCGCCGAACCTTATCCGGGGCGGTTCGCATACCGGCAATATCGCGGCGGCGGATCTGGCCCGGGCGGGGCTGCTGGACATCATTTCGTCCGATTATGTCCCCGCCGCGCTGATCGGGGCGGCGTTCCGGCTGGCCGCGATTTGGGACGACCTGCCCCGCGCCATGGCCACCGTCACCCGCAACCCCGCCCGCGCGGCAGGGCTGGACGACCGGGGCGAGATCACCGAGGGGAAGCGCGCCGACCTGATCCGCATCCGCCGCTTTGGCGATTTGCCCAGCATCCGCGCGACATGGGTTGCGGGCGAACGGGTCTGAGCGACCGCGGCCCGGCGCGGCGGATTACCCGCCCGCGCCGGATCACCGAAGCCTAGCCAAACAGCTCGCGACAGAAGGATAGCCCGTCGATCAGCGCGTCCACCTCGGCCCGCGTGTTATACATCGCGAAGCTGGCGCGGGCGGTGGCGGTCAGGCCGTAATGCTCCATCAAGGGCATGGCGCAATGGCTGCCCGCGCGCACCGCGATGCCGCGCTTGTCAAGGATGGTGGCGATGTCATGGGCGTGCGCGCCCTCCATCACCATTGAGAAAATCGCGCCCTTGTCCGGCGCATCGCCCTGCACCGACAGCCAGTTGAGCGCGCGCAACCGCTCACGCGCGTAATCGCGCAAGTCGCGTTCATGGGCGGCGATGTTCTCCATCCCCAGACCCATCAGATATTCAAGCGCGACACCAAGCCCGATCTGGTTGACGATGCCGGGCGTGCCGGCCTCGAACCGCAAGGGCGGGTCGGCATAGTCCACCTCGTCGCGGGTCACGGTGCGGATCATGTCGCCGCCGCCCATGAAGGGGCGCATCTGGGCCTGTCTTTCTCGGCGCACCCAGATCGCGCCCGACCCGGACGGACCATATAGCTTATGCCCGGTAATCGCATAAAAATCGACGCCAAGCGCACCGACATCCACCGGCATATGCACTGCCGCCTGTGAGCCATCGGCCAGCACCGGCACATCCGTTCCCCGCGCAATCGCCGCCACATCGACCACGGTGCCGGTCACATTCGACATATGCGTGACCGCAATCAGCCGCGTGCGCGGCCCCACCGCTGCCAGCACCTTCTCCGCAGGCAGGCTGCCATCGGCTTCGGGCTCAACCCATTTCAGCACAACGCCCTGCCGTTCGCGCAGGAAATGCCAGGGCACGATATTGGCATGATGCTCCAACACCGACAGCACGATCTCATCGCCCGCCGACAGGCGCGGGGCGGCCCATGCATAGCTGATCAGGTTGATCCCCTCAGTCGCGCCCGAGGTAAAGATCACCTCATCCTCATGCGGGGCCGAAAGGAACCGCGCGATGATCGCCCGCACCCTCTCATAATTGTCGGTCGCAAGGTTCGACAGGAAATGCAGCCCGCGATGCACATTGGCATATTCGCCCGCATAGGCCGCACTGATCGCGTCGATCACGCATTGCGGCTTTTGTGCGCTTGCGCCGCTGTCCAGATAGACCAGAGGCCGCCCGTTCACCTTGCGCGACAGGATCGGGAAATCGTCACGAACGGCTTGCACGTCAAAGCTCATGGTGCGACCCCGACCGGGGGGGCGACCCCAAGCATCGTCATCAGGATCGACAGCACAAAGCCCGCCCCGATGGCCGTGCCGATCAGCCCCAGCACCACCCCGAAGGTTGAGCTGAACCCGTGCAGCGCCTTGGTGAATTGCACGACCAGATAGATAAAGGCGGCAATCGCGGCTAGCCCCAGAAAGGAGGCAAAGAACGGAAAGATCAGCATCAGGACGACCTGAACCGCCTGCACCGCGACCAGCAGCAGCTCAACCCAGGTCACCACCAGCAGCGCGTCGGCAAAGCTGCCATGCCCGCCAAAGATCCGCCCGACATTGGCCAGCAACCACGCGCCAAGCGCCATGCCGAACAGCTGCACCCCGGCAAGGGCAAGCGGGCGGCGGGTCAGACCGATCACGCCGGTCTCATTCGTCAGGGGGAAGAAGGCCGAGGCAATGACCGCCAAAGCCGCGGACAGGGTGACGGCCAGAAACAGGCCCAGCCAGCGCGTCTCGATCGAGAGGTCAAGCGATTGCAGCATCCGCAGCGCGCGTGGCGGGTCGCGGAAGGTCACTTGCGCCAATGTCATAAAATCGTTGAATGTCATCGCCTTACCGCAAGCGCCCGCAGCCCTGCGCCCCATATCCACAAAAAGCCAACGCCCGAGATTGCCTGCACGATCCCCAAAGCCACACCCGGCCCGATAAAACCCGCAACCAGCCCCGCCAGCAGCATCGCGGGCGACACCGCCAAAAGCGCCCAGAACAGCGCCAGCCGCGCATCCGCCGCTGAAACGCGCAGCCCGAACAGCCGCAACACCACCGCCGACAGCGCCGCCACCAGATAGGCGATCAGCGGCATCATGAACAGCACCGCAACCGTGGCGCCCGCCATGCGCCCCGCGAAGGGGATCTCAGGCGCCAGATGCGCGGCCCGCGCATGGACCGGCATTTGCGCGATCAGAAAGACCAGCATCGCGCCCATCAGAACGGCCAGCATCGCGCTTTCGCTCATGCCCGCAAGCCCACGGATCACGCGGCCCGGCCTGACCCATGCGGCCGGGATGCGTGGCGCGATGCCCGCGGTTACGCCTTGGCGCGACGGCTCAGCCATGCTTCCAGCCTGTCCCCGATCTGGTCTCGCAGGGTCTCATCCTCAACCTCGGCCAGAGCATCGGCCAGGAACGACAGCACCAGCAGCACCACGGCGCGGTCATACGGCACCCCGCGCGAGCGCAGGTAGAACAAAGCCGTCTCATCAATCGCGCCCGTGGTCGATCCGTGTGAGCATTTCACGTCATCGGCATAGATTTCCAGTTCGGGCTTGGCCAGAAACTGGCTGTCCTCATCCAGCAAAAGCGCCTGACTGATCTGATAGCCATCGGTCTTTTGCGCGCCCGGCTGGACCAGAATCTTGCCCTGAAACACGCCGACAGCGCCGTTTTTCAGCACCTTTTTGAACACCTGACGGCTTTCGCAGCGCTCGGCGGCATGGGTGATGAACACGGTGTCGTCATGGTGGAACGGGCCGCGTTGGCCATCGCCCAGAACCGCCGCCGCGATATGGGCCACAGCGTCGTCGCCGACAATGTCGATCACCGCCTCGTGGCGCATCAAGGTGCCGTTCACCGAGAGCGAGAAGGCCTTGAACAAGGCCCGTTCCGCCACGCGGGCGAAAATCTGGCTCAGCCCGATTTTCTGATGCCCGGCCCGCTTGGCGCCGATGTAATGCAGCGCGCCGGTCTCGGCCACGTCTGCCTCGATCAGCATGTTGGACCGCGCGCCCGCCATGCCGGTTTCCAGCAGGGTCAGCACCGCGCCCGGCTCGACCCGGATCACATGGTGGCAGACCACATCCGCCGTCTCAGTCTCACGACGGTGGACGATATGGATCGGGCGCGCGGGCGTGCCGGTCACGCGGATCAGCACGCCGTCCTGCGCAGTCGCGGTGTTCAGCGCGGCGAAGGGGCGAGGCACATGGCGCTGACCGTCGGCCTCAAGCTGGCCGTAAAGCTTGGTCGCCCAGTGATCGGATTTGGCGTCGGGCAACAGCGTGATCTCGACGCCTTCTGCCGCCAGATCCGCCGATTGCGCGGCATCGAAGCGGCCATCGACAAAGACGATCCGCAGCGTGTCCAGATCGCCAAAGAGCGGCGAATCGGGCGCATTCTGATCAATCGCCAGCGGCGACGCCTCGGGCGCGTTGAAGGGCGCGGGGTCGGTATAGCGCCAATATTCGTCGCGCCGTCCGGGCAGACCCATCTGCCGCAGGCGGGCCTCGGCATCGGCGCGGGCGGTGGCAAAGCCATCAGCCGCCACAGCGCCCAGCCTCGCGTCAAGCGCGTTGGTGCCGTCCGCCATCAGCCGACCTCCGCCAGAATGTCGGCATAGCCGTTCTGTTCGACCTCAAGCGCCAATTCGGGACCACCGCTTTTCACGATGCGACCATCCGCCATGATATGCACGACATCAGGTTTAATATGATCCAGCAGGCGCTGATAATGGGTAATCACCAGAAACGCCCGATCTGGCGAACGCAGCGCATTCACCCCTTCGGACACAAGCCGCATGGCATCGACATCAAGGCCGGAATCGGTTTCGTCCAGAATGCACATTTTCGGTTCCAGCATCGCCATTTGCAGAACTTCGTTGCGCTTTTTCTCACCGCCTGAGAATCCGACATTCACCGGACGTTTCAGCATTTCGGGGTCGATTTGCAGCGATTTGGCTTTTTCGCGGATCAGTTTGAGGAAATCACCGGACGAAAGTTCATCCTCACCGCGCGCCTTGCGCTGCGCATTCACGGCGGTGCGCAGGAAGGTCATATTGCCGACGCCCGGAATCTCAACCGGGTATTGAAAAGCCAGAAACAGGCCGGCAGCGGCGCGTTCCTCGGGCTCCATCTCCAGCAGGTCCTTGCCCTCAAGCGACGCCGCGCCATCAGTCACTTCGTAACCGTCACGGCCCGAAAGAACATAAGAGAGCGTCGATTTGCCCGAGCCGTTCGGCCCCATAATGGCGTGAACCTCGCCTGCCGGAACACTCAGCGAAACGCCTTTCAGGATTTGCTTGTCCTCGTCTTCCAGCTTGACATGCAGATTATTAATTTTCAGCATCTTATTTTCCTCTTGGCGCGGCCTTAGCCGACGCTGCCTTCCAGGCTGATTGCGACAAGGCTTTGCGCCTCCATGGCGAACTCCATGGGCAGAGCCTGCAATACGTCGCGGCAAAAACCATTGACGACCAAGGCGACGGCCTCTTCTTCATCCATTCCGCGCGCACGGCAATAGAAAAGCTGATCTTCATCAACCTTGCTGGTTGTCGCCTCATGTTCAACGCGGGATGAGGTGTTTTTCACCTCGATATAAGGCACGGTATGCGCCCCGCATTTATCGCCGATCAAAAGACTGTCGCATTGCGTGTAATTGCGGCTGTCGGTGGCGCGCGGATGCATCGTCACCAGACCGCGATAGGTGTTCTGCGCACGGCCCGCAGAAATCCCTTTGGAAACAATGCGTGAGCGGGTGTTCTTGCCAAGATGGATCATCTTGGTTCCGGTATCCGCCTGCTGCATGTTATTGGCAATGGCGATGGAATAGAACTCACCCTGACTGTCGTCACCGCGCAAAATACAGGACGGATATTTCCATGTAATCGCCGACCCGGTTTCAACCTGCGTCCACATCACCTTTGCCCGAGCCTCACGGCAATCGGCGCGTTTGGTCACAAAGTTATAGATCCCGCCCTTGCCTTCTTCATCGCCGGGGAACCAGTTCTGGACGGTGGAATATTTGACCTCGGCATCTTCCAAAATCACGATCTCAACCACGGCGGCGTGCAATTGCGCCGTGTCGCGTTTGGGCGCGGTGCAGCCTTCGAGATAAGAGACATAAGAGCCCTTATCCGCAATGATCAGCGTGCGTTCAAACTGCCCGGTATTTTCCGCGTTGATGCGAAAATAGGTCGAAAGCTCCATCGGGCAACGCACACCCGGCGGAATATAGACGAAAGATCCGTCCGAAAACACCGCACTGTTCAGCGTCGCATAGAAGTTATCCGATTGCGGAACCACGCTGCCCAGATATTTCTTGACCAATTCGGGGTGATTCTTGATCGCCTCGGAAATGGAACAGAAAATCACGCCCGCCTTGGCCAATTCATCCTTGAAAGTCGTGCCAACCGAAACGGAATCGAAAACCGCATCAACGGCGACCTTGCGCGCTTCGGCGGGCGCGCCTTCGGCGCCCTCGACACCGGCAAGGATCATCTGTTCTTTCAGCGGAATGCCCAGCTTTTCATAGGTCGCCAAAAGCTTCGGGTCCACCTCATCCAGCGATTTCGGCTTGACCTCCATCGATTTGGGCCGCGCATAATAATACTGGTCCTGAAAGTCGATCTTGGGGTAATTGAGCATCGCCCAAGTGGGTTCTTCCATGGTCTGCCAACGGCGAAAGGCGGCCAGCCGCCATTCCGTCATCCATTCGGGCTCTTCGTTCTTTTCGGAAATAAGGCGGACGATATCCTCATTCAGCCCCTTGGGGGCATATTCCATCTCGATCTCGGTATCCCAGCCATATTTATAGCTGCCCATATTGGCGACGGTTTCGACCGTCTCGCGGTCAACCCCGTCGCGAACTTCAAGATCCGTGTCCTGCATCGCCATCACCTTTCCGCCGGTTGCCCGGCCCTGTTCCTTTCGCTCCACCGCGCACGGGCCGTCAGCCACGCACGCGCGAAAGCGTCGATTTCGGCCTCTGTCGTCAAAGGCCCAAGCGACACCCGGATCGCGCATCCGGCGTCACTGTCGGAAAAACCCATCGCACGCAAGACCTGACTGGACCGCACCTTGCCCGACGAACAGGCCGAGCCCGCCGAGACGGCTATCCCGGCAAGGTCCATCTGCATGACTTGGGTTTCGCCTTTCCAGCCTGATGTAAGCAGGCAAAGCGTGTTCGGCAACCTGTCGGATTCGCGCCCGACGATGATCGTCCCGGGCGCGGCGTCAAGGATCAGCGCCTCCAGCCGGTCGCGCAGCGCGGCGAGCGCGTCCCAGCGCCCCGCCTCAAGGTCGCGCTGCGCGGCCGCGGCCGCCGCCGCGAAACCCAGGGCGCCGATCAGGTTTTCGGTGCCCGCGCGACGGCCCTGCTCCTGACCGCCGCCCTTGATCTGCGCTTCGATATCGGTGCCTTTGCGCAGGATCAACGCGCCGATCCCCTTTGGCCCGCCCAGCTTATGCGCGCTGACAATCGCAGCACTTGCCCCCGACCAGTTGAAGGCAAAGGGCCGCTTGCCGAAACCTTGCGTCACATCGGACAGGAACAACCCGTCCGGCAGGTTTTGGACAACCCCGGTCTCGGAATTGGCGAGTTGCAGCGCAGTTCGCGCCGGGTCGTCCACCGTCACCGCCCCGCCCCGGTCCACCGCGAGCGCCGCATTCCCCCATGCCAGCACCGCGTCATGTTCAATCGCCGCGCAGTCAAGCCCGCGCCCGGCCATGGCCAAAGCCGCCGCCTCAGTCGCGCCGGATGTCCAGACCAGATCGGCCCCATCCGCCCCAAGCGCCGACAGCACCTCCGCCCGCGCGCGTTCCAAAGCCATTTTCGCGGCCCGCCCCTCGGCATGGACCGAGGACGGGTTGCCGACCAGATCCATCGCCTCCGCCATCGCCGCCCGCGCCTCGGGGCGCAGCGGCGTGGTCGCGTTGTGATCAAGGTAAATGCGCGCCATCGCCTATTCCAAAGCCTTCGCCATGCGCAGCGCCAGCTTGCGCGCGACCTCATCCTTGGCCATGCGCGGCCAGGTTTCCTCGCCCCGCGCGTCAATCACGGTCACGCTGTTCTCGGCCCCGCCGAAGGTGCCGCTGCCCTCACCGACATCATTCGCCACGATCCAGTCGCAGCCTTTGCGCAGCCGCTTGGCGCGGGCATTGGCGATCAGATCGTCGGTCTCGGCGGCAAACCCCACAACCAGACGGGGCCGGTTCGTCGGCAAGCGGCTGATCCAGGCCAGAATATCAGGATTCGCGGTGAATTGCAGCGAGGGCGCGGTGCCGCTGGCATCTTTCTTGATCTTGCTGGTGGTGGCATTCGCGACCCGCCAATCGGCCACAGCCGCAGCCATGACCGCCGCATCGGCGGGCAAGGCCCCCTCGACCGCGTCGCGCATCTCTTGCGCAGTGGTCACGCGGATCACCTCCACCCCCTCGGGCGGGGCGATATCGGCGGGGCCGGTGACAAAGCTGACCTTCGCGCCCAGGTCCCGCAAGGCGGTGGCAATCGCCGTCCCCTGCGCCCCGGATGAGCGGTTCGAGATATAACGCACCGGATCAATCGGCTCCTGCGTCGGGCCAGAGGTCACGATGATATGGCGCCCCGACAGCCCGCCCGCCCGCACCACCGCCTCGGGCGGCAGGCGCAGCGGTGCGGCGCGCCCGTCCAGACGGTCCCGAATCGCCGCCAGAATCGCGCCCGGCTCCGCCATCCGGCCCGGCCCGTATTCACCGCAGGCCATATCGCCCTCATCGGGCCCCACCACCGCGACCCCGTCGCCGCGCAGCGTGGCCAGATTGCGCTGCGTCGCAGGATGCAGCCACATGCGCACATTCATCGCAGGCGCGATCAGCACGCTTTTGTTCGTCGCCAGAAGCAGGGTCGAGGCCAGATCATCGGCCCGCCCCTGCGCCATTTTCGCCATCAGATCGGCGGTCGCTGGCGCCACGACGACCAGATCGGCATTGCGGGTGAGCTGGATATGGCCCATCTCGGCCTCTCGGGTCAGGTCGAAGAGCTCTTGGTGGACCTCTTCACCCGCAAGGGCGGAAACCGACAGCGGCGTCACGAATTCGCCGCCTGCGCGGGTCAGAACCGGCGAGACGGCAGCCCCCGCCCGCCGCAAGTCGCGGATCAGCGTCAGCGTCTTGTAGGCGGCGATTCCGCCCCCGATAATCAGCAATACGCGCTTGCCCTGCATCGCGCCCCCCATGGTCATGGCGATTGATGTGCCCGCCCGGTGATACGCCACGGGGGGCCGCGCGGCAAGAAAGCGGTGCCGCCGGGCGCGCGTTAACCATTCGTTAAGCGAGTTGCCCTAGCCTTGGCGCGGGCAAAGGGGCGTTTGATGGTCGCAACGGCGTATTCGGTAACATTCGACGGGGTCGAGGCGCGGCTGGTTGAGGTGCAGGCGGCGGTCTCGGCGGGCTTGCCGTCATTCGCCATTGTGGGGCTGCCAGACAAGGCCGTGTCCGAGGCCCGCGAACGCGTCCGTGCCGCCTTCGGCGCGCTGTCGGTGGCCTTGCCCAACAAGAAGATCACCGTCAACCTGTCCCCCGCCGATCTGCCGAAAGAGGGATCTCATTTCGACCTTCCCATCGCGCTTGCGGTTCTGGGCGCGTTGGAGATCCTTCCGCCGGACGCGCTTGAGCGCGTGGTATCGGTGGGCGAATTGTCGCTTGACGGGCGGCTTGTGGCGGTGGCGGGAGCGCTTCCTGCGGCCTTTGCCGCCGCCGAGGACGGGCGGGCGCTGATCTGTCCGGCGGCTTGCGGGGGTGAGGCGGCCTGGGTCGGCTCGGTCGCGGTCCATGCCGCGCCGCATCTGCGCGCGGTGCTGGACCATCTGATCGAGCGCGCCTCCCTGCCCCGCGCAACCCCCGGAGCGATTGCCGAGCCGCCCCGCGACGCCGATATGCGCGAGGTGCGCGGGCAGGAACGTGCCAAACGCGCGTTGGAAATCGCCGCCGCAGGCCGCCACCACCTGCTGATGGTCGGCCCGCCCGGCGCGGGCAAGTCGATGATGGCCGCCCGCCTGCCCGGTCTCTTGCCGCCGCTTTCCCCGCAAGAGGCGTTAGAGACCGCGATGATCCATTCGGTCGCGGGGATGCTGTCGGATGGCGGCATCCCGCGCCACGCGCCCTTTCGCGCGCCCCATCATACCGCGTCGATGGCGGCACTTGTCGGCGGCGGGCGCGGCGCGCGCCCGGGTGAGATCAGCCTGGCGCATAATGGCGTGCTGTTTCTGGATGAGCTGCCCGAGTTCTCGCGCGCGGCGCTTGAAACCCTGCGTCAGCCGATTGAGACCGGCGAAATCAACGTCGCCCGCGCCAATGCGCATGTGCGCTATCCCGCGCGTTTCGTGCTGATCGCGGCGGCCAATCCCTGCCGCTGCGGGCATCTGGCCGACCCCGCCCGCGCCTGCAACCGCGCGCCGGGCTGTGGCGAGGATTATACCGGGCGCATCTCCGGCCCGTTGATGGACCGCTTTGACCTGCGCCTTGATGTGCCGCCGGTGGGCCTTGACGATATTGAGCTGCCCCCCTCGGGTGAGGATAGCGCCACGATCCGCGCCCGAGTCGTGGCCGCGCGCGACCGGCAGGCGCAGCGATACGAGGGTCATGAGACGGTGCGGGTCAATGCCGACGCGCCGCCCGCCCTGCTAGAGGAACATGCGACCCCCGACGCCGCCGGTCGCGACCTGATCCGCCGCGCCTCCGAGCGCCTGGGCCTCACCGCGCGCGGCTATCACCGCATCCTGCGCACCGCCCGCAGCATCGCCGATCTGGCCGATAGCGACCGCGTGCATCCCGACCATATCGCCGAAGCCATCGGCTATCGGCTGCCTTATCTGCGCGAGAGGTGAGGCGGCCACGCGGCGCCGGGACGGGTGTGCGAGGCGGCAGTTGGGGCCAGAAGATGATAAGAAATGGGGCGAAGCGGTTCGTTCCCCAGCGATTGGTTCGCGAGATCAGCCGTCTTGGCGTTGTTCTGATAGGGTGAAGACAAAACCCTTGGCCCTGCCATTGCGAAATGATCCCGTGTCAGGAGGTTCTTTCGAGCAACCAGTAATTCGCGAGATCGGCTGTCTTGGCGTTGTCCTGACAACGTGAACGGCGACCCCCGCGCTGCCGATGCGACATGATCGCGGGCCACGAGGTCTCGCCGGCGAATCACTCAAGAAATGGGCCGCATCAGCCACAGCTATTTGAGCCCACGCGACAATTGAGGCAGCGCAGCTGCTCAACACAGAGCTGTTGCCTGCCTGCCGTGCCTGCCGTG
>JAUNTZ010000051.1 GCA_030538425.1 Paracoccus sp. (in: a-proteobacteria) | reverse complement strand
AAATCGCGGGCCATGTCGAAAATGGCCTGCTGTTCCTCGGTCAATGCGAAATCCATCGGCTCCCCTCCCTGATCCGTCCCGCCATAGAAGCCGACTATTGCGAGAGTGTTGCAAAGGGCCGCGCCCCGGCCCCTCGCGTCTTTTGTCTGGAAATATCCTCCCGGGGTCCGGGGGTGGAAAACCCCCGGCGTTCGCGGCTCAGTCCATCGCCTTGAAGTTAAACGCCGCACCCTCCTTGATGCCCGAGGGCCAACGCGAGGTCACGGTCTTGGTCCGGGTATAGAACCGGAAGGCATCCGGGCCGTGCTGATTCAGGTCGCCAAAGCCCGATTTCTTCCAGCCGCCAAAGGTATGATAGGCCAGCGGCACCGGGATCGGCACGTTGATGCCGACCATGCCGATATTCACGCGGTTGGCAAAATCGCGGGCGGTGTCGCCGTCGCGGGTATAGATCGCGGTGCCATTGCCATATTCATGCGACATGGCCAGCCCGATTGCCTCTTCATAGGTCTTGGCACGGACGGTGGACAGGACCGGGCCGAAGATCTCGGTCTTGTAGATGTCCATATCGGGGGTCACGCGGTCGAAGAGATGCGGGCCGACATAAAAACCGTTCTCATAGCCCTGAAGGCTGAAATTGCGGTTATCAACGACCAGCTCCGCGCCCTGCTCGACGCCGCGATTGATGAGCCGCAGGATGTTTTCCTGCGCCGCCTTGGTCACGACCGGGCCATAATCGACATCGTCGCCTGCGGTCCATGGCCCGACCTTCAGCGCCTCGATCCGCGGAACAAGCCGCTCGATCAGCGCATCGGCGGTTTCCTCGCCCACCGGCACCGCGACCGAGATTGCCATGCAGCGTTCGCCCGCCGCGCCAAAGCCCGCGCCCACAAGCGCATCCGCCGCCTGATCCAGATCGGCATCGGGCATGATGATCATGTGGTTCTTGGCGCCGCCGAAACACTGGCTGCGCTTGCCGGTGCGGGCGCAGTTTTCATAGATATACTGCGCGATAGGGGTCGAGCCGACAAAGCCCACCGCTTGAATCACCTCACTGTTCAGGATCGCATCGACCGCGCCCTTGTCGCCGTTGACGACCTGCAAAACGCCATCGGGCAGCCCGGCCTCCTGGCACAGTTTCGCCAGCATCAGCGGGACCGAGGGGTCGCGCTCGGACGGTTTGAGGATCATGGCGTTGCCCGCAGACAAAGCCGGGCCCATCTTCCACAGCGGAATCATCGCCGGGAAGTTGAACGGCGTGATGCCCGCGACCACGCCAAGCGGCTGGCGCATCGAATACATATCAATGCCCGGACCGGCGCTGTCGGTGAATTCGCCCTTCATGAAATGGGGGGCACCGATGCAGAACTCGATCACCTCAAGCCCGCGCTGCACATCGCCTTTGGCATCGGCAAAGGTCTTGCCATGTTCCGAGGACAGCTTTTCGGCCAGCTTGTCCATGTCGCGGTTGATCAGCCGGACCAGTTCCATCATCACGCGCGCGCGGCGCTGCGGGTTGGTCGCGCCCCATTTGACCTGAGCCTTGGCCGCGCTGTCGATGGCGGCGGCCATTTCGTCGTCCGAGGCCAGCGGCAGGCGGGCCTGAACCTCGCCGGTGGCGGGGTTATAGACATCGGCGAAACGGCCCGAAGTGCCCTTGACCTCTTTGCCGTCGATCCAGTGATACAGTTCTTCCATCTTGTCCTCCTCCTGCGGGGTGTAGGCAAATTAACCTTGCGGGAATGCGTTTGCAAAGCGACAGTATGGCAAGACAGCTTTGCGATAATGCAAAGGGGCAGGGATGGATTGGGACGATCTTCGCATCTTTCTGGCGGTCGCGCGGGATGAAAGCCTGTCGCGGGCGGGGCGGCGGCTGGGGCTGGATGCCTCGACCATGGGGCGGCGCGTGGCGCGGCTGGAACTGGCGCTTGGCCATCCGTTATTCGTCAAATCGCCGCAGGGCTACGGCTTGACGGGCGAGGGCGCGCGGCTCTTGCCCCATGCCGAGGCGGCGGAACGTGCGCTCAGCGGCGCGTCCGAGGCGCTGCGGGGCCCGGGCGAACTCAGCGGCCAGCTGCGCATCGGCGCGCCGGACGGTTGCGCGAATTACCTGCTGCCGCAGGTCGCGGCGCGGCTCTGCGACGATCATCCGGGGCTGGAGGTGCAGATCGTCGCCCTGCCGCGCGTGTTCAACCTGTCGCGGCGCGAGGCGGACCTTGCCATCGCCGTCAGCCCGCCCGAATCGGGGCGGTTGATCGTGCAGCGGCTCTGCGATTATCACCTGCATCTGGCCGCGCATGAGGATTATCTGGCCGCGCAGCCGCCGCTGGAGAGCCTGCGCGACCTGCGCGCGCATCGGCTGATCGGCTATATTCCTGACATGATTTTCGACCGGGAACTGGATTATCTTGCCGGTATCGTCGACCAAAGCGGGGCGGCACCGGCGCGGCTGACCTCGAATTCGGTCTCGGTGCAGATGCAGATGATCCGCGCGGGCGCCGGGGTGGGGGTGGTGCATGACTTTGCGTTGCCCTTTGCCGCCGGGGTGCGCCGCGTGCTGACCGATCAGTTCAGCCTGACCCGCAGTTTCTGGATGATCCGCCATGCCGATGACCGCCGTTCAGACCGGCTGAACCGGCTGACCGAAGCCCTGGCGCAGGGCCTGCGCCGCGAGCTGGCCCGGCTGGAAACCGCCCTTGCTGATCGTCGCACTTGACGGCAAGGGATTTTGCCCCAACCCTGACAGCAAGACCGTTTGCAAGGGGGAAAAGATATGCTGGTTAATCAGATTCTGGCCATGAAGGGCGAAGGTGAGGTTGTCACCATCAAGCCGGGCGCGACTGTGGCGCAGGCCGCGCGGATGCTGTCCGAACGCCGTATCGGTGCGGTGGTGGTCTCGGATGACGAGGTGACCCCGCAGGGCATCCTGTCGGAACGCGATATCGTGCGGGAACTGGGCCGTCGCGGGTCCGAGGTGCTGGAGCTGCCGATCTCGGACCTGATGACCCGCAAGGTCACGACCTGCGTCGTGGCTGAGGATGCGCTGACCGTGCTTGAACGGATGACCGCCGGTCGGTTCCGCCACCTGCCCGTGGTCGATGATGAGGGGCGGATGATTGGCCTTGTGTCGATCGGGGATGCGGTCTCGGCCCGGCTGAAACAGCTGGCGGCGGACAAGGACGCGCTGACCGGCATGATCATGGGCAACTGACGCCAGGGATTCGCAGGCCGGGCTTGATTTCGGCCTGCGAATCCTGTTGCTCTGCCTGCGACTGCCATAACGAGGATGCAGATGCGCATTGGTCTTTACCCCGGCACCTTTGACCCCGTGACGCTTGGGCATACCGACATTATCCAACGCGCGATGGCGCTTGTGGACCGGCTGGTGATCGGCGTCGCGATCAACCGCGACAAGGGGCCTTTGTTCGATCTGGACGAGCGGGTGGCGATGGTCGAACGCGAATGCCAACAGATCGTCAAACATACCGGCGGTGAGATCGTCGTGCATCCGTTTGAGAACCTGCTGATCGACTGTGCCCGCGATGTGGGGGCGACGGTCATCGTGCGCGGGCTGCGGGCGGTCGCGGATTTTGAGTATGAGTTTCAGATGGTTGGCATGAACCGCGCGCTTGATTCCTCGGTTGAGACGGTGTTCCTGATGGCCGATGCGCGGCGGCAGGCGATTGCCTCGAAACTGGTCAAGGAAATCGCGCGGCTGGGCGGCGATGTGTCGAAATTCGTGACGCCGCCGGTCAATGACGCCTTGCGCGAACGCTTTGCGGCGCGCTGATTGCGCTTGATCGTCGGGGGGCGCACGGCCTAGCCTTTTGCCACAAGGTAGGAGAGGCCGATGACGCACCCAGAAGATCCGAACCCCCACAGAACCGATCTGGAACTGACGCGGGACATTCCCGACGCCATCCCCGACCCCGTGCGAATCGGGGCGGATGCCATCGGTCACAGCCTGCGGGCGGGTTGGCATGATTTTCGCCGCGCCCCGGGTTTTGGGCTGTTCTTTTCGGCCTTTTACGTGCTGGGCGGCATCATCATGGCCTTGGTCGCCTTTTCGACCGGGCAGGAATGGTGGCTGATCCCATTCATCGCGGGCTTTCCGCTGATTGCGCCCTTTGCCGCCGTGGGTCTCTATGAGGTCAGCCGCCGCCTTGAGACCGGCGAGCCGCTGATCTGGCGTGAGGTTCTGGGCACCGTCTTTGCCCAAAAAGACCGGCAATTGCCGTCCATGGCGATGGTCGTGCTTCTGCTGTTCATGTTCTGGGTCTTTGTCGCCCATACCACATTCGCGCTGTTCATGGGCGCGGCCTCGCTCACTAATATCACCTCCTCGCCCGAGCTGCTGTTCCACGGGCGCGGTCTGGCGATGCTGGCCTTCGGCTCGGTGGTGGGGGCGGGCTTTGCGGCGGTGCTGTTCGCCTTTACCGTGGTGGGCCTGCCTCTGCTGCTGGAGCGAGAGGTGGATTTCATCACCGCCATCATCACCTCATGCCGCGCGGTTCTGGGCAATGCGGGGGTGATGCTGATCTGGGCGGTGATCATCGCGGCGGCGCTGTTCGTGGCCATTATCCCGTGGTTTCTGGGCCTGTTCATCGCGCTGCCGGTCTTGGGACATGCAAGCTGGCATATGTATCGCGCGCTGATGGCTGAGGACTAAGCCCCATCCACGCAACAAAAAGGGGCCGCGAGGGCCCCTTTTTCATGTCTGTGACAGGCCGGTTACTCGGCTTTGTCGAAATCGGTTGCGGGCGGGGCCAGCTTTTTGGTGCCGCCCTGCGCCAGAGGGTCGTCCTGACGCTGAACCGAGCCTTCGAAATGCGCGCCCGATTCGATGGCGATGGTCTTGTGGATGATGTCGCCCTCGACCTTGGCCGAGGAGGACAGCCGCACCTTGATGCCGCGCAGACGCCCGATCACGCGACCGTTCACGATCACCTCATCGGCAAGCACCTCGCCGCGCACGGTGGCGGTCTGGCCGATGGTCAGTTGACGGGCGCGGATATCGCCCTCGATCAGACCCTCGATCTGGATATCGCCTTCAGTCGAAAGGTCGCCCTTGATGGTCAGGTCAGCCGACAGCACGGACGGGGCCGCACGGTTGCGCTGCGGCGCGGGATCATAGCTTGATTCGGGTGCGGTGTGCTGCACGGGTTCCTCGGGGGCGGGGCTGGGGTTACGGGGTCCGGGTTCGGTCACTCGGGTCTTAGAAAACATTTTCTGCCGCCTGTATGAAGTTCATCGGATTGACGGCCGTCCCGTTCACGCGCACCTCATAATGCAGGTGCGGGCCGGTGGACCGTCCGGTGTTGCCCATATCAGCAATGTGCTGGTCGCGCGACACATTTTGACCGACGCTGACATGAATCCGGTTCAGGTGGGCATAGCGGGTCTCAGTGCCGATCGCATGTTCAAGGATCACGATATTGCCGTAACCGCGCTGCCAGCCTGCGAATTTCACGCGGCCATCGCCTGCGGCCATGATCGGGGTGCCGACCGGGCCTGCAAAATCGACACCTGCATGCAGGCGGCCCCAACGCGGACCAAAGCCCGAGGTAAAGCGATACGAATCACGCACCGGCATCGCCAGCGGCACCGACGAGGCGGCCACGCGATAGCGGTTCACCTGATCCAGACTGATCATGATTTCCTGAGCGCGGGTCTGCGACTGGCTGATTTCCGCGTTGCCGCTGGTCGAGACCGAGACCGGGGTCAGCGGGCCGCCAATGCCGGAATAGTCGCGGTCGATGGTCTCAAGCAGGCTGTCAGGGTCGATCCCGGCGGCGCGGAACATATCGTCGAACGGCTTGACCGAGACGCTGACCGCATCCTCCAGCTGGGTGAAGATCTCATCGGTGCGGGCCACGATCAGGTCGCGTTCCTGCTCAAGTGAGGCCAGTTGCTGGCGGGTCGCATTCGCATCGGCAATCGCGTGATCGCGCGCGTCGGCGGTGCTGCGCAATTCCTGGTTCAGCACGTCCAGCGCAAGCGCCATTTCCGGGGCGGCGTCCTGCGCCTCGGCGGCCTCGGCCAGCCGGGCCTCACCGTTTTCGGTCAGCGCGTCATGGAGGCGGGCCTGAGCGACGGTCAGCCCGGCCTCAAGCGCGCGGCGTTCCTGTTCGGCATGAAGCAGCTGCGCCTGAATGCGTGACACCTGATCAAGCGCGCGGGCAAAGTTCTGCTGCGCCTCGACCGCCTCCGCCGCGCTTTGGTCGCGTTCCGCCGACAGCGCCTCAAGGCGGCTTTCGAAGGCGCTTTGCGCGCGGGCGGTCTCGGTTTTCGTCGTGCCCGCCCCGATCAGGTCAATCGCCAGAACCGAGCTTGCCACGATGGTCCAGCCCAGCAGAACGGCGCCCCCCGCGATGGCGCCCAGCTGGCTCAGCGGGCGCAGGCGCACCACACGGGCCGAATTGTCGCTTTTGAGGAACAGGCGTTTTTCCGGCAGCAGGTTTTCCAGTGCCGTGTTCAGGCGGTTTGCAATACGTTGGGGCAAGGCAGCTTCCCTTAGTCTTGTGTCCGTCGGGGCGTGGGGCCCCGGTCATGTCTGGGCGGCAGACGCCCGGATTGAAGTTGGTAAACAGGACGCGGTGCCAAGACGCAACAGCAGCGCGCATCTGGTTCCCGGCAAGCGGCAAAAATCTGCCATGAGTGGCGGGAATCCGCCGAGATAGGGGTGTTTCGGCTATATATTGTGGGTTATGGCCTCTTGCCCCGCTAGATGCGGGGCGCGGAAGGGCGCATCAGGTGCAAAAACGCCTCAGCTTTCCAGTTCCGCATCCCAATAAAGAAAGTCCATCCAGCTGTCATGCAGGTGGTTCGGCGGAAAACGGCGCCCGACGGCGTGCATTTCCTCGGCGGTGGGGGCGCGGGCCGGGCGGCGCAGCTTCATGCCCGAATGGCGAAGTGAGCGGTTGGCCTTGCGCAGATTGCACGGGCTGCAGGCGGCAACCACGTTTTCCCAGCTGGTCACCCCCCCGCGCGAACGCGGCACGACATGATCGAAAGTCAGATCGCCCTTCGAGCCGCAATACTGACAGCAGAATTCATCGCGCAGAAAAAGATTAAAGCGCGTGAAGGCCACGCGCTTTCTGGGTTTTACGAAATCTTTCAGCACCACGACCGAGGGGATTCTGAACGCCTGTCTTTGGCTGCGTACCACCTCGTCATATTCGGCAAGGATGGTGACGCGGTCCAGAAACACCGCCTTGATCGCCTCTTGCCAGGGCCAGAGGCTCAGCGGGTAATAGCTGAGCGGGCGGTAATCGGCGTTCAGGACCAACGCGGGATGCTGGCGCAGCCCCGCCGGTTCGCGCACGAATTGCAGCCTGAAATCTGTCTGATGGTGGTCGAGCATTGCCGCTTTCCTGCCTTCATGTCGCCGCGCCGCAGGACACGGCGGGGCCAGATTCTTGATGCCGACTATATATGGCGGCAACAGGCTGGCAACCCCCCGCATCTATGCGTCTTGCGGTTTTTGATTAACGCAGGCCGGTGACAGAAGCATGACAGCCCGGCCTCTTGCCCCGGCGCGGCCCGCGTGGCAGGCTGGCTTTATGGACCTCGCACCGGCAGTTCTGGGGACGCTTGAATCGGCGCTTTATGTCGATGATCTGGACGCGGCCTGCGCCTTTTACCGCGATGTGATGGGCCTGCGCCCGTTTCAACACGCGCCGGGCCGCCATGTGTTCCTGATGGTGGCCCAGACGCCCCAACGCCAAGTCCTGCTGCTGTTTCGCGCCGAGGCGACCGAGACCCCGCCCAAAGCGGATGCCCGCTTTCCCGTTCCGCCCCATGGCGCGCGCGGGCCGGGGCATTACTGTTTCGCCGCCGCGCCCGACCAGATCGACCCCTGGCGCGCGCATCTTGAACGCCACGGCACCGTGATCGAGGCCGAGATTACATGGCCCGGGGGCGCGCGCTCGCTCTATTTCCGCGATCCGGCGGGCAATTCGCTGGAAATCGCCGATGCGGCGATCTGGGCCGGGGTTTAATCCCCCATCCCGAACCGCTGCCGCAGAAAGCCAAGCGCGACCGACAGCCCGTCCGGCGCGATGCCATGGCCGGTGCCGCGCATCGTATGGGCGTAGGTCTCAAACCCTGCGGCACTCAGCGCATCGCCCGCAAGCTGCATATCGGCGTAAGGCACCATCGGATCGGCATCGCCATGGATCAGCAGGACCGGCGGGCGCACACGCGCCTCACCCGACAGCAATTCCGGCTCCAGCAGGCGGCCCGAAAAGGCCACGATGGCCGCCACCGCCTCATCCCTTCGCGGCAGGACATGAAGCGCCATCATCGTGCCTTGCGAAAACCCCACCACGGCGAGCCGGTCCGCGCCCAACCCCTCGGCTTGCAGGACAGTATCCAGAAAACCGTTCAGATCGTCGATCGAGGCGGCCATCGAGGCCCGCGCCTGCGCCTCGGTCGAGCCGTCCAGCCACGGGATCGGGAACCATTGCCGCCCCATCGGATTGTTCGCGCAAGGCTCGGGCGCGTCGGGCGCATAAAAGGCGGTGTCGGGCAGATGCGGCGCCATCGGATCGGCAAGACCCAGCAGGTCGGCCCCGTCCGCGCCATAGCCATGCAGGAAGACAACGACCTGACGGGCGTTTTCAGGGCCGCGACGGGCGGATTGCAGGTCTCGGGTCATGTCATGTCCTTTGGTTCAGCGCAGCGAGGTGGTGATAAACAGCGTCAGCGCCTGATCGGCATAAGTGTAGGTCTCGCGGTCGATCTCATAGCGCATGGCGGCTTCGCCGTCCAACAACCCGACCGCCCATTGCCCTTGCCGCTGCGAATATTCAAAGCGATAGGTATGGCCACCGGCCTCGATGATATCCACGCCGTGATAGATGACGCCTTTGAGCGCGCCGCCCCAGTCAAGGGTGCAGGCGCCGGCGTAGGACCGCCCCTCATCGCTCATGTCAAAGATATCGCATTCTTGTGCGCTCGCGCTGCCTGCTATCAACACCGCCATTGCGCAGATCATCCGCTTCATCTGATCCCCTCGCGTCCCTTGACTTGGCGATAATAGGCCCAAAGCCCGCGCGCGGCCACCGCCCGCCATGGCCGCCACGGCTCGGCCAGTTCTATCAGCGCGGCGGGCGAGGGGCGGGCCTCCAGACCGTAAAGCGCCCGCGCCGCCTCTTGCAGCGCCAGATCGGCTGCGGGAAAGGCGTCGGCCCGGCCAAGCGCGAAGGCCAGATAGATTTCCGCCGTCCACCGCCCGATCCCGGGCAGGGCGACAAGCCGGTCGATCACCGCCGCGTCGGGCAGATCGCGAAGGGCGGGCCAGTCAGGTTCCGCCATGGCCACACCGCGCAGATAGCGCAGCTTGGAGGCTGACAGCCCCGCCGCGCGCAATGCCTCATCGGGCGCAGCGCGGATTGCGTTCGCATCGGTCAGTCCCGCCGCCTCAAGCCGCCCGGCAATCGCCGCCGCCGCATGGATCGAGATTTGCTGACCCACAATCGCGTTCAGGATCGCGCCGAACCCGTCCGGGCGGCGGCGCAAGGGCAGGTCCAGACCCGGCAGCGTGGCCGCCCAGACCGGGCAGATGCTTGCCAGATATGCCGCGCCCTCGGCAATGTCCTCGGGCGTGGCGATTTCGCGGGTGGTCACGCCTCAACCTCGCGGCGCGCGTCCTCTTTCAGCCGTGTCTCAAACGCTTTCGAGATATGCGCCCGCAGCGCGGATGAGGCCCCCGCGCCATCGCCCGCCGCAATCGCATCGACAATCGCCTGATGCTCATCCAAGGCCACCGGCCCGCGCCCCTCCGCGGCAAGCGAGGTCCGCGCCATCAGCGCCATGTTGCGATGGACCATGTCCAGTTGCTGCACCAGATAGCGGTTATGCGAGGCCAGATGAAGCTGCCGGTGAAAGCGCCGGTTCGACCGCGCCAAAGCCTCGACATCGCCCGAGACCTTGCGGTCCTCATCGATCATCGCTTGCAGGACGCGGATTTCCTCGGGCGTGGCATGGCGCGCGGCAAGGCGGGCGGCCAGAGCCTCCAGCTCACCGCGCACGGTGTAAAGCTCGGCCAGCTGGTTGTGATCCAGCGTCGCCACGATCAGCGAGCGCCCGTCGCGTTTCAGCATCGCCTGCGTTTCCAGCCGTTGAAGCGCCTCACGCACAGGGGTGCGCGAGACGCCGAAACGCTCGGCCAGTTCGGATTCGACCAGACGGTCGCCGGGCTTGTAGATGCCGCCGTCAATGGCGGCCACGATCATCGAATATGCGTCCTTCATGGCGGCACGATCCGCTTTGGCGGCGCGAATTGCAAGCATCGTGGCAAGCGGCTATCACCCGGGCATGAGCTTTGCGCATATCGACACCTGGATCTTCGATCTCGACAACACGCTTTACCCGCCCGAGGCTGCGCTTTTCGCGCAGATCGAGGCGCGGATGACCGCTTTCGTCATGCGCGAGACCGGGCTGGACGCGGGCGCGGCGAACCGGCTGCGGGCGGATTACTGGCGCGAATATGGCACCACGCTGGCCGGTCTGATGGCGCGCCACGGGGTTGAGCCGCTGGCCTATCTGGAAGAGGTCCACGCCATCGACTTTTCGGTGCTGCGGCCTGATCCGGCGCTTGCGGCGGCGATTGCCGCGCTGCCGGGGCGCAAGATCATTCACACCAATGCCGATGCGCCCTATGCGGGGCGGGTTCTGGCCCATCGCGACCTGCCGGTGTTTGAGGCAATTTACGGCATCGGTGAGACCGACTTTATCCCGAAACCCGACCCGCGCGCTTATGCCGCAGTGATCGCGGCCCATGGCATCGACCCCGCCCGCGCCGCGATGTTTGAGGACGATCCGCGCAATCTGGTTGAGCCCGCGCGGCTGGGAATGGCAACGATCCTTGTCGGATCGGGGCGCGACGGGCCGGACGAACTGCCCGCCAGCCACATCCACGGGCCCCATGTGCAGCACCGGACCGACGATCTGGCGGGGTTTCTGCGCGGCTTGCTGTGAACTTGTCGCGGCCCTGCCGGTTGTGGCAAACTGCACCCAACCACCGTCACCGCAAGGAGAGCCCCATGTCCCAAGCCCAAACCCCCGCCGAGGCCGCAGCCGAAGCCGCAGCAGAGAATCGCGCCGCCGCCTATATCTATATCGGCGCGCTGATGGCGTTGATCTTTACCGCCGTGCTGGTGGCGCTCTTCGGCTGGCCGGCGCTTGGCATCGTGTTCATGGTGCTAAGCGTGCTGTTCTTTGCCGTGATGCTGGTCTTTACCACCGGCAGCTAGGCGAAACCGATGAGCAACCGCCCCGCCGCCGCGCCTGAGGCCACCGATATCCTGATTTCGGGCGGTGGCATTGCCGGGCTGATCGCCGCGACCGCCTTTGGCGCGGCGGGGCATAAGGTGATCTGCGTCGATCCCGCCCCGCCCATCACCGATGAGGCGGCCGAGGGCTCGGATCTGCGCACCACCGCCTTTTTGCAGCCCTCGCAGGCGCTGCTGGATCGGATCGGGCTGTGGCCGCATCTGGCCGAACATGCCGCGCCTTTGCAGGTCATGCGCATCGTCGATGCGGGCGGCGCGGAACCCGTCGCGCGGCTGGTGCGCGAATTCAACGCAGCCGATATCTCCGACGCGCCCTTCGGCTGGAACCTGCCCAACTGGCTGCTGAAACGAGAGATTTCCGCGCGGCTGGCTGATCTGCCGAACGTCTCCTTTCGCCCCGGCACCGGCACTGCCGGTCTGCTGGCGCGTGAGACAGAGGCGCTTGTGACGCTGAGCGATGGCGCCCGCGTTCAGGCGCGGCTGGTCGTGGCGGCGGACGGGCGCGATTCGCCGGTGCGGCAGGCGCTTGGGATCGGTGTGCGCACGACGCGCTATGGCCAGAAGGCGCTCGCCTTCGCGGTCACGCATGAGCGCCCGCATGAGAATGTCTCGACTGAGATCCACCGCTCGGGCGGGCCCTTCACGCTGGTGCCGCTGCCCGACCGCGACGGGTGGCCCGCCTCGGCGGTCGTCTGGATGGAGCGCGGCCCCGAAGTCGCGCGGCTGATGGCCCTGCCGCGTGAGGATTTCGCGGCTGAGCTGAACGCCCGCAGCGCCGGGGTTCTGGGGCATCTGGAGCAGGCCACGCGGCTGACCGCATGGCCGATCATCAGCCAACGCGCGGACCACATGACCGGCCCGCGCACGGCGCTGATTGCTGAGGCGGCCCATGTCGTTCCCCCAATCGGCGCGCAGGGGCTGAACATGAGCCTGGCTGATCTGTCGCGGCTGGTCGAACTGTCGGCCCATGACCCCGGCAACCGTGAGAGCCTCGCCGCCTTCGCCCGCGGGCGTGAGGCGGAGGTGCGCCTGCGCGTCGCCGGTATCGACCTTCTGAACCGCGCCAGCATGGCCACGGCCCGCCCCTTGCGCGACCTGCGCGCGGCGGGGCTTGGCGCAATCTACGGCATCGCGCCGGTGAGGCGGCTGATGATGAAGGCGGGGCTAGGGGTGCGCTAGGGTCTAACCCGTAAACGACCCCACCGCCTCAGTGATCTGTTCCAGCGAGGGGCGCGGGCCGCGGGGGCGGGTGGTCAGGGCGGCGCGCATCTCGGCCAGATGGGCGGGGGTCGTGCCGCAGCAGCCGCCGATGATGCGGCAACCCAGATCTCGGGCAAGCGCCGCGTAATCACCCATCAGCGCGGGCGTGCCGTCATATTCCAGCCGCCCGTGATGGTGATGCGCGATGCCCGCATTGCCCTTGGCGATCAGCGGGCGCTCCGAGCCAGAGGCCGCAAAGCCCGCAATCGCCCGCAGGTTATCGGCCGCGCCCAGCCCGCAATTCGCGCCGAAGGCTATCGGCTTATGCTGGACCTGCTCGACCAGTGCCGCCAGCCGCGCGGGCGTCACGCCCATCATCGTGCGGCCCGCCATCTCAAAGCTCATCGTGACGGCCCATGGCAGGCCGGTCAGCAAGGCGGCCTCGGCGGCGGCGCGGAGTTCCTCGGCTGCTGACAGCGTCTCAAACCACAGCATGTCCACGCCGCCCTCTTGCAGCGCGAGCGCCTGTTCGTGAAACATCGCCACCGCATCGGCATGGGACAGCGCGCCCATCGGCGCCATGATCTCACCCGAAGGCCCGATCGAGCCCGCGACCACGACCCGGCGCCCGGCCCGATCCGCCGCCTCACGCGCGATGCGCGCTGCGGCGCGGTTGATCTCGGCCAGCTGAGCGTCCGCGCCCGCAAGGCGCAACCGGCTGAGATTCGCGCCAAAACTGTTGGTCAGGATCAGATCCGCGCCCGCTAGGGTGGCGGCTTCGTGGTTCGCCGCAACCACGTCGGGGGCGGTCAGGTTCAGCAATTCGACCGGCTGGCGCGGGTCCGGCAGCGCGAAGGTCAGCGCGGTTCCGGTCGCCCCATCGGCCAGAATCCAGTCGCGTTCCGACAAAAGCGCGGTGAGTGCGTCCATGCCCGCCCCCGCGCCTAGCTGCGGCTGATCTGGCGCAAGGCCAGAAGGCCACAGGCGGCGATGAACAGCATGAGTGAGGCAATCCGCGCCCCCGATGCGCCCGCGCTTGCGGCCAGCACACCGGCGCAAACCATAGCAACGCCAATCGCCGCCACCGCGCGTCTGCGTCTGTCGCGCATCCTGCTGTCCTTTGCGAAGGGCCGCGGCCCGCTTTGGGCGTTACGCCTCGTTTGCGACCTGTTCGCGGGCGGTGGCGCGCAATTCGTCCATCTTGGCGCGAATCGTTGCCTCATCCGCCTTGCCGTCCAGATCGGCGGCAACCTTGCGGTAAACGTCCTCATCGCCCGCCTCTTCGAAATCGGCGGCCACGACGGTTGCGGCGTAATCGCGGGCGGCGTCGCCCGACAGGCCCAGAAGCCCGGCAGCCCAGTCGCCCAACAGGCGGTTGCGGCGGGCCTCGGCCTTGAATTGCAGTTCGGCGTCGCGGGCGAACTTGTTCTCATAGGCGCGTTCACGGTCGTCAAAGGTGCTCATCTGGGCCTCCGGTTAGCTTGGTTCTGATATGCCCGTCGCCGCCCCGTATCGCAACCCCCGTCAGGCGCTGCGGGCAAACAGATTGCCCATGCGGACCAAAGGGCCTATAGGCTGGACAGGGCCGGCTCGTCTGGACCGGCACGGCATCAGCAAGGACGCATCCCCGACATGGCACCACGGCGCAAGAAAGTTTACGAAGGCAAGGCCAAGATCCTTTACGAAGGCACTGAGCCGGGGACGCTGATTCAGTATTTCAAGGACGACGCCACCGCCTTCAACGCGCAGAAGAAAGCCACCATCGAGGGCAAGGGCGTGCTGAACAACCGCCTGTCCGAGTTCTTCATGAACGGGCTGACCAATATCGGCGTGCCGAACCATTTCATCCGCCGCATCAATATGCGGGAGCAGCTGATCCGTCAGGTAGAGATCATCCCGCTTGAGGTGATCGTGCGCAATTTCGCCGCCGGTTCGCTGTCGAAACGGCTTGGGCTGGAAGAGGGCACCGCCCTGCCGCGTCCCATCGTGGAATATTCGTTCAAGAATGACGAATTGGGCGACCCGATGGTGTCCGAGGAATATATCATCGCCTTTGGCTGGGCTAGCCAGCAGGATCTGGACGATATCGTCAGCCTTGCGCTGCGGGTGAATGACTTCCTGTCGGGCGTATTCTTCGGCGTCGGCATCAAGCTGATCGACTTCAAGATCGAGATCGGCCGGATCTGGGACGGCGATTTCATGCGCCTGATCGTCGCCGATGAGATCAGCCCCGATTCCTGCCGCCTTTGGGACGTGAAAACCGGGCAAAAGCTGGACAAGGACGTGTTTCGCCGCGATCTGGGCAACCTGACCGACGCCTATACCGAGGTCGCGCGCCGTCTGGGCCTGATGCCCGCCACGCCGATGAACAAGCCGCAACTGATCAACTGAGAGGCCGCCATGAAAGCCCGCGTTACCATTATGCTGAAAGACGGCGTGCTTGATCCGCAGGGCGAGGCGATCCGCCACGCGCTTGGCGGTCTGGGTTATCAGGGCGTCTCGGGGGTCCGTCAGGGCAAGGTGATCGAGCTGGACCTTGACGCAACCGATGCCGAGGCCGCGAAGGCCGAGGTCGC
>JAUNTZ010000050.1 GCA_030538425.1 Paracoccus sp. (in: a-proteobacteria) | reverse complement strand
AGCTGACCGAGGCCGCCCGCATCGACGGCGCAGGCCCGATGAAGTTCTTTCGCGACATCCTGATCCCGCTGTCGCGCACCAATATCGCGGCGCTGTTCGTCATTCTGTTCATCTATGGCTGGAATCAATATCTCTGGCCGCTGCTGGTGACGACGGATGCGCGCTATTACACCATCGTCGCCGGGATCAAGCGGATGTCCGATGTGGTGGATGGTCTGCCGCAATGGAATCTGGTCATGGCGACCGCGATCCTTGCAATGCTGCCGCCGGTTCTGGTGGTGATTTTCATGCAACGGCTCTTTGTGAAGGGCCTTGTCGAGACGGAGAAGTAACATGGCCGGAATTAACCTGTCCGGGGTCGGCAAGGTCTATGCGGGCGGCACCCGCGCGGTGGGCGATGTCAATATCGACATCACGGATGGTGAGTTCATCGTGCTTGTCGGCCCCTCGGGCTGCGGCAAATCCACCCTGCTGCGCATGGTCGCGGGGCTTGAGACCATCACCGAAGGCACGGTCAGCATCGGCGGGCGCGTGGTCAATGATGTGGAACCCGCCGACCGCGATATCGCGATGGTGTTCCAGAACTATGCGCTTTACCCGCATATGTCGGTGCGCCAGAACCTCGCCTATGGGCTGAAAAACCGTGGCACGCCGCGCGCCGAGATCGACCGCCGCGTGGACGAGGCCGCGCAGATCCTGCAAATCGGCCCGTTCCTCGACCGCAAACCCCGCGCGCTGTCGGGTGGTCAGCGTCAGCGCGTCGCGATGGGCCGCGCCATCGTGCGCGAACCGGCGGCCTTTCTGTTCGATGAGCCGCTCTCGAACCTTGACGCCAAGCTGCGCGTGACCATGCGGCTTGAGATCCGCGAGTTGCAGCGCCGGTTGCGCACCACCTCGCTTTACGTCACCCATGACCAGCTTGAGGCGATGACTCTGGCCGACCGTCTGGTCGTCCTTAACGGCGGCCGCGTCGAACAGATCGGCACGCCCCTTGAGGTTTACCGCCGCCCCGCATCTGCCCGGCAGCGCCCATGCGGGCCTGATCGGCATCCGCCCCGAAGACCTGCACGAGGACCAGGCGGGCCCCATCGAGCTGCGCATCACCGCGGTTGAGGAACTGGGCGCGACCCGTCTGGTCCATGGCACGGTTGAGGGCGAGAGGCTGACCGTCACCCTGCCCCCCGACCGCCCGCTTGGCGAAACCCTGCGCCTTGGCGTCACGCCCGGCGCGACACATCTTTTCAACGCCGAAAGCGGGGCGCGGATCGGGGTGTAAAGCATCGCGCGCGTCAGAAAGGGGCGCCAACCGGGCGCCCCTTTTTTCGTTAAGGCCGCCCAAGCTGGCTATAATCCAGCATCATGTATTTGGCCGGCCGGTTCTTGGTCGGGTCGCCCTCATCGCTCATCAACAGCAGTCGAGATTCCCCGTCTATGGTGATGGAATCAATGGATTCCACATTGTTGAGGTTGATGATATCGGGCAGCAATATCTGCGCGGGCGCATCATTCGGCTGACCGCTCCAGGTCCAGATTTGCGAGTGCTTTTTGCCATCCTCGCCCCGGATCTCGTTCACAATCATGAACGCCATCAGCACCGGGTCATAGCTCAGCGCACGGATGCCGCCGCCCGCCAGATCCAGCAGTATCGGCGCGGCGAATTGCGGTGCCGCGCCGCGCTCGAACATATCGCCCGGATTGGTGATCGGCACGATGATCGACATGCCGCCCGCCATCGGACCGCGCAGCCCCAGCATCAGCTGCTGCGCCTCACGGTAAAAGGCCAGACCCTCGATGTTGAGCTCCTCGAAATCGGCAGGCTCGCCCGCCGCCGCCTCAATCGCCCGGCTCAGCGCGACGTCATTGCTCAGCGCGTCGCGCAGGTTGCTGACGGTCAGGATATTGCCCAGATGGTTGCCCTCGATGCGAAAGCGGATCAGCTGCTCGCGGTCGGGCCGCCGCTGGCCGCGCTCATTCGAGCTGTGTGAGGTGATCGCGTAGATAAAGCCGCGCTCGTCAATCGACAGCCCTTCAAGGTCGTTCAGGCGGCGGCCAAGGCTGCGGGTCAGCCGCATATCGCCCGCCGGGTCCTCGATCAGCGTGCCGTCCGGCCCGATCCGCATCAGGCTCAGCGCGCGCGACGCCTCATCCTCGACCACCAGAATCCGCCCATCGGGCAATTGCTGCACGCCCGAGGGTTCGTAGATGTCGCTGAACTCGGAAATGCCAAGATTGCGCAGACGCGCGGTCGATTCGCTGTTCAGGCCGGGAAAGAGGCCAAAGACCAGCTTGACGCCGACAAAGGTCAGCACCGAGGCCACCAGACCCCAGCGAAAAATCGTATAAGAGACATTGAGCAGCTTGAATTTGCGGTTCGCCATATCGCCCAGCCAGTAAAGCTGATCGCTCATCTGCTTATAGATGTCGTCGCGGTCGCGCAGCAGGGTCTGCATCCGTTCCCAATAATCGTCGCGCGACAGCATCATGCGGTCTTCATAGATCAGAAGGTTAAGCTGTCCCTCATCTTCCTTGTTGCCCAGCCGGATATAGCGCGGCAGGTCGCGCCACCCCGCCAGCCCGGCCTTGCGGGCATGATACCAACGCCGGATCGCAAGAACATGATGCGCGCGTTCTGGCGATGCCGCAAGCAGCGCAAAGATGATCGACGCCGCCGCGGTGAACATGAACACGCCCGCCGGAAACAGGAACACCACCGAAGACGCAAAGATGAACGCGCCCGAGATCATCAGCGCCGAGATGATCAGCCCGTTCAGCGAGATCATGATATTCGCCTTGGTCGCAGCCAAAGCGATCAGATCCATTTCCGAGCGGACCGCATTGCGGAACATCGTCTCGACGGCCTTGGCGGTGCCAAGCGGCTTTTGCTTTTCCGCCTTGGTCTCGCAAGCCTCGCCGTCATCCTCACAATTCAACGCCGCATCAAGCATGGCAGGGTCAAACGGATCAGGATGACCCTCGTTCTTCTTCTTTGGCTTTTTCATCGGCGTCCCTCGTTAATATGGTGACAGTTAACGAGACAACGCGGCAGGGCAATGAATATTCCCTGCCGCCACGCTTGCTGAAAATCAATCCTCCTCGGTCAGGTTCTCGGCATCGTCGGCACCGAATTCGAGCCCGTGGCTGGCGCGGATCTTGTCTTCGACCATATGCGCCAGTTCGGGATTGTCGCGCAGATATTGCTTGGCATTTTCGCGGCCTTGGCCGATCCGCTCATCCCCGTGGGAATACCAGGCGCCCGATTTGTCGATCACGCCCGCCTTGACGCCAAGGTCAATCAGCTCGCCCATTTTCGAGATGCCTTCGCCATACATGATGTCGAATTCGACCTGCTTGAAGGGCGGCGCGACCTTGTTCTTGACGACCTTGACGCGGGTCGTGTTGCCCACCACCTCATCACGGTCCTTGATCGCGCCGGTGCGGCGGATGTCGAGACGCACCGAGGCATAGAATTTCAGCGCGTTCCCGCCCGAGGTGGTTTCAGGGTTGCCGAACATCACGCCGATCTTCATGCGGATCTGGTTGATGAAAATCACCATGCAGTTGCTGCGGCCGATACTGGCGGTGAGTTTGCGCATCGCCTGGCTCATCAGGCGGGCCTGCGCGCCGACCTGCGCGTCGCCCATATCGCCCTCAATCTCGGATTTCGGGGTGAGTGCGGCAACCGAATCGACCACAACCATGCTGACCGCGCCCGAGCGGACCAGCGTATCCACGATCTCCAGCGCCTGTTCGCCGGTATCAGGCTGCGAGATCAGCAATTCATCAAGGTTAACGCCCAGCTTCCGGGCGTATTGCGGATCAAGCGCGTGTTCGGCATCGACAAAGGCGCAGACGCCGCCCTTTTTCTGTTCCTCGGCCACGCAATGCAGGGTCAGCGTGGTCTTGCCCGAGCTTTCGGGGCCATAAATCTCAATGATCCGCCCCTTGGGCAGGCCGCCAATGCCAAGCGCGATATCCAGCCCAAGCGAACCGGTCGAGGTCGCCTCAATCTCGGCAATCGCATTGTCGCCGCCCAGCTTCATGATCGAGCCTTTACCGAACTGCCGTTCGATCTGGGCCAATGCGCTGTCCAGCGCCTTTTGTTTGTCCGCCGACTTTTTATCGTTCATGTGCAGCCCGTCCATTCTGGTTTTCCTGCCTTATTCCATAGCCACCCGCGCCCCGCAATCGCGGAGGCCCGTTCCCGTTGTGTTCTATACCGTGTTCTTTAGCCCGCAACGCCCGAAAGATCAAGAACTTTTCAAGAACACCCTGCACCCAACATGGCAGCAAAAAGTTAACCACAGGTTTACAGGCGCCGGGCTTTGGGATTATTTTTAGCGCCGAACGAAGGCGGAAGGGTTGGGATGCTGATTTTCTGGGAAAAGCGGCTGGTTTTTCTGGCAACACCGAAGGCCGGATCGACCGCGATCGAGGTCGCTCTCGAATCGTTGGCAAGCCTTGCGGTGCAGCGCCCGCGTGAGCTGAAACATGTCGATATCGGCGCCTATCGCAGCTTTGTCGAACCCTGGCTGGGCCATATATCGCAGGCCCGTTTCACCACCGCGGCGCTGATGCGTGAGCCGATTGCATGGCTGCAAAGCTGGTACCGCTTTCGGCTGCGCGATGAAATCGACGTGCCCGCGCCCGACGGGTTTGAGCGTTTCGTGCGAGCCTATCTGGCCGATCCGGCTGGCATGACCGATGGCGTGGGCAGCCAGAGCCGGTTTCTGAATGCTGACGGGCATCGCGTTGACCGGATCTTTCGCTATGAAAATATGGACAATTTTACGCATTTTCTCGATGACTGGCTTGATTGTGAGATCAGCCTGCCGCGGGTGAACGTGCCGCCGGTGGCCGATGTCACCTTGTCGGAAGAAACCACCGCAGAGCTGCGCGACGCGCTCCAGCCCGATTTCAGGCTTTACGCCGAACTTGGCTAGGCCGCGCGCGGCGCCAGTTTCTGCGCCACCGCATCCGTCAAGGCATTGAGCGAAAAGGGTTTTTGCAAGAATCCTGCGCCCTCGATCCGGGTGCGGCCATCCTCGAACACGTCCTCGGCATAGCCCGAGATGAAAATCACCTTTGTGTCGGGCCGGTCCTTGAGGGCGCGGCGCACCCATGCCAGACCGTCAAGACCCGGCATCACCACATCGGTGACAAAAATATCCACCTCAAGCCGATCATCGGCCAGCATCTCCAACGCCTCTTCGCCCGAAGCGGCCTCACTGACCCGGTATCCGCGCAGCTGAAGCGCACGGCTGGCAAAGGCGCGCACGGGGGCCTCATCCTCGACCAGAAGCACATGGCGGCTGGCCGCATCGGCAAGTGTAGGTTGCGCGGCGGGTGCGGCGGCCTGCGCGGCGCGGGCGGCCTCCTGGCGTTCTTCTTCCGTGCAGGCGGGCAGATAGATTGAGAATGTCGTCCCCGCCGCCGGCTCACTTTTGCAGGTGATATAGCCGCCGGTCTGCTTGATGATGCCGTAAACCGTGGCGAGGCCAAGGCCCGTCCCCTCACCGGGCTTTTTGGTGGTAAAGAACGGCTCGAATATCTTGGGCAGGATGTCGGCGGGGATGCCCACGCCCTCATCGCTGATCTCGACGCAGACATAGCGGCCCGGCGGGATTGCATAGCGGTCCTGCTGGCAGGCTTCATCGAAATCCATGTTGCGGGTCGAGATCGTCACCGCGCCGCCCTGCGCCATCGCGTCGCGGGCATTAACCACCAGGTTAAAGATCACCTGCTCAATCTTGCCCTTATCGGCGCGCACCGCATAAAGCGCGCTGTCATGCGAAAAGCCAAGCTGCACCTTTTCGCCGACCAGACGGTTCAGCAGATGGGTGAGATCCGAGATCGTGTCGCGCAGGTCCAGAATATCGGGATGGAGCGTCTGCTTGCGCGAAAAGGCCAGCAATTGCCCGACCAGATTCGCCGCCCGGTTCGCATTCTGGCCGATCTGGTCCAGATCGGCATAATTCGGGTCGCCCTTGTCATGACGCAGCATCAGCAAATCGCAATGCCCCGAAATCGCGGTCAGCAGGTTGTTAAAATCATGAGCAATTCCGCCAGCAAGCTGACCGATGGCCTGCATTTTCTGGCTTTGCACGAACTGCGCCTCAAGCGTCTTGAGCGCGCGCGCATCGGTCAGCACAGCAATCAGCGCGCGAGGGCGTTCCGGGTCGCGTTTCAGGAGAACCTGAATAAAGCGGTTCTGCCCGGTGGCGCGGCTGCGCAGGACTTCGGGCAGGTCGGTGCTGCGCCCGGCCAGAATATCGGCAAGCCAGTCGTCAAAAGGCCGGCCCAGCCCGTCGAACAGCGCGGAAATATGCCGCCCGACCGGCGCATCGCCGCAATAGGGGATGCTGGCGCGGTTGGCATGGGTAATCGCGCCATCGGCTGACAGCCGCAAAATGGCGACCGGCAGGCGGTCATCATCGAAGCTTTCGGGGGAAGCGGGTTTGGGTGCGGCGGCGCGTTGCAGGGTCATCAGGATCAGGCGCCCCGATGCCACCAGTTCCAGCGCAAGCTCTCGCCCATCCGTCGTCCGCAACGTGGCCGCCCCGTGACGCTGAGCCAGCAGCATCAGCCGCTCGGCCTGGCTGTCGCTATCGGCGCAAAACGGGTCAAGCGCAAAGGCGAAGCCGCGCCCGATCTGGTCGCCCCAGTCGCGCAGCCCGCTATCGGATTGCGCGAGGATCTGGCCGCGCAGGTCAATCGCCCAAAGCGCGTCCTCGGACCGGGCAAGCCGGTCTCGCAGCCCGCGCAGCGCACGGCGCGCAGCAATGCCCCGCAGCGCGTGCTGCATGGCGATGCCACCGCCCAGAATATACCAGGCAAACGCCGCCGACAGCGCGGCAAGGCTCAGCACACCGCCCGGATTGGGCCGAGCGCCCTGAACGCGCAGCCAGATATCGCCCACCACCAGCGGCAACATCAGCAAAGGCAGCCACAGCAGCGCGTGCCGTGGCAGCAGCGCCCAATCCTTACCCATCATCAACCCGTCCGTTCTCTTTCCCCGCTCTTAGCAGCGCCGGGTTAAGAAAAGGTTAACCGCGCCGCATCAGTGCAAGGAAAAACCCGTCGCTGGCGTCTAAAGGCGTGAAAAGCCTGCGATATGACAGGTTCCACCCCGCCGAGCGGGCCAGAAAACCGCTGATCTGCCCGTCATTTTCGCGCATGAGCAGCGAACAGGTCATATAGGCCAGCACGCCGCCGGGCCGGGTCAGCGCCGCCGCCTGATCCAGAATCCGGGCTTGCAGCGCGACCACCGCATCCAGATCCTCGGCGCTCAGCCGCCATTTCGCATCGGGCGTCCGCCGCCATGTGCCAGAGCCGGAACAGGGAACATCCGCGACCACAAGGTCATAATCGCGGGCCAGAGGCGCGGGCGGCGACAGCGTGACGCGAAGGCCCGCCCGCGCCGCGCGGGCTGGCAGATCGGACATGCGGCGCGGGATGGCGTCATGCGCAGTCAGGCGCAGCGCCGCCCGCGCGGCACGCGCCCCGAGGGCCAGCGTCTTGCCGCCGCCTCCGGCGCAGAAATCAAGCAGGCTTTGGCCATCCTCCACCGGAACCGCCGCGCAGGCGAGTTGCGGCGACAGGTCTTGCAGCTCAACCAGACCGTCGCGATAGGGGGATGAGGCGGCGATGCGCCGTTCGCCCGACACCACTCGCAGAGCGGTCGTAAGCCGTTGATCAGTCACGGTTTCCACCCCATCGGCAGCAAGGGCGCGGGCGGCCTCTGCCAGGCTGGCTTTCAGCGCATTCACCCGCAGCCAGACCGGCGCGCGGTCGCGCATCGCCTCGGCCACGGCCTGCGCATCATCACCCAGTGACGCCGCCCATTCGGGCCAGAGCCACTCGGGCAGATCGTGATCGGGGGGCGGCTGCGGGGTGGTCTCGGCCCCGGTCAGGGGGGCGGGCGCGTGGCCCTCGCCGGTAAAGACCTCTGCCGGATCGCGCCCCGCCTCGCGCAGCCCACCGATCATCAGCCCGCGCCCGCTCAAGCCCCCGCCAAGCGCCGCATGGCTGGCCCGGCGGCGCAGGCTGTCGAAGACCAGATCTCGGATCGCCGCGCGGTCGCCGGAACCGGCAAAGCGGCTGGCGCGCGCCCAGCCGGTCAGGGCTTGCTCGGCGGGTTTTCCGGCAAGGATCTCATCAAGGATCTGAGCGGCGGCAGCGATACGGGCGGCGGGGGTCATGGGCGGGCGGTCCGGGTCATCATGCCCCCGCTTAGCCGAAACCTGTGGGCGGGCGAAAGCCCTATGGCATCAGCGCCCGGCGGATCAGCCATGCCACCGCCAGCAAAGCGCCAAGCGAGGCCGCATAGATCGCCGCGAACCATAACAGGCGGCGCATCAGTGATAGCCATCGCCGGGGCGGACCTTGCCGCGAAAGACCCAATAGCTCCAGCCGGTATAGGCGAGGATCATCGGGATCAGCAGCACCGCGCCGACCAGCAGAAAGGCCAGCGAGGTATCGGGCGCCGCGGCCTCTCGGATGGTCAGCGCGGGCGGCACCATATGCGGGTAAAAGCTGATGCCAAGCCCTGCGAAGGACAGGATGAACACCGCCAGAGTGGCCAGAAAGGGCCGCGCATCATGGCGGGCGCGAAGGCCCTGCCAAAAGACCCAAGCCGCCGCCGCGACAAGCAGCGGCACGATCAGCGAAAAGCCGATGGCGGGGCCGAACCAACGCGCCATATATTCGGGCCGCACAAAGACCGTCGCAAGGCTGACCGCCCCGATCAGCGCGACAAAGACCGGCCCGCAAAGCCGCGCCAGATCGCGGGCGCGGTCCTGCATCGCCCCCTCGGTCTTGAGGTTCAGCCATGTCGCGCCCAGCGTGGCATAGCCCGCGACAAGCGCCGCCGCCGTCAGCACCGAGAACGGCGACAGCCAGTCCCAGAACCCGCCCGCAAAGGCACGGTCCTGAACGGCGATCCCCTTGACCAAAGCACCAAGCGCCAGCCCCTGCGCAATCGCCGCAATCAGCGAGCCTGCGGCAAAGCCCCATTCCCAGAACGCCTGCCAGCGCTTTGTGCGATGGACGAACTCGAAAGCCACGCCGCGAAAGATCAGCCCCAGCAGCATCGCCACGATCAGCGGATAAAGCGCAGGCATGACAATGGCATAGGCAAGCGGGAACACGGCCAGAAGCCCGCCGCCGCCCAGAACCAGCCAGGTCTCGTTGCCGTCCCAGACCGGCGCGATGGTGTTCATCGCCAGATGTCGGTCATCGCGGTTGCGCAGCGCGGGGAAGAGGATGCCGATACCCAGATCGAACCCGTCAAGGATCACATAGGCCAGAACTGCAAAGGCAATCAGCGCCGCCCAGATATTCGCAAGCTCAAAACCGATCATGTCGTCACCTTTTGGGCAGCGGGGGTGGTGCCCGCGCTGCGGGTCGGGCCGATCTGTTCGATATCCACCGCATCCTCGGGCCGTCGCGCCATCAGCCGCAGCGCGTAGAAAGTGCCCGAGCCAAAGACGAAGAAATACACCACGATAAAGGCCGTCAGCGAGGCCCCCACGGCTTGGGCCGAGAGCGGAGAGGCGCTGTCGGCGGTGCGCAACAGCCCGTAAACCGTGAAGGGCTGGCGGCCGACCTCGGTCGTGATCCAGCCGCACAGCACCGCCAGAAAGCCCGCCGGACCCATGACGAAGGCCGCGCGATGCAGCCATGGCGCGGCATAAAGCCTGCCGCGCCAACGCGCCCATGCCGCCCAAAGCCCGACCGCCAGCATCGCAAAGCCCACCGCCACCATGACACGGAAGGTCCAGAAGATCAGCGTGGCAGGCGGGCGATCCTCAGCCGGGAAATCCTTCAGGCCGGGGATCGGACTGGTAAGGTCGTGGCGCAGGATCAGGTTGCCCAGATAGGGGATCTCGACCGCATAGCGCGTTGTCTCAGCGGCATCGTCGGGCCAGCCGAACAGGATCAGCGGCGCGCCGCCCTCGGGGAAGCCCTCATAATGGCCCTCCATCGCGGCGATCTTGGCGGGCTGATGCTCCAGCGTGTTCAGCCCGTGCATGTCGCCCGCGAAGATCTGGATCGGCGTGACCAGAACCGCCATCCACATCGCCATCGAGAACATGACCCGCGCGCCCTCGCTTTGCGCGCCCTCCTGCTGTCGTGCGCGCAGCAGATGCCACGCCCCCGCCGCGCCGACCACGAAGGCGGTGGTGAGATAGGCCGCCAGCACCATATGCACCAGCCGGTAAGGGAATGAGGGGTTGAACACGATGGCGAACCAGTCGGCGGGGATGAACTGGCCCTCGGCATTGACGATATGGCCCTGTGGGGTCTGCATCCAGCTATTGACCGACAGGATCCAGAAGGCCGACATCAGCGTGCCGACCGCAACCACGGCGGTTGCGAACATATGCAGCCGCTCACCCACCTTGTCGCGCCCGAACAGCATCACGCCCAGGAATCCGGCCTCAAGGAAAAACGCGGTCAGCACCTCATAGCCCATCAGCGGCCCGATCACCGGCCCCGCCCGGTCGGAGAATACCGACCAGTTGGTGCCGATCTGATAGGACATGACAATGCCCGAGACGACGCCCATGCCGAACACCACCGCGAAGATGGTTTTCCACTGCTCGAACAGGATGCGATAGACCGGGTTGCGGGTGCGCAGCCATTGCGCGTTCAGCACCGCCAGCCAGCTTGCCAGACCGATGGTAAAGGCGGGAAAGATGATATGCGCCGAGATCGTGAACGCGAACTGGAAACGCGCCAGATCAAGGGCCGAGAAGCCAAGGCTCATTATGCTTGTCCTGTTCGCAGCGGGACCGTGGGGGAAGGTTAGCCGAAATGCGTGCCGCTCACAATGGACGTCTTGTCGCGGGGCGGTTGGCGCGGGGGGCACCAAGCCACCAGAAGCCCGTCAGCGGTGCGGAAAGCACCGTTTCGGAGAGGCCATGCGCGCCAGAACCGATGCGCCGCCCGCGACAGAAACCGTCGCCATATATCTCCCCTGCCGGGTCCATATCGCAACGGCGAAACAGCGCAATCGCGGTGATGGCACTGACTTGTCCTAGCTAAGAGGGCGGTTGATCCGGTATTGATCCGACTGCCAGATAACGCCGCTGAAATGGCTCGTGCCGCCTGGGTTCGGCGATCTGGCTTCTGCGATCTGGCTTCTGCGCAGCCTTTGCGGCCGCCCTACTCACGCGACAGTCACGCTTGGTTCCAGACACGGGATGCACGGCGCGCACCGAATAGCGATCTTTTCAGCGCCCGAGTTACTGCACAACCGCAACGTCCCACCAAAGCAAAAAGGCCCGCAAGGAGCTAATCGCGGCCCGGTTCGTCGCCATCCGCCCGAGCCGTCAATCTGCCATGTGGCGATGAGAGCCGGTTCGGACAACGGCTCAACCCACGCGCATCACAAGACGGATCAAACCGCGCGGCATCGAATGCATCGGACACAGGACACGCCTTGGCCCGCCCATATCTTGATACGCGCGTATTTAGTAATTTGGGGGCGAGCGCCGATCTGATCGTTGTAAACCTGCTCACCCCGCAATCGCGGCTAACCACCCGTAACCTGTTCGCTGCGGGGCGAACTTCAGCTATGAGGCCAAACCGCGCGGCATCGAATGCGTTCGCGACAAGACGGCCTCGATGCGCCTTTATCTCGCGGCGCGCGAGATCAGCAATCTGGAGGCGTGCGCCGATCTGATCCTCGCAGACCGCCCACCCCGCAATCGCGGCTCGCCACCCGCGACCTGCCGCCGCTATAGCTCGGGGATGAGATCAAGCCGCTCGATGTTTCCCTCGACCACGCGGCGCAGGACGGCGGGGAAGAGCTGATGCTCAGCGCGCAGCACGCGGGCGGCCAGCGTATCGGGGTCGTCGCCGCGCAGCACCGGCACCCGCGCCTGACCCAAAATCGGGCCTTGATCCACGCCCTCGGTGACGTAATGGACGGTCGCGCCGGCCTCAGAATCGCCCGCCTCAATCGCGCGGGCATGGGTGTGCAGGCCCGGATATTTCGGCAGGAGCGAGGGGTGGATATTCAGCATACGCCCCTGATAGTGCGAGATAAAATCAGGGGTCAGGATGCGCATGAAGCCGGCCAGACAGATCAGGTCGGGGGCGGCCTCGTCCAGATGGCGGATCAGCTCGGCCTCAAACGCCGCACGGTCGCGGCCAAAGGGGCGGTGATCGACGGCGAAAACCGGCACGCCCAAAGCGCGGGCGCGCTCCAGCCCCGCCGCCTGCGGGTCGTTCGAGCCGACCAGAACGGCCCGCGCGGGATGGTCCCCGGTCATCGATTCGACCAGCCGCACCATGTTCGAGCCGCCGCCCGAGATCAGGATGGCGACCCGCGTCACGACCACGCGCCGCGATAGGTGACGCCTTGCCCCTCGGTCACATGGCCCAGCCGGAACACGGTCTCGCCGTGGCCCTGCAACACCGCCTCGACCGCATCGGCGTGAGCGGCTGCGACAACCACCACCATGCCAATGCCCGCGTTGAAGGTCTTGAGCATCTCTGCATCGGCAATCCCGCCCGCCTGTTGCAGCCAGCCAAAGACCGGCGGCAGCCCCCATGCGCCAAGGTCGATCTCGGCGCCCAGACCCTCGGGCAGGATGCGCGGCAGGTTCTCGGTCAGCCCGCCGCCGGTGATATGCGCAAGCCCCCGCACCCCGCCCGCGCGGATCGCCGCCAATGCCGGTTTGACATAAAGCCGCGTCGGCACAAGCAGCGCATCGCCAAGCGAGCCCTCGCCAAAGGGCGCGGCATCGTCCCAGCCCAGCCCCGCCGCCTCAGCCACGCGGCGCACCAGCGAAAACCCGTTCGAATGCACCCCGTCCGAGGCCAGCCCCAGCAGCACGTCGCCCGCGGCCACGCCTGCGGGCAGCTCCGTCCCGCGCTCCATCGCACCCACGGCGAAGCCGGCCAGATCGAAATCGCCGTCGTGATACATGCCGGGCATCTCGGCGGTCTCACCCCCGATCAGCGCCGCGCCAGAGCGCTTGCAGCCCTCGGCAATGCCGGTGACGACCCGCGCGGCCTCATCCACCGACAGCTTGCCGGTCGCGAAATAGTCAAGGAAAAACAAGGGCTCTGCGCCCTGACAGACCAGATCATTGACGCACATCGCGACAAGATCGATGCCCACGCCGTCAAGGTTGCCGGTGTCGATGGCGATGCGCAGCTTGGTGCCGACCCCGTCGGTCGCGGCGACCAGAACCGGGTCTTGATAGCCCGCCGCTTTCAGGTCGAACAGCGCGCCGAACCCGCCAAGCCCCGCCATCACGCCCGCCCGTTTCGTGGCGGCGGCGGCGGGCTTGATCCGCTCGACCAGTTCGTTGCCCGCGTCGATATCGACCCCCGCACCCGCGTAGGTCAGGCCGTTCTTTCCATCGCTCATCCGAACCCCCATGCTTTGCGTCCCGATAGCTTAACGGGCGCGCGCAGGCAATCCGGCTGTGGCCAGGCGCGGGTTTTTCCGCAAGCGTTGCACGGCTGCGGGCTTGGCGGCCTGCCTTTGCGACGCCATCATCGCCGCGCTGAAGGCCAGCATAACACCCGCACAAGGCGCTGCCCCAGAGCAACGCCGAGCCAGACCACCAACAAAAATGGGATAAACGTGACGTTCAGGATCGGGAAGGACGCCATGATCAGCGCCAGATAAATCGCCTCTGATACGCTCAGTTCATCGCCCGCCATCAACCCCGCAGCCAGAACACGGCGAACAGGGAAAGCCTTGAAATCATGACAAATAACAGCGCGTAAAGCCAGCTTTCCGCTTGCCCGACCCGCCCCTCGGTTGCGGCCAGACAGATGCCACTCAGCGCCGCAGCAATCCCCTCAGCAAGCAGGCCGATCGCGACCAAGGCGCCCTCTCGCCGGGTCAACCGCCGAAGCCAACAACCACAAGCCCAGACCCAACAGCCCGAAACAGAGCAGAGCCCGCCACCTCATTGCATCGCCCGACCCCGGCCGGGCATCACCACCTCAAGCCGCGCTTGACCCCAAGCGCCCGCCTGCTTTACTTGAGGCCGACCAAGGGCGGGCCTGTAGCTCAATGGTCAGAGCAGGGCGCTCATAACGCCTTGGTTGGGGGTTCGAGTCCCTCCGGGCCTACCACCCCCCTCAACGCAAAAGGGCAGGCGCGCGGCCTGCCCCCGGTCATGTCAGCCCAAGCCTTAACGGCGCAGGTTCAGGCCCGCTTGCGCGAAGGTGTCGCAGGCGGCCAGCGTACCTTCCTGCATCCCGCGCATGAACCATTCCTGGCGCTGCTCGGACGACCCATGGGTGAAGCTGTCGGGCACCACCGTCCCGCGTGAGGCGGATTGGAGCGCGTCGTCACCCACCGCCGCCGCCGCGTTCAGCGCGTCGCGCACATCCTCACGGGTCAGCGAGAGCCGCTGCGCCGCCTGCCGCGCCCATAGCCCGGAATAGCAATCCGCCTGCAATTCGGTCAGCACCGAGATGCGGTTCGAATCGCGCTCGGGCAACTGGCTGCGCATCCGGTTCACCGCCGGAAGCGTGCCGGTGATGTTCTGGACATGGTGGCCGACCTCATGCGCGATGACGTAGGCGGCGGCCAGCTCACCCCCGGCATTCATGCGCTGTTCCATGACCTGAAAGAAATCGGTATCCAGATAGACCCGCTGATCGGCCGGGCAATAGAACGGCCCCATCGCCGAGGACGCGCCGCCGCAGGCCGATTGCACCGCGCCGGAAAACAGGACCAGCGTCGGTTCGCGATACTGCACGCCCGCCTCACGCGGGAGAATGTCGTGATAGACCTGTTCGGTATCCGCCAGAATGACCGAGACGAAGTCGCCGATCTCACGTTCGGCGGCGGTCAGGTCGCGTTGCTGGGTGGTGCCGGTCTGCTGCTGCATCCCGCCAACCAGAGGCGAGATATCCACGCCGAAGAAATAGCCAAAGGCCAGAACCGCCAATGTGCCAGCAATACCAAGCCCGCCCGCACCTGCGGCGCCCATTCCGCGCCGATCCTCGACATTGCGGCTGCGCCGCTGTCCCCGCCAATCCATATGATGCCCCCAATGGCGACAAAGCGCCGCCGTTCAAGCCCTTAACTCGTATCAGGCTTGACGGTTCCCGCCGCTGCGGTCAAGAGACGCGCGACAGGACGACAAGAGGACATCATGCTGCGCCGACTCTATGACTGGACGATGGGGCTTGCCTCGCACCGTCACGCGATATGGGCGCTGTTTGCGGTGGCCTTCATCGAAAGCTCGTTCTTCCCGATCCCGCCCGATGTGCTGATCATCCCGATGGTGCT
>JAUNTZ010000049.1 GCA_030538425.1 Paracoccus sp. (in: a-proteobacteria) | reverse complement strand
GATATGGCGGCGATTGGCGAAATCGTCGGGGTTGTAATCGGTGGGGTTCCAACGGCTCATGGCGGCGTCCTGTCAGCAAAAGGCAATGGCGGTCTTTTGTCCCGAAATATCCTCGGGGGGAGTCCCGCAGGGACGGGGGGCAGACAGCCCCCCGGCAACGTTAAAGATTAGCCGATCATTTCATTATAGGCGGCCTCATCCATGAAGCCGTCGATGCCGCCCGAGGCGGGCTTGATGCGGAAGAACCACGCGGCAAGCGCGTCGTCATTCACCGCGCCCGGATTGTCGGCCAGTTCGTCATTCACCGCCGTGATGGTGCCCGCGATGGGGGCCACGATGTCGGATGCGGCCTTGACCGATTCGATCACCACGATCTCTTCGCCCGCCTCGACCTCTCGGCCAACCTCGGGCAGTTCGACGAATACCACGTCGCCCAGTTGTTCGCTGGCATGGGCGGTAATGCCCACGACGACCTCATCGCCATCGAGTTTCAGCCATTCGTGATCTTCGGTATATTTCAGCATTGGGCCATCCTTCAGCGTTTGTAAGAGGGTTGAACAAAGGGCAGCGCGGTCAGTGTGACCGGCATCCGCTTGCCGCGCAATTCGGCGAAGACACGCTCACCGTTTTCCAGATCCGAGGGCAGGATCGCCATCGCGATGGGGCCGCCCACAGTCGGGCCAAATCCGCCCGAGCAGACCCGGCCAATCGGCTCACCGCCGGTCTCAGTCGCGTATATCTCGACGCCTTCGCGGATCGGCGCGCGGCCCTCGGGGCGCAGGCCGGTGCGGATGCGGGCGGGGCCTTCGGCCAGCTCGGCCAGAACGCCCTGCGCACCGGGGAAACCGCCCGCGCGAGCGCCATCCAAGCGGCGGATCTTGGGGATCGACCAGGCCAGACCGGCTTCGGCGGGGCTGGTGTCAAGGTCCATGTCGTGGCCGTAAAGCGGCATCCCCGCCTCAAGCCGCAGCGAGTCGCGCGCGCCCAGACCGATCGGCGCGACCACCTCATCCGCCAGCAGGGCGCGGGCAAAATCGACGGCGACGGCATCGGGCACCGAGATCTCGAACCCGTCCTCGCCGGTATAGCCCGAACGCGAGACCCACATCTCATGGCCCTGCCAGTCCAGCACCGCAATATCCATGAACTTCATCGGTGCCACGCCGGGGATCAGCGCGGCCAGCACCGCCTCAGCCTTCGGCCCTTGCAGCGCAAGCAGCGCGCGGTCCGTCACCGGCTCAACCGTGACGCCCTCAAGCGTTTGCAGATGGGCGATGTCCTGTTCGGCGCAGCCCGCATTGACGACCAGATACAGGTGATCCTCACGATTGGCGATCATCAGATCGTCCATCACCCCGCAATCGGCATCGGTGAAAATCCCGTAACGCTGCCGCCAGGGGGCCAGCCCGATCAGGTTGGCGGGAACAAGGGTTTCCAAAGCCGCCGCCGCATCCTCGGCCCGCCCCGAGGGCGCGCGCAGCAGAACCTGCCCCATATGGCTGACATCGAACAGCCCGGCATGGGCGCGTGTGTGCAGATGCTCGGCCATCACGCCGGGCTTGAACTGCACCGGCATTTCCCAGCCTGCGAAGGGCACCATCTTGCCGCCCAGCTCGACGTTGAGATCATAAAGCGGCGTGCGCCGCAGCGCGGTTTCAGTATTGGTCACGGCATTCCCCCTTTGCGCCTTGCGACGCGGTTCAATGCCCCCTCTGTCCCTGCCCCGCAGCTTGGGGCGCCTGAGATCGTTATCCTTCGGCGGGCGCGGCGCGCCTCTCTTCAGAGTCTATGCGGAAACGGTCTTTTTGCCTGAGAGTTTACCGGGGCGGTTGCTCCTTCGGCCCTGACTTGCGCCAGTGTCTCCCGTGTTCCGAGATTGGGCGTAGCCGCGCGGGCAGATTCTCGCAAGGGAAATCTGCGGCTCTGGTTTATGGCGCGCGGGCCGCCGAGGGAAACACGAAGGCCCGGTCGCGGCGCAGCATCAGCCACATCGGCCGCCCCGGCTTCGGCAGAAACACGTTGGGGACCGAGGCCGTCAGCAGGCTGCCGTCATGATCCATACGGAACTCAACCAGCGATTCGCGGCCCAAAAACCGCGCCCTCTCGACCACGCCATGCGCAGCGGTGCCATTGGCGGGGGTCGGCGCGGGGCCATGGCCGTTGCGGTCGAACTCGATCTTGAGATGCTGCGGGCGGATGACGATATCGACCGGCGTGCCGTCGGGCAGGCCGGGGGTCAGAAACTCACCAAAGGGCGTCTGCGTCAGCGCGCCCTGCACCTGCCCCGCAATCACGTTGATATCCGAGAAAAACGCCGCCGCCGCGCGATCCACAGGGGCGTTGTAGATATTGTAGGGCGCGCCGCGCTGCACGATCCGGCCCTCGCGCATCAGCAGGATCTGGTCGGCCATGCGCATCGCCTCTTGCGGGTCATGGGTGACAAGCAGAACGGCGGTGCCTTCCTCTTTCAGAAGCGCCAGCGTATCGTCGCGGATACCGTCGCGCAGCCGTTCATCCAGCCCCGAAAACGGCTCATCCATCAGCATCACGCGCGGGCGCGGCGCAAGCGCGCGGGCAAGCGCGACGCGCTGTTGCTCACCCCCCGAAAGCGCATGGGGGTAGCTGTCGCGGTGATGGGACAGGCGCACGCGGGACAGCAGCTCATCCACCCGCGCCGCATTGGCCCGCGCCCCACCTTTGAGGCCGAAACCCACGTTATCGGCCACGGACAGATGCGGGAACAGCGCGAAATCCTGAAACATCATGCCGATCTGGCGGCGCTCGGGCGGGATGCGGAACACGGTGTCGCAGACCAGCTTGCCATCGACATGGATCGTCCCGCTATCCTGCATATCCACGCCTGCGATGATCCGCAGCGTGGTCGATTTGCCGCAGCCCGAGGGGCCCAGCAGGCAAGCCACCTCACCCGGCCTGACCGAGAAACAGACCTCATCCACCACCGCGCGCCCGCCAAAATGGCGCATCAGGTCATGCACCTCAAGCCGAGGGGGCAGAGCGTCAAATTGCGGGGTCGCGTCCAAGCGGAACTCCGATGGATTTGGTCGGAAATCGCGTCTCAGCTATCAGGCGGCGGCGGGCTGTGCAAGGCGGGGGGGATCGTCGCTTGCCGTTGTGCGCGGGTGATTGACGGTGATGTCATGCGCGCGCAGCGGCGGCGGGCGGGGACTGTCGCCAGCCGCTGAGGGTGGGCATGAACAAAGGCAATCCCCTCGCGTGCGGCCCGGCTGTGCAAGCCGGGCGCAACGCGCAGCCAGCACCAAGCCCCGCCTCAGATCGTCACGTTCAACGCGCCGCCATCCAGCAGCACGTTCTGCCCGATGATGAACCTCGCCTGATCGCTGCACAGGAACGCGCAGGCGGCGCCGAAATCCTCGGCGCGGCCGTAGTCGCGGGTGGGGATCGTTGCCTGGCGCTGGGCTCGGGCCTCTTCGACGGTGATGCCCTGCGTCTGCGCCACGCCGCCATCCAGCGAATCGGCGCGGTCGGTGGCATGGATGCCGGGCAGCAGGTTGTTGATCGCCACGCCGTCCTTGGCCACATCGCGGCTGATCCCCGCGACAAAGCCGGTCAGCCCGGCCCGCGCCGTGTTCGACAGCCCAAGCACCCCGATGGGCGAGCGCACCGCGGCCGAGGTGATATTCACCACCCGCCCCCAGCCCCGGTCACACATGCCCGGCACAAGCGCCTGCATCAGCGCAATCGCGGTCAGCATATTGGCGTCGATGGCGCGGATGAAATCATCTCGGCTCCAGTCGCGCCAGTTGCCCGGCGGCGGGCCGCCTGCATTGTTGACCAGAATATCGGCATGGCCGCCCAAGGCCTCCAGCACCGCAGCGCGGCCCTCACGCGTGGTGATATCGGCGGCGACCGGCACGACCTGCACGCCATGGGCGGCGGCGATCTGTTCGGCGGTGCGGTTCAGCGCATCGGCGCCGCGCGCGTTGATGACCAGATCAACCCCTTCGGCCGCCAATGCCTCGGCGCAGCCCCGCCCAAGCCCTTTTGATGCGGCGCAGACCAATGCGCGCTTGCCCCTGATGCCCAGATCCATGCTGATTATCCCCCTGCCCGATCTCGTTTGCTTCGGTCGCTACCGAAGCCCGTGGGGGCGCAAATGTCCAGCCCTGCGGGCGCCATCCCGGACAGCGCCGCCGCAGGGGCAACCCGGTGCCTCACGCCCCGGCTCATATGGCGCTTGCCGCCAAATCCGGGCAGGCGGCTCACCTCAAACCCCGCCTGCTCAAGCGCGCGGCGCACATGGCCTGCGGCGGTATAGGTCGCGAAACTGCCGCCCGGCGCGGTGTGGCGTCCGACCTCACCCATCATCTCTTCCGACCACAGCTCAGGGTTCCGCGCAGGTGAGAAGCCGTCCAGAAACCACGCATCGGCCTGCCCGTCCCATTCGGGCAGGGTCCGGCGGGCGTCACCGATCATCAGCCCGACCTCGACCAGACCCAGCCGAAAGCTGCGCGCATCCCGCGCCACCGCCTTGCGCAATTCGCGGGCCAGATCCGCCAGTTCGGGAAAGGCGCGATGGGCGCGCTCCATCTCTTCGGCGGTCATCGGGAAGGCCTCAAAGCTGGTGAAGCGCAGCGGCACCGTCGCCACCTGCGCAAGCGCCATCAGGTTCAGCCCGGTGCCAAAGCCCAGCTCGGCGACATGAAAACCGGGCCAAAGCCGGTCGGGCAGGTCATTGCCCTGCAAGAACACATGCCGGGTTTCGTCAAGACCACCGCGCAGGCTGAAATAGGGGTCATCAAACCGGGTCGAGACGGGAATATCGCCCGCCTTCCAGGTCAGCCTTGCGCTCTGGTCCTGATCTGTCATTCGCGATAACTCCTTGACTTGTCTAGTGGTGCAGAAAGGCGCGGGAATGACAAGGGCTCAGATCAAGGTGATCGGCGCGGGGATTGCGGGGCTTGCGACGGCCTGGGCGCTGATCCGGCGCGGCGCGTCCGTGCGCATCATCGAGGCCCGCGCCGTCGCCTCGGGCGCAAGCGGCGGCACGGTGGGCGCGCTTGCGCCGCACAGCCCCGAGAGGTGGAACGCCAAGAAACAGGCGCAGCTTGGCAGCCTGATGGCGCAGGCCGCGTTCTGGGACGAGGTGGCGCAGGTCTCGGGGCGCAACCCGCTTTATGCGCGGACCGGACGCGTCCAGCCGGTGGGTGAGGGCGGGCTGGATCTGGCCCGCGCCCGGATCGAGGGCGCGGCGCGACACTGGCCGGAGGGCCGCTCGATGTGGCTGACCCGGACGCCCGATGGCCTGAGCGCCGACAGCCCGTCCGGCTGGTATCTCTGCGACGATCTGACAGCGCGGCTGGCCCCGCGCGCGGCGATGGCGGCCTTGGCCGCCGCGATTGTGGCAAAGGGCGGGCAGATCGAGACCGGCCAATCGGTCGAGGACATCTCCGCGCCCGCCATCTGGGCCTGCGGCGCGGCGGGGCTGGACCGGCTGACGGCGGAACTGGGCTATGAGGTCGGGCGCGGCATCAAGGGGCAATCGGCGCTGTTGTCCCATGCCTGCGGTTCCGCACCGCAGGTCTTTGCGGGCGGGCTGCATATCGTGCCACATGGCGACGGGACGGTGGCGGTTGGCTCGACCTCGGAACGCGATTATGTGGATGCGCGCGGCACGGATGAGGGGCTTGAGGCGATCATCGCGCGCGCCCGCGACATCTGCCCGGAACTCGCCGATGCGCCGGTGATCGACCGATGGGCGGGGCTGCGCCCCCGTGCCCGCTCACGCGGGCCGCTGATCGGCCCATGGCCGGGCCGGGCGGGTCATATCGTGGTCAATGGCGGCTTCAAGATCGGCTTTGGCATGGCCCCGCTGATGGGCGAGCTGGCCGCCGATCTGATCCTGACCGGGCGCGCCGATCTGCCCGAGGGCTTTGGTTTTTAGGGCAAGGGCGAGACCCCGATCAGCGACGGGTGAAGCGCCAGCAAACCCAGCCACACCGCCACCGCAATGGCCATCCTGCGCCCCGAGGGCAGCGCGGCGGGCCGCCACCGCCCGGTGATCAACGCCGCCAGCGGGATCAGAGAGCTGCGCCGCGCGGCCATGGCAAAACCCGGCTGGCGGCGGGCGCGGGCCTCGGCTGCGGCAATGCCGCTCAGCGCGAAGATCAGCATCGCGCCGAACAGAATCGCATGGGCAAGATCTCCGTTCGCCAGCAGATGCGCCCCGGCCCAGAGCGCAAAGGCCCACATCAGCGGGTGCCGCGTGACCCCGACAATGCCGGGCCGGTCGGGGTCAAAGCCGCGCTCTTGCCCGCCCACGCCAAAGGGGTTGGGCGCGGCGGTGCCGAACACGGTCAGCAGAATCGCGGCAGGCATGGCCAGATTGACCACCCAACGCTGCCAGATCGCGGGCGGCCAGAGCCCGACATAAGGCGCCCGCCCCGCCGCCATCAAAAGCCAGTAAAGCAGCCCAAGCGACACCAAACTGAACCCCGCCAGATAGCCCGCCCGGCCAAGCGCCCCGATCAGCGGCCCGCGCAGACGCGGCATGGCCGGGATCACATGCGCCGCCAGAAACAGCGCAAACGCGCAGGCCATCTCGCTCCAACCGCCCATGATCCGCCCCTTGCGACTGCCGTGACCCGCGAAGGGATACGCAAGGGGCGGGGATGGTCAACGGGTGTTATGGTCGCAGGGTGGGGTGGGGCGGTCTATGCGGGTGCGCATTCTCGTTAGAACTCTCTGAGGATTATCCAGACGGTCGCGCCGAGCCATAAGCGCGAGGTCAGGGGCGGCCCTTCTCGCAAGTGTGGGAGACCGTCAGGGTCCGGGGCACGGCCCGCGCGACAGCACAAGGCAATGCGTCGTGCCGCATCCTCCGCCCAAGTCGCCATAGCAAATTCCAGGCGGCACCGGGCCAGTCGGGCGACGTCAAGGGCGGCGAGGCCCACGCCCTCCTAAGCGGTCTCGAACCCTCCCGCAGCCTCCCTGCTGCGCCCCCACGCTTCACGCGCTCGTGCGTCACGCGGCGCCTTCCAGCAGCCAAAAGCCGGAACAGGTTTGAACGGCACATTCCGGCACGGGCCCGGTGCAGGGCATATGCCCCAGACGACGTTCAAATCCGCCGGAGACACTCCGCTCGGTCGTTCGGGCGAGGCGAGGGGGCTTAGGGGGCGCGGTCCATGCAGTTGCGCGGCATTAAGGCCAGCATGGCCGCTCACAGCCCAAACTGGGCGCTTCACGAGTGTGAGCGGAAAGGCGCACCCTACTGACCAAGGTTTCCCATCGGCCTAGGCACTCGACGCGGCAAGGCGCAGGTGCGTATCTCCCTCTCGAACTCGCTGGGGACAGTTCGCGGGGGGCCTAGGTCGGGGGCGCAGGCCATGCCGGGCGTAGGGCAAGGCGCAGTGGCGCATCCCCGGTCACATTCGCCGCCGCTCACTCCACGTTGACGCGGGGGCCTGTCGGGCGATGTGAGGGGCGCAGGCCGCAGGTCGGTGCGAGGAGCAAGCAGGGATCACATCCGGCGAGGGCCTTCCGAGATGCGCAGCCGCGCGTCGCACGGGCGCGAGATGGGGGGGTTTGCGGGTGCTTTCTTGGACGAGCGACGAGCATCCTTGCCTCGGAATAGAGCAGTGACGGCGATGCTTGGTAAACCGGCGCCGAGGCGGTGAAAGGGTGCAAGCAGTCTTCAGCCAAATCCTTGCGGCTCTCCTCCGCGCGTGGTGAGGGACTTTTTGCCGAGCAGTGCAGCAAGCCCGCCCGCTGCCCGCAATGGAAGCAGACCGTCTAAAAATCACCCGCAGTTCAGCGCCGTCCGCATGAGGGCGCTTATCCGGGTGGGGCGATGGCGGGGAATATCACGTTCGGGTCTGCCTGCGCCTCGGACCTTTTCTGCGCTTGCAAGCCCGTAAGCCGCCCTTCGGCGCCACGCCATAACGATAACCACAGCGATGCGCCGGCTCAGCGCGCGGCGCCTCGCCCCTTTGCAACTCTTCTTCACGCCCACACCCATAACAACACCCGCTCGCCCAGCTCGCCCTTCACCGTCCCACACCGCCAGCCACAACAACCTCCGCCCACCTCGCGCCCCTATCGCCAAACCCCACCGCATCGATTAACCTCGCCCGGCGCAGCCAGGAACCGTTATGCCCCGCCACGCCATCATCATCGCCCACGGCCAGCCCTCGGACCCGGCACCGCAGCAAGCCGCCATCGAGGCTCTGGCTGCTCAGGTTGCCGCGCTGCTGCCCGACTGGCGCATCCATGGCGCGACCCTTGCCGATGACGCCGCGCTTCGCCGGGCGGTTGCGGCGGCGGGGGACGGGGCGGTGATCTATCCGATGTTCATGGCGGCGGGGTGGTTCACGGGCTCTGAGCTGCCGCGCAGGCTGGAGCGCGCGGGGGCCGTCCGGCCGCAGATCCTGCCGCCCTTCGGGCTCGACCCCGCCCTGCCCGATCTGTGCCGCGCTATTGTGGAGAAGGCCGCCCCCGAAAATGCCGTGTTGCTGCTGGTCGCGCATGGCTCGCAGCGGGCGCGGGGCTCGGCCAATGGGGCCAATGAGATGGCCGCGAAGCTCGCCCCGCATCTGGGCCGCGTCGTCACCGCCTTTATCGAGGAAGCGCCCTTCGTCGCCGATCAGGCCCGCGATCTTGGGCCCGATGCGATCTGCCTGCCATTCTTTGCGACCTCGGCCGAGCATGTCACCGACGACATCCCCAAGGCTCTGGACAAGGCGGGCTTTGCGGGGCTGCGCCTGCCGCCGGTGGGCACCGATGCCCGCGCGCCCGCGCTGATTGCCCGTGCCATCGCGGGTTAAACAGCACGGCCCGCGCAGCGATTGCGCCCGCCCGCGCAGGGCGCTACGGTCGCGCCATTCGCGCCAAGGCGCATCCTGAACATATGAGGCCCAATATGACCCAGAGGCTGCACCTTGTCTTTGGCGGTGAGCTTGTCGATCTGCAAGGCTCCGAGTTCCGCGACACGTCCAAGGTCGATGTCGTGGGCGTTTTTCCCGATTACCAATCCGCCTATACGGCCTGGAAAGCCGCCGCGCAGCGCACCGTTGACAGCGCGCAGACCCGCTATTTCATCGCCCATCTCCATCGCCTCATGGATGAGACCCGCGAGACAAGCCCGACCGCCGAGCTTGGCGTCTGAGCCATGGCGGGCGGCTGGCTTGGCTGGCTGAAGGGTGAGGCGCCCGCGCAACCTGCGCCCGCCTTCGATCTGCCGCCGGGTGACGCTCCGCTGATCTGGCTGCGGGCCGGGGCGGGGTTTTGCCCCGCGACGGAAGGCGGCGCGCCGCCTGCGGCGGTGCTGCAACTCTTGGGCGCGCTGCGCAGGCAGGGGTTTCGGGTCGCGTTGTCCTGCGCGGGTGGGACGGCCTGCACCCTGCCCGCGATCCCGCGCGGGCGGGCGGTGACAGCCGCGACCATTGCCGAGCCGCCCGATACCGCGCCCGCCGCCGCCGCGCATCTGGACGCGCTACGCCCGGCGGCGCTGTTGATGATCGGGCCGGACCTGCCCGCGCGGCTGATCGAGGCCGCGCATGACCGCCAGATCCCCGTGATCATGGCCGAGGCCCGCCTGCCGCCACCGCCCCGCCGCCTGCTGCCATGGCCCAGCCCCGCCAGCCGCGCGGTGATGTCGCGGCTGACCCGCATTCTGGTCACCGATCCGGCCAGCCGAAAGGCGATGCTGGCGCTTGGTGCCGATGACGACCGCATCGAGGTCAGCGGCCCGATTACCCAGATGCGCGACCCGCTGCGCTATCTTGAGGCCGAGCGCGAGGCGCTGACCGAGGCGATGGTGGCTCGCGATATCTGGCTGGCGGCCTGCTTTACCCCGGGCGAGGAACAGGCCGTCACCGAGGCCCATCTGGCCGCCCTGTCCTATAGCCACCGCGCGCTTTTGCTGGCGCTGCCTGCCGACCCTGCGGGGCATGACGCCATGGCCGCGCGGATGGAAGAGGCCGGGCTGATCGTCGCGCAGCGTGCGCTGGACGAAGACACGACGCCCGAGGTGAATGTTTATCTGTGCGACGATCCGGCTGAGCTGGGGCTGTTCTATCGGCTGGCGCCGGTGGCGTTCATGGGGGGCACGCTTGACGCAAACGGGGCCGCCGCGCGCCATCCGTTTGAGCCTGCGGCGCTTGGCTCGGCTATCATCCACGGGCCGGATACCGCCGCCCATCCGGCAGAATGGCAACAGCTTGACGGCGCGGGTGCGGCGCGGCGGGTGAGCGATGCGGCGGGGCTCGCGCAGGCGGTGTCCGATCTGTTCGGTCCCGATCAGGCGGCGGAACTGGCCGCGAATGCCTGGGCGGTCTCGACCGGCGGCGCGGGCGTCGCCGCCCGCATCGCCATCGTCGTCAAGGCCGCCCTGCGCGGCATAGAGGAGACAGCCGCATGAGCCTGCGCCGCGCCCCCGCCTTCTGGTATCAGCGCCCGCCCGCATTGGCCGCGCGCCTGCTGCAACCTCTGGGCGCGATCTATGCGCGTGCCACCGCGCGGCGGCTCTCGGCGGGGGCGCGGGCTGAGGCGGGCGTGCCTGTGGTCTGCATCGGCAATATCAACGCGGGCGGCACCGGCAAGACGCCCACGGTGATTGCTCTGGCGCAGCGTTTGCAGGGGCGCGGCGTGGCCGTCCATATCGTCAGCCGGGGCTATGGCGGCACCGAAAAAGGCCCGCTGCGCGTCGATGAACGACAGCATCAGGCGGGCCAAGTGGGCGATGAGCCCTTGCTGATGTCGGCCTTTGCGCCGGTCTGGGTGGCCGATGACCGCGCGGCGGGCGTGGCGGCGGCGCGGGCCGAAGGGGCCGGGCTGATCCTGCTGGATGACGGGTTTCAGGATGCGGGGCTGCGGCATGATCTGGATATCGTCGTGGTCGATGCACAGCGCGGTTTCGGCAACGGGCTGTGCCTGCCTGCCGGGCCGCTGCGTGAACCTGTGCCAGCCGGGCTGGCCCGGGCCGATTTCGTGCTGTCGATCGGCCAGCCGCGCGCGCAGGACGGCTTTGCGCAGGACTGGGGGCAGGCTATCGCGGGCGTGACCCATTTGCGCGGCGCGCTGCATGTGCTGCAAACCGGGATCGACTGGCGGGGCCATCGCGTGCTGGCTTTCGCGGGGATCGGGCATCCCGAAAAATTCTTCCTGACCCTGCGCGCGCTTGGCGCCGATCTGGCCCGGGCCGAGGCTCTGGACGACCACCAACCCTTTACCGCCGCCCTGCTTGGCCGCCTTTTATCCGAGGCGCGGGCCTTGGGCGCACAGCTTGTGACCACCGAAAAGGACGCCGTGCGCCTGCCGCCCGAGTTCCGCCCGCATGTCCTGGCCCTGCCGGTCCGGCTGGATCTGGACGATTGGGCACCTCTGGATGCCGCGCTTCTCCGCTTGAGCGGCGGCTGAGGGGCCTCCGGCGGGGATATTTGTTGGACAAAAGACATCGGCTCAAAGCCCCGCATGATGCCTTCTTCTGTGCCCAAATACTCACCCTGACTGCCCCACCGCGCAGGGCTTGCAATCATTGCGGGGCCGGTCTATATGCGGATCAACAGCGGTGCGGGCCTCCACAACCTGCGCCACCGGACGGAATGCACGGGCCGCTGAGGCCCGTTTTTGTTATGAAAGGACGTTTTCATGTCCAACGACCTGATTGCACGGACCGCGATTGACCGCCGCCTGGCTGAGATCATCACCCCGGTGATCGAGGATATGGGCTTCGAACTGGTCCGCCTGCGCCTGCAAGGCGGCAAGACCGCGACGCTTCAGATCATGGCCGACCGCCCCGAGGGCGGGATCAATGTCGATGACTGCGCCGAGATCTCGACCGCCATTTCCGCGACCCTCGATGTCGAAGATCCGATTGAGGATAATTACCACCTTGAGGTCTCCAGCCCCGGCATCGACCGGCCGCTGACCCGGCTCAAGGATTTTCAGACCTTCGAAGGCTATGAGGTCCGGCTGGAAACCAATCAGCAGATCGACGGGCGCAAACGCTTCAAGGGCGTGTTGGCCGGGGTCGAGGGCGACGACGTGCTGATCAATATCGACGTGGCGGGCGAAACCCAGACCATCGGGCTGAACTTTGACTGGCTGTCGGATGCCAAACTGGTGCTGACCGATGATCTGATCGCGGAAATGCTGCGCCAGAAGAAAGAAGCGGGGGTCGAGATCGACAATCTGGACGAGACCGCATTTGACGAAATCGAAACCGAAGACGGCGGTGCCGCCGAAAAGGAGTAAGCGATGGCAATCACCTCTGCCAACCAACTCGAACTGTTGCAGACCGCCGAGGCGGTGGCGCGCGAGAAGATGATCGAACCCGATCTGGTGATCGAGGCGATGGAGGATTCCCTCGCCCGTGCGGCCAAGTCGCGTTACGGCGCGGAAATGGACATCCGCGTCCATATCAACCGCAAGAACGGCAACGCCACCTTTACCCGCGTCCGCACCGTCGTCGATGAGGACGTGCTTGAAAACTATCAGGCCGAGTTCACCGCCGAACAGGCCCGCCCCTATTTCGAGACATCGAAAGACCCTGCGAACTACTGGACCCGCGAAGGCGAGAAGATCGAGGATTTCGCCGGTGGCCCGCAGATCGGTGACGTTTATCAGGAACAGGTGCCGCCGGTCGAACTGGGCCGCATCGCCGCGCAATCGGCCAAGCAGGTGATCCTTCAGCGCGTCCGCGAGGCTGAACGTGACCGCCAGTATGAAGAGTTCAAGGACCGCGCCGGCACCATCATCAACGGCGTCGTCAAGCGCGAGGAATACGGCAATATCATCGTCGATGTGGGCCGGGGTGAGGCCATCCTGCGCCGCACCGAGAAGATCGGCCGCGAATCCTATCACCCGAACGACCGCATCCGCGCCTATGTCAAAGACGTGCGCCGCGAGACGCGCGGGCCGCAGATCTTCCTGTCGCGCACCGATCCTCAGTTCATGGCCGAACTGTTCAAGATGGAAGTGCCTGAGATTTACGAGGGCGTCATTGAGATCAAGGCCGTGGCCCGTGACCCCGGCTCGCGCGCCAAGATCGCGGTGATCTCTTACGACAACTCGATTGATCCGGTCGGCGCCTGCGTCGGTATGCGCGGCTCGCGCGTGCAGGCCGTGGTGGGCGAGTTGCAGGGCGAAAAGATCGACATCATTCCGTGGAACGAGGACCAGGCGACCTTCCTTGTCAACGCGCTGCAACCCGCCGAGGTCAGCAAGGTCGTGGTCGATGAGGACGCCTCGCGCATTGAGGTGGTCGTGCCTGAGGAACAGTTGTCGCTGGCCATCGGGCGGCGCGGCCAGAACGTGCGTCTGGCCAGCCAGCTGACCGGGCTTGATATCGACATCCTGACCGAGGAAGAGGAATCCAAACGCCGTCAGGCCGAGTTCAACACCCGCACCAAGCTGTTCATGGACAAGCTGGATCTGGACGAATTCTTCGCCCAGCTTCTGGTGGCCGAGGGCTTTACCAATCTCGAAGAGGTCGCTTATGTCGATCAGGACGAGCTTTTGTCGATTGAAGGCGTGGATGAGGCCACCGCCGACGAGTTGCAGGCCCGCGCCCGCGACGTGCTGGAGGCCGCCAACCGTGAGGCGATGGAAAACGCCCGTGCGCTTGGGGTTGAGGACAGCCTTGTTGAATTTGAGGGGCTGACCCCCCAGATGATTGAGGCATTGGCGAAAGACGGCGTGAAAACGCTGGAAGATTTCGCCACCTGCGCCGATTGGGAACTGGCCGGGGGCTGGACCACGGTTGACGGTCAGCGCGTCAAGGATGACGGCTTGCTTGAACCCTTCGGCGTCTCGCTTGAGGATGCGCAGGCTCTGGTCATGACCGCCCGCGTCAGCCTTGGCTGGGTCGATATCGACGAGCTGGAAGAAGCCGAGGAAGACAGCACTGAGGAGGCCGGGGCCTGACGCCCCGGACCGCGCGATGAGCCGGGGCGGACGCATCAAGGACAAAGACGGCGCGGAACGGCGCTGTCTTGTCACCGGCCAAAGCCAGCCCAAGGCGGGGCTGATCCGCTTTGTTCTGGGGCCGGATGGCGTCGTTGTGCCGGATCTGGCCGAAAAGCTGCCCGGTCGCGGCTTCTGGCTGACCGCAGGCCGCGCAGAGATCGAGCGCGCGGCGGCCAAGGGGCTGTTTTCACGGGGTGCGCGGGCGCAGGCTCGGGCGCCTGAGGATCTGGCCCTGCTTATCGAGGCGGGGCTGGCGAAACGGGTGATCGAACTGGTCTCGCTTGCCCGCAAATCGGGCGCGGCGGTGGCCGGGTTCGAAAAGGTCAAGGACTGGCTGGGCCGGGGCAATGTGCGGGTGCTGCTTCAGGCCTCGGACGGGTCGGAACGCGGCAAGGGCAAGCTGTGGACGCCCGAAGGGGCGCGATGGTTCGGCTGCCTGACCGCATCAGAATTGGGTTTGGCTTTCGGGCGGGATCATGTCATACACAGCGCGCTTTCCAAGGGCGGGCTGGCAGATAAAATCATACGCGACGCCGGCAGGTTGAACGGCCTGCGGGGGCAATCGGCCATTCGGGCCGGGAAGGAACAAGACGCAGATGAGCGATAAAGACGGCAAAAAACCACTGGGACTTGGCGGCGGCCGCTCGGGTCAGGTCAAGCAGAGCTTTAGCCATGGCCGCACGAAAAGCGTGGTCGTGGAAACCAAGCGCAAGCGTGTGGTCGTGCCGAAACCCGGCGCCGCCGCAAGCACCGGCGGCGCAGCCGCGACCGGCGACAAGCCGCGCATCACCGCTGCCGCCAAGGCGGTTGCGGCCTCGACCAAGCGCCCGGCCGGGATCTCGGACGCGGAAATGGAGCGTCGTCTCAAGGCTCTGGCCGCCGCCAAGGCGCGTGAGGCCGAAGAGGCCGCAGCCCGCGCCGCTGAGGAAAAGGCCCGCGAGGAAGAACGCGAACGCCGCCGCGCCGAGGCTGAGGCCAAGGAGCGTGAGGACCGCGAACGCGAAGAGGCCCTGCGCGCCAAGGAAGAAGAGGACGCCCGCAAGGCCGAAGAGGCCCGCCTGCGCGCCCAGAAGAAAGAAGAGGTCCGCAAGCCTGCCGGGGCTGACAAGCCCGCCGCGCCGGTTGATGCGGCGGCGGCTCAGGCTGCTGCGGCCCGGGCTGAGACCAAGGGTGTGACCGCGCGTCCTGCCCGCACCGACCGCGAACGTGATTCGCGCCCCGACGACCGCGATTCGCGCAACCGCGCGGGCGACCGCGAAGGCCGCCGTTCCGGCAAGCTGACCGTGAATGCCGCGCTTGACGGCGAAGGCGGGCGTCAGCGCAGTCTGGCCGCGATGAAGCGCAAGCAGGAAAAGGCCCGCCAAAAGGCGATGGGCGGCGCGAACCGCGCTGAAAAGCAGGTCCGCGACGTGCAGCTGCCCGAGGCGATCGTGGTCAGTGAGCTGGCCAACCGGATGGCCGAACGCGCCGCCGATGTGGTCAAGTCGCTGATGAAGATGGGCATGATGGTCAGCATGAACCAGACCATCGACGCCGACACCGCCGAACTGG
>JAUNTZ010000007.1 GCA_030538425.1 Paracoccus sp. (in: a-proteobacteria) | reverse complement strand
TCCGACGAAATGCGCGAGCGGAACAGGATCTCGCCCATCCAGATGAACATCGGCAACGCGGTCAGATCCCACGAGTTCAGCCCGCCCCAGACCCGCGTTGCAAAGACCGTGCCCGCGGGCGCGGGCGTGGCCAGCTCCATCGCGACAAGGCCCACACCCATCAGCGCAAAGCCGACCCACAGCCCCGAGAGCAGCAGCCCGAACAGCACCGCGACAAGGATCAGCGACAGGATACCCAGCTCCATGATCCGCCCCTATTCGTGAATATCGTCGCCCGCGCGGGCGTCTTCGGCGATGCGAAAAGCGGGCGCGTGGCCGCTCAGCGCAAGCACGACCTCATCGATCAGCGCGACCAGCAGCAGGCCAAAACCCACCGCCATCGCGGTTTGCGGCAGCCAGAGCGGGATCTTGACCCTGCCATAAGAGACCGAGTTATACTGCCAGGAATCCATCGCCAGCATCGCCATATGCCAGGTCGCGAACCCCGCCAGAGCGATTGCGGCCAGCATCATCGCGATCAGGATCACACGGCCCGGCACCCCGCCGATCCGGCTGGCAAAGCTGACCCGCACATGCCGCGCCTGTTTCAGCGTGGCCGGCAGCGCCAGCGTGGCCGAAGCCACAAACAGCGCCCCCGCGATCTCCGCCAGCGACGGAATGGCCAGCCCGATCCGAGCGCCCCCCGCCATCATCACCCCCCGGTCAATCACCCGCCCCAGCACCTGAAACAGCACCATCAGCGCGATGGCCACCATCGCCGCGCATGACGCAAACAGAGCGGCGTTATAGATGCGGTCAAGAAGCGGACGGATCATTCGGTGAATGCCTGCATGTGAGGTCTCCTGCGGGTGAAAATGGCTGCGGCCAGTGCGCACGGCTTGGGGCCCGAAACGGATCGTGATTGCGGTGGGTCAGTGGTGGCATGGGAAAGCCCCTCTCCGACAAGGACCAAAGCCCCGCCCTCTGGCATGAACCTGCTGATGATTGCATTGGGTCATTGGATCGATTCCTGCATGGCCTCTCTCCTCAGTCCCCCCCGCCGAGGACCGAGGCGCCCGGCTCGCGGCGTGCAGCTGCTCAACATTGCCATGGGTCACTGGGTCTATGCCTACGCGAAAAACCCCTCGGCTGTGTCCCATCAAGAAACGCCAAGGCAGCTGCACAAATCCGTGAACCGGGTCAAGAAAGCGGCGCATCATTTGGTCTCGGCCTGCAATTCAGCCCCCATGCGGCTGGCGCCAGTGGCAAGGGAAGTCATCGGTTTCGGTGCGTAGACCCGCTTTTGATTGCTTTGGGTCATTGGGTCGATGCCTTCATGAAAAGCACCCTCGGCAGTATCCCACACCAAAGACCAAAGCACCCGCATAGGTGCATGGACCTGCTCAACATTGCGGTGGGTCATCGGGTCGATGCCTGTATGTGAGCCCGTGCGGCTGAAGCTTGTTCCAAGCGCCAACGCAGATAGGTGCGTGGTCCGGTCAGGAAAAAGGTGCGTCATTGGATCACGACCTGCGTGCAAAAAATCCTGCGGCTGGCACTGGCGACGAGCGACGGCATCCGTTTGGGTGCATGACCCCGCTCAAGAACCCTGCGCTTCATGCCGTGAACACCTGCATGTATCCCCTCTGCGGCGATAACTTGCGGCGGCCAAAGCATCCGCCTCGGCGCATCAACCCGCTGAGGAAGCCTGCGCATCATTCGGCCAATCCCCTCACCTGCCCCCGCGCAGCCATCCCCGCGCGCGCCCATAATCCTGCCGGTGCGGCGCGCCCGGCCCGCGTTCCCGCCGCGCCGCCCCATCACACCCTACTCGGCGCGATAGGCGTCGATCACCGCCTGACCCTCGGGGCCTGCGGTCTCAAGCCATTCCGCCGTCATCGTCTCGCCGATCTCGTGCAGTCGCGCGGCCAGAGCCTCGCTTGGTTCCGAGATGTTCATGCCACCCGCGCGCAGCGCCTCGATCTTTTCCTCGGTCTCGGCGCGGGACATGGCCCAGCCGCGCGCCTCGGCCTCGGCGGCGGCGGCCAGCAGGGCCTCGCGCTGATCCCCCGGCAGCGCCTCGAAGGCGGCGGCGTTGGCGATCACCACATTCTTCGGCAGCCATGCCTGCGTGTCGATGTAATGGGTCACGAAATCCCATGCCTGCGCATTCGCGCCGGTCGAGGGCGAGGTAATCATTGCCTCGACCCGCCCGGTCGAGAAGGCGGTCGGAATGTCGGTCTCTTCAACCTGCGTGGGCACCGCGCCCAGCAACACCGCCAGCCGCTCGGTCGCGACGTTATAGGCGCGGAAGCTGAGGCCCTGCATCTGCGCAGGCTCGGTTACCTCCTGTCGCAGATAAAGGCTCTGCCCCGGCCACGGCACCGCGTAAAGCAGCACCAGACCCTGCTCGGAGAGCCGGGCCGCCACCGCCTCACGAGAGGCCGCCCAAAGCCGTTCCGCATCATCATAGGACGAGGCCAGGAAGGGGATCGAATCAAGCGCGAAGATCGGGTCTTCATTCGCCAGCCGCGACAGAAGGATCTCACCAATCGGCGCAAGCCCGCGCCGCACGCTGTCCTTGATCTCGCCATGGCCGAACAGCGAATTGGCCGAATGAACCGTGATGGTCAGCGCGCCGCCGGTCGCCTCGGATACGTCTTGCGCAAATTCATGGATATTCGCGGTGTGGAAGATCGCGTCGGCATAAGGGGTCGGCATGTCCCAGTTTTCCGCGAAAACGGGGCCTGCCAACAGCGCGGCGATAGCAGCCGCACCAAAAGAATGGCGCGTGAACATGGGTGTCTCTCTCCTGTTGGGCGACCGTCTGGCGCGGCCATCGGATCAATGGTTGACGAGGCCGCGGCTTGTTGTCAACAAATTATGACCAGACATAACGGGGGCAGGAATGGCGCAGGTTTCGGGCGGTAAATGGGATTTCTGGATCGACCGGGGCGGCACCTTCACCGATATCATCGGGCGCGACCCAAAGGGCGGGATGCATCCGCTGAAACTGCTGTCCGAGAACCCCGAAGCCTACGAGGACGCCGCCGTCGCGGGCATCCGCCGCCTGCTGGGCATCGCCGAGGGCGCGCCGATGCAGCCCGACCGGGTGGGCACCGTGCGCATGGGCACAACCGTCGCCACCAACGCCCTGCTGGAACGCAAGGGCGAGCGGACGGCCCTGTTCATCACCAAAGGTTTTCGCGATGCGCTGCGGCTTGGCTATCAGGCGCGGCCCGATATTTTTGCCAAGGAAATCATTCTGCCAGAGCAGCTTTATGCGAAAGTGGTTGAGGTGGACGAACGCCTGCGCGCCGATGGCACGGTGGAACGCGCGCTTGATCCTGCCTCGATCGACGTGGCACTTGCGGCGCTGAAGGGTGAGGGCATCGACTCGGTCGCTGTTGTCCTTTTGCACGCCTGGAAGAACCCCGCGCATGAGGCCGCGTTGGCCGCCCATATCCGCAAGGCAGGGTTCGGGCAGGTCTCGGTCAGCCATGAGGTCTCTCCGCTGATTAAGCTGGTCGGGCGCGGCGACACCACGGTTGTTGACGCCTATCTTTCGCCCATCCTGCGCCGCTATGTGGCCCGGGTCGCGGGGGCGCTTGGCGCGACCCCTGCGGGCAGACCCGGGCCGGATCTGCAATTCATGATGTCCTCGGGCGGGCTGACCGCGGCGGAACGCTTTCAGGGCAAGGACGCGATCCTGTCCGGCCCGGCAGGTGGCGTCGTGGGCATGGCCGAGACCGGGCGCATCGCCGGGTTTGAGAGGGTGATCGGCTTTGACATGGGCGGGACAAGCACCGATGTGGCCCATTTCGCCGGTGAGTATGAGCGCGCCTTTGACACCGAGGTCGCGGGTGTGCGGATGCGCGCGCCAATGATGCGAGTGCATACGGTGGCGGCGGGCGGCGGCTCGATTCTTCATGCCGAGCCGGGCCGGTTCCGTGCCGGTCCCGACAGCGCGAGCGCCGATCCCGGCCCCGCCTGTTACCGGCGCGGCGGGCCGCTGACCGTGACCGATGCGAATGTGATGTTGGGCAAGCTGAACCCCGACCTGTTCCCCGCAATTTTCGGCCCAGACCAGAACGAAAAGCTGGACCGTGAGACGGTCGCCGCCCGCTTTGCCGAAATCGCCCAAAAGATGGGCGAGGGCCGCAGCCCCGAGGAGGTGGCCGAGGGCTTTATCACCATCGCGGTGGAAAATATGGCCAACGCGGTCAAGAAGATCAGCGTGCAGCGCGGCTATGACGTGACGCGCTATCTGCTCAACAGCTTTGGGGGCGCGGGCGGGCAACATGCCTGCCTTGTCGCCGATGCGCTTGGCATGAAATCGGTGCTGATCCATCCGCTGTCGGGGCTGCTTTCGGCCTATGGAATCGGGCTGTCACGGGTGCAGGCCAGCCGTCAGCGCGCGGTTGAGGCACCCTTGATCGAGGACAGCCGAACGGAGCTCGACCGCGCGATTGACGTGCTGCAAGATGAGGTCGGCGCAGAGCTTGCCAGTCAGGGCATCACCGGCGAAACCGTCACCGCGACCCGCCTGCATCTGCGCTATCAGGGCACCGACACGACCCTGCCGGTGGCGTTCAGCGGCGATATGGACGCCGCCCGCGCGGATTTTGAGGCCGCGCATGAGGCGCAGTTCGGCTTTGTCACCCCCGAACGCCCGCTGATCGTGGAATCGGTTGAGGTCGAGGGCGCCGAAGCCGCCTCTGGCCAGAACGACACCCCCCGCGACGCGCCCGAGACCCGCGCCACAAGCACGGAAACCACCCGCTTTTTCTCAGGCGGCGCGTGGCATGAGGCGGCGGTTTACCGGCGCGAAAACCTTGCCCACGGCGCGGTCCTGCGCGGCCCTGCGGTCATTGTCGAGCCGAACCAGACCGTGATCGTTGAACCCGGCTGGCAGGCACGCATCGACGCGGGCGATGCGCTGATCCTGACCCGCCATGAGGCCCTTGCCCGCAGCCATGCCATCGGCACCGAAAAGGCCGATCCGGTGCTGCTTGAGGTGTTCAACAACCTGTTCATGAATATTGCCGAACAGATGGGCCTTGCCCTGCAAAATACCGCGCAATCGGTCAATATCAAGGAAAGGCTGGACTTTTCCTGCGCGGTCTTTGACGCGGACGGCGCTTTGGTCGCCAATGCGCCGCATATGCCGGTGCATCTGGGATCCATGGATCGCAGCGTTGAAACCGTGATCCGGCTGAACAAGGGCGATATTCACCCCGGCGATGTCTTCGCGCTGAACGCGCCCTATAATGGCGGCACGCATCTGCCCGACATTACCGTCGTGACCCCGGTCTTTGACGGGGATGAGGTGCTGTTCTGGGTCGCCTCGCGCGGGCATCATGCGGATGTGGGCGGCTCGGCGCCGGGCTCGATGACGCCGCTTGCGACCTCGGTCGATGAGGAAGGCGTGCTGATCGACAACCTGCGTCTGGTCGAACGGGGCCAGTTCCGAGAGGACGCGCTGCGCCGCGTGCTGACCGATCACAGATGGCCCTGCCGGAACCCTGATCAGAACATCGCCGATCTCAAGGCGCAAATCGCCGCCAATGCGCGCGGCATCGCGGAACTGCGCCGGATGGTGGATGAGTTCGGCCTTGATGTGGTGCGCGCCTATATGGGCCATGTGCAGGACAATGCCGCAGAAGAGGTCGCCCGTCTGATCGGGCGGCTGTCCGATTGCAGCTACGAATACCCGACCGATACCGGGCAGGTCATTCGCGTGGCGATCACCGTTGACCGTGCCGCCCGCCGCGCCCGCGTCGATTTCACCGGCACATCCGAGGCGATGGCGAACAACTTCAACGCGCCCGAACCCGTCACCCGCGCCGCCGTGCTGTATGTGTTCCGCGTGATGGTCGAGGCACCGATCCCGATGAATGCGGGCTGTCTGCGCCCGATTGAGATCGTGATCCCGCAAGGCTCGATGCTGCGGCCCGAATATCCGCGTGCGGTGGTGGCGGGCAATGTGGAAACCTCGCAGCATGTCACCAATGCCCTGTTCGGGGCGCTTGGCGCGATTGCGAATTCTCAGGGGACGATGAACAACCTGACCTTCGGCAACGAAACCTATCAGTATTACGAGACGATCTGTTCCGGCTCGCCCGCCGGGCGGATGAATGACGGGCAGGGCTTTGACGGAACCTCGGGGGTTCATGTTCATATGACCAACTCGCGCCTGACCGACCCCGAGATTCTGGAGCTGCGCTTTCCCGTCATGCTTGAGGAATTCGCCCTGCGCCCCGGCTCGGGCGGCACGGGCGCGCAGCGGGCGGGCGATGGCACGATCCGCCGCATCCGCTTTCTGGAACGGATGGATTGCGCGGTGCTGACCTCACATCGCAGCCACGCCCCGCGCGGGCTTGCGGGCGGCGGCGACGGACAGACGGGCCGCAATATCGTCACCCGGCTTGATGGGCGGGATGAGGAGCTGGCCGCCTGCGCCCAGACCGTGTTAGAGGCGGGTGAGGCGATCACCATCATCACGCCGACGGCAGGGGGCTTTGGCACTTGACAGCCCGGACCCAGCCGCTATAAGCGCGGCTTCTTTGGTGTTGGTGGCCCCCGCAAGGGGATGCCTGTCGCCCCGGAAACGGGGAAAGGACAACGCCCTTCACATAGAACCGGAAGGAGATCAGCGATGACCAAACGCACCGCTGCCAAATACAAAATCGACCGCCGCATGGGCGAAAACATCTGGGGCCGCGCCAAATCGCCGGTCAACCGCCGCGAATACGGCCCCGGCCAGCATGGTCAGCGCCGCAAGAACAAGCTGTCCGACTTCGGCACCCAGCTGCGCGCCAAGCAGAAGCTCAAGGGCTATTACGGCGATCTGACCGAAAAGCAGTTCCGCCGCATCTATGCCGAGGCCGAGCGTGTGCGCGGCGATACCGGCGAAAACCTTGTCGGCCTGCTGGAGCGTCGTCTTGACGCGGTGGTTTACCGCGCCAAGTTCGTGCCGACCATCTTTGCTGCCCGCCAGTTCGTGAACCACGGCCATATCGAGGTGAACGGCAAGAAAGTGAACATCGCGTCCTACCGCGTCAAGGAAGGCGATGTGATCTCGATCCGTGAGCGTTCGCGCCAGCTGGCCATCGTTCTGGAAGCCGTCGCCCTGACCGAGCGTGACGTGCCTGACTATCTCGAAGTGGATCACCACAAGATGACCGCGACCTTCGTGCGCACCCCGGCCCTGGGCGACGTGCCCTATGCCGTCGTGATGGAGCCGAACCTGGTCGTCGAATATTACGCGAAAAACTGATCTTTCGATCAGTTGCAACGAATTGGCCGCGCCCTCGGGTGCGGCCTTTTTCGTCTCTGCCCTGCGTCTGAGTATTTCTGCACAGAAGAAGCCCGCCCCTTGCCTTCTTCTGTGCCCAAATACTCACCCCCCTTGCCGCAATCACGACGGCGCGCGGTTCTGCAACCAAACGCCCTTCCCAACCGTCCGCCCTGCGGCTAAACCGGCTGCGAAGGAGAGATCTTATGACACAAATCACCCCACAGCCCGGCATCATGGACATCGCGCTTTATCAGGGCGGGGCCGCGCATGTCGCGGGGGTGGAGAACGTGGTCAAGCTGTCCTCGAACGAAAACCCGCTTGGCGCGTCAGACAAGGCCCGCGATGCGGCGATCCGCGCGGCCCATGCGATGCACCGCTACCCCAACACCGATCACGCCAGCCTGCGCGAGACGCTTGGCCGGGTGCATGGGCTTGATCCTGACCGGATCGTCTGCGGCGTGGGCTCGGACGAGATCATCCATATGCTCTGTCAGGCCTATGTCGGCGCGGGGGATGAGGTGCTGTTCACCGAACACGGCTTTCTGATGTATCGCATCAGCACTCTGGCCGCCGGTGGCACCCCCGTTCAGGTGGCCGAGCGCGACCGCGTGACCGATATTGACGCGCTGATTGCGGGGCTGAGCGGGCGCACGAAGCTGGTCTTCGTCGCCAACCCCAACAACCCGACCGGCACGATGATCTGTCTGTCGGAACTGGAACGTCTGGCCCGCGCCCTGCCCCCGCAGGCGCTTCTGGTAATCGACGCGGCCTATGCCGAATATGTCGAAGCCTATGATGGCGGCGCGGATCTGGCCACGCGGCTGCCCAATGTCGTGATGACCCGGACCTTTTCGAAAATCTACGGCCTTGGCGGTCTGCGCGTCGGCTGGGGTTACGGCCCGCGCGAAATCATCGACGTGCTGAACCGCATCCGGGGCCCGTTCAACCTGTCGAACATCGCGCTTGCCGCCGCCGAGGCCGCCGCATTGGATCAGGCCCATGTCGAACGCTCGCGCGCCGAGAACAGCCGGATGCGGGCATGGCTGGCCGAGGCTCTGGCGGAAAAGGGCGTGCCGTCAGACAGTTCGACCGCGAATTTCATCCTCGCCCGTTTCGCTGATGAGGCCACCGCCGCCGCCTGTGATGAGGCGCTGAAGGCCGAGGGGCTGATCGTCCGCCGCGTCGGGGGCTACGGCCTGCCGAACTGCCTGCGCATCACCATCGGCGACGAACCCTCCTGCCGCCGCGTCGCCCATGTCGTGGGTGAGTTCATGGCCGCGCGGGGCCGCGCATGACAGCGCCGATCTATCCCCGCGTCGCGCTGATCGGGCTTGGGCTGATCGCGGGATCCATCGCAATGGCCGCGCGGCGGGCGGGCAGCGCGGGCCATATCGCGGGTTATGCGCGGAGCCGCGAGACCCGCGACACGGTGCGCCAGCTTGGCTTTTGCGACAGCGTGCATGACAGCGCTGCAGAGTGCGTGCGCGACGCCGATCTTGTCGTTCTGGCCGCGCCGGTAGGCGCGATGGGCCAAATCGCCGCGCAGATTGGCCCGCATCTGAAACCGGGCGCGGTGGTCACCGATGTGGGCTCTGTCAAGCAAGAGGTGATCGCTCAGGTCGCCCCCCACCTGCCCGACCATGTCCATTTCATCCCCGGCCATCCGCTTGCCGGGACCGAACATTCCGGCCCCCATGCGGGCTTTGCGCTGCTCTTTGACAAGCGTTGGTGGCTGCTGACCCCGCCCGAGGGCAGCGACGGGGCCGAGGTCGCGCGTCTGGGCGATTTCATCCGCAGCTTTGGCGCCGAAGTTGAGGAAATGGACGCCGCGCATCACGATCTGGTTCTGTCGGTCACCAGCCATGTGCCGCATCTGATCGCCTATACGATGGTCGGCGTGGCCGATCACCTCAAGCGTGTCACGGAATCCGAGGTCATCAAATATTCGGCGGCGGGCTTTCGCGACTTCACCCGCATCGCGGCCTCGGACCCGGTGATGTGGCGCGACGTGTTCCTGCACAACAAGGAGGCGGTTCTGGACATCCTCGGCCGCTTCACCGAGGAACTTTTCGTGCTGCAACGCGCCATCCGCATGGGTGACGGGGACCACCTGCACGACTACTTCACCCGCACCCGCGCCATCCGTCGCGGCATTATCGAGGCGGGCCAGGATACCGACGCGCCAGACTTCGGCAGGGGCCGCTGACGGCCCCCATCAGGCGCACTATCCAAAGTCTTTTGTCCCCAAATATCCCCGCCGGAGGCACCCGGCAGCGCAACCCGCGCCGCCCTTCGCCTGTGTCAGAGCAACCCCTGCGCGCGAAATTCCGGGATCAGGTCGCGTTCGGGGCGCGGGCCGACATGGGCAATCACCTCGGCAGCGGCAATCACGCCCATGCGGCCCGCTGTCTCAACATCGCGGCCCGTGGCCATGCCGTAAATCAGCCCCGCCGCGAACTGGTCCCCGGCCCCGGTGGCATCGACCGGCACCACCGGCGAGACCGGGATCTCGACCCGCTGCCCGTCCTGAATAATCACCGCCGGATCACCGGAACGCGTGCAGACCACCACCCGGCACTCCTGCGCCGCCTGCGACAGCGCGTCCTCAAGGTCTTCGGTCTGGTAAAGCGAGGCCCATTCATGGCGGTTGCCGATCACATAATCCATCGGCCCGGCAATCAGGCGGCGGAAATCCGCACGGTGGCGGTCCACGCAGAACGGATCGGAGAGCGCGATGCCCGCCTGCCCGCCCGCCGCATGGCACAGCTCTGCCGCGCGCAAAAACGCCTGTTTGCCGGGGTCTTTGTCAAAAAGATACCCCTCCAGATACAGCCATTTATTGCCGTCAAACACCGCCTCACCCACATCCGAGGGCGACAGTTCCGCCGAAATCCCCAGATAGGTATTCATCGAGCGTTCACCATCCGGCGTCACCAGAATGACCGAGCGTGAGGTCGGCAGCTCCCCCGCCACGGGCGCGTTGACGAACCGCGTCCCCTCGCTTTCCGTCTCACGCGCATAGGACCGGCCAAGCTCATCATCCGCGACCCGCCCGACAAAGGCGGTCCTCAGCCCCAGCCGCCCGATCCCCGCAAGCGTATTGGCGACCGAGCCGCCCGGCACCAGCCGCGCCCGCCCGATCCGAGACTGCGCCGCCAGCAGATATTCGGACCGCGCGCGGTCCACCAGTTGCATGATGCCCTTTTCGACTTCCATCTCAGCCAGATCATCGTCACCGACCTGCGCGATCACGTCGATGATGGCATTGCCGATCCCGATCACGTCAAAATTCATTCGGTTTTCTCCTCAAAGGGGCAAAGATCGGCGATGATGCAGATGCCGCAGCGCGGGCGGCGGGCCTGACAGATATAACGGCCATGCAGGATCAGCCAGTGATGGGCATGTTGTTGAAAACGCGCGGGGATATTGTCCTCGATGGCGCGTTCCACCTCGTCCACGTCGCGGCCCGGCGCGATGCGGGTGCGGTTGCCGACGCGGAAGATATGCGTGTCCACCGCCTGCGCCGGATAGCCGAACACGCAATTCAGCACGACATTCGCGGTCTTGCGCCCCACACCGGGCAGCAGGGTCAGCGCGGCGCGGCTGTCGGGCACCTCGCTGCCGAACTCATCGACCAGAATTTGCGACAGGCGGATCACGTTCTTGGCCTTCTGGCGGAAGAGGCCGATGGTTTTGATATGCTCGGTCAGCCCCTCTTCGCCCAGCTCCAGCATCTGCGCGGGGGTGGCGACGCGGGCGAAAAGCGCCTCGGTCGCGCGGTTCACGCCGATATCGGTCGCCTGCGCCGACAGAGCCACGGCGACAAGCAACTGATACGCATTGCCGAAACGCAACTCGGTCTCAGGCTGCGGGTTAGCTTCGGCCAGCCGCGAGAAAATCGCGACCTGCTGGGCAAAGGGCAAGGGGGCGGGCAATCGGGCCATGCGGCCCTGATGCAACGCCCGGGCGCGATAATCAAGCCGATCACCGCGCCGTGCTGCGCCGTGATCCGCCTGTCGCTGATATGTGATGCGATTTCAGCAGGCTAGTGGGCCACCCCTATGGCCGGGCCGGGGAACTTATGCCACCATCCGCGCGTTGTTTGGCAGTTTGCCAGCCCGGCGCCAGAGGCCGGGCGCATTTGCATCACCTGGACTTGCACCATTCGGAAAGGCATCACCATGAAACTCCGTTCCTCGCTTATCGTTGGCGCCGCCAGCCTGCTGGCCCTGACCGCCTGCGCCACCGATGAATTCGGCAATACCGGCACCACGCTGAGCCGCACTCAGCAAGGCGCGCTTGCGGGCGCTGCTGCGGGCGCGATCTATGGCGCGACGCGCGATGATGACAGCTCGGGCCGGACCCGCGATGCGGCGCGCGGCGCGATCCTTGGCGCGGCGGCGGGTGCCGTTGCGGGCAATATCCTTGACCAGCAGGCGCGTTCGCTGCAACAGACCATGACCTCGCCCGGCGTGCAGATCGTCAATGCGGGCGATCACCTGCGCGTCGTCATGCCCGAGGGCATCCTGTTCGCCACCGACAGTGCCGCTGTCTCGGGTCAGGCCCAGAACGACCTTTACGCCTTGGCCCGCAACCTGCAGCAATACCCCAACAGCCGCGTGGAAGTGATCGGCCACACCGACAATACCGGCTCGGCCGCGCATAACCTTGATCTGTCGCAGCGCCGCGCGCAATCGGTGGTGGGTATCCTGACCGCTGCGGGCGTTCCGGCCAACCGTCTGGCGGCTGTCGGTCGCGGCCTGACCCAGCCCATCGCCTCGAACGACACCGCGCAGGGCCGCGCGCAGAACCGTCGCGTCGAGATCATCATCCGTCCGACCCGCTGAGTCGGCGCATTAAAGAAAGGCCGGGCAAACGCCCGGCCTTTTGCGTTGCGACCCGAGTGATCAGAAGGTCAGCAGCGTATGGACACCCATATCGGGCTTGTCGCCGGTCACATGCGCCTTGGCGACCTGATAGAGGAAGCCCAGACCGCTTTTGCCGGTCAGCCAGACCTCAGCATTCGCAGGGCGATAGCGGATCAGAACCAGATCGTCGTCGCGCTTGCCGTCCTCGAACCAGCTGGAGGCGATGAAGTTCCAGACCTGCTCCAGCCGTTCGGGATCGTTCGAGATCTCAAGCCCGCCATTGATCGAGGCGTAAAGCCCGTTCCCGTCGCCCGAGATAACATAGCGCGCCGTTTCGCCCGCCGCAGCGGCGTCGGCCATGGCGGTGCCCTGGGCGGTGATGAACCAGATATTGCCATCCTCGGGGGCGAGATTATGGGACATGGGCAGGAACCGCCCGTCAATTTCCAGCATCCCGGTGCGGATGCTTTCAAGACGGTCCCAGAATTGCTTGCGGTGGTCGTCGGACATGATGTCCTCCTGTTGGTTGCGTTGCAAACCAACCGGCAGCAGGGGGCGCGGGTTCCTTAGCGTCCGGTAAAGCGGGGGGCGCGTTTTTCAAGGAAAGCCGCGACGCCTTCGCGAAAATCGGCGCTGCGACCGGCGCGGCCCTGCGCCGCCGCCTCTGCCTCTAGCTGCACATCAAGGCTGTTGGTGGCCGAGGCCCTGACCAGTTCGCGCACCGACAGAAAAGCGCCGGTCGGCCCGTCGGCCAAAGCGCGGGCGCGGGCGGTGACGGTGGCCACGAAATCAGCCTCGGGGACGGCTTGCCAGATCATCCCCCATTCGGCGGCCTGCGCGGCGGGGATCTTGTCGGCGAACATCATCATCCCCAAGGCGCGGGCCTGCCCGACCATGCGCGGCAACGACCATGTGCCGCCCGCATCGGGGATCAGCCCGATCTTGGTGAAGGCCTGCACGAAAGCCGCGCTTTCGACCGCGATCACCACATCGGCTGACAGCGCCAGATTGGCCCCCGCCCCCGCCGCCACGCCGTTCACAGCGGCAATCACCGGCGAGCGGCATTCGGTCACGGCGCGCAACATGGGTTCATATTCGCGCCGCAGCGTGCCCTCGATATCGGCGGCGGCAGCGGCGTCGGTCAGGTCCTGCCCCGAACAAAAGGCCGCGCCCGCGCCCGTCATCACGACACAGCGCACATCGTCAGAAATGGTGGTCAGCGCCTCAGTGATCTCGGCCCGCATCCGTGAGCTGAGCGCGTTCATCACCGCAGGCCGGTTCAGCATAAGCGTGGCGATGCCGTCACGGGTGGAAAAGCCGATTGTCTGATAGCTCATGCGAAGCCCCCCTTTTGCGGCCAGCATGACCTGTCGCGCAGCCCGCGAAAAGGGGCGACCGCGCGTCAACCGCGCATGATTTCGTCCAGCCGCGCCTTTTCCTCGGGGCTGAGGCCCTTGGTCACCGGCTCGTGCGCATTGCGCCGCGCGCGCAGGAACCGCCAGCCCAAAACGGCGGCAATCAGCGCCATGATCGGGCCGGCCAGATAAAGCAGGATATTCACCCCCTCGGCGCGCGGCTCGAACAGGACGAACTCACCAAAGCGATCTGTCACCGCATCGACAACCTGCCGGTCGCTATCGCCCGCGACCAGCCGTTCGCGCACATAAAGCCGCAGGTCGCGGCTGATCGGGGCGTTCGATTCGTCGATATTCTCACCCTGACAGACCGGGCAGCGCAGGTTGCGTGAGATATCGCGGGCGCGGCTTTCAAGGCGCGGATCGTCCAGCACCTCATCAGGCTGCACCGCGACCGCAGGCGCGGCCATGGTCAGGATCAGGGCAATCAGGGTCAGCAGCTTGCGCATGAAGGTCACTCCGCCGGTTGCGGCACGGTGCGGGCGCGACGGGCCGAGCCTGCGGCCACGCGATAGCGCCGGTCCGACAGTGAGATAAAGCCGCCAAGCGCCATGATGATGCAGCCTGCCCAGATCCAGTTCGCGAAGGGCTTGATATAGGTGCGCACCGCCCAGCCGCCGCCCTGTTGCGGGTCACCGATCACCAGATAAAGGTCGCGCCAGATCCCGTTGTCGATGGCCGCCTCTGTCGTGGGCATGCCTTGGACCTGATAGAACCGCTTTTCGGGGTAAAGCGTGGCTATGGGGCGGTCGTTGCGTGTGATCTCCATGCGCGCCATGGTGGTGTTATAGTTCGGCCCCTCAGTGTCGCTGACATCGGCAAGGGTGATGTGATAGCCCTGCACCTCAAAGGTTTCGCCGACCTGGGCGACGCGGATATCCTCGATCTCCCATGCCATCAGCAGGCTGATGCCGATAAAGGTGATGCCCAGCCCGGCATGGGCGACCGCCTTGCCCCAATCGGCGCGCGGCAGGCGCAGCAACCGCGAGAGGCCCGAATTGCCGGTGCGGAACCACAGTTCCGCCGCCGATCCGGCCACCAGCCAGACGCCCAGCGCGGTGCCGATCACCGCGAGCCCCGACCGCCCGGTCGAGACCGCAAAGGCCAAAGCTCCCGCCGCCAAAGCCAGCGCCAGCGCGCCCCAAAGCGGGCGCATCGCGCGGGTCACGACCCCTCGTTTCCACGGCAGCATCGCGCCCAACGGCAGCACAAGCGCCAGCGCGATCATGAACGGGGTGAAGGCTTTCTCAAAGAAGGGCGGGCCCACCGACAGCACCCGGCCCGAGATCATTTCCGCAATCAGCGGCCACATCGTGCCGATGAACACCACGAAACAGGCCACCGCCAGCAGGATATTGTTCAGCACCAGCGCCCCTTCGCGTGAGACCGGGGCAAACACGCCCTTGGCCTGCATGGCGCCCGCGCGCGCCGCATAAAGCGTCAGCGCGCCGCCGATGAAGAACACCGAAATGCCAAGGATAAACACGCCCCGTTCAGGGTCCGTGGCGAAGGCATGAACCGAGGTCAGCACGCCCGAGCGCACGATGAACGCCCCGATCAGCGAAAAGCCAAAGGCCATGATTGCCAGAAGGATGGTCCAGCTTTTCAGCGCCTCACGCTTTTCCACGACGATGGCGGAATGGAGCAGCGCGGCGGAGATCAGCCATGGCATGAAGCTGGCATTCTCAACCGGGTCCCAGAACCAGAACCCGCCCCAGCCCAGTTCGTAATAGGCCCACCACGAGCCAAGCGCGATGCCGATGGTCAGAAACACCCATGCCGCCAAGGTCCATGGCCGCACCCACCGCGCCCATGCCGCATCGACGCGGCCCTCGATCAGGGCTGCGACGGCGAAGGAGAACGCCATGCTCAGGCCCACATAGCCCAGATAGAGAAAGGGCGGATGGAAGGCGAGGCCGGGGTCTTGCAGCAGCGGGTTGAGGTCGCGCCCGTCAAAGGCCGGCACCTCGATGCGCAGGAACGGATTCGAGGTAAAGATGATAAAGGCCAGAAATGCCACGCCAATCGCGCCCTGCACCGACAAAACCCGCGCCCGCAGACGCGGCGGCAGGTTCTGGTCGAACACGGCGGCGGCGGCCCCGAACAGCGCAAGGATCAGCACCCAAAGCAGCATGGAACCCTCATGGTTCCCCCAGACGCCCGAGATCTTGTAGATCATCGGCTTGAGCGTGTGCGAGTTCTGATAGACGAGTTGGACCGAGAAATCCGAGGTCACAAAGGCAATCGTCAGCGCCCCGAATGACATCAGCAGCAGCAGGAATTGCGCAAGGGCTGCGGGCCTGCCCGCATCCATCCACTGAACACGGCCCGTCTGCGCCCCGATCAGCGGAACGATGGTCTGAAACAATGCCACGCCCATGGCGAGGATCATGGCGAAATGCCCGAGTTCTGCGATCATTCTGGCCTCCTTGCCCGCGCATCTTAACGCCCCGCCCGCCAAGGCGCCAGTCACCGGGCCGGGGCTCACGCGGCTGTGCGACGCTTTGGTGCGCGACCGACCGGGGCCAGCCCCGGACCCCGGAGTATTTGGCCACAGAAGAAAGCCATGGGTCAGCCCGATTGCGGGCCGCTCAGGCGCCGCGTGTCTTGCGGTAGGACTGGATCTCTTCGACCACGAAATCGCGGAAGGCGGTGACTTTACGCGATGAACGCAGCTCTTCAGGATAGGCGAGAAAGACCGGGACTTCGCCCGATTGGGTATCGTCGAAAATCTGCACAAGATCGGGGAAATCCGCGACCAGATAGTCGGGCAGCACGCCGATACCCATATCGGCCAGCACCGCCTGCAAGACGCCGAAATAATTGTTCACCATCAGCGTGGAGCGCGGGCTTTGCGCCAGCAGAAGCTGGGTCAGTTGGTAACCCGCGCTGACCTGTGAGGCATTGGGCGCCTGACAGATGATCCGATGCGCGGTCACGTCCTCAATCGTGGCGGGGCGGCCCGCCTCGGCCAGATAGCTGCGTGTGGCATAAAGCCGCATCCTGATATTCAGCAGGCGGCGGCGGATCAGATCGGCCTGCGAGGGCTCTTTCATCCGAATCGCCACATCGGCCTCGCGCATGGCCAGATCCAGCACCCGCTCCTCAAGCATAAGCTCGATCTTCAGTTCGGGGTAAAGCTGATAGAGTTTCTTCAGCCGCGGCACCAGCCAGAGCGTGCCGAAGCCCGTCGCCGTGGTCACGCGCAACTCGCCCGAGACGGTATCCTCATTGTCGCGCAGCCGGGCTGAGGTCGCATCCAGCTTGCGCGCCATGGCTGAGGTGGCGTCGAACAGCAGCTCACCCTGTTCGGTCAGGATCAGACCGCGCGCATGGCGGTGGAACAGGGTCACGCCCAGCTGTTCCTCAAGCCCGCGAATCTGCCGGCTGACCGCCGATTGCGACAGGTGCAGCGCGTCGCCCGCATGGGTCAGGCTGCCCGCATCCGCAACGGCGTGGAAGATTCTCAACTTGTCCCAATCCATCGGACATCCTTCCAACAGTCGCTTGAAATACAGTCATGTCATAGAGTTAAGCGCGCCTCAGAGCAAGGAAAACACGCCAAGGAAAAGCTTGTTAGGTCAATGTTTCTGACCTATGATGCCCCATCCAACCTAAAAGGCAGGGAGGGCCTGATGGGCGTCGAACAACACCGTGCGTTTTCGCTTGCAGATCGTTTCGATCTGGAAAAATCCACCGTCCTGCTGAACGGCACTCAGGCGCTTGTCCGGCTGATGCTGATGCAAAAGGCCCGCGACCGCGCGGTGGGGCTGAACACGGCGGGGCTTGTCTCTGGCTATCGTGGCAGCCCGCTTGGCGGCGTCGATCTTCAGATGATGAAGTCCGACAAGCTGCTCAAGGCCAACGATATTCTGTTCCAGCCCGGCTTGAACGAAGACCTTGCCGCGACCTCGATGTGGGGCAGCCAGCAGGCCGAGTTGCGCGGTGAGGGCAAGTTCGACGGCGTGTTCGGGCTGTGGTATGGCAAGGGGCCGGGCGTGGACCGCACCGGCGACGTGATGCGCCACGCCAATATGGCGGGCTCCAGCCGTCACGGCGGGGTGCTGATGGCGATGGGCGACGATCACACCGGCGAATCGTCCTCGGTGCTGCATCAATCCGACTGGGCGATGGTCGATGCCTATATTCCGGTGCTGTCGCCTGCGGGCGTGCAAGAGATCCTCGACTTTGGGCTTTACGGCTTTGCCATGTCGCGCTTTGCGGGCGTCTGGGCCGGGCTCAAGACGATGAAGGACACGGTCGAGGCGACCTCGGTGGTCAATGGCGACCCGTTCCGGCTGAACTTCACCACGCCCGAATTCCAGATGCCCGAGGGTGGGCTGAACATCCGCCTGGGCGATACGCCCGTCGCGCAAGAGGCGCGGATGATCGACTACAAGCGGTTCGCCGCCGAAGCCTTTGCCCGCGCCAATCGCATCGACCGCAAGGTCTGGGGCAATGGCAGCGCCAAGATCGGCTTTGTCGCGGCGGGCAAGAACTGGCTGGATCTGACCCATGCGCTGTCTCTGCTGGGCATCGGTGAGGCAGAGGCCGAACGGCTGGGCATCTCGACCTACAAGATCGGCCAGACCTTCCCGATGGATATGAAGTCGTTTCAGGAATGGTCCGAACCGCTCGACCTGATCGTCGTGATCGAGGAAAAGCGCAAGCTGATCGAGGTTCAGGTCAAAGAGGCGATTTTCGACAACCGCCATGGCCGCCGTGTCATCGGCTGGCACCATGACCGCACCGGCGAAGAGGTGTTCCCGACCCGCTATGCGCTTGATCCGGTGATGATTGCCGAAAAACTGGGCGGCATCCTGATCGAGGAAGGGCGCGGCACCGAAAGCCTGCGCGCAGGTCTCACCCGGCTGACCGAGGCGCGGCGCAATGACAACGCCCCCGAGATCACTACGCGCACGCCGTGGTTCTGCTCGGGCTGTCCGCATAATACTTCGACCCGCCTGCCCGAGGGCAGCCGCGCCTATGCGGGCATCGGCTGTCACTATATGGTGCAATGGATGGACCGTGAGACGACCGGCTTCACCCAGATGGGCGGTGAGGGCGTGAACTGGGTCGGTGAGGCGCCGTTCTCGACCCGCAACCATGTGTTCCAGAACCTTGGTGACGGCACCTATAACCATTCGGGCATTCTGGCGATCCGCGCGGCGGTCGCGGCGAAAACCTCGATTACCTACAAGGTGCTGTTCAACGACGCGGTCGCCATGACCGGCGGCCAGCCCAATGAGGGTGAGCTGACCGCGCCCCAAATCGCGCATGAACTGGTCGCGATGGGGGTCAAGCCGGTGATCGTCGTCTATGACGAAAAAGAGGATGTCGCCCAAAGCGCGTTTCCGTCCGGCATGCGGTTTGAGACCCGCGACAAGATGCTGAACATCCAGAAGGAACTGGAGGAGTTGGGCGGCACCTCGGCGATTATCTACATCCAGACCTGTGCGGCGGAGAAGCGGCGCCGCCGCAAGAAGGGTGACTTCCCCGACCCGGATCGCCGCGTCTGGATCAACCCCGATATCTGCGAAGGCTGCGGCGATTGCTCGGTCCAGTCGAACTGTGTCTCGGTCGTGCCGCTTGACACGGAACTGGGCCGCAAGCGGGCGATTGATCAGTCGTCGTGCAACAAGGATTACTCCTGCGTCAAAGGCTTCTGCCCGTCCTTTGTGTCGGTGCGGGGCGGCAAGCTGCGCAAACCGCGCGCGGCGGCGATGGACCTGCCCGACCTGCCCGCGCCGACCCTGCCCCAGATCAGCGGCACGCATAACCTTGTCATCACCGGCGTGGGCGGCACGGGCGTCGTCACCATCGGCGCGGTTCTGGCACAGGCGGCCCATATCGACGGCAAGGGCGCGGGCATGATGGAGATGGCGGGTCTGGCCCAGAAGGGCGGCGCGGTGCATATCCATCTGCGGCTTGCCAACCGGCCTGAGGATATCTCCGCAATCCGCGTCGCGGTGGGTGAGGCGGATTGCATCATCGGCGGCGATCTGGTCGTCACGGCGGGGGCGAAAACCATCGGGCTGATGACCCATGGCCGCACCGGCGCGGTGGTCAACGATCATGAGATCATCACCGGCGAATTCACCACCAACCGCGATTTCCAGATCCCGGCGGACCGGCTGAAAATGTCGCTTGAGGCGCGGCTGGGGGCCGAGGGCGTGGCGTTCTTTGATGCGTCGCAGCTTGCGCTCAAGGCACTTGGCGACTCGATCTATTCGAACATGCTGGTGCTTGGCGCAGCCTGGCAGCAGGGGCTGATCCCGCTGAGCGAAGAGGCGATCCTGACCGCGATTGAGCTCAACGGTGCCAAGGTGGCCGAGAACCAACGCGCCTTTGCGATTGGCCGATGGGCGATGACCGATCATCTGGGCGTCGCGCGCCTGCTTGCGCCTGAGGGTGAGGCCGCGCGCCCCGACCCCATCGAATATCGCGCCGCGCGTCTGGTCGATTATCAGGATGAGGCACTGGCCGCACGGTTCCGCGATCTGGTCGCCATGGCCCCCGAGGCGATCCGCGCAGATGTCGCTGAGGGTTACTATAAGCTCCTGGCCTATAAGGACGAATATGAGGTCGCGCGGCTGCATCTGCAAACTGCCGACAAACTGGCTGAAACCTTTGAGGGTGATACCCGCATCTCCTTCCATCTCGCCCCCCCGACCCTGCCGGGCCGCGACCCCTCGGGCCGCCCCAAAAAGCGTGAGTTCGGGCCTTGGGTGCTACCGCTCTTCCGCCTGCTCTCGCGGATGAAGGGGCTGCGCGGCGGCATGTTCGACCCGTTCGGCTACACCGCCGAGCGCCGCCATGAACGCGCCGCGATTGCCGAGTTTGAGGGCGATATGCGCAGCCTTCTGCCGCAGGCCAGTGACGCGAATATCGAGGTGCTGCGCGATCTGGCCCGCCTGCCTCTGGACGTGCGCGGCTATGGCATCATCAAGGAACAGGCCGCCGAGCAGGCCGCCCGGCGTCGAGAGGCGCTTCTGGCCGAGTTCCGCGAGGGCGGCCGTCCGACCCGCCATGCGGCGGAATGACCCGCCGCCTTGCAATGGACTTTTGCGCCTGTCGGGCTTATCTCAGGGATAATCTGAGAAAATCAGCCTGACAGGGGCAAATAGATGGCAGTTGGCGTATTCGATTCGGGACTTGGCGGGCTGACCGTCCACAGGGCGATTCAGCACCGCCTGCCCGATCTGCCGCTTGTCTATTTCGCCGACAGCGCGCACGCGCCTTATGGCGTGCGCACCGCCGACGATATCTATGAGCTGACCTGCGCCGCCACGCAAAAGCTGTGGGATCGGGGCTGCGATCTGGTGATTCTGGCCTGCAACACGGCCTCTGCGGCGGCTTTGCGCCGGATGCAGGAAGGCTTCGTGCCTGAGGGCAAGCGCGTCCTGGGCGTCTTCGTGCCGCTGATCGAGGCGCTGACCGAGCGGCAATGGGGCGACAATTCCCCCCCGCGAGAGGTCGAGGTCAAGCATGTGGCCCTGTTTGCCACCCCCGCCACCGTCGCCAGCCGCGCCTTTCAGCGCGAACTGGCCTTTCGCGCGATTGGCGTCGATGTTGAGGCGCAGCCCTGTGGCGGCGTGGTCGATGCCATTGAGGATGGCGACGAAATTCTGGCCGAGGCGCTTGTGACAAGCCATGTCGAGGCGCTCAAACGCCGGATGCCGCATCCGCAGGCCGCGATTCTGGGCTGCACCCATTACCCGCTGATGGAGCCCGCCTTTCAGGCCGCACTCGGCCCCGAGGTCAAGGTGTTCAGCCAGGCTGATCTGGTCGCGGAAAGCCTTGCCGATTACCTGACCCGCCGCCCCGAATTCGCAGGCCCGGGACAGGAGAGCACCTATCTGACCACGGGCGACCCGGCCCGCGTCTCATCCAAGGCGACGCAGTTTCTGCGGCGCAAAATCAGATTTGAAGCCGCCTGAACAAGCAGGAGGAACGATATGAAATCGCTCAAGAAACAACGCCGCATCCAGATCCTTCTGGTTACCGCGCTGATGCTTCTGATCGCGGTGCCGCTGATTGGCTACGCCTTCCGCGACGGCATCAACCTCTATCGCTCACCCTCGCAGGTCGTCGAGGCCCCGCCCGAGGCGACCGAGACCTTCCGCCTTGGCGGTCTGGTTGAGGAAGGCAGCCTGATGCGCGGCCAAAGTGAGGTGATCAGCTTTCGCGTGACCGACGGCGCTGAGGTGATCGCGGTCAGCTTTCAGGGCGTGTTGCCGGACCTCTTTCAGGAAGGTCAGGGCATGATCGGCACCGGGCGGCTGGAAAATGGGGTCTTTGTGGCGTCCGAAATCCTCGCCAAGCATGATGAGAACTATATGCCGCGCGAGGTGATGGATTCGCTGAAAGAAACCGGCGTTTATGTGGACCCCAACGCGTAAGGCAACGCTCGCCGGTTTAACCCTGCGTTAACCAACCGGCCCCAACCTGTCCCCGTTTTCATTGCGAAAAGGGGACGACAGATGAATGTCGATCAGATCGCCGCCGAGATCGTGGCGCGCGAGGGGGGCTTTGTGAATGACCCCGACGATCCGGGCGGGGCGACGAAATACGGCGTCACCATCGGCACGATGCGCAGGCTTGGGCTGGATCTCAACCGCGACGGGCGCATTGACGTGGCCGATGTGCGGGCGCTCACCCGTGCGCAGGCGGTGGATATCTATAAGGAACATTACTATCGCCGCCCGCGCATCGACCGGATGCCCGAACCGCTGCAGGCGTCCATGTTCGATATGTATGTCAATGCCGGCGCGAATGCGGTCAAAATCCTGCAGCGGATGATCAGCGCGATGGGCTTTCCCTGCGCCGATGACGGGGTGATCGGGCCGCAGACCATCGCGGCAGCCGGGGCTGCGGCCCGTGCCGCACCGCGCCATATCGCCGATGGCTACGGCATCGCGCGGCGCAACTATTACTATGCGCTTGCCGATGCCCGCCCCGCCAGCCGCAAATATGCCCGCACCCGCGCGGGCGGCAAGGGCGGCTGGATCACGCGGGCCGAGGCGTTCATCGCGCCCCGCTTTCACCTCACCGCCGCGCAGCATCAGCAAAGGACCGCCAAATGGGCATGATGAGCCGAATTCTGGGCCTTGGCCCCACCGCCACCGCCATCGGCAATGCCGCCACCGGCATGGCCGAGGTCTTTACCCCCAACGCCACCCGCCGGATGGAGCTGGACGAGGCCGCCTATGCCCATGCCATCAGCCAGCATGGCGGTGAGTTCAGCCACGCCCCCGCGCATTGGTTCGACAGTTTCGTCAACGGTCTGAACCGCCTGCCCCGCCCTGCGCTTGCGCTTGGCACGCTTGGGCTGTTTGTCTATGCGATGGCGGAACCTGCGGGGTTCGGGCTGCGGATGCAGGGGCTTGCGACCATCCCCGAGCCGCTTTGGTGGCTGCTGGGCGCCATCGTCTCGTTCTATTTCGGCGCGCGCGAAGCCCATTATTATCGCATTCGCAAAACCGTTCAGCCCCCGGTGCCGGAGATGGAGCAGCCCACAGGCGAAAAGACGCCGGTGCCGATGTCCCACTTTGCCGACAACCCGGCACTTGCGGAATGGGCGGCAAGCTATCGTAAATAATGGGTTTTTCTGCGATAATACGACGAAAGTCGATTGTGGCATGACGGTAACGCATAGCGGCCATGCTGCAAGTGCAGCATGATTTATCTTGTATGATCCTCATTCTGCCCATAATTCAGACAGCGAAGGCGCGACAGAGGCAACTCTTTGCCCTTCACCTCCCTGTTGGACTTCAGGCCGGGCCTTGCCCGGTCTTTTTTTTGCGCATCGTGCAGGGGCGCGGGCCTTTCCATGGCGCGCGGTTGGTCCTAAAACGCGGCAAATGCCAAAGGGGGCTGCCATGACCGATCCGACCATCACCGAAGAGCTGATCGCAGCCCATGGGCTGAAGCCCGACGAATATCAGCGCATCCTTGAGATCATCGGACGCGAGCCGACCTTTACGGAACTCGGCATTTTCAGCGCGATGTGGAATGAGCATTGTTCCTATAAATCGTCGAAGAAATGGCTGCGCACCCTGCATACCGAAGGCCCGCAGGTCATTTGCGGCCCCGGCGAAAACGCAGGCGTCGTGGATATCGGCGACGGGCAAGCCGTTGTTTTCAAAATGGAAAGCCACAACCACCCCTCCTATATCGAGCCCCATCAGGGCGCGGCGACCGGCGTCGGCGGCATCCTGCGCGACGTGTTCACCATGGGCGCGCGCCCGATTGCCGCGATGGACGCGCTGAGCTTTGGCCGCCCCGAACACCCTAAGACCGCGCATCTGGTCAAAGGCGTGGTCGAAGGCATCGGTGCCTATGGCAACGCATTCGGTGTGCCGAACGTCGGCGGCGAGGTGCGATTCCACCCCGCTTATGACGGCAACTGTCTGGTGAACGCCTTTGCCGCCGGTCTGGCCGATACGGACAAGATTTTCTACTCGGCCGCCTCGGGCGTCGGTATGCCGGTGGTGTATCTGGGCGCGAAAACCGGCCGCGATGGCGTCGGCGGCGCGACCATGGCCTCCGCCGAGTTTGACGACACGATCGAGGAAAAGCGCCCCACCGTGCAGGTCGGCGACCCCTTCACCGAAAAATGCCTGCTGGAAGCCTGCCTGGAACTGATGGCGACCGATTCCGTGATCTCGATTCAGGATATGGGCGCGGCGGGGCTCACCTGTTCGGCGGTCGAGATGGGTGACAAGGGCGGGCTTGGGATTCAGCTCAACCTCGATCACGTCCCGCAGCGCGAAAACGCCATGACCGCCTATGAGATGATGCTGTCGGAAAGCCAGGAACGGATGCTGATGGTGCTCAAGCCCGAGCGTGAGGCCGAGGCGCGGGCGATCTTTGAAAAATGGGATCTCGATTTCGCCGTGGTCGGTGAAACCATTGCCGAGGACCGTTTCCTGATCCTGCATGGCAATGAAGTCGTGGCCGATCTGCCGCTGTCGAAACTCTCCAGCAGCGCGCCGGAATATGATCGGCCTTGGGTCGAAACCCTCGCCCCTGCGGCGCTTGACGCGCTGCCCCGGATCACGCCGATTGCGGCGCTGCGCGCGCTGATCGGCTCACCCAACCATGCGCATAAGGCATGGGTCTGGGAACAATATGACACGCAGGTCGGCGCCGACACGATCCGCCGTCCCGGCATGGGCGCGGGTGTGGTGCGGGTCCATGGCACCGACAAGGCGCTTGCCTTTACCAGCGATGTGACCCCGCGCTACGTCAAGGCCAACCCTTACGCAGGCGGCAAACAGGCCGTGGCCGAAGCCTATCGCAACCTTTGCGCGGTGGGCGCCACGCCCCTTGCGACGACCGATAACCTGAACTTCGGCAATCCCGAAAAGCCCGAGATCATGGGGCAACTCGTCGGCGCGATCAAAGGGATCGGTGAGGCTTGCCGCGCGCTTGATTTCCCGATCGTGTCGGGCAACGTGTCGCTTTATAACGAAACCGACGGCAAGGGCATCCTGCCCACGCCCACGATTGGCGGGGTCGGCCTGATCGAGAATCTGGCGGATCTCATCGCCGGTCAGCCTGCCGAGGGCGATGTCGCGCTGCTGGTCGGCGCCACGGGCCGCCATCTGGGCCAATCCGCCCTTGCCGCCGAGGCCTTCGGCATCGAGGCAGGCGACGCCCCGCCCGTCGATCTGGACGCCGAGCGCAAGCACGGTGCGTTCATCCGCGAGATGCGGGGGTCGATCCGCGCCTGTGCCGATCTGTCGGATGGCGGGCTGGCACTGGCCGCGTTTGAGATGGCTGAGGGTGCCGGGCTTGGCCTGCGGCTCGACAGCAGCGATATCGCGGAACTCTTCGGTGAGGATCAGGCCCGCTATCTGGTCGCCTGCGATGCCGCCGGGGCGGAGGTGATCCTTGCCGCCGCGCAAAAGGCCGGGATCCCTGCGGCGCAGGTCGGCAGCTTTGGCGGGCAGGCTGTGCAACTGGGCGAGGACGCCGCCGATCTGGCCGAGCTGTCGCAGCTCTATCGCAGCGCCTTCGCGCAGGCCATCGGCGCAGCTTGAGCCCTCGGGGCTTCTTCTGTGCAAAAATACTCATAACCCGCGCCCCAACACGGGGCGCGGCCAAGGGTTGAGAAGCGCCCCCCGCGCCCCTACATTAAACCTGCGCAACAGAGGTTTCCCATGTTTTCGATCCCCGGCAAAAGCCCCGTGACCATCAGCCCCGCCGCCGAGGCGCAGATTGCCCGGCTGATGGCGGGCAAGGCGGCCTTTGGCCTGCGCATCGGCCTGAAAAAAGGCGGCTGCGCGGGGATGGAATACACGATGGAGCTGGCCGAGACCCCCACCCCCGGCGAAGAGGTGGTCGAACAGGGCGCGGCCCGCGTGCTGATCGCGCCCATGGCGCAGATGTTCCTGTTCGGCACGGAAATCGACTATGAAACCGGCCTTCTGGACAGCGGATTCCGGTTCCGCAACCCGAACGTGACCGACAGTTGCGGCTGCGGCGAATCGGTTTCATTCAGCACCGGCGCTGTGCAGGCCTGACGCGAGCCTGCCGCGGCGCACCCCCAACGCAGCCGCGCGCGCCCGATCCTTGCCAAGCCCCGTGACGCCGCGCTAAGACAGCCTCACCCGCGCAAAGCCCGCGCGGGCGGGAAGGCCCATGACCGACCAGACCGCACCAAATTCACCGCCGCGCAAGCTGCGTCCCGTCAATGGCACGCGGCGCTTTGCCATGCTGCGCACGATCTGGGCGCTGATGCTGCGCGAGATGTCCACCACCTACGGCAAGACCGGCGGCGGCTATATCTGGGCCATCCTTGAGCCGGTGGCCGGTATCGCGCTGCTGACCATGGTCTTCTCAGTTGTTTCGCGCCAGCCGATGCTGGGGGTGAATTTTCAGATCTTTTACGCCACGGGTCTGGTGCCGCTGCTGCTGTTCACGCAGATCAGCAGTAAGGTCGCGACATCGCTGCAATTCTCTCGGGCGCTGCTGTTTTATCCGGCGGTGACCTATACCGATGCGCTGATCGCGCGGATTCTGGTCAATCTGCTGACGCAACTGCTTGTCGGATATATCATTTTCGCGGGCATCATGATTTTCTGGGAAACCCGCACCGACCCGCAGATCGGCCCGATCCTGATGTCCTACGCGATGATCTCGGCGCTTGCGGTGGGCGTGGGGGTGCTCAACTGCTTTCTGTTTTCCTTCTTCCCGGTCTGGGAAAAACTGTGGAGCATCCTGACACGCCCGCTGTTTATCATCTCATGCATCTTTTTCACGCTGGAGGCCGTGCCGCGGCCCTGGCGGGATTATCTTTGGTATAACCCCGTCGCCCATGCCATCGGTGAGATGCGCAACGGGTTTTATCACAGCTATTCCGCCGATTATGTGAGCTATAGCTATGTGTTCGGGATTTCTGCCGTCTGCACGCTGCTCGGTCTGGCGCTTTTGCAACGCTATCACCGCTATATCCTGAACGAGACCTGAGCCGCCACCCGCGCCTTTCCGAGAGGGCGATTTATTGCTAGGGTCCGCGCGTTTTCCATTGACGGGTTCATGATGCGCCGCTTGTTCCAGCTTCCGCAAATGCTGTCCTTTCTGGCGGCCATCCTGTTTCTCTGCGCGGCGCTGACGCCCTCGCTGATCCCGCGCACCGCTGTCACTCAGGGCCTTCTGGGCGGGGTGATGGCGGGGCTTGGCTATGGGATCATGTCCTGGATCCTCAGCTTCTGGCGCGCGTTTGAGCTGCCGCGCCTGCGCGGGCGGGCCTCGCAGGTTGCCCATACCATCATCACCGCGCCGGTGATCGGCATTCTGGTCTGGTTTTTGTCGCAATATCTCGACTGGCAGAACTCGGTCCGCGCGCGGGTGGGCATGGAGACGCTTTCGCAGACCGATATGATGGAGACGCTGCTGATCGCGGCGGCCACATGGCTGGCTATCCTGTTGGTCGGGCGGATCATCCAGATCCTCTTTGACCATACCCGCCGCCGCTTACGCGCCTATATCGCGCCCGCTGCGGCCAATCTGATCGGCTTGCTGATCGTGGTGACGGTGCTGTTCATCCTGACCGACCGGGGCGTGGTGCGCACGCTGTTCCGCGCCGCCGATGACGCATCGGCTGCCGCAGCACGTTTCACCGATCCCGACACGCCGCCGCCCTCCCAAGGCTGGCGGGCGGGCGGCCCCGGCTCGCTGATCGACTGGGCCGCGATGGGTGAGCGGGGGCGCAACTTCGCCCTCAGCGGGCCCACCGCCGCCCGCATTACTGAGGTGACGGGCCGCCCCGCGATTGAGCCCTTGCGCATCTATATCGGGCGCGAACAGGGCGAGACCGCGGCCGAGCGCGCGCAGATCGCCGTGGCCGAGCTGAGACGCACCGGCGCCTTCGACCGCGCGGCGCTTGTGATCGCGGTGCCCACCGGCACCGGCTGGATGGAGCCCGCCGCGCACGATTCGCTGGAATATCTGCTCGGTGGCAATGTCGCGACGGTGGGGATTCAATATTCCTACCTGTCGTCGTTTCTGGCGCTGATTGCCGAGACCAATACCGGGCTTGAGACCGCTCAGGCCCTGTTCGACGCGGTTTATGACGAATGGCGGGCGCGTCCGGCGGGGGCGCGACCACGGCTTTACCTCTTCGGGATCAGCCTTGGGGCCTGGGCCTCGATGAACTCGCTCGATCCGCTGCAGACGATTTCTGACCCGATTGACGGCGCGCTTTGGGCCGGGCCGCCCTTTACCTCGAATATGTGGTTGCAGACGACCGAGCGGCGCAACCCCGGCTCTCCCTTCGTGCTTCCGCAGATCGGGCAAGGCGATGTGGTGCGGTTTTCCAACGGGCGTGAGCCGGTCTCATCCGAAGGCTGGGGCCGGATGCGGGTGGTGTTCATCCAATATGGCAGCGACCCGATCGTGTTCTATTCTCCGGCAAGCGCATGGCGCGAACCCGAATGGATGTCCGAGCCACGCGCCCCCGATGTCAGCCCGCAGATGCGGTGGTATCCGATGGTCACCATGTTGCAGATGGCGCTTGATATGGTCGTCTCGCTTGATCCGCCGCCGGGCTACGGCCACCGCTACCGCGCCGCGCATTATCTGGACGCATGGGCGGCGGTGGCTCTGCCCGGGGGGATCGACCCCGCCATGCTAGAGCGCATCCGCGCGGTCTGCTCCGACCTATGCGAGAATTAAGGCGCTATATCCTGATCGCGGCGCTTGTCTTTGGCCTGCCGCTTCTGCTGGTCGCGGCCAATGTGACCTTCCGCGACCGAGGGCTTGAACTGGCCGCCGATCCGCCCGAGGTGAGGCTGGAGGCGCTGCGCGCGCATTGGCGCTTGCGCCTGCCGGATGGCGACGGCCCAGCACCGCTGGCGCTGCTGTTATCGGGCTGCGACGGGCCTGCCGATAATCTGGACAGCTACGCCGATATTCTGGACGCGATGGGCTGGGCCTCGCTGATCCTCGACAGCCACAGCCCGCGCGGTCTGGACCAGTTGCAGGCATGGCGTCTGGTCTGCGTCGGGCAGGTTCTGTCGGGCGCGGAGCGGGCCGGAGATGTGGCCGTCGCGGTCGCGGCCATGGCGCAGGATCCGCGCATCGACGGCGGCCGGATGGTCATTCTGGGCGCCTCGCATGGCGGTTGGGCGGGGCTTGAATATCTGGCCCATCTGGGCCGCGCTTTGCCCCCGCCCGGCCTCAGCGCATGGCCCGAGCCGCGCCGAGACAGCGCCGCGCGGGTGCAGGGCGCCTTTCTGCTTTACCCCTATTGCGGCCTCTTCAACCGCGCCGATACGCAGGGGATTCAGCGGATGATCCCGCTGCGCTTTGTTCTGGCCGAGCATGACCGCATCGTCGAGAATGAAAGCTGTCTGGCGCTTGTCGATGCGCTGCGCGCGGACGGCCAAGAGGTCGCGCTTGACGTGATCGAAGGGGTCGATCACGGCTTCGACCAACAACGCAAGGCCCCGGGAAGCCTGCTGGTCTATGACGAGGGTGCCGCAGCCCGGGTCGACGCCATGCTGGCCGCCTTTATCGCAAGCCTGCCCGAGCCGGTGGTGCGGCCCTAGTTGCGGCAGTGAGGTTTGGCAGGCGGCGGGCGTATGTCCGCGACAATGCGAGACGGCAAGATGCCATGTCGGCAAAGGGCTGGCCGTATTTATCGCGAGCCTAGCCCGGCCCCTCGCCCGCTCTCGCCCCAGCAGGCGCGTCCCTGGTTTCGCTCATGAGGGCGGGGCGGGTCCGAGCGGGGCGGGACGACGAGCGGGTGTCGGCCTTCGTCGCGCCGGTCCCTCTCGCGGCGTTGTGCCACTGGCTTTGCTCGTGCAGGTTTCATTGCCGCGGGCGGGTCATTCCCGCGCAATCTGCTTGATGAAGAGGCGTGGCTTTGCTGGGTCCACGAATGGCTGGCGGGTATGGTCGCCAGACTGCCAGATCGGCGGCCTGTCGCGCGTCCCCGCGCCCGTGGCATCTGCAACGAGGGCATCGTGAGCGGTTAAAGGCATCGCCCGACAATCTGGCCGCGGCGGTGGTGGGCGCAATCTCAGCCAACGCATACCACGCCGTGGCAGCGCCTGCCGTGCAATCCGCGGGCCCACGGTCAAGAGAGCGTCCTTTGCGACCGGCCTGCAACAATGCGGCGGACTATGTCGCCGCAGGGCTGGGCGCCGTTATCGCGAACCTGTCGCGAGCCGCGTTAATGACCGGTGCTTTAGCTGCGCAAGTTCCCGCCCACGAGCGGCCAATGCGCATCCTTTGGCCTCGGCCAACGGCCACCCCTAACCCCGCAATTCCGGGTTCAGCGCGGGGTCTTGCAACGGGTGGGGGGCTTCGTAAATGGCCCGCTGCGGTAGCTGCGCAAGTTACCCTCCACGAGCGGCCAGTGCGCATCCTTTGGCGTCGGCCAACGCCCGCCCCCTTAACCCCGCAATTCCGGGTTCAGCGCCGGGTCTTGCGACGGGTGGGGGGCCTCATCGCCTGCGCCGGGGAGGTTTGCGTCGGCCAGAAGGCGGCGGTATTTGCGGGTCTCTCGCAGGACGTCCTCGAAGCGGGTGATGCCCTTGGTGGCAAGCGCGGGCAGCATGCGCAGGAACGCCTCGGCGGTGGCCTGCGTGTCGCCCATCGCGGTGTGGCGCAGCTCGGGCGGCAGCTCGATCTCCAGCCTCTCGCAAATCGCATCAAGCGAATGAACCGCGCCCTGCCCCCAGATCATCGCCGAGAGCAGAACCGTATCCATCACCCGGTTGCGAAAGGAAATGCCGGTCTCAGCCTCGGCGGCGCGCAGCAGCCCCATATCGAAGGGCGCGTTATGGGCAATCAGCACGGCGTCCTCGGTAAAGGCGGAAAAGCCCGTCAGCGCCTGCCCGATATCGGGCGCGCCCGCCACCATCTCATCGGTGATCTTGTGAATCGCGGTCGAGGCGGGCGGGATGCGGCGGCCCGGATTGACAAGCGTCTCAAAGCTCTCGCCGGTCAGCCGCCCGTTCGAGATCCGCAACCCGGCAATCTGCACGATCCGGTCGGACATGGTGAGCCCCGTGGTCTCGGTGTCAAAGACCACGCAGGTCATGCCGTCCAAAGGCCGCCGGTCGCCCGCCCCCTTGCCCGAGAGCGCGAAATCATAGGTCACGCCCGGCCGCGCGGCGGTGGCGCCCGCCGAAACCGCCAGCGGCAGCACCAGAGAGGCCACGCCCTCGCGCGTCTCGGGCCAGATGCCAGAGCCATGCCCGGCCAGGATATTATGGCCGGTCATATCGGGCTGATCGGGGTCGGGCGCCTCATCGAGCCAACGGTCCAGCATCGCCATGGACAACGGCGGGCCCTGCCATTCAAGGCTGACCATGGCCTCGGCCCCTTCGGCGCTGATCGCGGCCAAGGGCTCACGTCCGCAGGCGCGCAACTGCGCGGCCAGCATCGCAAGCAGCCCGCCGATCTGCCAGCCATCGGCGGCCAGCGTCACCCGCGCGACCGCGCCAAGCGGCAGGCCAAGCCCCCGCGCCAGCTCATCCGAAGCAACGCGGCGCTGACGCGGCGGGCGGGCGGTGAGCGCCGTGTCCAACTCACGCAAAGCGGCGGCCAGCCCCTGCCCCTCGGCCCGGATCGCCTCTTGCAGGGGCGCGGGCACCGGCCCCGACATATCGCCCAGCATCGGCACAAGGGTCGAGGCATGGCGGCGCAGCTTTTCAAGCGCGGCACGCGGCGCGGCGGGGTCGCGCCCGACCGGGCGCAGGATCAGCACAAAGCCGCCCTCATCGCCCTGCAAGCGCCGCATCCGCCCGGTCAGGCGCAGATCGTCATTGCCGACAAGCGTGACATCGGTGCCGCCCTCCGCCCCGATCCGCGCCATCGCGGCATCAAGCCCGCCGGGCCGCACAAAGCGCGACAGTTTGCGGTCAAGCGCAAGCCCCGGCAGGATCTCACCCGCGGCATTGTTGTAGAACATCACCCGGCTGTCATCATCGGTCATCACCGCGCCCGCGCCCAGATCCGAGAGGATGGATTCCAGCAGCGCCTTTTCGCGGGCCTGCAAGGCGGCATGGGCCTCCATCGCGGCATCCAGATCGGCGCGGGCGCGGGCCTGCGTCTCAGCGGCGCGGCGGGCGGCGGGGGCCAGATCGGCCAGATAGCGCCCCTCTTCGGGGCCGGGCATCGCGCCGGTCAAGAGCCCGCCCGCCAAGGTCTCAATCGGGCGGGCGACGTTGATATCAAAGAGATACCAGACCAGAGTCAGCGCCGCGACGCCGCCAAACCCGCCGATCAGCGCGGCAAGGATCAGCGCGTCCAGAGCCTCGGGACCAAGCGTACGGGCGGCCAGATACAGCCCGCCGCCAAGCGCCAGCAACACCGCCGCCGCCAATCCGGCAAAGATCAGGAAGACCCGCAGCCGCAAGGACAGCCGCGTGAGCATCAGACCGGCCCTGCCACAGCGTCGCGGCCATCCAGCAAGCGCGGCAAGCGGCACAACCTGGCCGGGTCAAACCGCGCGGCGATGCGCCCCGCGACAGGCGCGATGCCTCGGCAGCGTTCCACAGAGCGCCCATGCAAGGCCATCCCCGCCTGCGCCTTACCGCCGTCCAGCAGACGCGGCAAGCGGCGCAACCCGGCCCGTTCAAACCGCCCGGCGATGCGCTCCGCGACAGGCGCGACACCTCGGCACCGCTCCACAAAGCGCCCATGCAAGGACAGCCCCGCCTGCGCCTCGCCGCCGCCCAACAGGCGCGGCAAGCGGTGCAACCCGGCCAGTTCAAACCGCGCGGCGATGCGCTCCGCGACAGGCGCGACACCTCGGCACCGCTCCACAAAGCCCCCGCGCAAACACAGCCCCGCCCGCATCAGACCGGCCCCGCCTGCGCAGCCATAGCCTCACCGCCATCCAGCAGGCGCGAGATCTCGGCGCGCAGCTCGGCCAGCTCAAACGGTTTGGCGATGAAGCCGTCGGCGCCAAGCGCCATGCCGCGCCGCCTCTCGACCACCGAGCCGCGCGCCGTCATCATCAGCACCCGCACATCGGCAAGGGCCGGGTCGGCGCGCAGATCCTCAACGATCTGATAGCCCGAGACCTCGGGCAGCATGATGTCCAGAAGCACCAGATCGGGACGCTCGGCCCGGATCGCATCAACCGCACCCGCGCCGGTCGCAAGCCGAGTATGCGTGTGCCCATCGCGCGACAGCAGGAAATCAAGCGCGATTGCGATATTGTCCTCATCCTCGATCACCATCACCCGCGCCATGTCTCACCCCTCCTGACAGACCGTTCGCAACAGCGGATCATCGGCGGGCAGGCCCACCCATGGTTCTCCGGGCGCCTGCACCGCGCCGCGCGCGCAATCGACGCCATGCTCCACCGTCACCGTATCGCGCCAGCGTTCGACCAGCATCACCGGCGCGACCCGCACGCCGCCCCCCGCCTCACGGATCGCGGCGCGGTCAAGCGCGGTAAAGCGCAGCGTCATCGGCGCCAGATAGGACCACGGGCGAAACGCCACGCGGGTCTCGCCCTCAGCCAGCACCACCACCCGGTCGGGCAGCTGCGCGGTGACGCGGTTGAACCAGCTATATTCATTCCATGTCGCATAGGCGATCATCGCCACGCCGATGGCGGCGGGCATCACCCATTTCGGCACCGGGCGCCCGGCCTTGCGCAGCGCGTGGAAGGCCGCATAAAGCGTCGCCGCCGTGCCGACCGCCACGATCAGCGTGCCGATAATGTCCCAACCTACTCCACTCATCCCAAGGCTCCTGTTCCGTGGCCCACCGCCGATTGCATCGAGCGGACGACCACAAAGGCGTCGCGCAGGTGGCTGCGCTGAAAATCGGGCAGGTCCGAGGGCGACAGATAGTTGTCGGGCCTGCGTCCGGCGCGGATCAGATGGGCCTGATTGGTCAGCCGCAGATCCTGGATCAGATCATAGGCCGCAATCAGATCACGCGCCCCCGCGCCTGAGATCACGCCGGCCTCCTCAGCCTCCAGCAGGCGGGCGCGGGTGTTGACCGCCCCGAGCCTGCCCCTCAGCGCATAGACCCGGCCCAGATCTGTGATCGGCACGACGCCGTTCATCTTCATGTCGATATGGTTGCGATACTCGCCCGAGCGGATCGTCGCAAAGCCCCGGATCAGCCCAAGCGGCGGCTGATGTTTGAGCGAGTTCGAGATCATATGCGCCACAAAGATCGAGTTGCGCGAGGCCATCTCAAGCGTCTCTTGCTGCAACCCCTCAAGCAAGGAATGATCGCCGCCAATGCCGCGCAGATCGAACATGACCGAGGCGAGCATCTGCGCCTCGGGGCTTGGCCGCTCGATCCAGCCCTGAAAATAGCTCCGCCACACCCGCAGCGGCTGACGCCAACGCGGATTGGTCGCCATCATGTCGCCCGGGCAATAGACATAGCCGCATTCGTTGAGCCCGTCGCTGAGGAAGCGGGCCAGCTTTTCGAAATAAGGGGAATCCGCCTCGCAATCGTCCGCAAGAATCAGGCAATTGTCCTGATCCGACACGCCCGTCTGTTCCTGCCGCCCCTGAGAGCCGCAGGCCGCCCAAAGCCACGCGCAAGGCGCGGGTCCGAGCTGCGCCTCAGCCAGTGCCAGCAGGCGGCGGGTCACGGCATCGGCGATGTCGGTGATCAGCCGCGTGACCACCTCATGGCGGTGATGGCCCGCAATCAGATTGGCCAGCAGGTCAGGGATGCGGGCGGTGATCTGCGCCATCTCACTGGCGCTGTCCGACTGGGCAATATCGCGGATCAGGACCGAGCTTGTCACCGCCTGCACCCGCGTGAGGTCGGTCTGCGTGACCATGCCGACAAAGCGGCCGCGATCGACCACCGGCAAATGGCCCACACGGCGTTCGAGCATGATGTTCAGCACGTCCGAGCCAAGCGCCTCGGGCGGCAGGGTGATCGGGTTTTCGGTCATGATCCCGGCGACCGGCCCGGTCGCGTCGCGCCCCTCGGCCACGACGCGGTTCGACATATCGCGGATTGTCACCAGACCCAGAAGCCCACCGCCCGCATCGGTGATGCCAAGCGATGAGGCCCGCGCATCGCGCATCATCCGCGCGGCCTCGGCAATCGTGGTCTCGGGCGCGGCGGTCAGCGGCGCGCGGGTCAGGAAATCGCGCACTTTCAGCGTGGCGATATCGCTGTCGTCGCGGGTCTCCTTGCGGCCTCGGTCAAAGAACCGCGCGAAGGCGGCGTTTTCGCGCAAGAGCCTGCCGAACTCAGCCGCGGGCAGCAACAGGAGAAGCCCCGCCGTCACCACCTGCGCATTGGTGGCCGCTTGCCCCGCGCCCAAAAGCCCGCGTTCCCCGAAGGAATTCCCGCGCCCCAGCAATGAGACCTGCACGCCATTGGCATCGGTCACCTCAACCTCGGCACTTTCGATCAGATAGAGGCCCTGCAAGATATCGCCGTGGCTATAGACGGTCTCGCCCGCCGCGAAATCCCTGCGGATGAAGGAATTGGCCACGCGAACCAATTCGTCCCTCGGCAGGTTGTCATAGGGGTGAACCGAAGCGATGAAATCGACGACAGAGGGCATGAGTTGCGACCTTTCGGGATGCCGCGCCCCCGGATCTGGGGGCGCGGCCTTGGTGTTTAGTGGTCGATCGCGGCGCCCGCACCTTTCGGCACGCGGATCCCGTCGATCATGTCCTTGACGTCCTCCGGCACTTCGCCGGTCATGCCCGAGACGATATAGGCGACCGCAAAGTTGATCAGCGCGCCCACGGTGCCAAAGGCGGCGGGCGAGATGCCAAAGATCCACTCTGCCGGCACATCGTTGAACACATTGGTGCCACCGATGAAGAACCAGCCTTTGTAAAGGAAGATATAGACGGTGGTCGAGATCATCCCGGCCAGCATCCCCCAGATCGCGCCCTGGCTGTTCACGCGCTTGGAGAAGATGCCCATCATCAGCACCGGGAAGATCGACGATGCCGCCAGACCAAAGGCCAGAGCCACCGTCTGCGCCGCAAAGCCCGGCGGGTTCAGACCCAGCAGCGTGGCCACAAGGATCGACACGGCCATCGAGACACGCGCCGCCATCAGCTCACCGCGTTCCGAGATGTTCGGGTTGAACGCGCCTTTGACAAGGTCATGCGAGACCGCGCCCGAGATCGCCAGAAGCAGGCCCGCCGCGGTGGACAGAGCCGCCGCCAGACCGCCCGCCGCCACGATGGCGATGACCCAGCCCGGCAGGTTGGCGATTTCGGGGTTGGCCAGAACCAGAATGTCCTGGTTGACCGTCACCAGCTCATTGCCAGCCCAGCCGTTTTCGGCCGCAATATCCGCCATCGGGCGGCCCTGCGCATCAGTCGCGCCGGGGCGGTCGTTGTAATACTGGATCAGGCCGTCGCCGTTCTTGTCTTCCCAGTTCAAGAGGCCGGTGGTCTGCCAGTTGCGCATCCATTGCAGTTCAGGTGCGGTCTCAATCGCGGCCAGCTCAACCGCGCCACCTTCATAGGCGGTCGTCGTGGTTGCGGCATTGGGCCACATGGTCGTGTTGAGGTTCATGCGCGCCATCGCACCCACAGCCGGAGCCACAGTGTAAAGCAGCGCGATGAAGATCAGCGCCCAACCCGCCGAGGACCGCGCGTCCGAGACCTTCGGCACGGTGAAAAAGCGGATGATGACATGCGGCAGACCGGCGGTCCCGATCATCAGCGCCATGGTGAACAGGAACATATTCAGCGTGGACGAGTGATGCCCGGTATACGAATTGAACCCAAGATCGGTCACGATCTGGTCCAGCTTGGTCAGCAGATGCACGCCCGAATCGGTGGTGCCGAACAGGCCCATCTGCGGCAGCGCATTGCCGGTCAGCTGCATCGAGATGAATACCGCAGGGATCGTATAGGCGATGATCAGCACGACATATTGCGCAACCTGCGTATAGGTCACGCCCTTCATCCCGCCCAGAACCGCATAGGCGAACACGACCGCTGCGCCGATCCACAGCCCGGTCGATTTCTCAACCTCGAGATAGCGCGAGAAGGTGATGCCCACGCCCTCCATCTGGCCGATCACATAGGTGATCGAGATGGTCAGCAGGCAGACAACGCCGATGATCCGCGCGGTCTTGGAATAAAAGCGGTCGCCGATGAATTCCGGCACGGTGAACTTGCCGAACTTGCGCAGATAGGGCGCCAGCAGCAGCGCCAGCAGCACATAGCCGCCGGTCCAGCCCATCAGATAGACCGAGTTGTCATAGCCGGTAAAGGCAATCAGACCCGCCATCGAGATGAACGAGGCCGCCGACATCCAGTCCGCCGCCGTGGCCATGCCGTTCATGACCGGGTGAACGCCCCGGTTCGCGGCATAGAATTCAGCCGTCGAACCCGCCCGCGCCCAGATCGCGATGCCGAAATAAAGCGCGAAGGACAGGCCGATGAAAATAAGGTTAAGGGTAAACTGGCTCATGGTTTACTCCTCGACGCCATGTTCACGATCCAGCCGGTTCATGCGCCACGCATACCAGAAGATCAGCACGATAAAGACAAGGATCGAGCCCTGCTGCGCGAACCAGAAACCAAGGTCCGTGCCGCCATAGCTGATGCCTGACAAAAGCGGACGCAGCAGGATGCCAAAGCCAAAGGACACAAGCGCCCAGATGGCCAGACAGATCCAGATGATCCGCACATTCGCCTGCCAATAGGCGTTTGTGGAATGTTTGTCGTTCATGTCCCCAGTTTCCTCCCTCAAAGACACGTCCCTCGCCGTCGGGTCTTGCGCGCGGGGCCGTGACGGCGGCCGGCCCTGCGCGATGGTGCGGGGGCGCGTATGCCCCCGCGTCATTCTGCGGTGTTACTCACCCCGGTTCATGCGGTTGGCGATCAGGTCGTCCACGACCTCAGGCTCCGCCAGGGTCGAGGTGTCGCCAAGCGCGCCGAAATCATCCTCGGCAATCTTGCGCAGGATGCGGCGCATGATCTTGCCCGAACGGGTTTTCGGCAGGCCCGGTGCCCATTGGATCAGGTCGGGCTTGGCAATCGGGCCGATCTCGGTGCGGACCCAGGATTCCAGTTCCTTGCGCAGATCCTCGGACGGCTCGATGTCGTTCATCAGGGTCACATAGGCATAGATGCCCTGCCCCTTGAGCGGGTGCGGGTAACCCACCACAGCGGCCTCGGCGACCTTGGCATGGGCGACAAGCGCGGATTCCACCTCAGCGGTGCCCATCCGGTGGCCCGAGACGTTGATCACGTCATCAACCCGCCCGGTGATCCAGTAATAGCCGTCCTCATCGCGGCGGCAGCCGTCGCCGGTGAAGTAATAGCCCTTGTATTGCTGGAAATACGCCTCCTGAAAGCGCTCATGGTCGCCCCAAAGCGTGCGCATCTGGCCGGGCCAGCTATCGGCGATGCACAGCACCCCCTCAACCCCGTTGCCCTCCTGCACCTCGGCGGTTTGCGGGTCCAGAACGGCGGGTTTCACCCCGAAGAAGGGCAGCGTGGCCGCGCCGGGCTTGGTCTCAATCGCGCCGGGCAGGCTGGTGATCATATGACCGCCGGTCTCTGTCTGCCAGAACGTGTCCACGATGGGGCAGCGGCCTTTTCCGACATGCTTGTCATACCAGTTCCACGCCTCGGGGTTGATCGGCTCACCGACCGAGCCCAACACGCGCAGGCTCGACAGGTCATGCTTTTCAACCCATTCCGGCCCCTGCCCCATCAGCGAGCGGATCGCCGTCGGCGCGGTATAGAACTGCGTCACCTTATGCTTGGCGCAAACCTCCCAGAAGCGGCCGGGATCGGGGAAGGTCGGCACGCCCTCAAACATGATCGTGGTCGCGCCATTGGCCAGCGGGCCATAGACGATATAGCTGTGGCCCGTGACCCAACCCACATCGGCGGTGCACCAGAACACATCCCCCTCGTTATAGTCGAACACATATTGATGGGTCATCGAGGCATAGACCAGATAGCCGCCGGTGGTATGGACCACGCCCTTCGGCTTGCCGGTCGAACCCGAGGTGTAAAGGATGAACAGCGGATCTTCCGCCCCCATCGGGCGCGGCGGGCAGTCCGGGCTTGCCGTCTCCATCAGCGCCAGCACATCGACATCGCGGCCCTGAACCCATGTCGTCTGGTCGCCGGTATGCTTGACGACAAGGCAGCGCACCCGGTCGGAACAATGCAGCAGCGCCGCGTCGGTATTCGATTTGAGCGCGGTGCGCCGCCCGCCGCGCGGCGCGGTGTCGGCGGTAATCACCAGTTTCGCGCCGCAATCATTGATCCGGTTGGCCAGAGCGTCGGGCGAAAAGCCCGCGAACACGATGGAATGGATCGCCCCGATCCGCGCACAGGCCAGCATCGCATAGGCCGCCTCAGGGATCATCGGCAGATAGATCACCACCCGGTCGCCGCGCATCACGCCCTGGCTCAGCAGGACATTGGCCATGCGGTTCACCTGCTCAGACAGCTCGCGATAGGTGATGTGGCGGGCGGGGGTCGCGGGATCGTCCGGCTCAAAGATGATTGCGGTCTGCTCGCCGCGCGTGGCCAGATGGCGGTCGATGCAGTTGACCGAGGCGTTCAGAACCCCATCCTCAAACCATTTGATCGAGACCTGACCATAGGTGAAATCCGTGTCCTTGACCTTGGTATAGGGCTTGATCCAGTCAAGGCGCTGCCCTTCGCGCGACCAGAACCCTTCGGGATCGGACATCGATTCGGCATACATCACCTGATATGATTCGGGCGTCGCATGGGCCTTTTCGAACCCCGCCGGAATGGGATGTTTTGCAATAGTTTCAACGGACATGACTCTCTCCCCTGACAGCTGAAAGGCTGCGCGCGAACCAAGCCCGGCCTCCTCTGCGCGGCTTGACGCAACCCATCGTCAGGATCAGTTAATCATATTCGCCATTTCACGCAAACCCTAATTTTCAAAGGATATTTTTGTAAATACATTGACGCAAAAGCGCGGCATTTTGTAAATTATTCACAAAACCGCGCGGGATCCAGACGCGACAGATGGCGCAGCCGGATGCCGCGCAGCGCCAGCCGCACCGGCGCATTCGCGCCCAGAACCGCCAGTTTCGTGTCGCGCCGCGCCATGCGTTCGGCCATCTCGGCAATCATGCGGACACCGGATGAATCGATCATCGGCACCTGCCGCAGGTCAAGCACCATCAGCCGCGGGTGGTCCTTGATCTTGTCCAGCACCGATTCAAGCTGCGCGACCGCGCCGAAAAAGACCGGCCCGCGCAGCTGCACCATCATCACATCATCGGGCAGATCCGGCACCCGCGCGCTTTCGGCCCCGGTCATCGCGGCCATGCGCGCGATGAAGACGACGCCGCCCAGTGCAAAGCCTAAGATTATCCCCTCGGTCACGTCGCGGAAGACGACGGTGAGGAAGGTCACCACCAGCACCATCGCCTCACCCCGGCTGGCGCGCAGCAGGCCGCGAATGGCGTGAAGCTCGATCATGTTCCACGCGACGATCGTCAGCAGACCGGCCAGAGCCGCCAGCGGGATCGCCCCGGCCAAGGGCGCGGCCAGCAGCAGAAACAACAGCAGCATCCCCGCATGAAGCATCCCCGAGATCGGCCCGGTCGAGCCCGCCCGCACATTGGTCGCGGTCCGCGCAATCGTGCCGGTGACGCAGAAGCCCCCGAACAGGCCCGAGCCGATATTCGCGATGCCCTGCCCGATCAGCTCATCATCGGGGCGCATCCGGGTGCCGGCCATCTGGTCGGCCACCACGGCCGATAACAGCGATTCAATCGCGCCCAGCAGGGTGAAGGCCACCGCGAAGGGCAGCGCGGCGCGCATGGCGTCAAGCGTAAAGGCAGGCAGGACCGGCGCGGGCAGCCCGGCGGGCAGCGCGCCGAAGCGGTCGGCCACCGTCTCAACCGGCAGGACCAGCCCGGCCAGCGTCGCGAACACCACCCCGATCAGCAGCGAGGGCAGCCGCGGCGCATATCGCTGCAAGGCCAGAATAACGCCGATTGTCGCCAGAGCCAGTCCGAAAGGCGCAAGCGCCGCCGTCTCACGCGCGGCCCAGAGCGCGGGGATTTTCTCCAGCAACGGCCCGGGCTCGGCCCCTGCCAGTTGCAGGCCGAACAGATCCTTGAACTGGCTGGCAAGGATGATCAGCCCGATGGCGGCGGTAAAGCCCACCGTCACCGGATAGGGAATATAGCGGATATAGCCGCCCATTTTCAGCAGGCCCAGCACGGCCAGAAACAGGCCCGACATCATCGTGGCCAGGATCAGCCCGTCGATCCCGATGGCCGCCACGCAGGAGGCGACCAGTACGATGAACGCCCCCGCAGGCCCGCCGATCTGCATCCGGCTTCCGCCCATGGCCGAGACCAGAAAGCCCCCGATCACCGCCGTGACCAGCCCCCGATCCGGCCCCACGCCCGAGGCAATCGCAATCGCCATCGACAAAGGCAGCGCGACAATCGCCACGGTCAGCGCGGCCTGAAGATCGCTTTGCAGCCCCCGCGCCGAGATGTCCAGAATGGCGGGGCGGTATCTCGGCAGGGGCAAGGCTTGGTCTCCGATGGGCGGTTTCGCCCGTATCAGGCGCGCAGGCGAAGCGCTTGTCAACCGCGCGGGGGCGGGAATGGCGGGGTGGGGAGCGGGCGGGATGGGGGCAGGCGTGATGAGGAACGGCCGGGATCGTAAACGGAGAGAATGGCGAACGGTGAGGATAGCGACGGGAGAGGATAGGGAGCCGCCGGGATGGAGGAAGGACAGGTCAGGGAGCGGCCGGGATGGGGAACAGGTTAGGGAGTTGGTCAGATCGGTAACGGCGGGGATAGGGAATGGAGCGGCTCGGACCGGACCACGCGAGATAGCCCCCTTGCCATCACGCCAAGGCGGCCTGTCATGTGCCTGTTTGGGTGGACGGCGGGGATGTGTAGCGGACAGGGTAGGAATCGGTCGGATGGTTAACGGCGGCATATGGAACGAGCGGGGAACCGGCGGCCCAGTCCGCACCACGCGGTAAACCCCCCTCGCCGTGCTTCGAAAGGTGGCCCCTCATGCGCCTGTGTGTGGGGGGGGACGGTCGGGATGGGAAACAGACAGGGTAGGAAATGGGTCGGATGGGTAACTGCGGCAGAGGAAACGGGCGGGAAACCGGCAGGCCTTACCCGGCTCACGACGAAAACCCCCTTGCCATCACGGCAAGGGGGCCTGTCATGCGCCTGCTTGTGGGATGCTCTAGTTCGGCTCGTCCATGCGCACCTTCATCGCGATGGCGCCGCGCGCGGGGCGCGACCATTCCAGAACGATGTTCTGCCGGGTCGGCCCATGGGCGCGGCGGACCCATGGCATCTCGGTCAGGCGGCCCGATCCGGCATCATTGATGACCGATTCCGCGACCACCGATTCCACCGTCTTGGCCCAGCCCCGGAACGGAAGCTGCGCGGTGACCGGCACCGTCCAGCTGGCCTGCGCCGTGTTCTGGCGGTGGCTGACCGTGACCGGGTTCGACACGAAATTATCCACCATATTGAAGGTGTTCCCCTCAAACCGGATGTTCCGCATCCGGTTATAGTCCAGATCGGCGAAGGTCGTGTCCACCTTCTCAATCCGGCTGACCCGGTTATAGAGCGAACGGAACACGTTGCCCGTCACCGACAGGCCATGGATGTGGTGGCCCTTGCCGTAGGGCTTGACCGACAGCCATGTGAAATCGGGCAGCACGCCCTGAACGGTGAAATGGTTGCCGGTGATGGCCAGGCCGCCAAAGGAATACTGGTCCGGCCCGAAATCGGGGTCGGCCTGATATTCGTTGGTCCATTCGATCGTGTTATTGTCGATATAATTCCCGGTGATCGAGGTCTTGCAATTCGTCTGCGTCAGCACCAGACCCGGCACCCGCTTGCCCAGATCGGTATTGTCGCCCTGAAACCAGTGATTGCCGACCAGAAGATGCCCGGTCCCCGCCGCCACCATGAAGGTGCCGAAACGCACAAAGCGGTTATGCCGGATCTTGGCGTCATTGGCGTTGATATTAATCGCGACCGAGCGGCGCTCCTGCGCCGGAAGATCCATTTCCGCCGACAGGAACTGACAACGATCCACCATCAGATCCTGACAGCCGCGTCCCGGAGAAGTGATCCCGCGATCCCCGGGGCCCGAGATATAACAGTCGCGAATATGGAACATCTGCCCGCTTGCCGGCAGCATGATCCCGCTGGCCACCCGCGACAGCGACAGGTCAAGATCCGCGAAATTGACGCGCGAGCAATGCTCCATCCCGATGAAGTCAAAGACATAGCGGTAGCGCTCAAAGTGATAGGTCCGCGTGCCCGAGCCGCCATAGAGAGGCTGCGAGAGCGTCAGCGTGCCTGCCCCGATATTGCGGGCGTTGACATAGATCTCACGCCCGACGCCGACGCCTGTGATGCGTGAGCCGACCTCAATATTCGCAACATTGGTCACATTGGTCAGCATACGCGGGTTCGCGCTTGAATAGGTCGCCTGCGACGAGGCGCGGCCGGTTTTCCAGGCCGGGCCATCGACGACAAGGATCTGGCCATTGCAGATCACCCGGCGGTTCGCCCAGTTGGTCAGCCCCGGCGCCAGCTCGGACATGATCATCGGCTCGGTCAGGTCGATGCGCCGCCCGCGCAGGTCAAGCGAGGCATGGTCGGTAAAGCCGAACAGCGCCTGAAGCGCGCGCTTCAGCCCCTCGGTCTCATCGCCAAAGGCGCTTGCATAGCTGGGATAATCAAAGCTGCCCATCAGCGTAAGACGCGCCGCGCGCGGCATGCTCAGCGTGCCGGTGAACCGCACGGGTGAGCGCAGCGTGAGATTGTCGCCAATCAGATATTGCCCCGCCGGCACCACCACGGTGCGGCCCTGCGCGGCATCATCGGCGGCGCGGAACGCCTCACGGTCGTCGGTCCTGCCGTCACCCAAAGCGCCGTAATCGCGCACGTCGACCCAATCCATCATCTGGCGCAGAAAGGTCTTTGTGGCGTCCTCGATCCTGATCGATTCGATGCGGATCGTGCCGCCATTCGGGCCGGTCAGGTCCAGACCGAAATGCCCGAAAACCGGCCCCCGCCCCCAGGCCATATCCACGCCCGCGCGGTTGCCGGTGCCGACAATGGCCGAGACCTCGACGATATCGCTGTAATTGCCGGGGGTCACCACCGGCCCCTGTTCGACCAGACCTGCGACATGCGCCCGCCCGCCGCTGCCCGGCCAGGCCCCGATCCGCAATGAGGGCCGCGCCCCCGAGACCGCACGCACCCGCGCCGAGATGCGCAGATAGGTGCCCGGAATGATCGGCGTTTCCCCCATGAAGCGGATGCGGGTCGTGTCCTCGGCCTTGGTGATCTCAAGGCAAGAGCCGAAATCCTGATCGGCGGCCACGATGCTGGCATTGGGCTGGCCCGCCCAGGTCGCGCTGCCCGCCGTGCCGAACTCACGCGACCAGCGGCCCAGACCGGCGGAAAAGGCGGGCGGCATCAGCGAAAGCCCGTCGGTGACTGCAATATTCATGGCTGAAACTCCCCTTGTTGCGCCCGGCTGAACGGGCCGCGCATGACAAGGGGAAAATCGGCAAGAGAGGTTAACGCGCGCCTAAAGGGGCGCGCGTTGCCTGTTGCGAGACCCTAAGCCGACAGCTCACCGGCAAGCGCGCGGGCAATCAGCGCGCGGGTCTCATCCACGCCATAAAGCGCGATGAAACCACCGAAACGCGGCCCCTGATCGGCGCCCAGCAGCACCTGATAGAGCGCCGAGAACCAGTCGCGCAGCGGCTCGAACCCATGATCGCGACCGACCGCGAAGACCATTGTTTGCAACTCCTCGGGATCGGCCGCGCCGTCCCATGCCGCCAGCCGATCGTCCAACTCGCGCAGCGCCGCAGCCTCGCGCGCGTCGGGGGCGCGGAACACACGCGTAGGCGCCACGAAATCGTTGAAATAGCGCACCGCATAGCCCGCCGCCGCGTCAAGCTGCGGGTGCGTTTCGGGGCTGGCATCGGGCGCATAGCGGCGGATAAAGCCCCACAGCCCGTCCTTGTCCTTGGCCCCCGCGACCGAGGCCAGATTCAGCAGCATCTGGAACGGCACCACCAGATTGCTGGCCGGCACATTGCCGCCGTGAATATGCCAGACCGGGTTCGCCAGTTGCTGTTCTGGCGTCTGATCCGGGTAGGCGCGCAGTTGCTGATGGTATTCATCCACCGCCTTGGGGATGACATCGAAATACATCCGCTTGGCCGTTTTCGGCTTTTGATACATGAAATAGGACAGGCTTTCGGTGGCCGCATAGGTCAGCCATTCGTCGATGCTCAGCCCGTTGCCCTTGGATTTGCTGATCTTTTGCCCGTGCTGGTCAAGGAACAGCTCATAGGTGAAATGTTCCGGCGCCCGCCCGCCCAGGATGCGGCAGATGCCGTCATAGATCGGCGTGTTGGTGCTGTGATCCTTGCCATACATCTCGAAATCGACGTCCAATGCGGCCCAACGCGCGCCGAAATCGGGCTTCCATTGCAGCTTGACCTGACCGCCCGTGACCGGAAGGGTCCATTCGCGCCCCTCCTCGTCGTCGAAGGTCACGGTGCCGTCCTTCGCATCGACGTGCTTGATCGGCACATACAGCACCCGGCCCGTTTCGGGATGGATTGGCAGGAAACAGCTATAGGTCTGCTGGCGTTCCTCACGCAGGCTCTTGAGCATGATCGCCATGATGTCGTCATAGCGTTCCGCCGCCAGCCGCAGCGTGTCGTCGAACTGGCCGGATTTGTAGAACTCGGTCGCGCTGATGAACTCATACTCAAAGCCGAACGTGTCCAGAAAGCGGCGCAGCATGGCGTTGTTATGCCCGCCGAAGCTGTCATATTCGCCGAACGGGTCGGGCACCGAGGTCAGCGGCTTTTGAATATTGGCCTGCAACAGCTCTTGCTGCGGCACATTCTCAGGCACCTTGCGCATCCCGTCCATGTCGTCCGAAAAGCAGAACAGCCGCGTCGGAATGTCGCTGATCATCTCAAACGCGCGGCGGATCATCGTGGTGCGGGCAACCTCGCCAAAGGTGCCGATATGGGGCAGGCCCGACGGGCCGTAGCCCGTCTCGAACAGCACATAACCCTTTTCGGGGTCCGACTTTTCATAGCGTTTGAGCACCCGGCGCGCCTCTTCAAAGGGCCAGGCCTTGGAGGTCATCGCGGCATCGCGCAGGGTGGTCATGGGGAATACTCCGTTCGATTGTCGCGCCCGCGATATTGAAACCCCGCCCAATGGTCAATAATCTTGGCCCATCAAAGGGGGGCAAAGGGGGAAATCGCCATGACTTCGGATATGCCGTCTTTTTCGGATTGCGACGCGCTTGTCGCGGTGATGGTCGCGGTCTCGGCCTCGGATCTGAACCTGCGCACGGTGGAATTGCTGGCGATTGAGCGGATGGTGAACCACACGCCCATCTTTGCCAGCTATGACATCGACCGCATCCGCGCCGTGTCGCAAACCGTGATCACTCTGTTTGAGGAAGAGGACGGGCTGGACGCCCTGTTCGGCCTGATCCGTGAGGCCCTGCCCGAGCGCCTGTTCGAGACCGCCTATGCGCTTGCCTGCGACGTGGCGGCGGCGGACGGGCGGCTGAACGAGGTTGAGGCCGAATTGCTGGCCGAGATCCGCGAACAGCTTGCGATTCCGCGCCTCCACGCCGCCGCGATCGAGCTGTCGGCCACCGTCCGGCATCGCGTCTGATGGGCAACATGGTCTTTGATGCGCCCGCATGGCCCAGCCTGCCGGTCGCGCAGGGTGGTTCCTATCCGGTGCGGCGCATCTTCTGCGTGGGCCGCAACTATGCCGCCCATGCCGCCGAAATGGGCGCCGAGGTGGACCGTGAGGCCCCGTTCTATTTCACCAAATCGCCGCTTGCGCTTTGGCCCTCGGGCGGCAGCCTGCCCTATCCGCCCGGAACCTCGGAGCTGCATCACGAGGTCGAACTGGTCGCGGCCCTTGGTGCCGCCGCTTTTCGCGCCACGCCCGAGGCCGCGGCGGGGCTGGTTTACGGCTATGCGGTCGGTCTGGACATGACCCGCCGCGACCTGCAAGCCCGCGCCAAGGACAAGCGCCGCCCCTGGTCCACGGCCAAGGATTTCGAAGGCAGCGCGGTGATCGCGCCCCTCTCGCGCGAGTTCACCCCGGCGACACAGCAGATCACGCTGAGCGTTGACGGCAAGATGCGTCAGCAGGGGCTGCTCTCGGATATGGTCTGGTCCCTGTCTGAGCTGATCGCGGACCTGTCGCATTACTATCATCTCGGGCCGGGCGACCTGATTATGACCGGAACGCCCGCGGGCGTGGGGCCGGTCAGCCCCGGCGCAAAGCTGCATGGCGAGATCGACGGGCTTCCCCCGCTTGATCTGCGCATCACAGAGCCTGAGGGCTAGGGCGACGCGCAGCGCCGCCCCCACGGCCTCAACACCTTTCGGCAAGAAAGCGGTGAACTATCCTAACGCCCTGCAATATCGGCCAGCAACACCGTGATCTCGCCGAGCAGATCGGCAAGCACGACCATCCAGAGCGCAGTTTCGTCGGCGACATGGCGACAGCTCGCGTGGCCTACCCCCACCCCGCAGCCTCGAACACCTGCACGCGACGGCGCTTGATCTCGGTCTGAACCGGCAAGCCCTGCTTCACCGTGACCGGCGGCGGGATCGCGCCGCGCGACCGCGCCAGATCACCAATCCGCGCCGCAATCTCCCGCACCACATCTGTTTCCGCCGCGTCGATGCGCGCGTGTGTCACGACCTCGCGTTCCGTCCCCGTCGCCGCACCTGTTACAGCCGCTGCACCGGCTCCAGCCATCGCCGCGGCGCCTCTTGCTGACTCGGCCATCGCCGCGCGGCCATCCGGTCCCCGGCCCGGCCCATCCAGCCACACGCTCAGGCCGCCCGCATCCTGATGTGCCGACCAGTCCCGCCCACCGCCCGCCATCACCGCATCGCGCAACGCCGCCGCGCTGATCCAGGCCCGCCCGCCATCGCGGCCCGGCCAGAACAGCGCGTCCCTCTCGCGTCCCTCGATCCGCACCGTGGTTGAGGCGCAGCCGCAGGGACAGGGCGTGTCGTAAGGCACAAGCACATCGTCCAGCCGGTAGTTCAGCACCGGCAGCGTCTGGCGCGTGAAATCGCTGATGCGCGGGACAAAAGCGCCCGAGCCCGCGTCGATCACCTCGCGCCCGAACTGGATGAACCGCTCATTCAGATGCATCCGACCGTGGGCGCAGCTCCAGCCAAGCACGCCCTCGGTGCATTGATAGACCACCTGCGGGGTGATGCCGAAGGCCGCGCGGATGGCATCCAGATCTTGCGGCTCATGCGCCTCCGCGCCAAAGATGACCGCGCGCGGGGCCAGCCGCGACCCCGCCCGCGCCAACCCGACAAGCGCCGAGGGCGGGCCGATCAGAACCGTGGGGTCAAGCTGTTCCAGCCGCGCCAGATGATCCGCAATCGGCTGCGTCACGTCGAAAAAATCGAAGCTCACCAGACGGTTGCCAAGGCTATGATAGAGCCGGTTATCCGCCCGCAGGATCAGCGCGACCCGCTGGCGTGAGATCAGCGGGCACGGCCAGAACCGGCCCAGCATGACGCCGGCCCAAAGCAGCCGCTCGGCCCGGTTGGTCAGAAACAACCCGCGATGGCCGGATGTGCCGGTCGAGAAACCCGCCGCCACATCGCCGCGCATCGCCGCGCCCGGCCCGCCCTCGGCGGCCCGCGCCATGGCCTCGGCCTCGGCGCGGCTCAGACCGGCGGTGTTGATGCGGTCGAACGCAGCCATCATCTGCGCCCGGTCCATCACCGGCAACTCGTCCCATCGCCCCGCAAAGCCCGCATAAAAGGGCGATTGCGGCATGACCTCGCGCCGGAACCGCGCGATGGCGCGGGCCTGCCATTTGTCGATCTCGGCGCGGCTGGCAAAGCCCGCACCCCACCGCGTCCGCGCAAAAGCCGAAGCCGCCCGCATCATCGCACCCATGTCTCAGCCTCCGGGCAATGGCTGAACAAAAGCGCGATATCGGGCCGCGCCCGGTGCAGGTCGTGCAGCGCGGCAAAGCTGCGCAGATAGGCCGCCGCATCGCCCAGTTGCGCCAGCACGGCGCGGGGCGGCGGGTGGTTGCGCCGCAGCGCCTCGATCGACCAGGCCGCATCCGCGCCCAGCAGAACCGGCCCGTGCGGCGTGCGGGGCAGGAACAGGCCGAACTGTCCGGTGCCATGCCCCGGCAGATCGACCGTCAGGATTGAGCCATCGCCCAGAAGATCATGCCCGGTCGCGGCCAGCCCATGCAGGCACTCGGGCAGCGCGGCCTGCGCCCGCGCCTCAATCCGCGCAATGCCCGCCGCCAGCAGACGGTCGCGCAGCCCCTTGGGGCAACCCGCCCGCAGCGCGCCGATCCGGCCCAGAGCCGCCAGATGATCAAGCGCCGCGCCACTTGTCACGACCTGCGGCACCCGCTCCAGATCGAACAGGCCCGCAACGTGATCTGCGTGCAGATGCGACAGGATGACCAGATCGGGGGTGACGCCCAGCCGCGCGAGTTGCTGCGGCAGCGCCTCCTCCTCAGGCAGCGAGACGGGCGTCAGCCAGCGATAGATGCGTTCAGGAAATGGGTCGGTGGCGACGAAAAAGCTGCGACCATAGCCGGTATCGAACAGGATCTCGCCCCGCTCGGGATGCGAGATGACCGCGATCAGCGCGGGAAACCGCGCCCGCCCGCGCGCGCCCGGTCGGGCTAGACGCGCGGGCGCGCTGCACGACCCCACCCGCAAGAGGCGCAGCCTAATCATGGCGGTAAATCCGCGCCAGATCCGCCAGCCCATCGGCCAGCCCGACCTGAGGCGCATAGCACAGATCACGCCGCGCCGCGCTGATGTCCAAGGTCAGCGACAGCCCAAGCGCCGCAACCGCATGGCGCGTCAGGAGCGGCTCGACCGAGGGGCGAAACACCCGGTGCGCCCCTTCCAGCAACCGCGCAAGCCCCATCGCCACAGAGTAAGGCATCGCGCGGGTCCGCAACGGCACGTGCAGCGCGCCCGCCAGCCGGGCGACCAGATCGGCGAAGGGCAGCGCCTCGCCCGAGGTGATGTTATAGGCCCGCCCACCCGCGACAGGGCCGGGCGCGCGGGCGGCCAGCACCATCGCGCGGGCGGCATCGCTGTTATGGGTCGGGTCGATGAGCGCCCGCCCACCGCCGATCAGCGGCACCGGCCCGCGTTCCATCACCCGCAGCAGGCGCGGCATCAGGGCGCGGTCATGCTTGCCGTAAATCGCGCGCGGACGGATCGTCACCGTGGTCAGATCCGGCCCGTTGGCCGCGCGCACGGCCTCTTCGGCGGCGTATTTCGTGCGGGCGTAATCGGTCAGGAATTGCTGTGGCAGGGCCGCGTCCTCGGCAACCGTCAGCCGGTCCTGACCGTTGATATAGATGCTTGGCGTCGAGGCAAAGACAAGGCGCGGCACCCGCGCTTCACGCGCAGCCTCAAGCAGATGGCGGGTCGCGGCGATATTCGCGGCCTCGAACTCCGCCGCCCGGCCCCAGGCCGACGACAGAGCCGCGCAATGGAACACCACATCGACGCCCTCCAGCATATCGGCGGGCGGCGGGGCGGCGCCCAGATCCATCGCCAGATGCCGCGCCACCGGCGCATCCGGGCGCCCGCCCTCGTGGCGCGACAGGGTCCGTAGCTCAACCCCTTGCGCGGCAAGCTCGGCGCAAAGCGCCTGCCCCAGACAGCCCGTGGCCCCTGTCACCAATGCAACCCGCATCGCCTCCTCCCTCAGTAACGCAGCACCGCGCCGCCCAGCGAGACCCCCGCCGAGGTGCCGATCAATAGCGCGTTCTGCCCGCGTTTGAGGCGCCCCGTGCTGACCGCTTCGTGCAGGGCCATCGGGATCGAGGCGGCGATCTGGTTCCCGCAGCGGGCAAAGATGTTGATCAGCCGGCTGTCGTCAAAGCCCAGAAGTGCTGCGGCGTGGTCAAGCGCCTGCGCACTGGCCTGATGCGGGATGACCAGATCCAGATCGTCGCGCCGCAGCCCCGAGGCCGCCAGCAGCCGCGCCACGAAACGCGGCAGATGCCGCGAGGCGGTGCGGAAGGCGGCCTGCCCGTCCATGCGAAACAGCGCGTCCGAGGGCGCGATGCCGCGCGCCGGGTTGATCCGCGTACCGCCCGCGGCCAGAACGCAGGCCTCGCGGCCCTCGCTATAGGTCTCGATGCGCGTGGCCAGCAGCGCGGGCGCGGCCTCACCCTCATCGGCGCGGCCCAGCACCACCGCCGCCGCGCCATCGCCGAAAATCGCCGCCCCCTCGGGGCGCGACCAGTCCAGCCCGACCGAGGCGATATCCGCCGAGACGATCAGCACATGACGCGCCCGCCCCGCCGCGATCATCAGCCCGGCATGATCAAGTGCTGCCACGAAAGACAGGCAGGTGGCGTTGATGTCATAGGCAGGAATCCCCGTCCCCTCCAGCCCCAGCCGCGACTGGATCAGCACGGCGGTGGACGGGATCGGCTGTTCCATCACCCCGCAAGCGCCCAGAATGAGGTCGAGATCCCGCGCGCCGACTCCCGCCGCCTGCAAGGCCCGCTCCGCCGCGACCGCGCCCATCATCGAGCTGGTTTCACCGGCATCGGCGACATAGCGCCCCTCGATCCCGAAGCGCCGCGCGGTCTCACCCAAAGGCCAGCCCAGCCGCGCGTCGATCTGGCGCGAATCGCGCCGCTGGCGGGGCAGATAGGCGCCCGTCCCGCGAATGGCCAAAGCGACCGGCGCAGCCTGTGCGCGGCCCGCTTCGCGTTGAATATCGGTGATCTGCATCGCGTCCTCCTATTAGTGAACACTGTTCAGTTACAGATTTGACAGCGAGTCGCTCCTATGTCAAGAATAAATGAACAGCGTTCAGAAAGGATCCTCATGGCCCGCCGTCCCCGCAAAGACCCCGAAGAACTGCGCCTTCAGATCCTAGAGGCCGCCCGCAGGATCATCGCAACCGACGGGCCGGAATCGCTGACCGCGCGCAGGCTGGCTTCGGAAATCGGCTATACGCCGGGCACGATCTACAACCAGTTTGAGAACCTCTCGCAGGTGCTTTGGGAGGTGAATCGCGACAATTTCGCCCGCATCGGCGCGCTGTTCGCGAACCTGCCTGAAGGCAGCCCCTCGGACCGGCTTGAGGCTCTGGCGACCGGCTATCTCACACTTGTCACCGCCAATCCGGCGCTGTTTCAGGGCCTGTTCGGCGGGCCGCGCCGCTCGCCCGAGTTCCCGCAATGGTATCTTGACGCGATCTCTGGCCTTCTGGACCAGATTGCGGTTGAGGTCTCGGCGATTGCGCCCGCCCTGCCCCCTCAAGCGGCCCGGCGTGAGGCGGAACAGCTGTTCATCGCCATCCACGGCGTTGCGGCGCTGTCGGTCGATGGGCGCCTTGACATGATCTCGACCGCCGATCCGGCCGCTTTGGGCTGTCACATGGTGCGGCGGATGCTGAACGATCTGGCGGCCGAGCATGGCTGAGATGCAGGGCGCCTTGCTGCTGGGATCGGCGCGTTGCGGCTCAACGCTGATCTCGCGGATGCTGCGAAGCCATCCCGGCATCCTCAGCCTGTCCGAGTTCTTCGTCAGCCTGGGCGCCCATGCCTTTCGCCCTGACGTTATCGGAGGCCGCGACCTGTGGCGGCACCTCTCGCGCCCCTCGCCGATGATGCGCAGGCTGGCCAATCCCGATATCGCGCCCGATGAATTCCTGTATCATCAGGGGCTTGGCCGGTTCGACCCGTTCGACTGCCCGCCCTTGCTGGCAATCACCCTGCCGCATCTGACCGATCAGCCCGACCGTGTCTTCGACGCGCTGTCGCGGATCGTGCCCGATTGGCCCGAACGCCCGCTATCGGTGCAATATACCGCGCTTTTTGCCGAAATTGACCGGCTGACCGGCCACACGCCCCGTAACGTCTCGGCGGGCCGCGTCTGGGCGGAACGCTCGGGCGGGTCGATGGCGGCGGCGGCGACGCTGCGGCGGATGTTTCCTCAGGCGCGGCTGGTCGTGCTGACGCGCGCGGGCGCGGATACCGCGCTGTCGCTTTGCGCCTATAAGCCAAGCTGGCCTGCAATCTGGATGTGGAAACAAGGGCTTGGCCTGCTGGACCCGATCCACCCCCGGCGCCATTTCGGGCGCGGCGCGGTCTGGCCGCTGCTGGCGCGGCTTGGCGGGCCTTTGCTGCGCCATATCCTGTCTCGCCCGCCACACCTTGAGGATTGCGGGGCGTTCTGGTCGGCGATGATGCAGCGCGGGGTCGCGGGGCTGCGCGGCGCGCGCGTCGAGATGATCCGCTATGAGGCGCTGATCGCAGACCCCCATGCGCAGGCCGCGCGGCTGGGTCATGCGATTGCGGGCGCGGCGCCGCCTGAATGGCTGGCCGCTGCCGCCGCGATGCCGCAGGCACGGCCCTCGCGGCTGACCGCGCTTGAGCCCGCTCAGCACCGCGCCCTTCTCGCGGCCTGCGCGCCGGGTGAGGCGGCGCTGTCAGAGCTTGGCGTCTAGCCCAAAAATCCGCTCCAGATCGTCCAGCATCTCACCCAGCCGCGCCTTTTGCGCCCCATCAAGCCCGTCAATCGCCCGCGCCTCGGCCCGCAGCATGGCGGGCGCCAGACCCGCAAAGACCGCCTGGCCCTGCTCGGTCAGCGTCAGATGGCTGATCCGCCGGTCCGTCTCATCCAGCCTGCGCCGCAGCCAGCCGCGCGCCTCAAGCGCGGCCACCGCGCGGCTGACCTTGACCTTGTCCATCGCGGTGAGCCCCTGAAGATCGCGCGCCGTATTCGCGCCATTGGCCCCCAGATGCGCCAGAACCCGCCATTCCGCCCGCCCGATCCCATGGCGCGCGCGGTAAACCGCGCTGACCTCGCTGCCCAGATGTTCGGCGATACGGGCAAGGCGAAAGGGGGTAAAACGGGCAAGGTCGAAATCTCTGGTGTCATCCATGGGCAAGGTCAATCTCAGATGTCGGGGTTAATTGTTGCTTTTGAAACAATTCGTGCTAGAAGCAGGCTAAGCCAAGCCTGCCTTCAGGGCAAGCCACCGACCAGATCGCGGGGGACCAGATGACCAATTCGCCACAGCGCAGCCATATCGAAACCGCCAACGCGCCCGATTGCGACTTTCCGATCCAGAACCTGCCTTATGGGGTGTTCTCGGTCGCGGGTGAGGCGCCGCGCTGCGGGGTGGCGATTGGCGACCGGATCGTCGATCTGGCCGCCTGTGAGGCGGCGGGGCTGATCGAGGCTCAGGGCACGTTCTCACAGCCCGCGCTCAACGGTTTTATCGCGCTTGGCCGCGCGGTCTGGGACCGGACCCGCGCGCGCCTGACAGAGTTGCTGGCCGAGGGGGGCGAGACCGCCATCCCCACCGTCGCGATGGCCGACGCGACCTTGCATCTGCCGATCACCGTCACCGAGTTCACCGATTTTTATGCCAGCAAGAACCACGCCTTCAACGTGGGTGTGCTGTTTCGCGGCCCCGAAAACGCGCTGCCGCCGCAATGGACGCATATGCCCATCGGCTATAATGGCCGCGCCTCGTCGGTGGTGGTGTCCGGCACCGACATTCACCGCCCCATGGGTCAGGTAAAGGGCGAAAACGGGCCGGTCTGGACGCCGTGCAAGCGGCTTGATCTGGAACTTGAACTGGGCGCCATCGTGGGCGCGAACAGCCGGATGGGCGAACGGATCAGCGTCGAACAGGCCGAAGAGATGATCTTTGGCTATGTCCTGCTGAACGACTGGTCCGCGCGCGACATTCAGGCATGGGAATACCAACCGCTTGGCCCGTTCCAGTCCAAGGCGCTTGGCACCACGATCAGCCCGTGGATCGTGACCACCGCCGCGCTAGAGCCATTCCGCTGCGCAGGCGCCGAGCGCGTGAACCCGATCCTGCCCTATCTCCATGAGGAACGCCCCGGTTTCTTTGACATCAACCTTGAATGGGCGCTGAACGACACGGTTCTGGGCCGCACGAACTACAACGTGATGTATTGGTCAAGCGCGCAGCAACTGGCCCATCATGCGGTCTCGGGCTGCCCGATGCGCGTGGGCGATCTCTTGGGCAGCGGCACGATTTCCGGCCCTGCGCGCGACCAGACCGGCGCGCTGCTGGAGATGACCGAGGGCGGCAAGACCCCGGTCAAGGTCGAGGGCGGCACGCGCCTCTTCATCGAGGACGGCGACACCATCAGCCTGCGCGGCCACGCCCAGGGCGACGGCTATCGTGTGGGCTTCGGGGCATGTGCCGGAACGGTGCTGCCGGCGGAGGAGTAGGGCGCGGTCGGGCTGAGCGACGCGCAGCCAGCTGACATCCTGCTGCGGCATAGACGGGCGAAAGGGCTTGACCCCAGAGGCCGCGCGTTCCTATTTGCAGCGGGGCCGTTCCGCCCCGGGCAAGGAGCATGCGATGAAAGTCCTCATCCTCGACAGCGCGAGGGACGCGACGCGACGCACAGCCGAGATCATCGCGGAGCAGCTGCGCGACACACCAGATTCGGTTCTGGGGCTGGCCACGGGCGGGACGATGGTGCCGGTTTATGCGGAACTTCGCGCGCTTTACGCGAAGGGGCTGTCCTTCGCGGGGGTCACCAGCTTTAACCTTGATGAATATGTCGGGCTGGCCGGGGATCATCCCGCCTCCTATCGCCATTATATGCGCGACGCGCTGTTCGATCATGTCGATATCGACCAAAACCGCACCCATCTGCCCAAGGGCGATGCGCAAGACCCGGTGGCCGAGGCCGATGCCTATGAGGTGCAGATCCGGCAGGCGGGCGGGATCGACCTGCAATTGCTGGGGATCGGGCAGAACGGCCATATCGGTTTCAATGAGCCGACCTCGAGCCTGGGCTCACGCACCCGGATCAAGACCCTGACCGAGAGCACCCGCGCCGCCAACCGGCAATATTTCGACGATGAGGGTGCGATGCCGCGCTATGCGATCACCATGGGCGTGCAAACCATCCTTGAGGCGCGCCATTGCCTGCTTTTGGCCACCGGCGCATCGAAGGCCCGCGCGGTCGCCGCCATGGTCGAAGGCCCGGTCAGCGCGGCCTGCCCGGCCTCGATCCTGCAAATGCACCCCCGCGCCACCGTGGTTCTGGACGCCGAGGCCGCAGCTGATCTGCGCCTGCGCGAATATTACGACCATGTCCATCCGGGCGGCCAGGACAGCGCCTTCGAAAGTGAGGGCGCCCGATGAGCCTGCTTGTCGCAGCAGGGCAGATCTGGCGCGACGGGGCCCTGCAGACGGGGCAGGCGGTCGAGATCACAGCAGGCCGCGTCTCGCGCATCCGCCCGCTTGGGCAGGACCGGCCCGATGCGCGGGTCGCGCTGCTGATGCCGGGCGCGACCGATTTGCAGGTCAATGGCGGCGGCGGAGTTTTGTTCAACTCCACCCCCACCCCCGAGGGGCTGGCCGCGATTGCGGCGGCGCATCGCGGGCTTGGCACGGTCTCGATCCTGCCCACGGTCATCACCGACGCCCCCGAGGTCACGGATGCCGCCGCCGATGCGGTGATTGCCGCGATGGCTTTGGGCGCGCCGGGGATTGCGGGCATCCATATCGAAGGCCCACATCTGGCCCCCGCCCGGCGCGGCACCCATGACGCGCGGTTCATCCGCCCGCTTGACCGGCGGATGATCGAGACCCTGGCGCGGCTGCGAGGGGCGGATGTGCCGGTGATGCTGACCCTTGCGCCCGAACTGGCCGATCCTGCGCTGATGGCCGAGGCGGTGGCGATGGGCGTGCGGCTGTCGGCGGGGCATTCCATGGCCAATGCCGAGGAAACCCGCGCGGCGCTGTCGCGGGGCGTCACGCTGTTCACCCATCTGTTCAACGCCATGCCGCAAATGACCTCGCGCGAGCCGGGGATCATCGCGGCGGCCATCCTCTCGGACGCCTATTGCGGGCTGATTGCCGATGGCATCCATGTCAGCCCCGAGATGATCCGCATCGCCCTTGCCGCGCGGCCGGTCGCGGATCGGGTCTTTCTGGTCTCGGACGCCATGCCAACGGTCGGCGGGCCGGACCGTTTCCGCCTTTACGATATGGAGATCCGGGTCGAGGACGGGCGTCTGGTCAATACCGCAGGCGCACTTGCCGGGGCGCATATCGACATGATCGGCTCGATCCGTTGGCTGCACCGCAATTGCGGCGTGGATCTGGCGCAGGCCGTGGCGATGGCCACCGATATTCCGCGCCGCGCCATGGGGCTTGCGCCTCTGGCCATCGCGGAAGGGGTGCCGGTTGCCGATCTGGTCGCACTGGATGAGGATTTGCAGCTTTCTGCCCTGCCCGCCGCCTGACGCCCTTTCAATAGCCCCAAACGAGGCCCCTCAGCCTAAAGCATCCCCGGCACCACCTGATCCGGCGGGCGGTGGCCGTCGGCGAAGGTCTTGATATTGATGATGACTTTCTCGCCCATCTCTGCGCGGCCCTCGACCGTGGCCGAGCCCATATGCGGCAGAAGCACGACATTGGGCAGCTCACGCAGGCGCGGGTTGATCTCATGGCCGTGTTCGAACACGTCAAGCCCCGCCCCCGCGATCTCACCCGCGCGCAGCATCCGCGTCAGCGCGTTCTCGTCGATCACCTCACCGCGCGAGGTGTTCACCACCACCGCCGAGGGCTTCAGCAGCTTCAGCCGCCGCGCGTTCAGCAGATGGAAAGTCGCTGGCGTGTGCGGCGTGTTGATCGAGATGATGTCCATCCGCGCCAGCATCTGATCCAGACTTTCCCAGTAATTCGCGGCCAGTTGGTCCTCGATCTCGGGGCGCAGGCGGGTGCGGTTGTGATAATGGACCTGCATCCCGAAGGCATTGGCGCGGCGCGCCACGGCCTGACCGATCCGGCCCATGCCGATAATGCCCAGCCGCCGCCCGCCCAGACGCCCGCCCAGATGCGAGATCGGCGACCAGCCGCGCCAGTCCCCGGCCTGCATCTCGGCCAGCCCCTCGGGGATGCGCCGCGTCACCGCCAGAATCAGCGCAAGCGTCATGTCGGCGGTGTCATCGGTCACCACACCAGGCGTGTTCGAGACCAGAATCCCCCGCTGCCGCGCCGAATGCACGTCGATATGATCGACCCCCGCGCCGAAATTGGCGATCAGTTTCAGACGGTCCCCGGCCTGCGCCAGCATGGCCGAATCAATCTTGTCGGTGATGGTGGGGACCAGAACATCGCTGGCTTTCATCGCCTCGACCAACGCGTCACGCTCCATCCGGCTGTCGTCGTCACGCAGCGAAACGTCGAATAATTCCTTCATCCGGGTCTCGACCGCCTCGGGCAGGCGTCGCGTTACGGTCACACGAAGGCGGGCGGCTGGGCTCATTTCGCTTGTCCTCTCTTCCAAAGCGGGGCGCGTTTTGGCAAAGTGCAACGCATGGGGCACAGGCACAAGACCCCGAACAAGCCGCGCGACCAAAGATGCGGCGTCATGAGGAAAAAGCGGCAACAGACCGCAGGATGAGGGCAAGGGCAGATGGCGTATATGACCCCATCGGTGCGCCGCGCGGTGAAATCCGCGCGCCGGCATGGCTGGACGAAGGGTGAGGGCGACCGGCCCGGTATCGCGCGGAGGCTGGCGCGATCATGGCTGGGTTTGGGGGTTGCAGGCAAGACCGCCAGCGGCGTGGCCGTGCTGGCCTTGGGCGTGGCGCTGATGCAGCCCGCGCAGGCGCGCATCAACCCGCAGATCGACAGCGCGGCAGCCGCTGAGACCGAAACCAGTATCGAGCTGGCGCAGTCCGACGCCCCGCCGGTTCAGGCCGCCCCCCCGCAGCCCCGCCCCGAAACGGTCGAGGCCGCCGCAGCCGCGCCGGTCGAGATTCGCGGCCCGGTCACGCGCCTGCCCTTGCCGCGCTATGTCTCGCTCAAGGGCAGCGAGGGGAATGTGCGGCGCGGGCCCAGCCTCTCGCACCGCATCGACTGGGTGTTCCGTCATTCCGGCATGCCGCTGCGCGTGGTCGGCGAATATGGCAACTGGCGCCGCGTGGTGGACCGCGACGGCGCGGGCGGCTGGGTGCATTACATCCTTCTGTCGCCGGTGCGCACCGCAATCGTCCAGCAGGACATGGTTGAGATGCGCTCTCGCCCCGACATGAATGCAAGCGTTGTGGCGATGATCGAGAATGGCGTGATCATGCGGCTGAACCAGTGTAACCCCGACTGGTGCCGCCTCTCGGGCAATGGCGCGACCGGCTGGGTTCCGAAACCCGCCATCTGGGGCGTCGATGCAGAAGAGCTGCGCGATTAGGGCCATCGGCCCGGACCTGCGCCCGGGCCGCTCAGCTCAGACCGCCGGGCAACGATAATAGGTCAGCGTCACGCGATCTTCGGTCAGTTGCAGCTGACCCGGGGCCAGACGCAGCTGCACCTGACGGCTCCAGTTGCGGTCACTATCCGAACAGGACAGCGACACCGAGGTGTGTCCACCCTCGACATTGCTGTCGGTCGCAGTGCATTGCGCCTGATGGAAGTTGAAGCGGTTGCCGCTGATCTCCAGCTGCCCGGTGCTGTCGGCGTCGCCGCAACTCGTGGCTTGAAGATTATACAAACCATTCAACGAATTGGCGGGCTCAACCGGGCCGCTGATCGGGGTGGGCTCGGCGGGCGCGGTGGTCTCTGCGGCGCGCAGATCGGCCTCGGTCTTGGTGATCGGCCGCTCGCCAAACTCACACGCCCCAAGGGCCAGAACCGCCGTGCCCGCCACCATCCAGCTTGTCATGCGCATCGTCTATCTCCCTGATATGAACCGGCGCGGATCAAGATGCGCCCTTTCAATCTAAAGACACAAACCCGCGATTCCGTTCCCGAAAATCAGCGCGGCCCGCAGACCGGGCAATCCGGGTCGGGCTTGATGTGGATCATCCGGGTCTCACCATAGAGCCCGTCAAAGACCAGCATCCGCCCGCCCAAGCCCTGCCCCGCCCCGGTCAGATGCTTGACCGCCTCAAGCGCCATGAGCGCGCCCACCACCCCCGGCAGCGGCCCGATCACCCCCGCCTCGGCGCAGGATGGCGCAAGCCCCGCGGCAGGCGGGCGCGGGAACAGACAGGCCATGCAGGGGCCGCCGCGCGCCGGATCAAACAGCGTCACCTGCCCCTCCCATTGGCCGATGGCGCCCGCAATCAACGGGGTTTTCGCCGCGACCGCCGCCGCGTTCACCCCCGCCCGCGCCGCAAAATTGTCCGTGCCGTCAAGGATCAGGTCGTGATCCGCGATCAGCGCGGCATCGGCTTCGGTGATCTGGCGGTTGAGCGCGGTGACACGGATATGCGGGTTGAGCGCAGCCATGGCGCGCGCGGCGGCCTCGGTCTTGGCGGCCCCGGCATCATCGCTGCGAAAGATGATCTGGCGTTGCAGATTGGACAGGCTCACCCGGTCATCATCGGCAATGGTAATGCGCCCGACGCCGGCAGCCGCCAGATACAGCGCAACCGGCGCGCCAAGACCGCCCGCGCCCACGATCAGCACCCGCGCGTTTTTCAGCCGCTTTTGCCCCGCCCCGCCGATCTCACGCAGCACGATATGGCGGGCATAGCGGTCAAGCTCGGCATCGCTGAACGGGGCTTGGGGGGCGGGATCGGGCAAAGTATCTGGCGCGGAATCGTGGACAGAATCGGGCGCGGCAACCGGCACCGCCCGCGCCCTCAGGCGACGGATCAGCGCGGCATATCCCGCCGCCGCCCCACCCAACAGCCCAATCGCGCCCCATGCCCGCGCCGAGCCCCCGACCCGCGCGGCCAACCCGCTATCGGGCGCGACCAGATGCAGCGCGACAATCGCCGTCCAGAGCATCGCGAAGCACAGCGCGACCCGCCGGGCAGGCCATTCCATCACCCAGGCCACGGCCAGCACCGCCGCAAAAGCCCCAAATGCCAGCATCGCCTAGTCCCGCCCGGTCGAGCCAAAGCCGCCCGCCCCGCGCGGCGTCGGCTCCAGCCGGTCGCTCAGCGCAAATGCGGCCTGCACCACCGGCGCGACGACCATCTGCGCGATGCGGTCGCCGTGACGAATGGTCAGGGCCGCCTGCCCGAGATTGATCGCAATGACGCCGACCGGCCCGCGATAATCGCTGTCAATCGTGCCGGGCGCATTGACCAGCCCCAGCCCGTCACGCAGCGCCGCCCCCGAGCGCGCCCGGATCTGCACCTCATAACCTATTGGTATCTCGAAACAAAGCCCGGTCGGGATAAGCCGCCGCTCAAGCGGCGCCAGAGTGACCGCCCCGCCGCCCAGATCCGCGCAAAGATCGGCCCCCGCAGCGCCTTCGGTCGCGTAAAACGGCAATGGCAGCTCAGCATCCGCCCCCTCGGCACGGGTGATCTGGATGATCGGAGCGGCTCGGTTGAGGTTCTGCGACATGTCCCTGACCTTGAATTGATGCCTGACAGACAGTCTTAGCGCGCCCGCAGCGCGAGCGAAACCCGCGCGAGGTGGCTGCCCGGCAAGCTCTCAACACGTTAAAGGACAAGCGGAGTATCACATCGCGCAAGCCGAGCGCGCTGTGCCGCACAGAGAAAACCCGTTAAAAGCCACGGCCTTTCCCGCCATGCGGATCAAAAACGCAAAAAACAAGCACCGCTATGCCTAAGGCACGGCCCGACGTGAGCCAACGCAACGAGCTACAACCAAAACGCTGCTCTACCGCACCGCCACCAACGAAAGCCATGGCGCATGAAGAAAGCCGCGCACCAAAGGCGCGGCCTTTCCCACCACACCGCGCGGACTGACTAAACAAAGGACAGGCGAGAAGGCGCTGGACCGCGCCGCACGCAACTCAAACCGTGGCGCGAAAAGAGGGGCCGCTGAAAAAGGCACAGTCTTTCCCGCCGCCGCGCACCAACCGACACAGCAATCCACGACCAAAACGCCGCCCTACCGCACTGCCGCCGACGAAAGTCATGGCGCATGAAAATAGCCGCGCACAAAAGACACGTCCTTTCCCACCACACCGCGCGGACTGACGAAACAAAGACTTGCGGCACGGCACCAGATCTTACCCCTCCAATTCAACCCAAGGCGTGAAAAGAACGGCCGCGCCGCAACGGCACAGCCTTTCCCCGCCGACGCTTGGCGCGGGCCGAAGCAACAAGCCACGATGACAACGCCGCCCAGCCGCTCCGCTCCCAACTCAAGCCATGGCGTGTAAAAATAAACTGCGCATCAACAACAGGGCATTTCACTGCCAACCGACGCCGCTGATCGACGAAACAAAGGACAGGCGACAACGCACTGGACCCGCGCCGCGTGCGACTGAAACCATAGGGTGAAAGAGGGGCCGCTGAAAAAGGCAACGCTTTTCCGCGCAACCCCTGCACACGGACTGACGCACCAAAGCACGACAACGGCGCCGCCCTACCGCACCGCTGCCAACGAAAGTTATGGCGCATGAAAAGAAGCGGCGCGTCAAAGGCGAGGCCGTTCCAAGCAACCGCTGCGCACGGGCCGACTCAACAAGGCGCTACCGCAGCGCCGCCCTACCGCACCGCCGCTAACGAAAGCCATGGCGCGAGAAGGCCGCGCATCAACCGCACCCCCTTCACCCACCCCGCCGCGCGGAACGACAAAAGGATAAGCGGCACCACCCCAAAAACGCACCCCATCACCGACAAAAAAAGGCCGCGCCCCAAGGCACGGCCTCGCTTCAGGCAAACTTCGCAGCTTATTTCGGGGCGATCATCATGACCATCTGGCGGCCTTCGAGCTTGGGCATGTTCTCGACCTTGCCGGTCTCACCCACGTCGTCGCGCACCCGGTTCAGAAGGTCCAGACCCAGCTCCTGATGCGCCATTTCGCGGCCTCGGAACCGCAGCGTCACCTTGACCTTGTCGCCGCCCTCAAGGAACTTCATCACATTGCGCATCTTGACGTCATAGTCATGCGTGTCGGTGCCGGGGCGGAACTTGACTTCCTTGACCTCGATCACCTTTTGCTTCTTGCGGGCCTCGGCCTCGCGCTTTTGCTGTTCGTATTTGAACTTGCCAAGATCCATGATCTTGCAGACAGGCGGGGTCGCGTTGGGCGAGATCTCGACCAGATCAAGACCGGCCTCGATGGCCATTTCAAGGCCGCGCGCGGGGCTGACGACGCCGACATTCTCACCATCCGCGCCGATCAGGCGGATTTCAGAGACGCGGATGCGTTCGTTGACGCGGGGGCCGGTGTCGCGGGTCGGAGGCGCGTTATGCGGTCTGCGGGCTATGGCGTAATTCCTTCGATAGGTTCAGTTGAATAGCGCGCAAAATAGTCATTGCAGCGCCCTTTTTCAACCGGATTTGAGCCGGTTCGGTTCCCCAAACCGGCTTTTCGCGGGGTTTGGGCTGTGGCATAGGGGCCGGACGCGGCCCATCTGACGGGCGCTGACAGGAGGAAGCGATGCTGCGGCTGTTCGGTCTGTTGCTTTTGGCGGGTTCTCTGGGCGCCGGAGGGTGGTTCATGTGGAGCAATCCGCAGCTCTGGCCCGAATCGCTGCGAGATGCGCTCAGCCGCAGGCTATCGGCGATCGAAGCGCCTGCCCCGGTGGCCAGCCCGCGACCGCAGCCGCGCCCGGCGCCGCCCGAGGTGGTCGAGGCCGCCCCTGCGGCCCCGGTCACGATGCCCGCAGCCGAGCCCACCCCGGCACCCGTCGATGCCGCGCTTCCGCCCGAAACGGGTTCGGCCCTCGCGGCTGAGACCGAAGCGGTTGCCGAGGCCGCGATTGCCGCCGCCAATGCCCGCGCCATGGAAGAGGCCGAGGCGCGGCTGAATTCGGAGGCCCGCGACCGTGCCGAAATCGAGATCCGCGCGGCGATCCTGCCATATCTGACCCCGGACAGCTTTGACGAAGCCGCAATTCGTGGCGCGATGGCCGCGCTGCCGCCAAGCGATGATCCCCGCCTTGCCGCCGCTCGCGCCTCGGTCGCGTCCGAGATCGAGACCGCCATGCAGACAGCGCCAGAACCTGCGGATGAGGCGCTTGACGCGGCCCCGCCCGCGCCTGACCATGCGCTTGCGATCACCCGGATTCTGGACCTTTTGTAATGGCCGACACGCTGCAACAATATCTCTCGACCCGGCCTGCCGAGCTGGGCAAGGGTCCGGTCGCGATCATCCTGTGCGAGGACCGGATCGAGCTTGGATCGAGCTTCGAGCATGCGCTGCAATCGGGGTTCCGGCTGGTCTTGGCGCTGTCGCCCGAGCCGCTGAAACTGAGCCAGCCCCACCCCGCCATCCGCAACCTGATCCATGACACGCGCGGCCCGGATGCCCATGTCGGCGCGGTGAACGCCATCATCGCGGCGGCCCCCGCCGATACCTGGATGTATTACGGCTATAATGCCGAATATCTCTTCTTTCCCTTTTCGGATTCGCGCCGCGTGGGTGAGATGCTGGCCTTTCACGCCGAGGAACGGCGCCGTGCGATGCTGACCTATGTGATCGACCTTTATGCGCCCGATCTGGACCGTTTTCCCGACGCGGTCAGCCTCGAAGAGGCCATGTTTGACCGCACCGGCTATTATGCCTTGGGCCGGATCGGCCGCGACGGCGCGCCGCTGGAGCGTCAGCTGGACTTCCACGGCGGCTTGCGCTGGCGGTTTGAGGAATACCTGCCCGCCACCCGCCGCCGCATCGACCGCATCGCGATCTTTCGCAGCCAGCCCGGGCTGCGCCTGCTGCCCGATCATCGCTTTAACGTCGAGGAATATAACACCTATTCCTGTCCATGGCACCATAACCTGACCGCCGCCGTGGCCTCGTTCCGTGTTGCCAAGGCACTGGCCCGCAACCCCGGCTCGCGCGTTGAGATCAGTGATTTTCGCTGGAGCAACTCGCTTCCCTTCCGGTGGAGCGCGCAACAATTGATGGATCTGGGCCTGATGGAGCCGGGCCAGTGGCTTTGAGGCGGGCACCGCGCCACGCCCGACGCTTGCGCGCGCAAGATGTGCGATGCTAGACAAAACCCGACGACCGGCGGCAATGGCGCCCCGGCATAACTGATAAAGGCATGATCTCGCATGGCGATGGAACAGACCCGCTTCGACAAGGACGACCTGCTCAAATGCGCGAGGGGCGAATTGTTCGGGCCGGGCAATGCGCAACTCCCCGAGCCGCCGATGCTGATGATGGACCGCATCACCGAGATTTCCGAGGATGGCGGGCTGCACGGCAAGGGTCATGTCGTGGCCGAGTTCGACATCACCCCCGATCTGTGGTTCTTTGCCTGCCATTTCCCCGGCAACCCGATCATGCCGGGCTGTCTGGGCCTTGACGGGCTGTGGCAGTTGACCGGGTTCAACCTTGGCTGGCGGGGCTGGACCGGGCGCGGCTATGCGCTTGGCGTGGGCGAGGTCAAGCTGACCGGCATGGTCCGCCCCGACCGCAAGATGCTGACCTACAAGGTCGATTTCACCAAGGCGGTGCAGACGCGCCGGCTGACCATGGGCGTGGCGGACGGCATCGTCGAGGCCGATGGTGAGGTGATCTATCAGGTCCGCGACATGAAGGTCGCGCTGTCCGAAAGCTGATCCCGCAGCACAGGCCGCACCATAAGGGCCGGACTGGTTCGCCAACCCGCCGTGAGCGGCCCTTGCCGGGTCTGACCGGGTGATCTGGTCAGACCTGCGCCATGTTTCACAAAGGCTTGTGCCGAAAGCCGCTGACCTGTAATTTTCACCAGCGCCCCATGCACGGGCGCGACAGATAAAGGAACCGCCATGCGTCGCGTCGTCATCACCGGGCTGGGGATCGTCTCGCCCATCGGCAATAATGCTGCCGAGGTCACGCAAAGCCTGCGCGAAGGCCGTTCGGGCATCGTGTTCGCGCCGGAATATGCCGAACACGGCTTTCGCAGCCAGGTCCACGGCATGCCGCAGATCACGCTTGAGGACCATATCGACAAGCGCAACCTGCGTTTCATGGGACCGGGCGCGGCCTATAATTTCATTGCCATGGAGCAGGCGATCAAGGATAGCGGGCTGGAGGAGAGCGATGTCTCGAACCCGCGCACCGGGCTGATCATGGGCTCGGGCGGGCCGTCCACTTCGAACTTTTTTGACGCCCATCGCATCGTGATCGAAAAGGGCAGCCCCAAACGCATGGGGCCGTTCATGGTCACGCGCTGCATGTCCTCGACCAACTCGGCCTGTCTGGCGACGCCCTTCAAGATCAAGGGCGTGAACTATTCCATCACCTCGGCCTGCTCGACCTCGGCCCATTGCATCGGCAATGGCGTCGAACAAATTCAGATGGGCAAGCAGGACATCGTTTTCGCCGGCGGCGGTGAGGAATTGCACTGGACCCTGTCCTGCCTCTTCGACGCGATGGGCGCGATGTCGTCGAAATATAACGACGCGCCCGAGACTGCCTCGCGGCCCTTTGATGCGACCCGCGACGGGTTCGTGATCGGTGGCGGCGGGGGCGTTCTGGTGCTTGAGGAACTGGACCACGCGCTTGCCCGCGGCGCGAAGATCTATGCCGAAGTGACCGGCTATGGCGCGACAAGCGACGGACATGACATGGTGGCCCCCTCGGGTGAGGGCGGCGAGCGCTCGATGAAGCTGGCGCTGTCCACCCTGCCCCAGGGGCGCAAGGTCAGCTATGTGAACGCGCATGGCACCTCGACCCCGGCGGGCGACGTGACCGAGGTGCAGGCGCTGCGCCGCGTCTTTGGCGAGGGGGCGGTGCCGCCCACATCGTCGACCAAGTCGCTGACCGGGCACAGCCTTGGCGCGACCGGCGTGCATGAGGCGATCTATTCGCTGCTGATGATGGAAAACCGCTTTATCGCGGCCTCGGCCAATGTGACCGAGCTTGACCCCGAGATCCGCCCCGAGGAAATCGCCACAAGCCGCGTCGATGATGTCGAGTTCGATTCGGTTCTCTCCAATTCCTTTGGGTTTGGCGGCACGAATGCCACGCTCGTCATGTCCAAATACCGCGATTGATTTAAGATAAGGTTTACAGATGGGCGATCTTCTTTCCGGCAAACGAGGTCTGGTCATGGGGGTCGCCAATGAGCGGTCCATCGCATGGGGCATCGCCAAGGCTCTGGCCGATCAGGGCGCGGAACTGGCCTTTTCCTATCAGGGCGAGGGGTTCGGCAAGCGCGTCGAGCCTCTGGCCGCCTCGGTCGGGTCGGATTTTCTGGTCGATGTCGATGTGACCGACGATGCCAGCCTTGACGCCGCCTTCGGGCAGATCGAGGCGCGTTGGGGGCGGCTGGATTTTCTGGTCCATGCCATTGCCTTTTCCAACAAGGATGAGCTGACCGGCCGCTTCATGAATACCAGTCGCGCGAATTTCAAGCAAAGCCTTGATATTTCGTGTTATTCCTTGATCGAAGTGGCACGGCGCGCGCATCCTTTGATGGCCCCCGGATCGTCGATCATCACGCTGACCTATGGCGGCTCGAACCGGGTGACGCCGTTTTATAACGTGATGGGGGTCGCCAAGGCCGCGCTTGAGGCTTCGGTGCGGTATCTGGCGAACGATCTTGGCCCGGACGGCATCCGCGTCAATGCGATCAGCCCCGGCCCGATGAAAACCTTGGCCGGTGCAGCCATCGGCGGCGCGCGCAAGACCTATCGCCACACCGAGGCCAACGCGCCGCTCCGCGCCAATGCCACGCTTGAGGCGATCGGCGGCACGGCGGTCTGGCTGACCTCGGATTGGGGGGCCTCAACCACGGGTGAGGTGGTGACGGTCGATGGCGGCTATCACGTTCTGGGCATGCCGCAGAGCGAGAATCTGTAAGCGCAGGACCGGGGGCCCGCCCCCGGCCGCCTAGGATATTTGCGGACAGAAGAGGGGCGGACATGGCGTATTTTCAGGCGAATGACGGGGCGCGGCTGTTCTATACCGATGAGGGTGAGGGGCTGCCCCTGCTTTGTCTGGCCGGGCTGACCCGCACGGTCGAGGATTTCGACTATGTGATGCCTCATCTGGCGGGCTGTCGCGTGATCCGCATGGATTATCGCGGGCGGGGCCGTTCGGACTGGACCGGCGGCGCGACTTATACGGTGCCGCAAGAGGCGCGGGATGCGGCGGGTTTGCTGGATCATCTGGGCGTGGATCGTGCGGCGATTTTGGGCACCTCGCGCGGGGGGCTGATCGGGCTGTTCATGGCGGCGGTGATGCGCGAGAGGATGCGCGGGCTGTGCCTGAACGATGTCGGCCCGGTGATCGAGCGCGCGGGGCTGGAGCGGATCTTTCAATATCTGGGCCGCAACCCGTCCGCCCGCAGTTTTGAGGCCGTGGCCGAGGCTTTGGCCAAGGCCAATGTCGGCTTTTCGGACGTGCCAAAGGGCCGTTGGCTGGACGATGCCCGCCGCCATTTTACCCAGGACGGGGACCGGATCGTCAACAATTACGACCCCGAACTGCGCGACGCCTTTATCAGCGCCTTTGAGGGTGAGACGCCCGATCTCTGGCCGCTATGGCAGGCGACCGAGGGCATGCCCGTGGCGCTGATCCGGGGCGCCAATTCGGACCTTCTGTCGCGCGAGGTCGCGGATGAGATGGCCCGGCGCAGGCCCGACATGACCTTTGCCGAGGTGCCGGGGCGCGGCCATATCCCTTGGCTGGATGAGGCGGAAAGCCTAAGCGCGTTGCGGCACTGGATCGAGGCCTGCAAGGCGCAGGGCTAATCGCGGGTTCCGCAACTGCGACATGAGCGGTCGGGCGCGCTGCCCGACCCGGCTTTTCGGCTACGGAGCCTAGCCCCAGATCGCCGTGAACTCACGCCATTCGCGCGCGGCCATGCCGCTGGTTTCCTGCGTCACCACCTCACCGGCAAGGCGACGCTTGAGCGTATCGACCGCCTGCGCCGACAGATGCACCGCGCCAAGCTGGTAATCCTGAAACGCGCGATGGGCGAAAGGCACCCAATCGGCCACGATCTCACCCAGCTTGTCGGCATAGGCGCGGATCTCATACTGCGCATGAGGATCTGCCCGCAAGCGCAGGAAATGAAACAGATTATGCAGGTCGGTCTTCCAATACCACTGGGTGTAGATATTGGCGGGCAGGTTCATGCGCGCCAGTTCGCGGGCCAGACCCTGCTTGCCCGTGGCCTCATCCGGGGTCAGCATGTCCTCATAATGGTCATAGGCGCGCATCGCATCCTCACGCAGAAGGTCCAGCACGCGCGCGGCCTCGTCGCCCTGCAAGACCTCACCCCGGCCCTGATTGTTGACCGAAGATTGCGCGGCCAGATGTTCGGGGGCGGGAATATAGAACTCGCGGTCAAGGATCGAATAGCGGCCCGAATATTCGTTCACATTCGCGGTGCGGTGCCGGATCCACTGGCGGGCAACGAAGATCGGCAGTTTCACATGCAGCTTGATCTCGCACATCTCGAACGGGGTCGAGTGCCAATGCCGCATCAGATAGCGGATCAGCCCCTCATCATTGCTGACCGATTTCGTGCCGCGCCCATAGCTGACCCGCGCCGCCTGCACGATGGCCGAATCGTCGCCCATGTAATCGACGACGCGCAAAACGCCGTGATCCAGAACCTCATGCGCCCGGTGCAGATGCGCCTCGATCCCCGGCGCGGTGGCGCGCAGCGTGGGCTGGGGCGCGCTGCGCAATTCCTCGATTTGGGCAAGCTGGTCTTTGGTGAGCGCCATGGTATCATCCCCTATCTGTCCCGAGCCGTTCTGACAGTTTGCGGCGAAGGGATCAATATAGTTGTCGCCATCCGGCCGACATACAAGATATGCGATTCGCGCCCGTCAAAAGGGCAGATCGCGCGAAAGGGAAAACATGGCGATTCGTTACCTTCACACCATGGTCCGGGTGCTGGACCTCGACAAGACGATGGCGTTCTTCCAGCTTCTGGGGCTGGAAGAAACCAAGCGGCGAGAGGATGAAAATGGCCGCTACACGCTTGTATTCATGGCCCCGCCCGGCCAGCCTGAGACCCCGGTTGAGCTGACCTATAACTGGGATGGCGATGAGGGCCTGCCCTCGGACAGCCGCCATTTCGGCCATCTCGCCTATGAGGTCGAGGACATCTATGCGATGTGCCAAAAGCTGCAAGATGCGGGCGTGACCATCAACCGGCCCCCGCGCGACGGCAATATGGCCTTCGTGCGCAGCCCCGACAATATCTCGATCGAGCTGTTGCAGAAGGGCGACCCCCTGCCCAAGCAAGAGCCATGGGCCAGCATGGAAAACACCGGCAGCTGGTGATCAATAGATGTAGCGGATCTGTTCCGCCCAATAGCGTTCGATCCGCTGCGCCTGCCGGTTCACCCGGTCCAGCGGCGGGTCGTCCAGCACGCCCGAGGCGACCAGATCGTCGGCATGGCGCGCAAAAAGCCGTCCGATATCGTCGCGCACCGCCCGCCCCTCCTCTGACAGGCTGACCCGGAGCGCGCGGCGGTCCTGATCGCTGCGCATCTGGGTGACATAGCCGCCCGAGACCAGTTTTTTCAGGTTATAGGACACGTTCGAGCCCTGATACATCCCGCGAGAGCGTAACTCACCCGCCGAGACCTCTTGCTGACCCAGATGATAGATCAGCATCGCCTGAACCGGCGTCAGATCGGCGCGGCCGATCCGTTCGAACTCATCCTTGATGAGATCAAGCATCAGCCGGTGCAGCCGTTCCAGCATTTGCAGAAAGCGGAAATAGGCGTCGCTCTGGTCGGCCTCATCCTCCGGCGGGGCGGTATGGCGGGGCTGTCGGGCATGAAGGGTCATCGGCATCATCTCTTTGGCTGATGCCCGTTGTGCCAGAAAAGACCGAATCTTCCGTTAATCCGCGCCGGAAAATGCGTATAACTTTATCAATTGCCGCTTAGACGCGAAGCGGCGAAACCGGCGATCTCATCCATCACCCGGGCCAAAGCCTCAGGGCCTTCCGCGCGGTTTTGGGTCCGGGCGGTGATCCACAAATAGAGGTCCTGGTCGTTTTCGTCCAGCAAAGCCTCGTATTCGTTGAGAAGATCATCGCCCTGCGCGCGCAAGGGACCATCCGAGAACGGCCCCAGAATCAGGTCCATTTCCTTCATCCCGCGCCGCCAGCTTCGGATGCGCAGCCGTTTGAGCCGTGTTTCGCGATCTTCCATCTCACCCCTCGCTTGCCGCCTGTCAGGCACCGTCCTATGACATGGGAAACGAAAATCGGAAACCCCGCCATGCTCCTGCTCTCCGAATCGATCCGCCGCATCAAGGCCTCGCCCACGGTCGCCATGACCGGGCGGGCGCAGGCCCTGCGCGAGGCCGGGCGCGACATCATCGCGCTCTCCGCCGGAGAGCCGGATTTCGACACGCCCGCCCATATCCGCGAGGCCGCCAAGGCCGCGATTGACGCGGGCCATACGCGCTATACGGCGGTGGACGGGATGGCGAGCCTCAAGGCGGCGATTCGCGACAAGTTCGCGCGCGAGAACGGGCTGGATTACGGCATCGACCAGATCACTGTGTCCTCTGGCGGAAAACAGATATTGTTCAATGCGTTGATGGCCACACTTGATGCAGGCGACGAGGTGGTGATCCCGGCGCCTTATTGGGTCAGCTATCCTGACATTGTGGCGCTTGCGGGGGCGACGCCGGTGATCGTGCCCTGCGGGATCGAGACGGGTTTCCGCATGACGCCCGAGGCGCTGCAAGCCGCGATCACGCCGCGCACGAAATGGGTGATCCTCAACTCGCCCTCGAACCCGTCGGGCGCGGGTTACGGGCGCGCCGAGATGGCCGCGCTTTGCGCCGTATTGCTGGATCATCCGCAGGTCTGGGTCTTGGCGGACGATATTTATGAGCATCTGGTGTTCGATGATTTCCGTTTCTGCACCCCCGCCGAGGTTGAGCCTCGGCTCAAGGACCGCACGCTGACGATGAACGGCGTATCCAAAGCCTATGCGATGACCGGCTGGCGGATTGGCTATGGGGCGGGGCCGGTCGAGTTGATCCGGGCGATGGCGAAACTGCAATCGCAGTCAACCTCGAACCCCTGCACGATCAGCCAATATGCCGCTTTGGCCGCGCTGACCGGGCCGCAGGATTATATCGCGGAAAGCCGAGCGGCCTTTGCGCGACGCCGCGATGTGGTTGTGGCGGGGCTGAATGATTGCCCCGGCATCACCTGTCCGACCCCGCAAGGCGCGTTCTATGTTTACCCGTCAATTGAGGAGCTTATCGGAAAGACCTCGAAATCTGGCATACTGATCGACAGCGACGAATCTTTCGCCAACGCGCTGCTGGACGAGACCGGAGTCGCGGTGGTGTTCGGCGCGGCCTTCGGCCTGTCCCCGCATTTCCGCATCAGCTATGCCGCCAGCGACGATACGCTGCGCGAGGCCATCGCGCGGATCAAAGCCTTCTGCGAGGGGCTGGCATAGCCCCTTCCGCCCCCTCAAGCGGTCAGCGCCGCCCGGCACGGGCGGCACCATGGCTCAAAGCGCGGTCCAGCCGCCATCCACAGAAATGGTCGTGCCGGTGATCTGGTCGGCGGCGGGGCTGCACAGGAAGACCGCCGTGCCGCCCATCTGCGCGACAGTGGCGAACTCTTTCGAGGGCTGGCGCGACAGCAGGACGTTGCGGACCACGTCCTCGCGGCTCATGTTATATTCCTTCATCGTGTCGGGGATCTGCGCCTCGACAAGCGGGGTCAGCACATAGCCGGGGCAAATCGCGTTGGCGGTGATCGGCGCCTCGGCGGTTTCAAGCGCGGTGACCTTGGTCAGACCCACCACGCCATGTTTCGCCGCGACATAGGCCGATTTGAAGGGCGAGGCGGTCAGCCCATGGGCCGAGGCGATGTTGATGACCCGTCCCCAGCCTGCCTTGCGCATCAAGGGCAGCGCGGCGGCGGTGGTGTGAAAGGCCGAGGACAGGTTGATCGCGATGATCTGGTCCCATTTCTCGGCCGGGAACTCACTGATCGGGGCGACATGCTGCACGCCTGCATTATTGACCAGAATATCGCAGGCGCCGGCCTGCTCGATCAGGGCGCGGCATTCGTCGCCCTTGGACATATCGGCCTTGATATAGCGCGCGGTCACGCCATGTTCGGCACCCAGATCGGCGGCGATCTGGTGGTCCTCATCGCGGTCGGAAAAGCTGTTGATGACCACATCGGCCCCGGCGCGGGCCAGCTCATGCGCGATGCCCAGACCAATGCCCGAATTCGAGCCGGTGATGATGGCGGTCTTGCCGACCAGAAAGCGTTCAAACATCGGATACTCCGTCACTGAAAGGCCGCAGGGCGCGGCACCTGCGCCAAAGCATATCCGTCTGGCCCGGACCCTCAATCCCCGGCAGTCGCCTGTTCATGCGATTCCTGAGGCGGCGCGCACAAACCGTTGAGCAGGGCCGATAAAAAAAGCGCCCGCACAAGGCGGGCGCAAGTCATGAGGCAGGTTTCATACAGGCAAGAAACCTATCGAGCAGTAACTTATTTATAGGCGAAACAGCGCCAGAGTCCAATGCTCTTGTTGGACTGATTGCCCAAGCATGGTTAAGCTGGTTTTTGATAATAATGACATTTGTCCGAGGGGAGGCCGCGCAGAGATGCGAATCTTCAAATTCCTTAACGATTCCGCGATCAGGCGGCGCGTCAGCGTCGCTGCTCTGGCGCTTGCGGCTGTTGCAGCAATGCCGCTGGCAAGCCTTGCCGAGCCCGCGCATGGCATTGCAATGTATGGTGAACCCGCGCTTGAGCCGGGCTTCACCCACCTGCCTTATGCCAATCCCGACGCCCCCAAGGGCGGGGCGATTCGCATGGCCGAATCGGGCAGCTTTGATTCGCTCAAGCCCTGGGTGCTGCGCGGCAATCCGGTCTGGCCGATCATGTTCCAGCCCGGGATGCTGGCCGAGACGCTGATGTTCCGTTCCATCGACGAGCCGTTCACGCTTTACGGCCTTCTGGCCGAAAGCGTTGAGACGGACGAGGACCGCACCTGGGTTGAGTTCACGCTGCGCCCCGAGGCGCGGTTCTCGGACGGAAGCCCGGTCACGATTGAGGATGTGATGTGGTCTTATGAGACCCTGGGGACGGTCGGGCATCCGCGCTATCACGGCGTCTGGGCCAAGGTCGATTCGATGGAGCAGACCGGCGAGCGCTCGGTCCGCTTTACCTTCAATGTGCAGGACCGAGAGCTGGCTTTGCTGATGGGGATGCGCCCGATCCTGCAAAAGGCGCAATGGGAGGGCCGCGATTTCAGCGAATCGGGGCTGGAGGTGCCGATCGGATCGGGCCCTTACGTGGTGGATCGCGTCGATGCCGGACGCTCGATCAGTTTCCGGCGCAATCCGGATTACTGGGGCGCCGATCTGCCGGTCAATCGCGGGCTGCATAATTTCGACACGATCCGGTTCGACTATTTCGGCGACAGCACGGCCATGTCCGAGGCGTTCCGCGCCGGTGAGATCGACATCTGGCGCGAATTGTCGGGCGCCCGTTGGGAAAGTGAATACGGCTTTGCCGCCGTCCAGTCGGGCGATGTGGTGCTGAGTGATATCGACAACCAGCGGCCCTCCGGGATTCGCGGTTTCGTGATGAACATGCGCAACCCGATCTTTGCCGATTGGCGGGTCCGGCAGGCGATGATCGAGGCGTTCAATTTCCAGTTCATCAACAACACCCTGACCAACGGAACCGAGCAGCGCGTGAGTTCGTATTTCTCAAATTCAGAGCTGGGGATGGATCACGGCCCGGCCACCGGACGGGTTCTGGAACTGCTGCAACCCTTTGCCGATGATCTGCTGCCCGGCACGATTGAGGGCTATACCCTGCCCGAAGGCGCCGAGCGCAACCCCGACCGCCAAGGCATCCGCCGCGCGCTTGCGCTTCTGGATGAGGCCGGTTGGACGGTCCAGAACGGGCGTCTGGTCAACAGCGTGACGGGCGAGCCCTTCACCTTTGACATCCTGCTCAATCAGTCGGGCAGTTCGATGAAGACCGCCTCGGAAATGCAGCAGATCATTGATATTTATATCGAATCTCTGCGCAGCATCGGGATCAACCCGACCGTGACCCTGCTTGATTCGGCGCAATATGTCGAACGCCGCAATGTCTATGATTTCGACATGACCTGGTATGAACGCGCTTTGTCGCTGTCGCCCGGCAATGAGCAGATGCTTTATTGGGGAAGCGCGGGCGTGACCGAGCCCGGAACCTCGAACTGGATGGGCATGAACAGCCCCGCCGCCGAGGCGATGATCGACCATATGCTCAACGCCGCCACGCATGAGGATTTCGTGGCCGCGACACAGGCGCTTGACCGCATCCTGACCGCCGGGCGCTATGTCGTGCCGGTGGGTTACAGCCCGGTCAGCCATCTGGCGCATCGGGCTGAGCTGCGATTCCCCGAAACCACGCCGATTTATGGCGATTGGCCGGGATTCATGCCGGAAACTTGGTGGTATCAGCCGCGCTGAGCCGATGCAGGGAACCGCAGGCCCGGCTTTGCGGTTCCGCTTTCATCCATGACCCTCAAGACCGGGAGACAAAGCGATGAAGTGGCGGCATGTATCCGAAAACTGGCCCGCATTTTATGAGGCCATCATCGACAAATGGCCCGACGCTTCGGATGCCGATCTGGATGCCATTGACGGCGATCAGCGCAGCTTTATCCGCTATATCGCCGAGGTGACCGGGCAAGAGCTTGACGAGGCCCGCGAGGAAATCCGCGAATGGCTGGCCGGTGAGATCCCCTCGGATGTCGTGATGGATGAGTTCCACGACAACACCTCGATCCGCAACTCTGCCAAATATGTGGGCGAGGGTGAGGATGAATATGCCGATGATGCCCGTTTCGGGGATGATGATCAGGAATAAGGGCGGGTTGGGGGCTGTCTGCCCCCGTCCCTGCTTGTGTCCCCAAGGATAATTGGCGACAAAAGACGCTCAGGCGGCCAGATCGACCCAGACCGGGACGTGATCTGACGGCTTGTCGCCCGCCCGCATCTCGCGGTCCACGCCTTGCGCGGTGACCAGATCGGCGGCTTGCGGGCTCAGCATCAGATGGTCGATGCGGATGCCATGATCACGCCGCCACGCGCCCGCCTGAAAATCCCAGAAGGTGAAGGGGCCGCGCGTGCCGAACGGGTCCGCATTGCGCAGCGCGTCGGTCCAGCCCTGATGCGCGATGCGGCGAAAGGCGGCGCGGCTTTCAGGCAGAAACAGCGCATCCTTGCGCCAGCTGTCGGGGTCGTCGGCGTCGCGCGGTTCAGGGATGATGTTGTAATCGCCCAGCATCACCACCGTCATTTCAAGCGCCAGCAATTCCGCCGCGCGCAGCCGCAACCGTTCCATCCAGGCCAGCTTGTAGTCATATTTCGGCCCCGGCGCGGGGTTGCCATTGGGCAGATACAGCCCCGCGATGCGCACCGCCTGCTGTCCGATCACGGTCGCCTCAATATAGCGGGCCTGCTCGTCGGCATCGTCGCCCGGAAGCCCGCGCGTCACATCCTCTAGCGGCAGGCGCGACAGGATCGCCACGCCGTTGAAGCTTTTTTGGCCATGGGTTTCGACGGTCCAGCCCTTGTCCTCAAAATGGCTGGCGGGAAAGCCCTCATCGACGGATTTGATCTCTTGCAGGACGACCAGATCGGGCTGGGCGCTGTCCAGCCAGAGGCTCAGCGCCTCAATCCGCGCCTTGATGCCGTTGATGTTGAAGCTGGCGATTTTCATGCGGCATGGTCCTTTTCTGCGGGCGGGGTGACGATCAGCTTGTCGATCTGTAGCCCGTCAAGGTCGGCAATTTCCAGCACCCATCCGTCATGTCGCAGCACATCGCCGGTCGCGGGAAGCCCTCCGGCAAGATCCAGCACAAGGGCCTCCATCGTCGGGGCCGAGGTTGCGGGAAAGCCCGAGACCTGACGCAGATCGGCGGGCGAGACCCGGCCCGCGACCAGCCAGCCGCCCGACTGGCGCGGCTGGATGCCGGGCGCCAGATCGCCGAAATCGGTGAACCCGCCTGCAAGGGCCGATAGAAAATCCATCGTGGTGATGGCGCCCACTACGCCTTTCGCATCGGCATCGCGCACCAGAACCATGCGCACCGGCGTCGCCCGCAGCGCCTCAAGCACCACAGCCGCGCCTGCCGTCTCGCTGATGAACGGGGCGGGTTGCAGCAGGGTTTTCACATCGGGCGCGCGCCCGTCGGGGTCCGCCACCATATCGCGCAGCGCGACCACGCCCGCGATTTGCAACGGGTCGCCCTCATGGGCGGGCAGGCGCGTCACGCGGGCATTGCGGGCGGTCTGGATGATCTGCGCGGGCGTCTGCGACAGGTCGATCATGTCCAGCCGGTCAAGCGGCGTCATCAACCCGCGCGCGCGAAGATCGGCCACCCTCATCACGCCCTGCATGATCTCTTTCTCATGGCTGCCGATCACGCCGGCGCGCATCGCCTCAGCCAGGGTCAGGCGCAGCTCTTCTTCGGTGATGGCGTCCTTGGCCTTTTCGCCCACGCCCAAAAGCCGCAGCAACGCAGAGGCCGAATTGTCGATCAGCCACACCACCGGCGCGGCAAGCGCGGCAACAAGCGCCACGCCGGGAGCCATGCGCGCCGAAATCGCCTCGGGGTTCGACAGCGCAATCTGCTTTGGCACCAGCTCACCGATCAGGATCGACAAGGCGGTGATGGCGGCGACCACCAGCCCGATCCCAACCGGGCCAGCCAAAGCAGGCGCTAGCCCCGCCCCCTCAAGCGTTTCGCCCAGCCGCTGCCCGATGGTTGCGCCCGAAAAGGCGCCGTTCAGCACACCCACAAGCGTGATCCCGATCTGCACCGTGGACAGCACCCGGCCCGGCCGCTCCATCAGCCGCAAGGCGGTCGCCGCCCCGCGCGCGCCACCTTCGGCCATCTGCCGCAGTCGCATGGGCCGCGCCGAGACAAGCGCGAGCTCAGCCATCGCAAGGCTGCCATTGATCAGCGTCAGCGCGATGATAATCGCGATCTCAAGACCCATCAGATCGAAAAGGAGGTGCCGCAGCCGCAAGAGGATGAGGCGTTCGGGTTCTCGATCACGAAGCGCGCGCCGATCAGTTCCTCGGAAAAGTCGATCACTGCACCGGCCAGAAAGGGCAGGGAGACCGGATCGACCAGAACCGCCTGCCCCTGCCCTTCAAGGATCAGGTCATCGGCGGCGGGGGCGTCCAGCCGGATGTCATATTGAAAGCCGGAACAGCCGCCGCCCGCCACCGCCACGCGCAAGGGCTGCGGTGCGGCGGCGCTTGCGTTGATCTCGGCCAGTCGCGCGAAGGCGCGTTCGGTCACTTTGGGGGGCAGGTTCATGGGGCGTTCCCGTTTTTCTTGGCGTGAGGTGAATATAGGCTTTGGCCGACGCCGCCGCAAGAAAGCCGGATGCAAAGGACATGACGATGCCCGCCCCCTATGCCAGCAACCCAGCCGCCAGCCGGGGACGGCTCTTTGATGAAAGCCTGTCCAGCTTTCGCAGCCCGTGGCAGCGCGACCGCGACCGGATCATCCATTCAAGCGCCTTCCGGCGGCTCAAGCACAAGACTCAGGTCTTCGTCGAACAGGAAGGTGACGCCTATCGCGGCGATTATTTCCGCACCCGCCTGACCCACACGATCGAGGTCGCGCAGGTCGCGCGCACCATTGCGGGGGCGCTTGGTCTGGATACCGATCTGGCCGAGGCGGTCGCGCTTGCCCATGACCTTGGCCACCCGCCTTTCGGCCATACCGGCGAGGATGCCTTGGCCGCGCTGATGGCCCCTTTCGGCGGGTTCGACCACAATGCGCAGGCGCTGCGCATCGTCACGCGCCTTGAACGCCATTATGCGGGCTTTGACGGGCTGAACCTGACCTGGGAAACGCTTGAGGGGATCGCCAAGCATAACGGCCCGGTCGCGGCGCCATGGCCCTATGCTCTGGCCGAGGTGAACGCGGCCTGGGATCTCGAACTGGGCAGCTATGCCAGTGCCGAGGCGCAGGTCGCGGCGGTGGCCGATGACATCGCCTATAATCACCATGATCTGCATGACGGGCTGCGCGCGCGGCTGTTTACCGAAGCCGATCTGGCCGAACTGCCGATCATCGGCCCCGCCCTTGCCGAGGTGGACCGGCTTTATCCGGGCCTTGACCCCAAAAGGCGGCGCTATGAGGCGCTGCGCCGTGTGTTTGGCGTGATGGTCGAGGATGTGATCGCGGTGGCGCGCGGGCGGCTTGAGGCGCTGAACCCGCGCTCGGCTGACGATATCCGCGCCGCTGACGGGCCGGTGATCCGCTTTTCCAAGCCGCTGTTCCAGAACCTCAAGGCGATCAAGTCCTTCCTGTTCACGCGCATGTATCGCGCCCCCGCCGTGGTGGTCGAACGCAGGCAGGTCACGGCGATGCTGGATGAGCTGTTCCCGGCCCTGCTGGAAACCCCCGAAAAGATGCCAGCCGAGTGGCGCGAGGCGGCGCTTGCCGCCGGTCCGACCGAGCGGGCGCGGATCGTTCTGGATTACGTCGCGGGCATGACCGACCGCTTTGCCATGGCCGAATGGGAACGGGTCTGCGCCTGATTTTTCGGCAGATTGCCCGCCGGATGCCGCCTTTTCAGGCGCGCGCCATGACAGGCATATGACAGAAGTTAACCCCCTGAACCTGCCTACCAACCTTCGCGTTAAGTCCTGAACCTCTATCGCGAAAGGACCGGATATGCGCGCGACCTCACCCATGGCACGACAACTCGATGGGGCGGTCTCATGCTGATCCGATACGGCTATGACATCACGATCGAGGCCGATGCGGACCTTCCGATGATCACCCAGATGTCACCCCGCCCCGAACGTCAGCTGGACATGCGCGGGCGTGAGAATTTCCGCACCGAGCCCGCCGTGCCCTTCGCCACCTTCGTGGACCGTCACGGCAATTATTGCCGCCGCATGACCGCGCCCGCCGGGACGTTTCGCATGACGCAGGACGCGATTATCGCCGATAGCGGCATCCCCGACCCCGAGGACCTGGACGCCGCCGAAATGCGCATCGAGGCCCTGCCTGACGATGTTCTCTATTATCTGGGCGGCTCGCGCTATTGCGACACCGACCTGATTTCCCCGATTGCGTGGGATCTGTTCGGCAATGTGGCTCCCGGCTGGCGGCGCGTTCAGCATATTGTCGATTGGGTCCATGACCATATCGCCTTCAACTATGGCGATGCGGATGCGACCCGGACGGCCTATGACGCCTATAATCAGGGTAAGGGCGTCTGCCGTGATTTCGCGCATCTGGCAATTGCGTTCTGCCGCTCGCTCAACATTCCGGCGCGTTATATCAACGGGCATCTGGGCGATATCGGCGTTCCGCCCTCAGACGATCCGATGGATTTCGCGGCCTGGATGCAGGTCTATCTGTCGGGCCGGTGGTGGACCTTTGACCCGCGCAACAATGCCCGCCGGATCGGGCGGATCGTGATCGGCCACGGGCGGGACGCGACCGATGTTGCGATGATCTCATCCTTTGGCCCGCATCGGCTGACCAATTTTCAGGTCTGGACCGATGAGGTCGATGAGGCGGGCAAGATCATCCCTCAGTAAGCCGCTCCACCACTGGCCGCGGGCAGCGCGCCATAAGGCAGCCAGACGGTTTTCGTCTGGCTGGCGCGCGCCAGAAAGTCGCGCCCTTGCGCCTGCGCGCCGGTCCAGTCGCGATGGGGCAGCGACCAGACGGGCTTGAGATTGCCCGCCGCCGCGCGCTCCGCAGGCGCGGGCTCGGCGACGCATTGCCACAAAGCGGCCACATCGTCATGGGCGGCCAGCTGGACCGCCAGATCGGCGGCCACGCCCGAGACGATATTGACCACACCGCCGGGCAGGTCCGACGTGTCAAAGACCTGCGCCAGATCGAACACCACCCCGGCATGATCCTGCGAGGGCACGGCAATCACCCGGTTGCCCATCGCAATCGCGGGCGCAATCAGGCTGATAAACGCGGCCAAGGGCGCGTCATTGGGGCAGATCACGCCCATCACGCCGAAGGGCTCGGGTATCACATTGACCAGATGGCCGGGCCGGGCCTGCACATTCGCGCCATCGAACTTGTCTGCAAAGCCTGCGTAAAAGAACAGCCGGGCGATGGCCGCGTCGGTCTCGGCGCGGCTGGTGCGTTTCGCAAAGTGATCAGCTCGGGCCGAGAGGTTTTCGGCGATGAAATACAGCACCTGCGCGCGGGCATGACCGCCCATCGCGGCCCATTTGCCGGCCTTTTGCGCGGCCTCGACGGCATTGCGGATATCCTTGCGCCCCCCCAGAGGCAGCAAAGCGCCATCCGCGCCGCGATAGGAGGCACCCGCGTCAGGGCGTTTCTGCGCCCCGCCGATATAAAGCTTGGGCGTGCGGTCAATCGCGTCCGCAGTCGCCCCGCCCGGTGCGACGGAAACGGGCGCGGGCGTGCTGTCGCGCCGGGTCTTGACCTCGGGCGCGCGCAGATAGGCCGCCATCCCCGCGCGCCCGCCCTCGCGCCCATAACCGCTTTCGCGCATCCCGCCAAAGGGGGCGGCGGCGTCGAACATATTGGCGCCGTTGATCCAGACCACGCCCGCCCGCATCTGCGCGGCCAGATCGGTGGCGACAGATGCGCTTTCGGACCAGATCATCGCGGCCAGCCCGTAAGCGCTGTTATTGGCCAGTTGAACCGCCTCATCCGCGCTCCGAAAGGTTGAGAGCGTGGCGATGGGGCCAAAGATCTCAGTGCTCATCGCCGGATTGGCCGGCGCGATGTCACGCAGGTAGCCCGGCGCAACAAAGCAGCCCTCGCCCCCCTGCCCGCCGATCAGCTCGGCCCCCGCCGCGACCGCATCGGCGCAAATCGACAGGATGCTGGCCTTTTGCACGGGGTCCACAATCGCGCCGATATCGGTGGATTTGTCCAAGGGATCACCGACCCGCAGCCGCGCCATCCGGGCTTGCAACAGGGCCTCAAACCGCGCGGCCACGCTTTCGGCCACCAGAATACGCGAACCCGCGCAACAGACCTGCCCCTGATTGAACCAGATCGAATCGACCACGCCCTCAACCGCCGCATCCAGATCGGCGTCATCCATCACGATAAAGGGCGACTTGCCGCCCA
>JAUNTZ010000048.1 GCA_030538425.1 Paracoccus sp. (in: a-proteobacteria) | reverse complement strand
CCGGCCAGCACCTCAACCACGGGCTTGGCCACGCTGCGCACGCGGCGGCTGGCATATTCGGCCATGTAAATCGCCGCAAACAGCCCGATCGGCACCGCCACGACCAGTGCGATGAAGGAAATATACAGCGTGCCCCAAAGCAGCGGCAGGATCCCCAGACGCGAACGCCCGGTGCCATGGGTCACCGATTCCCAGGTCGTGCCGAAGAAGAAGTCCTGCCAAGGATAGATGCGGAAAAAGGCGATGCTCTCCGTCACAAGCGACAGAACGATGGCAACCGTGGTCATGATGGCGACGACAGCGCAGGCGATCAGGAAGCCGTAGACGAACATCTCGACCACATTGCGCGCCCGCAACTCGGGCGAGATGCGCGTGTAGGAGAAGGCCAGACCGGCCAGACCGGCCACAATCATCAGCGCCAGCACAATCATCCCGATATTCGGCGATATGCCACCGATGCGAGGATAGATCAGGGCATACAAGGCAAAAATCAGCAGCGGCGGGACGGCTGCGGTCAGCGCCACGCTCCACCCGTAATAGGTCGGGCGAGAGTGAAGCCTGCGCACATCGCCTTCGGCCACGGCACCCGCGCGCTGGACGCCAAGGGCATAGCCCCCGACCAGCAAGGCGGTAAACAACAACAGGATCCAGATCATCTATTCTCTTTCCGGCGCGGGCCGTCAGGCGGCATGGCGGGACTGGGAAAACAAGGATGGGCAGGGCCGCAAGCGGCCCCGCCCGGTGACGCTTATTGCATCACGGTTTCGTTGGCGACGATTTCCTGGGTCGCGGCCAGTTCCGGGTCGGCGACCAGACCGTATTCGGCCAGCGGGCCAGCCGGGCCGGCAATCGCGTCGGACACGAAGAACTCAGCGAATTCCTTCAGGCCGGGGATCGTGCCGATATGCGCTTTCTTGACGTAGAAGAACAGCGGGCGCGAGACCGGGTATTCGCCCGAGGCGATGGTCTCGGTCGAGGGGATCACGCCGTCCATGGTGGCGACGCGCAGGCGCGCGGTGTTGTTCTCATAGAAGGACAGACCGAACACGCCAACCGCCTGACGGTCGCTGTCCAGACGGGCCAGGGTCTCGGTATAGTCACCGTCGATATCGACCGAACGGCCATCGGTGCGCACCTGCATGCACATTTCCTTGGCGGCATCGGCGTCATGGGCGGCGGTGAACGCCTCTTTCGCACCCGAGGCGTCGCAGCCAACGGCCATGACTTTTTCCTCGAACACTTCGCGGGTGCCGTGCTGGGTGCCCGGGATGAAGGCGGTGATCGGCTGGTTCGGCAGATCGGGGTTCACGTCCGACCAGTTGGTGTGCGGGTTGTCCACGACTTCGCCGTCAACCACGACCGAGCGGGCCAGCGCGCCGAACACGTCAGCCGGGGTCAGCACGAATTCCGGGCCGTTCACGTCCGAGGCGAATACGATCCCATCGTAACCGATGCGCACTTCGATGATGTCGGTGACGCCATTGGCGGCGCAGGTTTCACGCTCACCGTCGCGGATCGGGCGCGACGAGTTGGCGATGTCGATCGTGTTCGCGCCAACGCCCTGGCAGAACTGCGACAGACCGCCGCCCGAGCCGCCGCCCTCGACGACCGGAGCCGCGAATTCGGGGAAGTTGGCCGGGAATTCGGTCGCAACGATGTTCGAGTAGGGCAGAACGGTCGAGGAACCGGCAACCTGGACATATTCGCGCGCCGAGGCGAAGGCGGCGGTCGAGGCCAGAATGGCCAGTGCCGAAGCGGTGATCTTGACGGATTTCATGGATCTCTCCTGAAGCATTTCGTGGGGCCAGAATCGGCCTGATGCTGACCTAATGCGCTGGCGTGACGCTTATGCGACGTTAATGTGACAGTTTTGTGTCAGTCGCCAAGTTGTCTAGAAGCCGCCACCGGACCGCAGCACGCAAACGCCTGCGCGCGCGGATTATTCCATCGCGATGAGCAAAAACGGTGGGCAGGAACAGGTCCCGGCGCTTTTCAGCTGCCGATGGTCCCGCGCTGACCCCGATCCATCAGCAGGTGATCCAGAATCACACAGCCCGCCATGGCCTCGGCCACCGGCACGGCGCGGATTTCCCGTCGCAGTCAGCCAAAACGCCCGGCAAGATCAGACCCAAGGCGCTTTTCAGCCGCCGATGGTCCCGCGCTGCCCGCCCGTCTGACCGCGATCCATCAGCAGATGATCCAGAATCACACAGGCCGCCATGGCCTCGGCCACCGGCACGGCGCGGATTTCCCGTCGCAGTCAGCCAAAACGCCCGGCAAGATCAGACCCAAGGCGCTTTTCAGCCGCCGATGGTCCCGCGCTGCCCGCCCGTCTGACCGCGATCCATCAGCAGATGATCCAGAATCACACAGGCCGCCATGGCCTCGGCCACCGGCACGGCGCGGATGCCGACGCAAGGGTCGTGCCGCCCCTCGGTGATTACGTCGATCTCTTCGCCGGCGACGTTGATGCTTTGGCGCGGCGTCAGGATCGAGCTGGTCGGCTTGACCGAGAACCGCACCAGAATGTCCTGCCCCGATGAGATCCCGCCCAGAATCCCGCCCGCATGGTTCGACAGGAAACGCGGCCCCCCCTCACCCATCCGCATCTCATCCGCGTTCTCGGTCCCGCGCAGGCCCGCCGCCGCCATGCCCTCACCGATCTCAACGCCCTTGACCGCGTTGATCGACATCATCGCGGCGGCCAGATCGGAGTCGAGCTTCGCATAGATCGGCGCGCCAAGCCCCGCCGGGCAGCCCTCGATCAGCACTTCCAGCGCGGCGCCCACGCTGTCGCGATCCTTACGGATCGTCGTCAGGTAGTTCTCCCACGCAGGCGCGGCCTCGGCATCGGGCAGAAAGAACGGGTTATTGCCAATCGCCGCGCGGTCAAACCGCGCGGGGTCCAGCCGCATCTCGCCCATTTGCACCATATAGCCGGTGATCCGCAAATCGGGCAGCAGGTCGCGCAGCACCGCAAAGGCCACGCCCCCTGCCGCCACCCGCGCCGCCGTCTCACGCGCGCTTGACCGCCCGCCGCCCCTCGGGTCGCGGATGCCATATTTCAGGTGATAGGTCAGATCCGCATGGCCGGGCCGGAAGGACTGCGCGATCTTGCCGTAATCCTTTGATCTCTGGTCGGTATTCTCGATCATCAGCTGAATCGGCGTGCCGGTCGTGCGGCCCTCATAAACGCCGGAGAGGATGCGCACCGCATCCGCCTCACGCCGCTGCGTCGTGTTTTTCGAGGTGCCGGGGCGGCGGCGGTCCAGAAATTGCTGCACCCATGCCTCATCCAGCGCGATGCCGGGCGGGCAGCCATCCACCGTCACGCCCAGCGCGGGGCCATGGCTTTCGCCCCATGTCGTAAAGCGGAACATCCTGCCAAAGGTGTTATAGCTCATCGCGCGTCTCCTTTGCGGCGTGACTAGCGGGCTGCGGCTGATAGATCAAATGCAAAGCAATATCCGCTTGAAATTGCGGGGCTTGCCGCCTTATCTTGGGCACGCCTCGGGGTGCCTTTGGGCTGAGACGCGCTTGCGAACCCGTTGAACCTGATCCGGTTAACCCCGGCGGAGGGAAGGTCTGACGCAGCCCCCCGCCCCGACATAAGGACTGCTGCGATGAAAATGCCCGCAACCCTTGCCGTGCTGACGCTGACCGCCCTGCCCGCGATGGCGCAGGACCGGCCGCAATTCACCGTTTACGCGCCCGATTATTTCGCCTCGGACTGGGGGCCGGGCCCAAATATCAAGCAAGGGTTTGAGGCGGTTTGCGACTGCACGCTGGTCTATGTCACCGGCGACGTGCTGCCGCGCATCCTGCTTGAAGGCGCCAATACCCGCGCCGATGCGGTGATCGGGCTGAACACCGATGTGATGGCCCGCGCGCGCCAATCGGGCCTGTTTGCGCCGCATGGTCAGGATGTGTCCGACCTCAGCCTGCCGGTGGAATGGACCGATGATATCTTCCTGCCCTTCAACTGGGGCGAAACCGCCTTTGTTTACGATTCCACCCGGCTAGAGAACCCGCCCACCAGTTTTGAGGATTTGCTGAACGCGCCCGACGACCTGAAAATCGTGATCCAGGACCCGCGCAGCTCGATCTCTGGGCTGGCGCTGCTGCTGTGGGTCAAGTCGATCTATGGCGATGATGCGCCCGAGGCATGGGCGCGGCTGGCCCCCAAAGTGCTGACGGTCACGCAAGGCTGGTCCGAAAGCTATGGCATGTTCACTGAGGGCGAGGCCCATATGGTGCTCTCCTACACGACCTCGCCCGCCTATCATATCGTGGCTGAGGACGACACGACCAAGCGCGCCGCCATCTTTGACGAAGGCCATTATTTCATGACCGAAACCGCCGCCCGCATCGCGGGTTCGGATCAGCCCGAACTGGGTGAGGCGTTCATGGAATACATCCTGTCCCATGATTTCCAGTCAATGATTGCTGAGGCGAACTGGTCCTATCCCGCCAAGCTTGATGAGGCGGCATGGCCGCAGGTGTTCCGCGACCTGCCCCGCCCGCCGCGCACGATCTTCCTCTCCGAGGATGAGGCCGAGGCCCTGCGCCAGCCTGCCCTGAACGAATGGCTGACCGCGTTTTCGCGCTAAGGCGCGAGACCCTCATCGGTGAGGCCGCCGCCGCATTCCTGCTGGTGGCGGTCATCGGCACGATTGCCGCCGTGGCGATTCGCGCGGGCGGGCTTGGCGGGCTGGGGCCGTGGGACTGGCGGGCGGTCTGGTTCACGATCTGGCAGGCGGCGCTGTCGGCCACGCTGTCGGCAGCCCTCGCCGTGCCGGTCGCGCGGGCCTTGGCGCGCAGGCGCTTTGTCGGGCGCGGGCCGCTGGTCACGCTGTTGGGCGCGCCGTTCATCCTGCCGGTGATCGTCGCGATCATGGGGCTGGTCACGGTGTTTGGGCGGTCGGGCATCGCCAATGCGGCGCTGGAGGCCGCGGGCCTGCCTCGTGTTTCGATCTATGGCTGGCAAGGCGTTGTTCTGGCGCATGTTTTCTTCAACCTGCCTCTGTCGGTGCGGTTGATCCTGCAAGGCTGGCAGGCGATCCCGGCGGAACGGGTGCGGCTTGCCGTCTCGCTTGATTTCAGCCCGCGCGATATCGGCCGCCATCTGGAGCGCCCGATGCTGCGCGAGGTGATCCCGGGCGTCTGGCTGGCGGTGTTTCTGGTCTGTCTGACCTCATTCGCGATTGCGCTGGCCTTGGGCGGCGGGCCGCGCGCGACCACGGTTGAGCTGGCGATCTATCAGGCGTTCCGGTTCGATTTCGACATGGGCCGGGCGGCGACATTGGGGCTGATTCAGGTGGGCCTCTGCCTTGTCGCGCTGGGTTTGTCGTCGCGGGTGGCGGTGCCTGCGGCCTTCGGGGCGGGGCTGGACCGCAGCGGCGATCTGCCCGCGCCGGGCGGCTGGCGCAGGCTGGCGGACGGGGCCGCGATCATCGCGGCAAGCGCATTTCTGATCGGCCCGATGGCCGCCGTGATCAGCGCAGGCGCCCCGCGCATCCCGGCCCTGCCGGATGCGGTCTGGCTGGCGGCATGGCGTTCCGTCACCATGGCGCTGGCCTCAGCCGGGCTGACGCTGGCGCTGACCGTGCCGCTCGCCTTGGCCGTGGCGCAGGGCCGCCGCTGGGTTGAATTCGCGGGCATGGTCCCGATCGTCGCGTCGCCTCTGGTTCTGGGCACCGGGCTTTATCTGATGCTGCGGCCCTTCGTGGCACCCGATGCGCTGGCTTTGCCGGTGACGGCGGCGATCAACGCGATCATGGCGATGCCTTTCGCGCTGCGGGCGCTGATCCCCGCCGCCCGCGCATTGCGGGCCGATTACGGGCGGCTGGCCGATTCGCTGGGGATGAGCGGGCTGGCGCGGCTGCGCCTGCTGAGCCTGCCGCGCCTTGCCCGCCCGATGGGGTTCGCGGGCGGGCTTGCGGCGGCCTTGGCGATGGGCGATCTGGGGGTGATTACCCTTTTCGCCAGCCCCGACCGGGCGACCTTGCCCTTCATGCTTTATTCCTTGATGAATTCTTACCGGCTGGCCGATGCCGCCGCCTGCGCGGTGGTGCTGATGGCGATCAGTTTTGCGCTGTTCTGGCTGTTCGACAAAGGGGGCCGCCATGTTGCAGCTTGACCGCGCCACAGCCGATCTGGGCGGCTTTCGGCTCAGCGCCGATCTCACGCTTGAGGCGGGCGCGCGCTATGCGGTGATCGGGCCGTCGGGTTCGGGCAAATCCACGCTGCTGGGCATGGTTGCGGGCTTTGTGCCGCTCGCCTCAGGCAGGGTCATATGGGAGGGGCGAGACCTTGGCGGGCTTCCGCCCGGCAAGCGGCCGGTCTCAATCCTGTTTCAGGACCAGAACCTGTTCCCGCATCTGGATGTCGCGCAGAATGTCGGGCTTGGCCTGCGCCCCGATCTGCGCCTTGACGCGGGCCAGCACCGCGCCGTCGCCGATGCGCTGCGCCAGGTCGGGCTGGACGGGCTGGCGCAGCGCCGCCCGGCGCAGCTGTCGGGCGGCCAGCAAAGCCGCGTGGCATTGGCGCGCGTGCTGCTGCGCGCGCGGCCCGTGCTGCTGCTGGATGAGGCTTTCGCAGCGCTTGGTCCCGCGCTCAAGTCCGAGATGCTGGCCCTGCTGTCGCGAATCGCCGATGAGACCGGCGCGACCGTGCTGATGGTCACGCATGACCCCGCCGATGCGCGCGCTTTTGCCGAAAGCACCGTGCTTGTGGCCGAGGGCGCAGCCCATCCGCCGCAGCCGACCGCCGCCTTGCTGGACAACCCGCCAGAGCTGCTGCGCGCCTATCTGGGGGTCTGACGCATGGGCGGGCGGCGGCGTTGGTTGCGGTCGGTGCGCGGGCGGATCACCACCATCACCGTGCGCCACATGATCCACAGATCAAGCCCAAGCGAGGCGCGTTCCAGATAGACCTGTTCGATCCGCAGCTTGGTCGGCAGACAGCGTTCGTAATAGGCGCGCTCGGTCTCATTCACCGAGTGACACCCGGCCATGATCGCGTCTTCGTGGCGGTGATAGATCAGCGTCGCAAGCCCGGTCGCGCCGGGGCGCATCTGCAAGACCTCGGCATATTCCTTGGGGAAACGTGCGACATATTCGCGCAAGGGCGGGCGCGGGCCGACAAAGCTCATCTCTCCGCGCAGGATATTGACCAGTTGCGGCAGCTCATCAATCCGGTATTTGCGCAGAAACCGCCCCAAGGGCGTGATCCGCCAGTTCTTATGCGCCCCGGTCGCGCCGCGGTCATTGTCGGCGCGGGACATGGTGCGGAACTTGATCTGCGCGAAAACCTGCCCCGGAGCGCGGACCCGGCGGCCAAGATAGAAGATCGGGCGCCCCTGCACCAAAAGCAGCAAAAGCGCCACGATAATCAGCGGAACAGCCAGCAAAACCAGCATGATGGCCGAGAGAACCAGATCAAAGATCCGCTTGCCGCGCCGGTGATACCAGTCGTTGCGATGCGACAGATCGGCCCGCAGCGGCGTCTCGGCGCGCTCGGGCAGATCCTGCGGGACGGCAGGGTCGATCTCACTGTGGTAATCGACCAACTGAACTCTCCTGGGTGTCACAACCGACGGGCGGGGCCGGTAAACCCATCACAAACAAGCTGATGAACACTAACCCCCTGCATGATGGAAAAACAGGGGCGATGACAGCTTTTTCCGATCCGGGCCGCGATCTTGCCGGCGCGGTTGCAGGAATGTCGCGAATAGGCCAATCTATGTTGTATGGCCGCAAGGCGGTCGCCACAGCGAAGGTAATGGATGCGCAAGTTTCTTGTCGTGCTGGACGACACACCGGAATGTCAGAACGCGATGCGCTACGCCGCCATGCGGGCGAGTCGCAGCGCGGGGGGCGTGGTGGTGGTCGCGGTGATCCCCAGCGACGAAATTCCCCATGGCATCGGCGTGGCCGATCTGATGCGGGCCGAGGCCGAGGAACGTATTCGTTCGCAATATAACATCTTTGCGAAATGGATGCGCGACAAGCAATCGGTTGAGCCAGAGCTGATCATCCGTGAGGGCGACCCGGTCCAGCAGGTGCTGAACCAGATCGGTGAGGATGCCGAGATCGGGGTGATTGTGCTTGGCGCGGCCTCGGGCAAGGGCGGGCCGGGGCCGATCGTGACGCGGCTGACCCGCGATATCGGTGTGCTGCCCTGCCCGGTAACGCTGGTGCCAGGCGATATTTCCAAGGACCGGCTTGAGGCGATTACCTGACGCAAATTGTCGCCCTGCGACGGAAGGCGCGCTTGACCAAGGCGCGGCGCGCGCCCATATCAGCCCTCAAAGGAGACCGCCATGTTCATTCAGACCGAGACCACGCCCAACCCCGCCACGCTGAAATTTCTGCCGGGCCAGTCGGTTCTGGGCCGTGGCACCGCCGATTTCACCTCACGCGATGAGGCCGCGACCTCACCTCTGGCCACGCGTATCTTTGCCGTGCCGGGTGTGGCGGGCGTGTTTCTGGGCTCGGATTTCGTGACCGTGACCAAGGATGATTCGGCGGATTGGGACCATATCAAGCCGTCCATTCTGGGCGCGGTGATGGAGCATTTTCAGTCCGGCGCGCCCGCGCTTGCCGGGGATGCGTCTGAGCAGGGCGGCCATGCCGAACATGACGGCCCGGACGGCGAAATTGTCAACCAGATCAAGGAATTGCTGGACACTCGGGTGCGCCCTGCGGTGGCTCAGGATGGCGGCGACATCACCTTCCACGGGTTTGAGCGCGGCGTGGTTTACCTGCATATGCAGGGCGCCTGCGCGGGCTGCCCCTCATCCACCATGACGCTGAAAATGGGGATCGAGAACCTGCTGCGTCACTACATCCCCGAAGTGACCGAGGTCCGCCCCATTGCCTGATACGCTGACGCTGGGGCCTGAGGCACTGACGCTGGGCTTTGACACATCGGCCGCGCATTGCGCGGCCGCTTTGCTGCGCGGCGACCGGCTGATCGGGGCGGCTCTCGAACCGATGGAGAAGGGCCAGGCCGAACGGCTGATGCCGCTGATCGAGGGGATGCTGGCCGATGCGGGGGTTGCGTGGCGTGATCTGTCGCTGATCGGCGTGGGCACCGGGCCGGGCAATTTCACCGGCATCCGCATTTCGGTCGCAGCCGCGCGGGGGCTGGCGCTGTCGCTTGGCGTGCCTGCGGTGGGGGTGGGTGTGCTGGACGCGCTTGCGCATGGGCAGAGCGGCGCGGTTGTCGCAAGCGCGGATGCGCGGCGCGACCGGCTTTATGTGCAGGTCTTTGACGGCACGGGCACCGGAACAGGCGGGGGGCCGGTGCTGTGCGATCTGGACAGCCTGCCGCCCTTGCCCGCGCGGGCCGGACCGCTTTGCATCGGCCATCATGCCAAGCACATCGCCGCACGATGCGGCGGGCAGGTCGCCCCGCCGCGCTATCCACTGGCCGAAGCCATCGCCCGCATCGCCCGCACCCGCCGCGATGCACCCGGCCCGCGCCCCGCGCCGATCTATCTGCGCCCCGCCGATGCCGCCCCCGCGCGCGAACGCGGGCCGGTCATGTTGTCGTGACGCCGGACGATCTGGCGGCGCTTCATGCCCGCTGTTTCACCACGCCGCGCCCGTGGGGGCCTGCGGAAATGGCCGATATGCTGTCCGCGCCGGGCGTGTTTCTGTTGCCTGCCCCGCAAGGCTTTCTGATCGGGCGGACCATTGCGGATGAGGCGGAGTTGCTGACCCTTGCCGTCGCCCCCGAGGCGCGGCGCGGCGGGATCGGGCGCGCGCTTGTCACCCGTTTCGCCCATGCCGCCCGCGACCGGGGCGCGACCGCGGCCTTTCTTGAGGTCGCCGCCGATAACGCGCCCGCGCTTGCGCTTTATCACAGGGCGGGCTGGCAGGATGCCGGGCGGCGGCGCGGCTATTACGCGCCCGACCTCGACGCCATCATCATGCGGCTGGACCTGTCCTTTCCGGCATAGCCGCCCGCCTCACGCACCGTCACGGCAGGCCCGCCATGGCAGATTCAGGTTGACCCATACCGCTGCAATCCGCCAAATGCGAAGCCATACCGGAACGCATCCCGGCCCATCTCGCGAGGAGCTGCCTATGTCCCTGATGAAAACCCTGATGGCCTCGGCCACCGTCCTGTCGCTTTCGGCCATGGCCGCGTCCGCCGAGCCGGCGCTGCTGTTCGATCTTGGCGGCAAGTTCGACAAATCCTTCAACGAGGCCGCCTATCACGGGGCCGAGCGTTGGGCTCAGGAAACCGGCGGCAGCTATATGGATCTTGAGATGCAATCCGAGGCACAGCGCGAACGCGCCCTGCGCACGCTTGCCGACCGGGGCGCGAACCCGATCGTGATGACCGGCTTTGCCTTTTCCGAAGTGCTGACCAAGGTCGCGCCCGACTATCCCGACACCCGTTTCGTGATCATCGATTCGGTGGTCGAGGGTGACAATATCCAGTCCAATATCTTTGCCGAGGGCGAAGGCTCTTATCTTGCGGGCATCATGGCCGCCACCGCATCGGAAAGCGGCACGCTTGGCTTTGTCGGCGGGATGGATATTCCGCTGATCCGCAAATTCGCCTGCGGCTATGTGCAGGGGATTCGCGCCACCAACCCCGAAGCGACGATCATCCAGAACATGACCGGCACCACCCCCGCCGCGTGGAACGACCCGGTGCGCGGTGCGGAACTGGCGCGGGCGCAGATCAGCCAGGGCGCGGATGTGATCTATGCCGCGGCGGGCGGCACCGGGATCGGCGTTCTGCAAGCGGCGGCGGATGAGGGCGTGTTGTCCATCGGCGTGGACAGCAACCAGAACCACCTGCACCCCGGTCAGGTCCTGACCTCGGTCGTCAAGCGGGTCGATAACGCGGTCTATGATGCCTTTATGGCCGGTGCCGATGTCGAGCCGGGGATCAAGGAATGGAACGTCGCCAATGATGGCGTCTGGGTCTCGATTGACGACGACAATGCCGAACTGGTCACCGATGAGATGCAGGCCGCCGTCGATGCGGCGCGCGAGGCCATCGCCTCGGGCGAGATCGTCGTGCATGACTATATGACCGACAATAGCTGCCCGGTCGAATAAGTGACCACCGGCACGACAACTTCTCAGGGGGCGCCCGCGTCCCCTGATACGGTCCCGCCAGCCATTGAGCTGCGCGGGATTTCCAAGTCATTCGGCCCGGTGCAGGCCAATCGCGACATCGACCTGCGGGTTGAACGCGGGACGATCCACGGCATTATCGGCGAGAATGGCGCGGGCAAATCGACACTCATGTCGATTCTCTATGGCTTTTACAAGCCCGACGCGGGCGAGATCCGTATTCAGGGCCAGCTGGTCACCATCACCGACAGCCAGGCCGCGATCCGCGCGGGCATCGGCATGGTGTTTCAGCATTTCAAGCTGGTGCGGAATTTTACCGTTCTGGAAAATATAATCCTCGGGGCCGAGGACGGGCCGATGCTGCGCCCCTCTCTGCGCCGCGCGCGGTCGCGGCTGCGCGAACTGGCCGAGGAATACGAATTGCAGGTCGATCCCGACCAAAAGATCGAGGATCTGTCCGTCGGCCATCAACAGCGGGTCGAGATCCTCAAGGCGCTGTATCGGCAGGCCGATATCCTGATTCTGGATGAGCCGACCGGCGTTCTGACCCCGGCCGAGGCCGACCACCTGTTCCGCATCCTGCGCGGGCTGCGTGATGAGGGCAAGACGATCCTGCTCATCACCCACAAGATGCGCGAGATCATGGAGATCACCGATCACGTCTCGGTCATGCGGCGCGGGCAGATGGTCGCCTCGGTCCGCACGGCTGAGACCTCGCCGCCCGAACTGGCCGAGATCATGGTGGGCCGCAAGGTTCTGCTGAACGTAGACAAGCCGCCCGCCAGTCCCGGCGCGCCGATGCTGGAGATCAGCGGGCTGCGCATGGTCGATATCGACGGCGTGGAACGGCTGCGCGGCATCGACCTGACCATCCGCGCCGGTGAGATTCTGGGCATCGCCGGCGTGTCCGGCAACGGTCAGACGCAACTGCTTGAGATCCTTGGCGGCTTCCCCGAGGACGGTGCGAAACTGTCGGGCGAGATCCGTTTGAATGGCGCAATGCTGCCCTTGAACGGCAGGGGCGCGGATGCCCGCAGCCGCCGCCGTCAGGGCGTGGGCCATGTCCCCGAGGACCGTCAGGAAGAGGGCCTCATCATGGACTTTTCCGCATGGGAAAACGTGGCTTTCGGCTATCACGACAGCCCCGATTACACGAACGGCCCGATACAGGACTGCCACGCCATCCGCCGCGATGCCGAGGGCAAGATCGCCCGTTTCGACATCCGCCCGCCCTCTTGCGACCTTGCCGCGCGCAATTTCTCGGGCGGGAACCAGCAAAAGATCGTCGTGGCGCGTGAGATTGAGCGTAACCCCGACCTGCTGCTGATCGGCCAGCCCACGCGCGGCGTCGATATCGGCGCCATCGAGTTCATCCATAAACGCATTGTCGAGTTGCGAGATCAGGGCAAGGCAATCCTTCTGGTCAGCGTCGAGTTGCAAGAAATCATGGACCTGTCCGACCGCATCGCCGTTATGTTCGACGGCCGGATCATGGGCGAACGCTGTGCCCATGCCACAAGCGCGGGCGAGCTGGGCCTGCTGATGGCCGGCATCGACGACCCCGGCGCCGACCCCGCCCAAGGCATCCCCCCCGCCGATCCCCACCCGACAGGAGCCGCCTGATGGAGAAAATGCCCCGTTGGGCCGATCTGGTCCTGACGCCGCTTCTGTCGCTGGCACTGGCCTTTTCGATCTCGGCTCTGGTGATCTGGGCGGTGGGTTACGATCCGGTCATGGCGGTCAGCATGATGATCGACGGCGCGGTCGGCTCGTCCTCGGTCTGGGGATCGACGCTGTATTATACCACCAATTTCATCTTCACCGGGCTGGCGGTTGCGGTCGCCTATCACGCGGCCATGTTCAACATCGGCGGCGAGGGGCAGGCGATGATCGGCGGGCTTGGCGTGGCGCTTGTCGTGCTGTTCATCCCATGGCCGCATTGGTCGCTGGCGCTGATTGCCGCGATGCTGGCCTCGGCGGCTTTTGGCGCGGCATGGGCCTTCATTCCGGCCATCCTTCAGGCCAAACGCGGCAGCCATATCGTGATCACGACAATCATGTTCAACATGATCGCCGCCGCCGTGCTGACCTATGTGCTGGAACTGCTGCGCCCCGGCAACAGCATGAACCTTGCCTCGGCGCTGTTTCCGCCCGAAACCCATCTGCCGCGCATCACCGATATGCTGGCGGCGGTGGGGATCACATGGGGCAGGCATTCTCCGGCGAATATCAGCTTTCTGATCGCGATTGCGGCCTGTTTCGGGGTCTGGTTCCTGCTATGGCGCACAAGGCTTGGCTATGAGATGCGGGCCTTTGGCAAATCCGAAAGCGCGGCGCGTTACGCGGGCATCTCGCCGGTGCGCATGACGGTGATTGCCATGCTGATTTCCGGCGGGCTGGCCGGGATGATGGCAATCAACAACGTGATGGGCCAGCAACAGCAACTGATCCTGAACCATGTCGAGGGCGCGGGCTTTATCGGCATCGCGGTCGCGCTGATGGGCCGCAACCATCCCTTCGGTGTATTCCTCGCCGCGCTGCTGTTCGGCGCGCTCTATCAGGGCGGGCAGGAGCTGGCGCTGATGACCAATATCCCGCCGCAACTGATCCTTGTCATTCAGGCGCTTGTCATTCTGTTCACCGGCGCGCTTGACAATATGGTGCGTTGGCCGCTGGAGCGGGTGTTTCTGGCCACCCGCCGCAAGGCTGGGCGGGAGGCGCGCTGATGGATTGGGCAATCACGATCAATATTCTTGACGCCGCGCTGCGCCTGTCAACGCCGCTTTTGCTGGCCTGTCTGGCCGGGCTTTATTCCGAGCGCGCGGGCATTTTCGACATCGGGCTTGAGGGCAAGATGCTGATGGCCGCCTTCAGCGCGGGCGCGGTCGCTGCCCTGACCGGCAGCCCGTGGCTGGGGTTGATCGCGGCGATTGCGGGCTCATTGCTGCTGGCGCTGATCCACGGGCTTGCCGCAATCACCTTTCGCGGCAACCAGTTGATTTCGGGCGTGGCGATCAACTTTCTGGCCTCGGGTCTGACGGTGATGATGGCGCAAAGCATGTTCGGCATGGGCGGCAACACGCCCGCGCTGTCGGGCGGCGGGCGTTTCACACCGATCCGCTTGCCCTTCGCCGACCAGATCGGCCAGATCCCGGTGATCGGCCCGCTTTATTCGGTCGTGCTGTCGGGCGACACGATCCTGACCTATGTCGCGCTGCTTTTGGTGCCGTTCACATGGTGGCTGCTGTTCCGCACCCGCTTTGGCCTGCGCCTGCGCGCGGTCGGTGAAAGCCCGGAGGCGGTCGATACGGTCGGCGTCTCGGTCACGCGGCTGCGCTATATGGCGGTGGCGATCTGCGGCATCCTTTGCGGTCTGGCGGGCGCGCAGCTTGCCACCGGCATCGCCAGCGGCTTTTCGCGGGAAATGACGGCGGGGCGCGGTTTTATCGCGCTTGCCGCGCTGATCTTCGCGAAATGGCGGCCCTGGTGGGCGCTTGGCGCGACATTCCTGTTCGCGCTGATGCAGGCGATTTCCGACCGCTATCCCGAATTGCGGATTGAGCTTTTGAACATCACCATCCCGGCGGTGTTCATGCAGGCCATGCCCTATATCCTGACCGTCATCATTCTGGCAGGCTTTGTCGGCCGCGCCATCCCGCCCCGTGCCGGAGGAGAACCCTATGTCAAAGAGCGATGATCTCGCCGCCCTGATCCGCGCCCGCGCAGGCGAGACCGCGCCCGAATATGGGCTGATTTTGGGCTCGGGTCTGGGCCATCTGGCGCAGTCGGTGGCAGATGCGGTGGCGATCCCCTATGCGGAACTGCCCGGTTTCCCACATGCAGGCGTCTCGGGCCATGTCCCGCAACTGGTGATCGGCCAGTTGGAGGGCCGTCGCGTGGCGGTCTTTGGCGGGCGGTCGCATTACTACGAATCGGGCCGCGCGGATGCGATGCGCCTGCCGCTTGAGGTGCTGCGCGCGCTTGGCTGCGGGCGGGTGATCCTGACCAATGCGGCGGGCGCGGTCCGCGAAGATCTGGCGCCGGGCGGGCTGATGATGCTGAGCGACCATATCGCCTTCGCCGGGGCCAACCCGCTGATCGGGGAACAGGACGATGCGCGTTTCGTGCCCATGACGGACGCCCATGACCCCGCGATGCGGGGCGCGCTGAGCGCCGCCGCCCGCGCCGAGGGGATCGAGCTGCCCGAAGGGGTTTATGGCTGGTTCTCTGGCCCCAGTTTCGAGACCCCCGCCGAGATCCGCGCCGCTCGCGTGTTGGGCATGGATGCGGTTGGCATGTCCACCGTCCCCGAGGTGATCCTCGCCCGATATCTGGGCCTGCGGGTCGCGGCGGTCTCGGTCCTGACCAATATGGGCGCGGGGCTGTCGGACGAATCCATCAGCCATGACCACACCAAAGCCATGGCCCCCCTTGGCGCGGCCAAGCTGGAAAGGATCCTGCGCCGCTTTTTGCGCGATGGCGGGGCCTGAGCGCACCCGCCGGGGCGCTGCCCCGGACCCCGGGATATTTGGGGACAAA
>JAUNTZ010000089.1 GCA_030538425.1 Paracoccus sp. (in: a-proteobacteria) | reverse complement strand
CCAAAGACCTCTTCGCCCAGGGCGTGATCTTGCAGATAGGTTTCAGCCGTCGTCTCGAACAGATTGGGGCTGGCTTGACGGCCCGTGTCGTCATGGCCCAGCACCTCGCGCACGGCGTTGCGTCGGGTGAAGCGGGTGCGACCGTCGCGGTAAGCCTGCGCAATGCCGTCGGTCAGCATGGTTTGCGGGCCGACCTTGGCCAGCGCCTGATGCGCGGCCTCGACGAAAGCATCACCACCGGCGCCAGTGCCGACAACCGCGATGCCGGGATTGGTGCAAAACTGGCCCGCACCCATGGTCAGCGAGGCGGCCCATCCCTCGCCAATCGCAGCACCGCGTGCGGCAGTGGCAGCGGGCAGGATGAACATCGGGTTCACAGACCCCAGTTCACCAAAGAACGGGATCGGCTCGGGGCGCGCGGCACAGAGGTCGAACAGCGCCCTGCCCCCGGCGAGGCTGCCGGTAAAGCCCACCGCTTTCACCAAAGGATGCTGCACCAACGCCTGCCCGACATCACGCTGCCCGCCCTGGATCAGGCTGAACACACCGGCGGGCATGCCTGTGCGGGCAATGGCGGCATGGATCGCCTCGGCCACGATCTCGCCGGTGCCGGGATGGGCGGAATGACCCTTGACGACCACCGGACAGCCCGCCGCCAGCGCCGCTGCCGTGTCCCCACCCGCCACCGAAAAGGCCAGCGGAAAGTTCGAGGCCCCGAACACCGCAACCGGCCCGATGGGGCGCTGCATCATCCGCAGATCCGGGCGCGGCAGGGGTTGGCGGTCGGGCAGCGCGGGATCGTGGCGCAGGTCCAGATAATCGCCCTTGCGGATATGATCGGCGAACAGGTGCAGCTGTCCGGTGGTGCGCCCACGTTCACCGTTCAGCCGCGCTTTGGGCAAGCCGGTTTCCTGCGTGCCAATTTCGGTGATGGCCTCGGCGCGGGTCTCGATTTCATCGGCAATGGCGTCAAGAAATGCCGCCCGTGCGGCACGGGTTGTGGCAGCATAGACCGGGAACGCATCCTCGGCCGCCTGTGCCGCGCGATTGACCAGTTCGACCGTGCCAACGGCGAAATCATGCGCCGGACCATGGGCGGGTTCGGACGTGAATGTCTGGTCGCTGCCTACCCATTCGCCTGCAATCAGGTGTTTTCCATGCGGTTTGAATGTCATCTCAGCGCCCCGTCTTTTCGCGCCATTCGGCGTATTTCTGTTGATTCTCGTCTCTGGTCGAGGGGTAAAGCCCGATGATCCCGGCACCGGCCTGAACCTGCTCCAGCACAAAATCCTCATAGCTTTCCATGCCGGTGCATTCCTCGGCGATTTCATCGGCCAGATGAGCGGGGATGACCATCACCCCGTCGCCATCCCCGACCAGCACATCACCCGGAAATACGGCCACATCGCCGCAAGAGATGGGAACGTTGATGTCCAGCGCCTCGTGCAGGGTCAGGTTGGTCGGGGCCGACGGGCGGGCATAATAGGCCGGCATATCCAGCGCACCGATGCCTGCCGCGTCACGGAAACCGCCATCCGACACCACGCCCGCCGCACCCCGCACCGCCAGCCGGGTCATCAGGATCGACCCGGCGGTAGCGGCGCGGGCATCCTTGCGGGCGTCCATCACCAGCACATGGCCGGGCGGGCAGGTTTCCACCGCCACACGCTGCGGATGATCCGCGTTGCGGAACACGGTGATCGGGTTGCGGTCTTCGCGCGCGGGGATATAGCGCAGGGTAAACGCCTGCCCGACCATATTTTCGGGCTTGCGGGCGACGGGCACCACGCCCTGAATGAACTGGTTGCGCAACCCGCGCTTATACAGCGCCGTCGCCACCGAAGCAGTCGAGACCTTTTTCAGCTTGGCGCGGGTGTCGTCGGAAAGGGTGTAATCGGTCATCGTAAATCCTCAGATAAGGCCGTTCGCGGCCATGAATTGTGACAGTTGCGCCTGCTGCGTATCCGTCAGCGGCCATGCGGATGGCGGGCGCGTGGGGCCGCAATCCAGCCCTTGCGCGATCAGCGCCGCCTTGACGCCGGTGACATTGGTGCCGTTCATTTCCTCGGCCCGGATGTCCTCGAAGGCGCGCA
>JAUNTZ010000047.1 GCA_030538425.1 Paracoccus sp. (in: a-proteobacteria) | reverse complement strand
GGCGTGCGGCCAATCGGGCGTTGGTCGATGTCGATCACCTTGTCCAGATGCTCCAGCCCCTTGATCGTGCGGCAGGGCGCGGGCACCTGACGCGCGCCGTTCAGCTTCATCGAGGCGGTCTTGAACAGCGTCTCAATCGTCAGCGTGGATTTGCCGCCGCCCGACACGCCGGTCACGCAGACGAACCGGCCCAGCGGATATTCCGCCGTTAGGTCCTTGAGGTTGTTCCCCACAGCCCCCTCGATCACGATCTTCTTGCCATTGCCCTTGCGGCGTTCGGCAGGCACCGCAATCTCACGAGCACCGGACAGATATTGTCCGGTCAGGCTGTCGGGATTGGCGGCGATATCCTCGGGCGTGCCTTTCGCGACGACCTGCCCGCCATGGACACCCGCACCCGGCCCCATGTCGAACACATAATCGGCATGGCGGATCGCATCCTCATCATGTTCGACGACAATCACCGAATTGCCCTGATCGCGCAGGTTCTTGAGCGTGGTCAGCAGCCGGTCATTATCGCGTTGGTGCAGGCCGATAGACGGCTCATCCAGCACATAAAGCACGCCGGTCAACCCGCTGCCGATCTGGCTGGCAAGCCGGATGCGCTGCGATTCCCCGCCCGAGAGCGTCCCCGCCGCGCGGGACAGGGTCAGATAATCAAGCCCCACATTGACCAGAAAGCCCAGACGCTCGCGGATTTCCTTGAGAATGGCGGCGGCGATTTCGTTATTCTGCTTGCTGAGGCTGGCGGGCGCAGCGGTCACCCAGTCGAGGGCCTCACGGATCGAAAGCTCAGTAACCTGCCCGACATGGCTGCCCGCGATTTTCACCGCCAGAGCCTCGGGTTTCAGGCGATAGCCCGCGCAGGCGGCGCAGGGGCGGTTGTTCTGATAACGCTCGAACTCCTCGCGGACCCATTGGCTGTCCGATTCGCGCAAGCGGCGCTCCATATTCGGAATCACGCCCTCAAAGCTGCGGGTGATCTCATAAACGCGGCCCGCATCGTCAAAGCGGAACTTGATCTCATCCTTGCCCGAACCATAGAGGAACAGCTCTCGAACCGCCTCGGGCAGATCGCGCCAGGGGGTTTTCTTGTCGAAACCGTAATGCTTGGCCAAAGCGTTGATAGTCTGGGTCAGATAGGCCGATTTCGATTTCGCCCAGGGCGCAAGCGCCCCGCCCGCAATCGACAGCGCCTGATCCGGCACGACAAGATTGCGGTCAAAGAACAGCTCAACCCCCAGACCGTCACAGGCGGGACAGGCCCCGAAGGGCGCGTTAAAGCTGAACAGGCGCGGCTCGATCTCGGGGATGGTGAAGCCCGAGACGGGGCAGGCAAAGTTCTCGGAAAAAGTGATCCGCTCGGGCGTGTCGGAGGCGGTTTCCAGAACGGCGATACCGTCCGCCAGATCCAGCGCGGTGCGGAACGAATCGGCCAGCCGCGTCTCCATCCCCTCAGAGACGACGATGCGGTCCACCACCACGTCGATATCATGGCGCAGCTTTTTGTCGAGTTCGGGCGGTTCCTCCAGTTCATAAAACTGGCCATCGACCTTGACGCGCTGAAACCCCTGTTTGCGCAGGTCGATGAATTCCTTGCGATATTCGCCCTTGCGGTCGCGCACGATGGGCGCCAGCAGATAGCCGCGCGTGCCGGGTTCCAGCGCCATCACGCGGTCCACCATATCCTGCACCTGCTGGGCCTCGATCGGCAGGCCGGTGGCAGGGGAATAGGGGGTGCCCGCGCGGGCGAAGAGCAGGCGCAGATAGTCGTAGATCTCGGTCACGGTGCCGACGGTCGAGCGCGGGTTCTTCGAGGTCGTTTTCTGCTCGATACTGATCGCGGGGGACAGGCCGCTGATATGGTCGACATCGGGTTTCCCCATCATATCAAGGAATTGCCGCGCATAGGCCGAAAGGCTCTCGACATAGCGCCGCTGCCCCTCGGCATAGATCGTATCAAAGGCAAGGCTGGATTTGCCCGAGCCCGACAGGCCGGTAATCACCACCAGCTGATCGCGCGGAATGTCCATATCCACGTTTTTCAGGTTATGTTCGCGCGCGCCGCGCAGCTCGATGAACTTCTGTTCCAATGGACCGGCCCTTTTGCACCCAAGCGCATCAGATAGTCACGCCCGGCGAAAACGCAACCGAAAAGAACATTTGCGGAACGGGGTTGTCGGGCGGCGCGGTTCGGGCAAACTGGGCCGAACCAGACCCGGAGGATATGATGAAGCACCTGTTCATGGCCGCAGCCCTTGCTCTGCCCCTGCCCGCGCTTGCCGATGTGACGCTGACCATGCCGGACGGGGCATCGGTTGTTCTGACCCGCGCCGAGCTGGCCGCCCTGCCCGCCCATGAGGCGACCGGCGATTATCGCAGCGCCGATGGCGTGCAGTTTCGGGGCGCGCTGTTATGGGATGTGATCGCGGCGCATACCGATCTGGACGATGACGTGAAAGAGGCGCTGCGCCACGGCATTCTGGCCACCGCCGAGGACGGCCATGCCGTTCTGGTCTCAATCGGCGAGATCGCGCCGGGCTTTGGCGAGCGCGCGGTTCTGTTGGCCTACGCTCGCAGCGATGCCGAGGGCGAGGCCCCGATCCAGCTCGTCTCACCCGGCGACACGCGCGGCGCGCGGCATGTTCATGGGATTGCGACGCTGGAGATCAGATAGGCGGAAGCGTGCCGTCAGAGTGATGGCGCGGGGCATATCGACGTTTGATGGGTGATGGATCGGTCGAGCCCGTTTGGGTGAGCAGCGGTGGCTTGGCCTTTTGGTCGGGCGAAAACTTTGCCTGAATTCGTTGCGACCGTTAAACCCTGTCGGCGTGGCATGTTGTGGCCCTTCACCGTGTTGCGACCTTCAGCGCGGCGCTTGGTTTCCCGTCTGCGCGTTGCGACGGTCAACCCAAGTCGAGGCGGCATCTGGTCGCCTGACACCACATTGCGACCGTCGGCTCATGGCCGCTCAGCATCTGGTCCCTCGGCTGCGCGTTGCGACGGCCAGCCCATCGTGGCGTGGTATCTGGTCGCCAGGCTGCGCCCTGCAACCGTCCCCCAAATCCGCTCAGCGTCTCGGCAGCCGAACCACGCAATCACACGCGCCGCCAGTCAGGGCTCGTGTTTTCCTGCCAGCCCGCGCGGTGCAGCAGGGGCGTGTCGTCCTCATGCTCGGGCCAGCCGATGCAGAGATAGGCGGCGAAATGCCAGTCCGGCTCTGCGCCAAGGTCGCGCTCAACCTGCACCGGATCAAGGATCGAGACCATCCCCACGCCCCAGTTCCGCGCCCGCGCCGCCAGCCACAGCGAGAACACCGCCATCGCCGTGGATTGCATCAAGGTTTCGGGGATGGTGGCGCGGCCAAGGCCGTGGCCCTCGGCGGGATCGCAGAGGTTGAACACCGCCAGTTGCAAGGGCGCGCGGTCAAGCCCCGCCAGTTTCAGCGCGGCATATTGCCCCGCCCGCGCGCCCGTATAACCGGCGGCGGCGCGGGCGTTCTCGGCCTCGAAATTCGCGCGGATGCGGGCGCGGGCGGCGGGGCTTGCCACCTCGACCACGCGCCACGGGCGGGCATTGCCGACCGAGGGCGCAAGCTCCATCGCCGCGCGCAGCGCCTTGGGCGCATCATCGGGCAGAGGATCGGGCCTGAAATGGCGCACATCGCGCCGCCATGTCAGCAGATCATGCAGCGCCGCGCAATGTTCCGGCCCGAAACGCACCTAGAAATGAATCGCGCGACCGTAAGCCGACAGCACCGATTCGTGCATCATTTCCGACAGAGTCGGGTGCGGGAATACGGTTTCCATCAGCTCGGCCTCGGTGGTTTCCAGCGTGCGGCCGACGACATAGCCCTGAATCAGCTCGGTCACTTCGGCGCCGACCATATGCGCGCCCAGAAGCTCACCCGTTTGGGCGTCGAACACGGTTTTCACCAGACCGTCGGGCTCACCCAGAGCAATGGCCTTGCCGTTGCCGATGAAGGGGAAGCGGCCCACCTTGACATCATAGCCCGCCTCTTTCGCCTTTTCCTCAGTCAGCCCGACCGAGGCGACCTGCGGGTGGCAATAGGTGCAACCGGCGATGCTGTTGGGCTTGATCGGATGGGGCGTCTCACCCGCAATCAGTTCCGCGACCATCACGCCTTCATGGCTGGCCTTATGCGCAAGCCAAGGCGCGCCCGCCACATCTCCAATCGCGAAAACGCCCTCGACGCCGGTGCGGCAATATTCGTCGGTCACGATATGGGTGCGGTCGACCTTGATCCCCGCATCCTCAAGCCCCAGCCCCTCGACATTGCCGACGATGCCCACGGCCGAAATCACCGTGTCGAACTCAGCGGTTTCGGTCTTGCCGCCCGCCTCGATATGCGCGGTCACTTTGTCGCCCTTGCGGTCCAGTTTCTTGACCGAGGCTTTTTCCATGATCGTCATGCCCTGCTTGACGAACTGTTTTTTCGCAAGCGCGCTGATCTCGGCATCCTCGACCGGCAGGACGCGGTCCATGACCTCGACCACTGTCGTATCCGCGCCCAAGGTGTTGAAAAAGCTGGCGAACTCAATGCCAATCGCGCCCGAGCCGATCACCAGCAGCTTTTTCGGCATATGCGGCGGTTTCAGCGCGTGTTTGTAGTTCCAGACCAGCTTGCCGTCCGGCTCCAGCCCCGGCAATTCACGGGCGCGGGCGCCGGTTGCGACGACAATCGCCTTCGCGGTCAGCTCTTCACTGCCCTTGTCGGTCTTGACCGAGACCTTGCCCTTGCCGGCCAGCTTCGCCTCACCCATCACGACCGTGACCTTGTTCTTCTTCAGCAGATGGCCGACCCCACCGGCCAGCTGTTTGGCCACCCCGCGCGAACGGTCCACGACCGCGCCCAGATCATAGCCGATCTTGTCGGCGGAGAGGCCGAATTCCTTGGCGCGGTGCATCAGGTGAAACACCTCGGCGGAACGCAGCAGGGCCTTGGTCGGGATACAGCCCCAGTTCAGGCAAATGCCGCCCAGATGTTCGCGTTCCACCACCGCGACCTTCAGCCCAAGCTGAGCGCCGCGAATGGCGCAGACATAGCCCCCCGGCCCCGAGCCGATCACGATCATATCAAAGTTCTGCGCCATAACGACCCCCCGCTTACAGATAGTTCAGCGTTAAACCATCCCGCCCGAACCATCAAGCGACAGCTTTCCCTGCACCATCGCCCCGTAGCCTCCGGCGGCGACAAAGGCGCGCTCAGCCTCAGTCGAGGCGCGGCCCAGATCGTCATTGCGCCACGGAAAGCGCCCGAAATTGGCGATCACCTCGCGGTGGAGTTCCGCATGGCGCAGGTTGTCGCCCGGCATCTTGTCGCGGAACAGCGCGATCCCGCGATCCTGATCGGCCAGATCCTCGGAATGCATGAAGGGGAGGTAAAAGAACTGTCGCATCGGCGGCTCGACCGCCATGTCATGGCCCGCCGCAATCGCCGCATCGGCCAGACGGCGCGACAGCGCGTCCGTGTCATAGCTGCGCCCGTCGCCGCGAAACATGTTGCGCGGGAACTGGTCGGTCAGGATAATCGCGGCTAGGGCCCCCTCGGGCGTGTCGGCCCATGCCTCGCCCAGCTCCTGCGCGCGGGTCCAGTCATCCAGAAAGCGCGTGCGGATCGCCTCATCGGTGGCGTCGTCTTTGTCATACCAACCCTTCGGCCCGACCTCGTCGCGCCAAAAGCCGATAATGTCCTGTGCTGTGGTCATAGCGTCCTCCTCAGGGGGTGGCTCGGCACCGTCAAGGTCGCGCAGATCCAACAGCGCATCACCGGCCCCAACCTCTGCCATTTGTGGCGCGGTCTCGCCCGCATTGTCCAGAGCCGCCTCAACCGCAAGCGGCGTCGCGGCGGGTGAGATCACCGCGAACCCGCCATCCGAGGCTATCGTCTTGCGCTGCGTCATCCGCCAGCCGCCATAAACCGTCAGCACCGCCAGCAGCAGCGCGATATAGAGCCAGAAGCCGTTCGGCCCAAGCTCAGCCATCAGCCAGCCCACGATCAGCGGCCCTGCCATCGAACCGACCCCGTTGAGAAACAAAAGCCCCGCCGAGGCCGCGGCCATATCCTCACTGCTCAGGTGGTCGTTGGTATAGGCCAAAAGCAGCGCATAGATCGGGTTCGCCACGCCGCCCGCAATCGCTGCGGTCAGCAGCAGCCCCCAGATGCCGGGCGACAGAAGCAGGGTCGCGGTCACCACAACCGTGCCAACCGCCGCCAGCACCACGACCAGACCGCGCCGGTCCAGCCGGTCCGAGAGATAGCCGATCGGGTATTGCAGCAGCAGCCCGCCGATATAGATCGCCGCGACAAAGGCCGAGATGTCGCGCACGCTCAGCCCTACCTCACTGCCCCAGACCGAGGCCATGCCGAACAGCGCCGAGAACACTCCGCCCATCAGGAAGATGCCCACGCAGCCCAGGGGCGAGATGCGGTAAAGCCGGCCAAAGCTCATCCGCTTGATCTCGCCAAAGGCGGGGGCCGGGCGCGCCGACAGCAGGATCGGCGTGAAGGCCAGCGACACGAGGATCGAGGGGATCACGAAGAGCAGATAGCCACCCGGATCACCGACATTCATCAGGAATTGCGCCGTGACGATGCCCAGCATCTGCACGATCATATAGGCCGACAGCGCCTGCCCCCGCGTCTCATTGCTGGCCGAGGCGTTCAGCCAGCTTTCGGCGGTGATATAGACGCCCGAAAAGCAGAACCCGATCAGCACCCGCAGCAAGGTCCAGGCGGCCCAGTTCGGCGCCACCGCATAGGCGATCAGCACCGCCGAGATCATCGAGCCCAGCGCCGCAAACACCCGCACATGGCCGACCTTGCGGATCAGCCCCGGCACGGTGATGCTGCCCAGCAGGAAACCTGCGAAATAGCCCGCCATGACGATGGACATCAGCCCGGTCGGGATATGTTCGATCCCGCCGCGAATCCCCAAAAGCGTGCCTTGCATCCCGTTGCCGATCATCAGCAACAGGATGCCCAGCAACAACGGCCATGTCTGGCGGATCACAGCAAACATCACGCACCTTCCGGCAAAAGCAGCGACGCATCGCCGTAAGAAAAGAACCGATAGCCACTGTCTACGGCATGGCGGTAAATATTTCGTATATTTTCCTGCCCCATCAGCGCCGAGACCAGCATCAGCAGCGTCGATTTGGGCAGGTGGAAATTGGTCATCAGCCCGTCCGCGATGCGAAAGGCGTAGCCGGGATAGATGAAAATATCGGTCGTGCCGCGAAACGGCGCGACATGGCCGGGCGCATCCGCCGCCGATTCGATCAGCCGCAGCGCGGTGGTGCCGACGGGGATGATCCGCCCGCCTGCGGCCCGGGCGGCGTTGATCGCATCCGCCGCCTCTGGCGTGACCTCGCCCCATTCGGAATGCATCTTGTGGGTGGTCACATCCTCGACCGTGACCGGCAGGAAGGTGCCCGCGCCCACATGAAGCGTCACATGGGTCATGCCGACGCCGCGCGCCCGCAGCGCGTCCAGCAGCGCCGCGTCGAAATGAAGACTGGCGGTGGGGGCCGCGACCGCGCCGGAATGGCGCGCCCAGACGGTTTGGTAGTCGCTTTTGTCGGCCTCATCCGGGGGGCGTTTCGCGGCGATATAGGGCGGCAGGGGCATCGCCCCCGCCTCGGCCAGAGCGGCGTCGAAATCCGCGCCCGAGGCGTCGAAACGCAGCCTCAGCTCTCCGCCTGCCGTGGACAAGACCACGGCGGACAGCCTCTCGGAGAAGACGATCACCTCGCCCTCGCTCAGCTTGCGCAGGGGACGGGCAAGCGCGCGCCAGCCATCGGCGGCGGGTTCCAGCAGCGTGACCTCGATCCGCGCGGTGACGCGGCCCTGCGCGCTGTCGCGGCTGCGCGTCCCCGACAGCCGCGCGGGGATCACGCGCGTATCGTTCAGCACCAGCATATCGCCCGCCCGCAACAGATCGGGCAGGTCGCTGACCCGCAGATCAAGCGGCGCATCCGCCCCCCGCGCCACCAGCAGCCGCGCCGAGGAACGCGGCCGCGCGGGGCGCGTCGCAATCAGCGTCTCGGGCAGGTGAAAGTCGAAATCGTCCAGTTTCATAACGCCCGCCTTGCCTGTCCCGTTGAACAGGGTCAAGACGGAAGCTCTTGACAAAAACCATCGGAATTTAATATCCGACAGGAACAGTCAGAAACCCGGCAAGCGAGACGGTCCATGATTATCTGTCACTGCACGAATATCTCGGACCACCAGATCCGCGCCGCCGTCGAATGGATGCGCGCCGCCGATCCCGACACGATCATCACCCCGCGCAAGGTTTACCGCGCGCTTGGCAAGGCCGCCGATTGCGGCGGCTGCATGAGCCTGTTTCTGGAAAAAATGAGGGATTGCGAAGGTTTCGCTGTTCCATCTGCGCCGCCTGTGCTTACAATGCCGGTCATTTCACACGCCAATAAAGGAGCCCGCAATGAAGGGTGATGAAAAGGTCATTGAATATCTGAACGCGGCGCTTCGGTCGGAACTGACCGCTGTCAGCCAGTATTGGCTGCATTACCGGCTTCAGGATGATTGGGGCTATGGCCATATCGCCGCCAAGTCGCGCGCCGAATCAATCGAGGAAATGCACCACGCCGACAAGCTGATCGCGCGGATCCTGTTCCTCGAAGGCCATCCGAACCTGCAAAAGCTGGACCCGCTGCGCATTGGTGAGAACCTGCGCGAGACTATGGAAGCCGATCTCGCTGGCGAGCATGACGCGCGGACCCTCTATATCGAAGCGCGCGAGCATTGCGAGAAGGTCGGGGATTATGTCTCGAAGATGCTGTTCGAGGAGCTGATCTCGGACGAAGAGGGCCATATCGACTTTCTGGAAACCCAGCTTGCGCTGCATGACCAGATCGGCGCCGAGAAATTCGGCCAGCTTAACGCCAAGCCCGCCGATCAGGCTGAGTAACGGACCGGCAGGGATATCTATGGACAAAAGACAAGGGCCTTCGGGCCCCTTTTCGTTATGCCAGCCAGTCGCGGGCCAGTTGCCGCAGGTCGCGGAAATGATCCAGCAGCGCGTCCGGGGCCAGACGTTCGATTCCGCGCCCTTCGGGACCGAAAGAGACCAGCGCGACGCGGACACCCGCAGCAGCGGCGGTCTGGCGGTCGGTCTCGGTATCGCCGACCAGAAAGCTCTGGGCGACGTTGCCGCCCGCCCGTTCAACCGCCGCGATATAGGGGCGCGGGTCGGGCTTGCGCACCGGCAGCGTATCGGCGCCGACAAGGCTTGCGAAAGCCTCACGGATGCCCAGTTCGCGCAACAGCTGATCGGCCAGCCCCTCGGGCTTGTTGGTGCAAACGGCAAGGCGATGGCCGTCGCTGTCCAGCCGTTCCAGCGCCTCAGCCACGCCGGGATAAAGCCGCGTGTGAACCGCGATGGCTGCGCCGTAAGCCTCTAGAAGGAAAGGGAAATCCTCATCCTCGGCTGTGGGCGGCACAAGAATATCGGCGCCCGCCCTTGCATAACCCGCGCGCAGCATCGCCCGGCCACCGCGCCCGGCCAGCGCCGCGTCGCGCTGCGGGTCAAGCAAGTCTCCCAGCCCGCGCCGCGCCAAGGTCGCATTGGCCGCCGCGACAAGATCGCCCGCCGTATCGGCCAAAGTGCCGTCCAGATCGAAAACTACGGTTCCGGCCATGATGTCACCTTTTGCAATCATCCGTGACAACGCAGCCCTTGCCGCCCTGCCCCGCTGTTGAGTAAACGAAGCGCGAGCCAAGATAAACCAGCCGGACGGACAGACATATGGATCAAACCGCAAAGATCGCCGTTATCATTCTGGCCGCCGGACAGGGCAGTCGGATGCTGTCGGATCTGCCCAAGGTGCTGCACAAGGTGGGCGCTGTGCCGATGGTCGGTCACGCCCTGGCCGCCGCCCGTCAGCTGGAGCCCGCCCGCGTCGTCGTGGTCGCGGGCCATGGCGCTGAGGCGGTGACGCGCGCGGTCGCCCGGCTGGATGATGAGGCCGAAATCGCGCTGCAATCCGAACAGCTTGGCACGGGTCACGCGGTCGCGCAGGCTCTGCCCCTGCTGGAGGGGTTTGAGGGCCGCGTGATTGTGCTTTATGGCGACACGCCGTTCATCACCTCGGACACGCTGACCGCGCTGCGTGATCATCCGGCGGATGTGGTCGTGCTGGGCTTTGAGGCCGCCGATCCGGGCCGTTATGGCCGTCTGGTCACCGGCCCGGGCGGGTTGGAGCGCATCGTTGAATACAAGGATGCCGATGAGGCCACTCGCGCGATCCGGCTGTGCAATTCAGGCGTTCTGGCGGCAGATGCGGCCCTGCTGCGCGAGACGGTAGCGCAGCTTGGCAATGACAATGCGGCGGGTGAATATTACCTCACCGACGTTCCCGCTCTGGCCCGCGCGGCGGGGCACAGCGTCGATGTCGTGACCTGCGACGAGGCCGAGACTCTGGGCGTCAACACCCGCGCCGAACTGGCCGGGGCCGAGGCGATCTTTCAGGCCCGCGCTCGCGCCGCGCTGCTATCCGATGGCGTGACGCTGACCGCGCCTGAGACGGTTTTTCTGGCGCTTGATACGGTGATCGGGCGCGATGCTGTGATCGGGCCGAATGTCCTGTTCGGCCCCGGCGTGACCATCGAATCAGGCGCGGAAATCGCCGCCTTCTGCCACCTTGAGGGCTGCCACATCTCGACCGGCGCGACGGTCGGCCCCTTCGCGCGGCTGCGTCCGGGTGCTGAACTGGGCGGCGACGTCCATGTCGGCAATTTCGTCGAGATCAAGAACACCGTGCTGGACGAGGGCGTCAAGGTCGGCCATCTCACCTACCTGGGCGATGCCCATGTGGGTGAGCGCACGAATATCGGCGCGGGCACCGTGACCTGCAACTATGACGGCGTGATGAAGCACCGCACCGAGATCGGCGCGGACGCCTTTATCGGCAGCGACACGATGCTTGTCGCGCCGGTGCGGGTGGGCGACCGCGCGATGACCGGCTCGGGCTCGGTGATTACCTCTGATGTGCCCGATGAGGCGCTTGGCCTTGGCCGCGCCAAACAGGTGAACAAGCCGGGGCTGGCGGCAAGGATCATGGCCGCGCTTCGCGCCACCAAAGCGAAAAAGGAACAGGGCTGATGTGCGGTATCGTCGGAATTCTGGGCAATCACGAGGTCGCCCCGCAACTGGTCGAAGCGCTGCGGCGGCTGGAATATCGCGGCTATGACAGCGCGGGTATCGCGACCGTAGACGCGGATGGCCGTCTTGACCGCCGCCGTGCGGTCGGCAAGCTGGTGAACCTGTCCGACCGGCTGGTGCATGAGCCTCTGGTCGGCCATTCGGGCATCGGTCACACCCGTTGGGCCACCCATGGCGCCGCGACCGAGGAAAACGCCCATCCCCACCGGCGCGGCCCGGTCGCGGTGGTCCATAACGGCATTATCGAGAACTTTCGCGAGTTGCGCGATGAGTTGCAGGCCGCAGGTCTCATCCCCGAAAGCGCGACCGACACCGAAACCGTCGCCATGCTGACCGCGCGCCATATGGATCAGGGGATGGAGCCGATTGCTGCCGCCCGCGCCACTCTGGCCCGCCTCCACGGCGCCTTTGCGCTTGCCCTTCTGTTCGACGGGCATGGCGATCTGATGGTGGCCGCGCGCAAGGGAAGCCCGCTGGCCATAGGCCATGGCAAGGGCGAGATGTTCATCGGCTCGGACGCCATCGCGCTTGCCCCCTTTACCGATCAGATCACCTATCTGGAGGATGGCGACCACGCCATCCTGACCCGCGCAGGCGTCCAGATCTTTGACGCTCAGGGGCATCAGACCGCGCGCGACACCGCAACCATCGACGTGGGCGCGACGGCCATCGACAAGGGCGGCTATCGTCACTTCATGGCCAAGGAAATTGCGCAGCAGCCGGCGGTTCTGGGCGATGTGCTGAGCCATTATATCAAGGACGGGCGCATCGTCCTGCCCGAGAGCGTCGATTTTCGCGACGCCGACCGGCTGACCCTTGTCGGCTGCGGCACGGCCTATCTGGCGGGCTATGTCGCGAAATACTGGTTCGAGCGGCTGGCGGGCCTGCCCTGCGATCTGGATGTGGCCTCTGAGTTCCGGTATCGTGAGCCGCCCTTGTCGCCCGCCTCTTGGGGGATGTTCATCAGCCAGTCGGGTGAGACCGCCGACACGCTGGCCGCGCTGCATTACTGCAAGGACAAGGTCGCAAAGACGATTGGCGTGGTGAATGTCGGCACCTCGGCGATTGCGCGCGACACCGATGTAGCCCTGCCGACCATGGCGGGGGTCGAAGTCTGCGTGGCCTCGTCCAAGGCGTTCACCTGTCAGTTGGCGGTGCTGGCTGTGCTTGCGCTCAAGGCCGGGCATGACCGGGGGGTGCTGTCGGACGATGAGCTGGCCCGGCATCTGGCCGACCTGCGCGCCATCCCCGCGCTTGTCAACGAGGCGCTGAGCGTGGCGGATGAATGTGCGCGCCTTGCGTCCTGGCTGTCCGAGGCGCAGGACGTTCTGTTCCTTGGCCGCGGTCCCCTCTACCCGGTCGCGCTGGAAGGCGCGCTGAAACTCAAGGAACTCAGCTATATCCACGCCGAAGGCTATGCCTCGGGCGAGTTGAAACACGGCCCCATCGCGCTGATCGACCGCAATATGCCGGTGGTCGTGGTCGCCCCGCGAGACGAGCTGTTCGAGAAGACCATCTCGAACATGCAAGAGGTGATGGCCCGTCACGGTCAGGTTCTGCTGGTCTCGGACGCCGCCGGGATTGCCGAGGGCGGCGAGGGCGTCCGCGCCACCCTGACCATGCCCTCCGGCGGCGGCGTCTTCGCGCCCATTACCTATGCGGTGCCGATGCAATATCTGGCCTATTACACGGCGGTCGCCAAAGGCACCGACGTAGACCAACCCCGCAATCTGGCGAAATCGGTGACGGTGGAATGAGCAAGAAGCGGCCAAAAACGACACCATCTGCGTCATTCAGCGACACCCCATCTATGCGCGAGCTAAAAAGCCAACTGGCCGCAGTGAAATTCATCAAAACGGTATCAGGCGGCCTCCTTCAAATGGGCATAATGTCCGGCAATGTGAAGGAAATCTATAACTCAGCAGAAAACGTCTTGTCGCAGATTGAAATAATCAACCTTCCGGACCGCTTTAACAAGGCGTTCTCTGACAACGGCTGGATCGCAAGCTCATCTTTCCCGCTAGAGGCCGCGAAAGAAGCATTGAGATTACATGATGCTGGTGAGACTGCGCGCGCCGAGCAGACCCTTATTGACTCGCTTACCGAGAAGCATATCAATTTATTTGCAATTAGACGCGGACAATACGTTCAACCGTGTTCTGGACGAAAAGAGCAGCTTGAAGAGGCGCTACGCCTCACTTTCGAAGAGCGTTATATTGCTGCGGTGCCGCTGATCCTTATCGCTTGCGATGGGTTCATGTCAGACATCCTGCATAAAAGCCCATTCGCAGAAGGGGTCGATCTGACAGTATTCGATTCCATGGTCGGTCATGGAACAGGCCTGCCAAATCTACTCAAAACTCTTTACGCCACAGCGCGCAAGACATCGGAAGCCGAGCTTAATCTGCCGTTGCGCCACCCGATCCTGCATGGTCGCGCGTTGGGGTACGCGAACAAGGCAGTTTGCATGAAGGCATGGTCACTTATGATCGCGTTTGTTGATTGGGCGCATGATTTAGAAAGTGAAAATTCTCGCAAAGCAGAGCAAGAACGACGCCAAGCGTTCGGTATGGAGGAGTTCTTGGAAAGCGCGCGACAACGAGAAGCCGACAAGCGAATTCTTGAAAGCTTCACGCCGCGAAGAATCGACGCTCCACTTCCCGAACAGCTCGAACCTGAATCCCCAGAAGCGGTAATTCTTAACTTCTTGCAGGCGTGGCAACAAAGGAACTACGGCAAGATGGCCAGTGCCGCGTTTCGCGGCGAAGACACCCCGATAAATCGCCTTGCGGGCGAAATGCGCGAGGATGTTAGCCACGCACAATTAGAGAGCTTCGAGGTGATCTTTTTCGAGCAATTCTCAGCAACTGGCGCTAGTGCACGAGTGCAGCTGCGGGGGTCTAATGATCTGGGACGCGCAGATGGCCTTTATAAGGTCAACGCATGGAGAATTGGTAAAGACGCAAATTTCTCCAGACCATCCGCTGCGGGCAGATGGAGCGTAGCCTATGGCTGCGTGTCGGACTTACGCAACGGCCGGACAGTGCCGATTCCAGAAAAGGGGTAGCTCCGCTTATCTCCGGAACACCTCGATCTCAGGCAGATCGGTCAAGCCAATGCCCAGCAGTTGCATCGCGGGCAGGGAGATCTGGCTGCCGCCGCTGGCCGGACCTGAGAGCGGGCGCAGCTCGACATTGGCGGATTTGCCCCGATAGGTGATGCGGCCGGGCGTGGTCGCGCTGACAAGCGGCGTTTTCAGCCAGAACCCCGCATCGGTCGGATCGCCCAACGAGGCGACGGTGCTGCCAAGGCGCTGTTCGCCTGCGGGCTCAGCCGGGGCTGCGGCGGCGGCCTGGCGTTCTTCGGCGCTTGTCGTGTCAAGCTGTGCGGCTGAGGCGCCGCCTCCGCCAAGCCTGCCGGTGCTGGTGGTCGTGGTCACCACAGGCGCGGCCACCGTGACCGGCGCGGGCGCTGTATATCCCTCAGACGGCATGGTCGCGGCGCCGGGGGCTGCGGCCTCACCGGCTGCCTCACGGCGCTCGGCATCGGCGCGGCTGACAATGCCGCGATCACCGCCGACCATGCCACATCCGGCCAGCGTTGCAGCAAGGCCAAGGGCGATGGTCAGACGAGGCATAAGGGCGGCAAGCGGGCGGTCGGACAGCATCGGCACGGGACTTTCTGTTGCATCTATGGGCGAGTTGCACGCTAACTTCACCCGGCGGCGGGGGCAATGCCCGGCTTGCGGGATGGCGGGCGATTGCCTATCTGGAACAGCATGAACGCGCCGCTGATCGACCCTTTCGCCCGCCCCATCACCTATCTGCGCCTGTCGGTGACGGACCGCTGTGATTTTCGCTGCACCTATTGCATGGCGGAACATATGCAGTTCCTGCCGAAACGCGACCTGCTGACGCTTGAGGAACTGGACCGGCTGTGCAGCGCCTTTATCGGGCTTGGCGTGCGCAAGCTGCGCATCACCGGGGGCGAGCCGTTAATGCGGCGCGATATCATGTCGTTCTTCAAGGGGATCTCGCGCCATCTGGGCAATGGTCTGGATGAATTGACCCTGACCACCAACGGCAGCCAGCTTGCCCGCTTTGCCGGGGATCTGGCGGCGGCGGGGGTGCGGCGGGTGAATGTCTCGCTTGACACGCTCGACCCCGACCGTTTCGCGGCAATCACGCGATGGGGGCGCCTGCCGCAGGTGCTGGACGGCATCCGCGCCGCAACCCGCGCGGGGCTGCAGGTCAAGATCAACACCGTCGCGCTGAAGGGATTTAACGAGGATGAGCTTTTCACCCTCACCGAATGGTGCGCCGCCGAGGGCCATGACCTGACCTTTATCGAGGTGATGCCAATGGGCGATATCGGTGGCGAGGGTGAGCGGATCGGGCAATATTGGCCGATCTCGGACCTGCGCGCGCGGCTGGCCGAACGCTATAGCCTGCGCGATGTGGCCCTGCGCACGGGCGGGCCTGCGCGTTATGTCGAACTGGCCGAGACCGGGCAGCAGATCGGCTTTATCACGCCGCTGACGCATAATTTCTGCGAAAGCTGCAACCGCGTGCGGATCACCTGCACGGGTGAGATTTTCATGTGTCTGGGCCAAGAGGACCGCGCCGACCTGCGCAAACCGCTGCGCGATAGCCCTGGCGACGACGCGCCCCTGCGCGCCGCGATCCGCGCGGCGATTGCGGCCAAGCCCAAGGGCCATGATTTCGACTATAGCCGCCAGCAGATCAGCGGCCAGATGACCCGCCATATGAGCCATACCGGCGGCTGAGACCGACTGTCTTTGTCCTAAAATATCCTCGGGGCTTCCGAGCGCCCGGGGAAAAGCCCAGTGGACCTTTTTCTTAGCAAGGAAGGGGGCTGGCTCCCGGTCGCAACCGCGCAGGATCAGGCCACGCGGCGGCCCTGCACATGGGTCTCGCGCAGGACCGGCGTCTTGCCCGTCATGCGAAAGCGGATCAGATCGGCGCGCGCGCCTGGCTCGATCCGGCCTCGGTCGGCCAGCCCCGCAGCCCGGGCAGGGTTCGCCGTGACCGTCGCCATGGCGCGGGGCCAGTCGCTCCACAAATCGGCCAGCAAAGCCACCGAAGG
>JAUNTZ010000046.1 GCA_030538425.1 Paracoccus sp. (in: a-proteobacteria) | reverse complement strand
GCGGATGTGATGAACATGGCCGTCGCCCATTCCTCGGTGAAAAAGGGCGAGACGCTGATCGACACGGCGCTGACGCTGAACGCGATGCATCCCGATCTGCTGGTCGTGCGCCATCCGCAATCGGGGGCGGTCAACCTGTTGGCCGAAAAGGTGAATTGCGCAGTTCTGAACGCAGGCGACGGGCGGCATGAGCACCCGACGCAGGCGCTGCTGGATGCGCTGACCATCCGGCGCGCCAAGGGGCGGCTGCACCGGCTGACCGTGGCGATCTGCGGCGATATCGCGCATAGCCGCGTGGCGCGCTCGAACCTGCTGCTGCTGGGCAAGATGGAAAGCCGGCTGCGCCTGATCGGGCCTGCGACGCTGATGCCCTCGGGCGCGGCGGATCTTGGCGTCGAGGTGTTCGAAGACATGCACAAGGGCCTTGAGGGCGCGGATGTGGTCATGATGCTGCGGCTTCAGCGCGAGCGGATGGATGGCGGCTTTATCCCGTCTGAGCGCGAATATTACCACCGTTGGGGGCTCGATGCCGACAAGCTGGCCCGTGCAAAACCGGACGCCATCGTCATGCATCCCGGCCCGATGAATCGCGGGGTTGAGATCGACGGAACGATTGCCGACGACATCAACCGCAGCGTGATTCAGGATCAGGTGGAAATGGGCGTGGCGGTGCGCATGGCCGCGATGGATCTGCTGGCGCGCAACCTGCGCGCCGAGCGCGGCGCCGCCGCCAATGAAGGAGTGATGGCATGACAAACCCAGCTGAAACCGTTCTGGCAGAGCTTCGCCCCGGCTGGCCGCGCGTGCGTGCTGCGGGTCTGCCGATGGCGCTTGTGCTGGGGGCGGTGCTGATCGTGACGGGCGGGGCGCGGGCCTCAGCCGGTGCCAGCGGGCCGGGCGCATTGCTGTTCAAGCTGGCGCTTGTGGCGGCGGTCATGCTGGGCATGGGCTGGTTTCAGACGCGCAAAAGCCATTGGCAGTTGACCGACCGCCACCTGATCGACGTGACCGGGGACCGCAGCATCCCGCTGGCGCAGATCACCTCCACCAAGCGCAAGATCATGGACGGCACCGTGATCATCGGGATGGCCGACGGGCAGACCATCCGCCTTCCCGGCGTCCCCGACAGCGCCGCGTTTGAGACCCGCCTGCTGGCCGCCCGAGATGCGACGAAAAGCGGCCCGCATGACTGAGCCCGGCGAAACCATCCTCGCTGAGGTCCGCCCCGGTCTCGCCCGCGCCTTTGCCGGTGTGCCGCTGATCGTGGCGGGGCTTGGCGGGTTGTTCCTGCTGCTCATGGTGGTGCGCGGCGATTTCAGCGCGAATGCCTGGCTGTGGCTGGCCATTCGCATGGGCTTTGTCGCGGCGGCGGCGACCGGCATCGGCTTTGCCATGACGCGCAACAGCCATTGGCAACTGACCAACCGCCGCCTGATCGACGTGACCGGGAACCGCAGCGCCGCCCTGACCGAGATCGGCCAGATCATCCCCGCTTTGGTCAGCAACAATATCGAGATCCGCCTGCGCGACCGGCGGCGGTTCTTCATCCATTATGTGCCGGATCATCGCGGCTTCGCCCGGCAGATCCAGTCCGCTGCGGCGGCACTTGTGCAAAGCTCGGGGGGCTCGCGATGATCGGGGCAGCGCCTTGGCCTTTTGCGCGGCTCGCCGTTCGACCGACGCTCAAGCGGCGCAGCGGGTTCTTACCGATTGCCGAGGCGCGCCCGGTCATGGATATGATCCGCCGAATGAAGGCCGCTCACCGGACAGAACAAGGGAAACGCCATGGCTGACAGCCCCGCCTATCGCGACCGCCTGCCGCAGGCCACCGTCCCTGAGGGTGAGACGCTGATCGCGACCTTCCGGCCCGACCGCGCCCGCTATATCCGCGACCATGTGAATATCGCAGGCGCCGGCATCGCGGTGGCGATGATCGTTCTGCTGCTGATCGGGCGGGGCGAACAGCTTTGGACGGGTTTTGTCGGCGTGGTCGCGGCCATCGGGCTGCGCGGGCTGTGGTTTTACCGCGATGTGATGCGCCAGCAATGGCTGCTGACCGACCGCGCCCTGATCGCCCCGGGCCCCGAGCGGTTTGAGCTGTCGCGCATCACCTCAGTCCGCCGCCTGCTGGGCGATGTGCAGGTGACGGCGGAGGGGCGGCGCACGCTGATCAAGCATCAGGCCCGCGCGGGCGATGTGCGCGACCAGATCGAACAGGCGGCAGAACGCGCATGACCCTCCAAGCCCCGACCCAAAGCAATTTTCTGTCCCCCGGCGAACGCATCCTGTGGCAAGGTCGCCCCCGCGTCGCGCTGGACCTGCCCACGATCATGTCGGCCGATTGGAAGGGCATGGGCGGCGGGCTGTTCATGGCCGGATTCGCGCTGTTCTGGACGGTGATGGCCAGCCAGAGCGGGGCGCCGCTGCTGTTTACCTTCTTTGGCCTTTTTCTTCTGATTCAAGGCGTTATCTCGGCGCTGCGGCCGGTGATCTGGCCCTTGTTCCTGCGCACGCGCAGCTATTACACGCTGACCGATCAGCGCGCCTATATCGTCACCGATGTGCCGGGCAAGGGTCGGCGGATGACCTCAACCGAGATCGGCAACCAGACTTTGGTTGAATGGGTGGACAGCAACCCGCCCTCATTGATCTTTGGGCCTTATGGCATGGATAACCGGCTGACATTCCACAATATAGATGAGGCCGAGCGGGTGATGCGGCTGATCCGGGACCTCCAGTCGGGCGGCCAGATCGCCGCCAACCGCGCCTCACCTTATGGCGGGGACTGGCAGGGCGCATCTCAGGCACCCCAAGCCGGGGACCGGATACCCGCCCGAGACCCGAATATCCCACCGCCCCTTCCCTCTGAGCCACAGGATAAAGGCCGCTCGTGATGATCCATTTCGACAATGCCCGCCTGATCGACCCCGAGACCGGCCATGACGGGCCGGGCAGTCTGACCGTCGAAAACGGGCTGATCGTGGCCCGCGATGAGGCCGCGCCCGAGGGCGCCGAGCTGATCGACTGTCAGGGCCGCGCGCTTGCCCCCGGTCTGGTCGATTGGGGCGTCAAGATCGGTGAACCGGGCGAGCGGCACAAGGAATCCTATCGCAGCGCGGGACTGGCCGCAGCGGCAGGGGGCGTGACCACGATGGTCGTGCGCCCCGACACGACGCCGCCCATCGACAGCCCCGAAAGCCTTGATTTCGTGGCAAAACGTGCGCTCGATGCGGGCGTCCATGTGCGCCATATGGCGGCGCTGACCAAGGGCCGCGAGGGGCGTGAGATGGTTGAGATCGGTTTTTTGGCCGATGCGGGCGCGGTTGCCTTTACCGACGGGGTGCGGGTGGTCTCGGACAGCAAGCTGATGGCGCGCTGTCTGACCTATGCGCGGGGCGCTGCGCCGGGCGGCGCGCTGATCGTGGGGCATCCGCAAGATCCCGGCCTGTCGCGCGGGGCGGCGGCGACGAATGGCAAATTTGCCTCGCTTTACGGGATCCCGGGCGTCTCGGCTCTGGCCGAGGTGATGGGGCTGGAGCGTGACCTGAACCTCGTGCGGATGAGCGGGGCGCGCTATCACGCCGACCAGATCACCACCGCCGCCGCACTTGAGCCGCTGCGCCGCGCGCGGGCTGAGGGGCTGGCGGTGACGGCGGGAATCTCGATCCACCACCTTACGCTGAATGAGTTTGATGTCGGCGATTACCGGACCTTTTTCCGCTTTACCCCACCTTTGCGCGCCGAGGACGACCGCGCCGCCATGGTGCAGGCCGTGGCCGAGGGCGAGATCGACGTGATCGCTTCTTTCCACACGCCGCAGGATGAGGAATCCAAACGCCTGCCCTTTGCCGAGGCCGCGCCGGGGGCGGTGGGGCTGCAAACCCTGCTGCCTGCCGCGATGCGGCTTTACCATCAGGGCGGCGTCGGGCTGGCGCAGTTGTGGCGGGCCATGTCGCTCAATCCGGCGCGGATTTTGGGGCTGGAGGCGGGGCGGCTAGCGGCGGGTGCGCCTGCCGATCTGGTGCTGTTTGACCCCGACGCGCCCTTTGTGCTGGACCGTTTCGCGCTGCTCTCCAAATCGAAGAACACGCCTTTTGACGGAGCGCGGATGCAGGGGCGGGTGATCGGCACATGGGTTGGTGACGCGCGGGTGTTTGGTTAATGGGGCGCTGCCCTCAACGGTGAACCCCGTGAGTATTTTGGCACAGAAGAAGGTAGGTCGATGATCCTGATTTGGGCAGTGTTTGGTTATCTGCTGGGCTCGGTGCCCTTCGGGCTGGTCATCGCGCGGGCGTTGGGTCTGGGGGATCTGCGCAAGATCGGCTCGGGCAATATCGGCGCGACCAATGTTCTGCGGACCGGCAATAAGGGCGCGGCGCTTGCCACGTTGCTGCTCGACAGCGGCAAGGGCGCGATTGCGGTTCTGCTGGCGCGGCATTTCGGCGGCGAGACGGCGGCTGTGCTGGCCGGTGGAGCCGCGTTTCTGGGCCATTGCTTTCCGATCTGGCTGCGCTTTCAGGGCGGCAAGGGTGTGGCGACCTTTCTGGGCACGGTGATCGCGCTTTACTGGCCGCTTGGACTGGCGGCCTGCGCGATTTGGGCGCTGACGGCTGCTCTGACGCGGATTTCGTCGCTCTCGGCGCTGATGGCGGCGGGGCTGTCCGCGCCGCTCGCCTGGGCGATGGGACGCAGTGATCTGGTCTGGGTCTGCCTGTTCATGGCCGCGCTGATTTTCCTGCGCCACCGCGCGAATATTCAGCGCCTGCTGGCCGGAACCGAGCCGAGGATCGGCAGAAAGGGCTAGGCCGCGGGGCCCAGACGGCGGCGCTCAGGCTGCACGGCGGGCTCGGGCTGCGGCACCACGGCGGGCAGGGTCTCGGTGGTGGTTTCCGGCGCAGCCGCGCCGCGATGCGCGACAAGGGCGCGCCCGCCGCGCCCCTCACGCGCGATGCGCTCAAGCGCCTGCGCCATGCGTTCGCTATTGCGCCAGATCCCGGTCAGCGCCAGAACGCCGCCCGTGGCCAGCACCGCCGCGACCAGACCGGCGGCAACCGCCAGCCCCGCCTGCGCCCAGTCGCCCGCGCCGATCGCCCCGCTTGCGCGAAAGCCCGCCGCTGCCATCAGCGCCGCGCCCGCGACCCATGCGAACAGATCCAGCAGATTGAGAACGGCCCTGCGCATCGCGCCCCCTTAATAGGAATATTCGGCGTAGATCCGGCTGAGATCGCCGCCCCACTCCCCATGATATTTTGCCAGCAGTTCATCGGCAGGGACCGAACCGGAGTCAACGCTTTCACGCAGCGCATTAAGGAAATGTGATTCGTCTTGAACAAGCCCGCCCGCACCCACGCGGGCGCGCGAACTGAGACCGGATTCGGCGATATCCAGCACCTCTCGCGCCAGATCATGCAGCCGCACGCCGCCGGCCTCACCGGCCAAGGCATCGCGCGCGGCGGCGACACGCAGCCCCTCGCGGGTCTCATGGTCCCAGCCCTTGACCAGATCCCAAGCGGCATCAAGCGCGGACTGGTCATAGGTCAGCCCGACCCAAAGCGCAGGCAGCGCGCAAAGCCTACGCCACGGGCCGCCGTCGGCGCCGCGCATCTCGATATATTTCTTGACGCGGGCCTCAGGGAACACAGTCGTCATATGGTCGGCCCAGTCCGAAAGCGTCGGCACCTCACCCGGAAGCGCGGGCAGGCGGCCGTTCAGGAAATCGCGGAAGGACTGGCCCAAGGCATTGATATATTTGCCGTCGCGATAGACGAAATACATCGGCACATCGAGAACGTAATCCACCCAAGCGTCATAGCCGAAGCCATCCTCGAACACGAAAGGCAGCATCCCGGTGCGCGCGGCGTCAAGGTTCTGCCAGATATGACTGCGCCAGCTTTTCATGCCATTGGGCTTGCCGTCCAGAAAGGGCGAGTTCGCAAACAGCGCCGTCGCCACGGGTTGCAGCGCAAGCGCGACGCGCAGCTTTTGGACCATGTCGGCCTCGGACGCGAAGTCGAGATTCACCTGCACGGTGCAGGTGCGATACATCATCTGCTTGCCCAAAGTGCCGACGGAATCCATGTAATCGGTCATCAGCCGGTAACGCCCCTTGGGCATCATCGGCATCTCATCCTGACCCCAGATCGGCGCGGCGCCAAGCCCGATAAAGCCCACGCCGATCTCATCGGCCACGGATTTCACCTCGGCCAAATGCTGGTTCACCTCATCACAGGTCTGGTGAATCGTCTCAAGCGGAGCGCCCGACAGCTCCAACTGGCCGCCCGGTTCAAGGCTGACATTCGCGCCGTCGCGTTCCAGCCCGATCAGGTTGCCGGCCTCACGCACCTCGGTCCAGCCATAGCGGTCGCGCAGCCCTTCCATCACCGCCTTGACCGAGCGCGGCCCGTCATAGGGCAAGGGCTTCAGGCTGTCCTTGCAATAGCCGAACTTTTCATGCTCGGTCCCGATGCGCCAGGCATCGCGCGGTTTCTCGCCGCAGGCGACATATTCGGCCAGTTGCTCGCGCCGTTCGATCGGGCCGCCGCCCTGCTGAGGAATGGACATTTGCGGACCCTTTCAACGCTTGGTCTATGACAGGTGGCGCGGCGCGGGGGTCAAGTCAACCCGGCTCAAGGTCGTGTCCAGACGATCCGCGACGGGTCGGGCTGTTTTTGCGACAGCGCGGCGGCGACGCGGCCCATGTCCAGACCGGGAAGCGCGGCAAAAGCATCGGCCAGCCGCGCCGCGCCTGCCGCCTCAAGCGGGATCAGCAGGGCCTGACCGTCCGCCGTGCGCAGCCGCCAGTGATCAAGCGCGCCCAGCCGGATCAGGCGGATCTCAACCAGTTCGCGCAGGGCGACCTGACCGCCCGCAACCCCGCCCGCGCCGTCGAAATAGCGGATCGCGCCCTCGTCGATCTCAACCAGACCGGGGGCGGCAATCTCGCGGCGAAACGCCTGACGGCGCAGCGCCCCGATCAGCCAGACCGCCGAGCCAAGCGCCGCGACACCCGCCACGGCCCGCAGCGCGAAACCGCCCCGCGCCGCCAGCCAGACGCTGAGGATCAGCGCCGCGGCGGCGGTCAGGGGCTCAGCCCGGGCGGTGAGCCAGCGGGTGATCTCGGGGCGGATAAAGCTCATGCGATGACCTGCGGGGCGGCGTAGAGGATCAGCGTGACGTCGCCCGCGCGGCGGAAGCCGATGGCCTTGTAGGCGCGCGCGGCATTGTCGGATGCGGCAAAGAGCGTGGCACGGGTGACGCCCTGCCCCCGCGCCTCGGCCAGATGCAGTGCGACGGCGGCGCGGGCCAGACCCTGAGCGCGCAAAGCGGGCGGGGTATAGACCCCGCCGATCTGCACCAGCCCCGGCAGGCGGGCGTTAAAGCCGGTGAAGCTCACGGGCTGCGCGCCGCGCCACAGGATGCGGTGGCTGTCCTCAGCGCGAGCGCGGGCGATTTGGCGGGCGGCCTCGGGCGCGGCAGCTTCGGGGCTTTGGCCAAGAGTCTCGACCATATAGGCGGCCCGCCATTCGGCCATCAGGGCCTCATCCTGCGGGCGGATCGGGGCGAGGTGCAGGCCCTCTGCGGCAGGCATGATCAGATCCGAGAGGTTCAGGGTAAAGCCCGGCTCGGTCTTGTGCAGGTTGGTTTTGGCGCCTTGCAGGCCCAACAGCACCGGGAGCCGGTCGATCTGCGCCGCCTCGCCGTTCATCGCGGTGATGGTCTCGCCCGCAAGCGTCGCGCGCAGGGCCTGCCAGTCGGCCTGCGTGGCATGGGTCATCTGCGGCAAGAGGATGCCGTTGCCGGTCAGCCCGACCATGCCGCGAGCCCCGGCCCGCCAGATGCGCACGCTGAACGCGTCGCCCGCAAGCCCGTGATTGCGCAGGTTGGATTCCAGAAAGATCGGGCCGGTGGCGTGGCTTTGCAACCAGTCAAGGGCCTTGGGGATGTCCTGCGGCGCAAGCGGGGTCACGCGCTGCCGCCTTGGGATGAGTATTTCGGCACAGAAGAAGCCCAACGCTGCAACGCGGCCTCATCCGTGTCGCGGGCCTCGACCCATACGCCGGGGCCGTCCGCGCCAATCTCGCGTTTCCAGAACGGGGCGCGGGATTTGAGGTAGTCCATCAGGAACTCGGCCGACTGAAAGGCGGCGGCGCGGTGGCGGGCGGCGGTGGCGACCATCATGATCGGCTCACCCACGGCAAGGCGGCCATGGCGATGGATGATCAAAAGATCGGCCAGATCCCACCGAGCGCGGGCCTGATCGGCAATGGATTGCAGCGATTTTTCGGTCATGCCGGGGTAATGTTCCAGCTCAAGCGCGACCATTGTTCCGGTATCGTCGCGCACGACGCCTGAGAAGGTCACGATGGCCCCTGCGCCCGCGCCGAAGCCCTCCAGCTCAGCGGCAAGATCGAAAGGCGCGGTCTGGACCCGAACCCGCATCAGCCGCCCGTCATTGGCGGGAAGAAGGCCACCTCACGCGCGCCTTCAAGGGGCGCGTCAAGGTCGCTCAGTTCCTGATCGACGGCGACCCGCACCGCGTCCAGATCGGACAAGGCCGCGTCGTGCCATTGATCGATGGCGCGCAACTCGGCCACCAATTCGCGGACGGTGGCGGCGCTTGTCTCGACCGCCTCAGACGGCACCCCGATGCGTTCGCGCAGCCATGCGAAGTAAAGCACGTTCAGCGTCATTTCGGCCCCCTCAGATGCGGCATCGCCTTGACGAAATAATCCCAGCCGGTCCATGCGGTCAGCCCCGCCGCCAGCCAGATCAGCCCAAGGCCAAGCCCGGTTGCCAGATCCGACCAGTCGGTGCCGCCGGGCAGGCTGCCAGAGCCCACGCGCGGCGCGATGCCGGTTTCCAGATAGTGCAGCCCGGTGCCAAGGAACAGCACCGCGATGGCGACCATCTGCATAGTGGTTTTCCATTTGGCGATTTTGGTGACGGCCAGTGTCGTGGCCCGGTCGCCAAGCGATTCGCGCAGGCCCGAGACAAAGACCTCACGGAACAGGATCACCGTCACCGGCAGGATCAGCCACGGGTTCATGCCCGAATAGCCGGTGATGACGACAAGGGCGATGATGACCATTGCCTTGTCCGCGATGGGGTCCATGGCCGCGCCGAAGCGGCTTTCCTGCTGCCACGCGCGGGCCAGATAGCCGTCGAACCAGTCGGTGATCGCCGCGACCAGAAACAGCGTCAGCGCCGCCCAATCGGCAAAGGGCCGCGACAGGAACAGGAACATGAGCGGCACCGCAGGCGCCGCGACAAGCCGCAGGATGGTCAGGATATTCGGGACGGTCCATTTCATAACCGGCAAGTTAGTCTTTCGCGCGGGCCGTTGGAAGGGGGCGCGGCGCCCGGATATTTGGGGACAAAAGACGCTCAGGGGCGGATGATGACCTCGGTGCCGATGGGGGTGGCGGCGAAAAGCTCGCGGATCTCGTCATTGGTGATCGCGATGCAGCCCTCGGTCCAGTCGCCCGGCACGCGGTAGCCCTCGGGGACCTGGTTCGGCTGGCCATGGATGAAGATATCGCCGCCCGGATCATAGCCGCCCGCCCGGGCGCGGGCGCGGTCGGCCTGTTGCGGATAATCGAGCCCAAGCGAGAGATGAAAGGCCGAGCGGTCATTGCGCCGGTCGGTGCGGAACCTGCCTTCGGGCGTGCGGCCATCGCCCTGCCGGGTCTTGGTGCCTTCGGGCGTGCGGCCCAGATGGATGCGGTAGACACGCACCGGGGTGCCGTTCTGGAAGGCGGTCAGGCGACGGGCGGATTTGTCGATCTCGATCCGGTCGATCTGGCCGATGATCGGCGCGTCAGCGCGCGTCCCGGTTGGGGGCAAGCCGGGCCGGTCGGGCCGCGCGATGGGGCGTTCGGGGGCGAGGTCAGGAACAGGCGCGCGCATCAGCCCGGGGCCGAACATGAGCCAGATCAGCGCGATGATGCAGGCCATCAGCGACAGTCTTGCAAAGCGGATCATGTTGGGCGGCCCCTTTTCTCTGTCACCCGGCGCGCCTGTTTATCGGCTGCGGCCCCGGCCCGCCGCAAGACAGCTTGTCGTGATCATCGCCGGTGGGAACCGCCCCAAATCGCGTAACGATAGGTTTCGGGATGCGCGATGAGATGGCGCGCATCTTTGGCCCATTGGGCGAGAGCCGTTTCCGTCAGGGGCGAGGCGTCGATGAACCGCATGATCTCGGTGATCGAGGCTTGGTCGCGGGTTCTGACAGCGTCTCCGGTGTAAATATAGAGACAGCGGATCAGAAAGTGCCGCATCTCGGCCTCAATCGCCGGATCGGTCAGAAGCAGCGCAAATTCCTGCGGCGTAAGCAGTGATGAGATCGCGATATCCCAATCCTGATCGGGCCAGCCCGCGTCTCGGATGGCCCAAGCCCGGATCTCATCAAAACTCGCGTTCCAAGGCTCTCGCATAGCCTCTATTGCAAATCGCGAAAAGCCGCTTGCAGGCGGGCCACGGCCTCAGCCACGCGGGCGCGGGGGGTGGCGAGGTTAAAGCGCATGAAACACGCGCCGCCCTCGCCGAATGTCTCGCCGTGATTGGCGGCGATGCGGGCGTGGCCTGCGATGCGACGGTGGATCTCGGACGGCTTCATACCCGTGCCGGAGAAATCGACCCAAGCCAGATAGGTCGCCTGCAAGGGCATGGACCGCAGCCCCGGTATCGCGTTCACGCCCGCGTCAAAGACACGGCGGTTCTCATCCAGATAGGGGATCAGCGCATCAAGCCATTCCGCCCCCTCGGGCGAATAGGCCGCCGTCACCATATCGGTGCCGAACAGCCCCGCCGAGAGGCCCAAGGCCATCAGCCGCGCCTTATATCGCGCGCGCAGATCGGGATCGGGGATGATCGCATTGCCGACATGGGCGCCGGCGATGTTGAATGTCTTGGTCGCCGCTGTCAGCATCACCAGACGCGGGATGCAATCGGGCGCGGCAATGGGCATCGGCGTGTGGTGGTGGCCGGGCATGACAAGGTCGTGGTGGATTTCATCGCTGACCAGAATCAGGTCGCGGCGTGCGCAGAAGGCGGCGATCTCGCGCAGCTCATCCGCCGACCAGACGCGGCCGCCGGGATTGTGGGGGCTGCACAGGATCAGCATTTTCTCGCGCCCGGTCAGGCGGGCCTCCCATGCGGGCCAGTCAAGACGGTAAAGCCCGTCCTCGACCCGCAAAGGCAGTTCGATCAGTTCGCGCCCCGCCGCCCGGACCACCCGGCCAAAGGCGTGATAGACCGGCGACATCACCACCACCCCGTCACCGGGCGCGGTATAGGCATCGACGGCAAGCGCGGTGGCGTTGACCAGACCCATCGCGGTGAGAATCCAGTCCGGCTCCACCCGCCAGCCGTGGCGGTGCTGCATCCACCACGCAATCGCCGCCGTGTAGGCCGGATTGGCGGCAGGATAGCCATAAACCCCATGCGCCGCCTGTGCCTCGACCGCGCGCTGAACCGATGCGGGGGGGCGGAAATCCATATCCGCGACCCACATCGCGATACCGTCATCCGGCGCGACGCCATAAGCGGCCTGCATATCGTCCCATTTGTTGCAATAGCTGCCGATGCGGTCGATCTGCTCATCAAAGTCGGGTCGGGTCATGTCATGTCTCCGGTTTTGTAGGCAAGGATAAAGCGGATAGTTGCGAAACGCCAAGCCTTGTCCTAGATCAGCGCCATGACATTGCGCCCCATCCTTTTGCACCCCGACCCGAGGCTCAAGAAGATCTGCGACCCCGTGGCGCGGATCACACCCGAGATCGAGACCCTTGCCGCCGATATGCTGGCGACGATGTATGATGCGCCGGGCGTGGGTCTGGCCGCGCCGCAGGTGGGCGTGAACCTGCGCGTCTTTGTGATGGACGCCACCCGCGACCCCGAGGCCGAGCCCGCGCCGATGGTGCTGGTCAACCCCGAGATCACCACTGAGTCCGAGGCGCTGAACGTCTATGAAGAAGGCTGTCTGTCGATCCCCGATCATTACGCCGAGGTCACCCGCCCCGCCGAGGTGCGGATGCGGTGGCTGGGGCTTGACGGCAAGACGCATGAACAGGATTTCGCGGGGCTTTGGGCGACCTGTGCGCAGCATGAGCTGGACCACCTGAACGGGGTGCTGTTCATCGACCATATTTCCGCCATCAAACGGCAGATGATTACCCGCAAGATGGTCAAACTCAAACGCGAGAAGGCCCGTGTCTGAGCTGCCCGCCACGCCCGCGCTGCCCGCGATGCTGCCCGGCGGGCGGGTCTGCCCGATCCTGACCGCGCCCGATCCGCGCCTGCTGGCGCTCAGCGCCCCCGCGGGCGAGTTGCGCAGCGCTCAGCTGTTCCAGCTTGCCGCCGATCTGCTGGTGACGATGTATCACGCGGGTGGGCGGGGTCTGGCCGCGCCTCAGATCGGGGTGCTGCGGCGCATCTTTGTGATGGATGCGGGCTGGAAACAGGGCCGCCCCGCGCCGGTCATCATACTGGACCCCGAACTGCGCCCCCATGGCGACACGCTTGAGACCATGGACGAAGCCTGCCTGTCGATCCCGGGCCGCATCGTTCCGGTCACCCGCCCCGCGCGCATCGACCTGCGCTATTTCGACCTTCTGGGCCGCGCCATCGGCGCTGAGATGGGCGGGATCGAGGCGCGCATCGTCCAGCATGAGACCGACCACCTCAACGGCATCCTGATCGGCGCCGAACGCGAGGCCGTGGCGTGAGCACCCGCCCCTTCCTGCCCTATGCCGACCCGCGCCTGCACCGCGCCGCCGATCCGGTCGCCGAGATCACCGAAACCGTGCGGATGATCTGGGACGATATGATCGACACGATGGAGGCGATGCCCGGCGTGGGCCTTGCCGCGCCGCAGATCGGCATCATGCTGCGGCTGGCGGTGGTGGATGCCTCGGACAGGCGGGGTCAGGTGGTGCGCATGGCCAATCCTGAAATTCTGCATGCCTCAGTGCAGATGCGCGCCCATGAAGAGGCCTCGCCCAACCTGCCGGGCGTCTCGGCCCGCATCACCCGTCCCCGGGCGGTCACGGTGCGATTTCTCAACGACGCGGGCGAGATCGAGGACCGCGATTTCGTGGGCCTTTGGGCGACAAGCGTGCAGCATCAGATCGACCATCTGAACGGCAAGGTTTACGTCGATCACCTGTCGCCCTTGCGGCGCAAGATGCTGGTTGCGCGTTCGGCAAAACTGACGCGCGGGCGCTAGGGCGTTTGCTTTCTGCCCGCGCTTTGCTACCAAGTTGCAAATCGCATCGAGGGGGTTCGCGAATGGCTTATGAAACGATCAAGGTCGAGATCACCGATCACGTCGCGCTGATCCGGCTGGACCGGCCGCAGGCGCTGAATGCGCTCAACGCGCAGCTTTTGCAGGAACTCACCACCGCCTTTGCCGAGGCCGATGCGAATGACGATGTGCGCTGCATCGTGCTGACCGGCAGCGAGAAAGCCTTTGCGGCGGGGGCCGACATCAAGGAGATGGCCTCGAAAAGTTTTGTCGATGTGTTCATGGCCGACCTGTTCACCGGCCCGACCGATTCGATGCTGCGGGTGCGCAAGCCGATCATCGCGGCGGTGGCGGGCTATGCGCTTGGCGGCGGTTGTGAGATCGCGATGGCCTGCGACTTTATCATCGCCGCCGATAACGCGAAATTCGGCCAGCCCGAGATCAATCTGGGCGTGATCGCGGGGATCGGCGGCACGCAGCGGCTGACCCGTTTCGTGGGCAAGGCCAAGGCGATGGACATGAACCTGACCGGACGCTTCATGGATGCCGAAGAGGCCGAACGCGCGGGCCTTGTCAGCCGCATCGTCCCCGCCGCCGACCTGATCGACGAGGCGATGGAGGCCGCGCGCAAGATTGCCTCGAAATCGCAGATCGCGGTGATCGCGGCCAAGGAATGCGTGAACCGGTCCTATGAGACCACGCTGCGCGAGGGGCTGCTGTTCGAACGCCGCGTGTTCCATTCGCTGTTCGCGACCGAGGACCAGAAAGAGGGCATGGACGCCTTTCAGGCCAAGCGTGAGGCCAGGTTCAGCGACAAGTAACGCCGATTCGGGCTTTCCTTTCCACGCGCATGGCGCTATAGAACCCGCCGACATGCGCGTGGGCCCGCTTTAAGGCAAGTTTTCCAGCCGGATCGGATGATTCGGGTCTTGGGGCTTTTGTGCAGTATCGAACCAAAAGCAAGGATCAAGACCATGGCAAACACGCCCCAGTCCAAAAAACGCGCCCGCCAGATTGAGCGCCGCACCGACGTCAACAAAGCCCGCCGCTCGCGCATCCGCACCTTCCTGCGCCGCGTCGAAGAGGCGATTGCCTCGGGCGACCAGACCGCCGCCGCCGAAGCCCTGAAAAACGCGCAGCCCGAACTGATGCGCGGCGTGACCAAGGGCGTCGTCCACAAGAACACCGCCGCGCGCAAGATGTCGCGCCTGGCCTCGCGCGTCAAAGCCCTGTCGGCTTGATCGCGCAACACCCTTGGCGCTACGCGCGTTGCGCGCCGCCGGGAACACGATCATCGGGCGCGTCCTTCGGGGCGCGCCTTTGTTTTGTCTAATTCTATCAAGCAAATAGCCCCCTTTGCCTGATGCCGGAAAGACACGGCCCACAGGCCCGCGCAGATTCGGTCGCGGAAAAGGACTGTCAAGCGCGAAGATCGGTTGAGCGCGCCCAGAGGTCTTGCTAGCTTCATCCCTGCGATTCACTTCGCCTTGGGGGACGACCGGGACGCGCCGGCGCTGCTAGCCGGCAAGCGCGGCCCGGATGGTCCGGCCACGGACGCAGACACTGCCATGTCTGCGCGAGATGGCCGGATCGGGGATTGATCTGTGCGGGCTGCCACCCGCTGAAAGATTCCCGTCTGTTTATTCGGTTTGGCCCAGTTGGCCGATTGCGGTGCCTTGCCCGCAATAGGTTTTCTGTTGCCTGTCCGACCCCCTGGACGCCGTGAGACGCAATCGCACCCGCAACGACGGGCGGCGAACCGGGGACCAAGAAACGGACGGAATGATGAAAGACATTTGGGGGCAGGCGCAGGAAGCTCTGGCAGCGAAAATCGGTCAGAACCCGGTCACGGCATGGCTTGCGCCGCTGTCATTGACCCGGATCGACGCCACGCAGGCAGAGTTCTCGGCACCGACACGATTCATTTCGGAATGGGTGCAGCGCAATTATCTGGACGCGATTCGCAAAGAGCTGGCCGAATCGGGCCACCCGGTCCGCCGCGTGACCTTTACCGTGGCCACAGCCCCCGCGCCCGCGCAGCCCACAGCCCCCACAGGTCCGGTCGTGGTGAATGCCGCGCCCCGGCGCTCGGTCATGGCGGATGAGTTTTCGGCGCCGCTGGACGGGCGCTTTACCTTTGACAGCTTTGTCGTCGGCAAGTCGAACGAGTTGGCCCATGCCGCCGCCCGCCGCGTGGCCGAAGGGGGGCCCGTGACCTTCAACCCGCTGTTTCTCTATGGCGGCGTGGGGCTTGGCAAAACCCACCTGATGCATGCCATGGCGGCTGAACTGCGCGCGGCCAAGCCCGACACGACGATCCTCTATCTCTCGGCCGAGCAGTTCATGTATCGCTTTATCGCCGCGCTGCGCGACAAGACGATCATCGACTTCAAGGAGATCTTCCGCCGCGTCGATGTGCTGATGGTCGATGATCTGCAATTCATCGCCGGCAAGGATTCCACGCAGGAAGAGTTTTTCCACACCTTCAACGCGCTTGTCGATCAGGGCAAGCAGATCGTGCTGTCGGCTGACCGCTCGCCCGCCGATATCGAGAAACTGGACGAACGCATCCGCTCACGCCTGCAATGCGGGCTGGTGGTGGACCTGCACCCGACCGATTATGAGCTTCGTCTGGGCATCCTGCAAAGCAAGGTTGAGGCGTTCCGGGCGCAATATCCGGGCCTGCAAATCGCGCCGGGTGTGCTGGAGTTTCTGGCCCATCGCATCACCTCGAACGTGCGGGTGCTGGAAGGCGCGCTGCAACGGCTGTTCGCCTTTGCCAGCCTTGTCGGGCGTGAGATCGACATGGATCTGACCCATGACTGCCTGATGGATCTGCTGCGGTCCTCGGACAAGAAACTCTCGATCGAGGATATTCAGCGCCGCGTCGCCGAACATTACAACATCAAGCTGGCCGATATGGTCGGGCCGCGCCGGGTGCGCACGGTCGCCCGCCCGCGCCAGATCGCGATGTATCTGGCGAAACAGCTGACCACGCGGTCCCTGCCCGAGATCGGGCGGCGCTTCGGCGGGCGCGACCACACCACGATCATGCATGGCGTGCGCAAGATCGAGGAAC
>JAUNTZ010000045.1 GCA_030538425.1 Paracoccus sp. (in: a-proteobacteria) | reverse complement strand
GACGACGTGTTCGAGCTGCTTTTCGAGGAGGTATTGTTCGAACTGTTCGACGAGGTATTGCTGGACGTGTTGCTCGACGTGTTCGAGGACGAGTTCGACGAGGTATTGCTTGACGAATTATCCGAACTGTTGCTCGACGTGTTCGAGGAGGTGTTCGACGAACGGCCCCCGCGACGGTCATCGTCGCGACCGGCGCGCTGATTGACCAGTTCCCCGGTGCGGGCGTCATAGACCAGCGTGATCTGCTGGCTGCCGCGATTGGCGCGCACCTCGATGGTGCGGCGGTTGTTTTCGATGCGGATATTTTCGAACCCTTGCTGTTGAAGCTGGGTGCGGATCTGGCGGTCAGCCGATTGGGCATGAGCGCCAACGGCCAAAGCCGACAGCACGATCGCCGTGCCAAGAACTTTTCTGATAGCCATAATGGCCTCCATTGCTGTGGACTTGAGAAACGCGACAGGCCGTCGGCTTATTCCCGGCTGCCCGACTTTTTTTAACGCTTGACGAAGCAAGCGGTTGCCAGCCACACGAAAACGTGCGTTGACTAAAAAATCATTTGATTTCAATGATATATGGTGCCGGCGGAGGGACTCGAACCCCCGACCCCCTGATTACAAATCAGACGCTCTACCAACTGAGCTACGCCGGCATCAGGCCGCTTTGGCCTTTCGCATTGTCCCGATAGCTTGCGCGTCGCGGCCTTGCAAGCCCAGGTTCGCCCGCGCCAGAAGCGCGACCGCGACCAGACCGACCGCCACCACCAACAGCGCGGCGGGCGAGGCGTTGCCCAGATCCTCAAGGCTCGCGCGTTCATGCACGCGGGTGGCAAGGGTTTCGTAATTGAACGGGCGCAGCAGCATGGTCGCGGGCAGCTCCTTGGCGGCATCGACAAAGACCAGCAGCAGGGCCGAGCCGACCGTGCCGCGCATCAGCGGCAGATAGACATGACGCAGCGTGCCGCCTGCATCCCGGCCAAGCGAGCGCGCGGCCATGGGCAGGCTGGGCGAGATCCGCTGAAAGGCCGCATCCGCCGCGCCCTGCGCAATCGCGAAGAAGCGCACCACATAGGCCAGGATGATCGCGAAGGCGGACCCGGTCAGCAGCAGGCCGGGATCGGTGCCGGTCAGCGCCTCGATCATGTCGGCAATGCGGTGATCCAGTGCGGCCAGCGGAAACAGGATGCCGACCGCCAGCACCGCGCCGGGCGCGGCATAGCCGATCATTGTCACCGGCAGCAGCAGGCGCGGCAGGCGGCGGCCCGACAGCCGCACTCCGTAAACCATGAACAGCGCCAGCCCGACGGTGATTACCGCCGCCGCAGCCCCGGTCGTCACGGTATGGACCACCGCCCGCGACAGGCCCGGCCCCAGCCAGCCCTGCGGATAGGCCATCGCATAATGCGAGATCACACCGACCGGCAGCACGAACCCGATCAGAAACGGGAACAGGCAGGCGGCAAAGGCCATGGCGGCGGGCGCGCCGCGCAGGCGCTGACGGGTGATCGGGCGAGGCTGGCGGGCGCTTTGGTGATAGCGGGCGCGGCGGCGGCCGAACCGCTCCAGCATCGACAGGATCACCACCAGCGACAGGATCACGCAGGCGATCTGTGCGGCCCCGCCCGCATTGCGCCGCTCCAGCCAGGTGGTGAAAATCCCGGTATTGAGCGTGTGGACGCCGAAATAGCTGACCACGCCGTAATCCGCGACGGTCTCCATCATCGCGATGGCGGACCCCGCGACGATAGCGGGGCGCGCCAGCGGCAGGCCGACGCGGCGGAACATCCCCCATGGCCCGGTGCCAAGCGCGCGGGCCACCTCATAGGCCGAGCCGGATTGTTCATGAAACGCCGCTCGCGCCAGCAGATAAACATAAGGGTAATAGGCCGCCGCCAGCACGAAAATCGCCGCCCCGCGCGACCGGATCGGCGGGAACCAGTAATCCCGCGCGCTTTCCCAGCCAAACGCCGCCCGCAGCGCGGTCTGGACCACGCCCGAATAATCCAGAAAATCGGCCAGCGCGTAGGCGCCGACATAGGCCGGCACCGCCATCGGCAGCAGCAGCAGCCATTCCAGCCAGCGCCGCCCGCGAAACTCATACATGCTGACCAGCCAGGCCGAGCCCGTGCCCATCGCCGCCGCCAGCAATCCGACCCCAAAGGTCAGGATCAGCGTATTCGTCAGATAGCGCGGCAGGGTCGTGGCCATCATATGCGGCCATATGTTATCGGTCGGAAACAGCGCCATCCACGCGACTGAGGCCACCGGCGCCAGCACAAGCGCCGCGATCAGCGCGGCCCCCACCGCCCAGAACGCGCTGCCGCTCTGGCGAAGTTCCTGATGCTTTCGGGCGGGTATCCGGGCGCTCATGCGCCAGCCCTATATCAAAGCGGTTTCCCTGTCCACGAACTGCCGCTAGATTGCAGGCGCGAAAAACACGCCGTTGTAAGGGGTTCGGATGCAGATTGTTTATCATCTCGGGGCGCATGGCACGGACAAGGACCGGCTTTTGCGCGCGCTGTTGCAGAACCGTGACGAGATCTGGAAACACGGCACTGAGATCCCGGCCCCGAACCGCTATCGCGGCGTGATCGGTGAGGCGATGAACGCGCTTAACGGCGGCAGCGCCTCAGCTGAGATGCAAGAGGTTCTGCTCGATTCCATCCTTGACGGCGAGGGCGCCAAGCGGCTTGTGCTGTCGCAGCCGGGCTTTCTGGGCATGCCGTTCCGGGCCATTTCCGCGCAGGGGCTTTATGCCAATGCGGGTGAGCGAGTGATGGCGCTGTCGAACCTCTTCCCCGATTCCCAGATCGAGTTCTTCATGGCGCTGAAGCATCCGGCCTCGCTGCTCATGTCGGTGCTTGAGGCCTCGGGGCGGCCCTATGCCGAGCTGATGGCCGGAATTGAGCCCGACACGCTGCGTTGGGCCCCCGCGATCCGGCGCATCGTGCAGGCCGCGCAGGGCCGCCGGATCGTGCTGTGGTGCAATGAGGATACCCCGCTGATCTGGCCCGAGATCCTGCACCGCATCGCCAATGTGCCGCGCAACCCGCCGCTGCGGGGCACGATGCAGGTTCTGGCCGAACTGCTGCCGCCCGAGAAACTGCGCCAGCTGCAAGACCGCATCGCCGCTGAGACCGATCTGGCGACCGATGACCGCCGCGCCATGGTCGAACAGGCCCTGGCCGCCGACGCGATAGCCGACAAGGTCGAGATCGAGGCCGACCTGCCCGGCTGGACGCAAGACATGATCGACCAGATGAGTGAGGATTACGACCGCGACATCGCCCAGATCGTCGGGCTGCCGGGGGTCGAGTTCATCGCCCCCTGAGCCACGGGCCTGCTTCTTCTGTGCAAAAATACTCGAACCGGCGCGGGCCGGGCGTCACGCCATGCCCAGCGCGGCCTTGTACATTTCCAGAATCGCCTCTTCCTCGGCGATATCGTCGCGGTCGCGCTTGCGCAGGGCGATGACCTTTTTCATCACCTTGGTGTCGTAACCGCGTGCCTTGGCCTCAGCCATGACCTCTTTCTGGCGCTCGGTAATGTCCTTTTTCTCGGCTTCCAGCTGCTCATATTGTTCGATGAACTGGCGCAGCTCATCGGCGGCGACATTATAGCTTTGATCGTCCTGCATAGGTTCTGCCCTTTGTGATCTGACTTGCCTGTAGGGCCCCGATTAGGCGCTATTGAAGGGCGTTGCAATCGCCGCTAGGCAGGGCGGCAGACATCGAAAACGACCCGTGAGGAACAGGAATGACCGTATTTGACTGGCTGATCTGGGGCGGTGCCGCGCTGACTTTGGCCGGGCTGATCGGCATTGTCTGGTGCATCATCGCGGTGACCCGCGCTAAACGCGCCGGGCTTGAGGGTGAGGCGTTTCAGGCCCGCATGCGCGGCGTTGTCGCGGTCAATATGGGCGCGCTGTTCCTGTCGATGCTGGGGCTGATGGGCGTGGTCGCCGGGCTGATGCTGCGATAACGCCGCCAGATTGACGGGCCCCGGCGGGACGTTATATTCGCATATCGGAATATAACGGAGGCAGGGATGAACCCGGACTGGATTTTCGGATTGATCGGCGGGCTGATGATCGGGGCCGCCGCAGCGCTGTTTCTGTTGATGAACGGTCGCGTGATGGGGGCCAGCGGGCTGATTGGCGGGCTTGTCGATGGCAGCGCGCCCCGCGCCGCATGGCCTGAAAACGCAGGCTTCGTCGCGGGGCTGACGGTGGTTCCCGCGCTCATGGTGCTGGCCGGGATGGGCGCGGCATCTGCGCCGGTGGCAAGCTGGCCGGGCCTGATCGTCGCGGGCCTGCTGGTGGGCTTTGGCACAAGGCTGGCCAATGGCTGCACCTCGGGGCATGGGGTTTGCGGCATCTCGCGCCTGTCGCGGCGGGGGCTGGCTGCCACCGGAACTTACCTTGTGACCGGCGTGCTTGGCGTGCTGATCGCCCGCGCCCTTGGTTGGGGGGTGTAGGGATGCGCGCGCTGATGGCCGCGCTTGCGGGCGCGTTGTTTGGCGCGGGGCTGCTTGTCTCGGGCATGACCAACCCGGCCAAGGTTCAGGGCTGGCTCGACGTGTTCGGGCATTGGGATCCCACGCTTGCCTTTGTTCTGGGCGGGGCAATTGCGCCCATGGCCGTCGCGTGGCGTATCGCCGCCCGCCGGGCCGCGCCTGCGCTTGGCGGCCGCTTTCCCGACCCGCCCGCGCCGGTGATCGACCGGCGCTTGCTGGCCGGCTCGGCGCTGTTCGGGCTGGGTTGGGGGATTGCCGGGCTTTGTCCCGGCCCCGCCGCAGCCTCCATTTTCTTCGGTGGCCTGCCGGTCGCGCTGTTCACGGGCGCGATGCTTGCGGGGATGCTGCTGGCCGCGCGGCTGCGGCGCGCATGAGCGCCGCCTCAACCGCGCCCGCCGCCCTGTCGGCATCGTCAAGCGCCTCCAGTTCCACCACCTCAACAGCCGGGGCGTGACGCGCCCGCTGGCGGGCATAGCGCGGGTCGTAATGCTCACGCATCAGCGCGGCGGCCAGATCTCGCCACGCGCCGGCGCGGGCCATCGCCTGCCAGGCGGCGATGCGCGCGGCGGGATGCAGCGGCGCGAGCCGCGCGACCACCCCCTCAACCCGCGCCGGATCATCCAGCAGATCGGCGTAACCCTCCGCCACGAAGCCCGCCCGCACCTCCAGCGGCGCCGACAGCGCGACACGCGGCGCAGCACAGATCCCCGCCCAAACCGCGCGCGGAATGTTCAGCGCCCCGATGCGCGAACTTTCCGCCTCGATCACCACCGGGCGGGCGGGGTCCAGCGCCTCGATCTGCGCCGCCAGCCGCCCCTCGAACATGGTCTGCGCGGGCTGCGGGCCGGTCGCGCCGAACAGGCTGCCGCGATGATGCGCCAGCCCCTCAAGGTCGATGATCTGCACCCCGCGCCGCGCCAAAGCGTGCAGAATGGCGGTTTTCGCGCTGCCGGTATTGCCGTCCAGAACCACCACCGGCGAGGCGATACCACGCTCCTGCACCCGCGCCACGACCTGCCTGCGCCATGATTTATAGCCGCCCTCAACCAGCGTCACCCGCCAGCCGATCTGCGCTAGGATCGAGGCGAAAGACCCCGAGCGCTGCCCGCCGCGCCAGCAATAGATCAGCGGCTGCCAGCCGCCGGGACGGTCAGCCAAAGGCCCCGCAAGATGCCGCGCCGCATTGGCCGCGACCAGAGCCGCGCCGATCTTGCGGGCGTCGAAGGGCGAGACCTGCTTATAGATCGTGCCGACGCGGGCGCGCTCGGCATCGTCCAGAACCGGCAGGCTGATCGCGCCGGGCAGGTGGTCTTGGGCATATTCAGCAGGCGCGCGAACGTCGATCACATCGTCGAAGCCCGCCACGGCCACAGCGTCCAGCCGCAGCCGCGCGATGGTCCCGCTCAAGGTTAATAGACGTAAACCGGCGTCCCGATGGGGATTTGCTCATAAAGCGCCATCACCGCCTCATTGCGCATCCGCAGACAGCCATTCGAGACCGCCCGCCCGATGGAACCCGGCTCGGTCGTGCCATGGATGCGGATCGCGGTGTCATTGCCGCGGGCGTCGTAAAGATAAAGCGCGCGCGCCCCCAGCGGATTGCGCGGGCCGCCCGGCATCCCGTCGGCATAGCGCGCATATTGGCCGGGATTACGCTCGATCATCGAAGGTGTCGGCGTCCAGCTGGGCCATTCAGCCTTGCGGCCCACCGTCGCGCGCCCGCGCCAGATCAGCTCATCCGTACCCACCGCCACGCCGTAGCGGATCGCTCGGCCCGGCGCGATGACGTGATAGAGGTAAAAATCGCGCGAGACGACCACGATCGAGCCCACTTCGAACCCGTCGCGAATGGCGACCTCGGTCGGCTGGAACCGGTCTGCCTGCTGTGCGCCCGCAAGGGTCGGCATGGCCAGAAAGGCGGTGGAAAGCATCAGCATCTGGCGGCGATTCATGGTCTGCTCCTGTTCGCACGGTTTCCTTTCGCTATACCGGAAATACCGGCTGTTTCAACCGATCCGGGCAAGGTGGCTTGAAAACAGGCCGCTGACCGCTCATCTTTGCGTGATGTGCAACTGCCCTGCCCGCGAAGCCGCCACGCGCCCGCCCCATCTTTGCCGGGGCGGTGGCGGGCGCGGCTGTCGCTGTCATCTGGGCCGCGCGCGGGGGCGGCGCGCCCTGCCCCATATCCCGCCTTTGCGCCTGTTGCCCGCGCCCCGCCCGGCCCCTGCCCGCGCGCCCATGCATCCGCAGGCCCCGCCGATGGCCTGTTGCTGAACCGACCTTTCGTTTCACAACAGGACCCTGACATGACCACCAACCAGATCGAAATCCCCGTCACCGGGATGAGCTGCGCCTCTTGCACGGGCCGGGTTGAGCGTGTGCTGAACGCGCAGCCCGGCATCAGCGAGGCCAGCGCGAACCTCGCCACCGGGCGCGTCCGCATGCGGGCCGAGGGCGCGGCTTTGGCCCCCGCCTTGGCGGCACTAAGCAATGCGGGCTTTCCCGCCGAACTGCAAACCACACGCCTGAAGATCGAGGGGATGAGCTGCGCCTCTTGCACCGCCCGCGTTGAACGGGTGCTCCGCGCGCAGCCGGGCGTCACCGAGGCAAGCGTCAACCTTGCCACGCACTCCGCCCATGTCACACATAGCGGCGCGAACCCCGATCAACTCGCGCAGGCGGTCACGGCGGCGGGGTTTGACGCGCAACCGGCGGACCGCGCCGCCCCCGCCCCGCCCCGCGATGAGACCGCCGCCCTGCGCCGCAACCTGATCGTCGCGGCGGCCCTGACCCTGCCCGTCTTTGTCGCCGAAATGGGCGGTCACATGATCCCCGGCTTTCACCACTGGCTGCACGGGGTGATCTCGCATCAGGCCCTGCTGCTGATGCAATTCATCCTCACCGCCGCCATCCTGGCCGGGCCGGGGCGGCTGTTCTTCGCCCATGGCATCCCCGCCCTGCTGCGCGGCGCGCCTGAGATGAACAGCCTTGTCGCGCTTGGCGCGGGCGCGGCGTTTCTCTATTCGACCGTCACCACCTTTGCGCCCGGCCTGCTGCCCGAACCCGCGAGGCATGTCTATTTCGAAAGCGCCGCCGTGATCGTTACGCTGATCCTGTTCGGTCGTTGGCTTGAGGCGCGCGCCAAGGGGCAGGCGGGCGATGCGATCCGGCGCTTGATGGAGCTGACGCCCGCCACCGCGCGGGTGGAACGCGGCGGCACAATTGTCGAGATCCCCGCCGCCGATCTGCGCGAAGGCGACCTGGTCCACCTGCGCCCCGGCGAGCGGGTCAGCGCCGATGGCGAGGTCACCCAAGGGCGCGGCCATATTGACGAATCCATGCTGACGGGTGAGCCGCTGCCCGCCGCCAAATCCCCCGGCGAGCGGGTCACCGGCGGCACGGTGAACGGCGATACGGCGCTGATCTTTCGCGTCACAGCCTCGGGCGCGGATACGCGGCTGGCGGGCATCGTGCGACTGGTCGAGGATGCGCAGGCGGGCAAGCTGCCGGTGCAGGCGCTTGTTGACCGGATCACGCGGGTTTTTGTGCCGGTGGTCATGGCGCTGTCGGCCTTGGCCTTCGCGCTGTGGTTGATATTCGCGCCCGCCCCCGCGCTGCCGCAGGCGGTGGTCGCGGCGATTTCAGTGCTGATCATCGCCTGCCCCTGCGCGATGGGTCTGGCAGTGCCGGTCTCGATCCTTGTCGGCACCGGGCGCGGCGCGCAGCTGGGCGTCCTGTTTCGTCAGGGTGAGGCGCTGCAACGCCTGTCCGATGCCCGCATCGTGGCCTTTGACAAGACCGGCACGCTGACCCGAGGCCGCCCCGAGATCACCGAAACCGCCACCGCAACGGGCATCGAGCCCACCCAAGCACTGCGCCTTGCCGCCAGCGCCGAGGCGGGCTCTGAACATCCGCTGGCCCGCGCTTTTGTCAGCGCCGTCAAGGGGTTGGATCTGCCCGGCGCGACCGAGATCCGTGCCATGGTCGGGCGCGGACTGGCCGCCGAGGTGGATGGGCAAAGCGTTGTCATCGGCAACAGCGCGGCGCTGCAAGAGGCCGGGGCCGCGCCCGATCCCGCGCTGATTACGCAAAGCGACGACTGGGCGAAAACGGGCGCTACGGCGGTTCATTTGGCCGCCGATGGGCGCCACATCGCCAGCTTTGCCATCGCCGATGCCCCGCGTGAGACGGCGCAGGCGGCGATTGACGATCTGCACCGCCTCGGGCTGAAAACCGCGATGCTCTCGGGCGATCAGCCCGCCACGGCGCAGGCGGTGGGCGCGGCTTTGGGGATCGACGACGCGCAAGGCGGTGTCTCGCCCGAGGAGAAGCTGACCCGCCTGCGCGAAATGGGGCGCGGCACGGTGTTTGTGGGCGACGGGATCAATGACGCGCCCGCGCTTGCAGGCGCCGAGACCGGCATTGCGATGGGCGGCGGCACGGACATCGCGATTGATTCGGCGCAGGTCGTGCTGATGCGCGCCGATCCGCGCGCGGTGGCGGTGGCGCTGCGGCTGAGCCGAGCGGTGATGCGCAATATCCGCCAGAACCTGTTCTGGGCCTTTGCCTATAATACCGCGCTGATCCCGGTGGCGATGGGGGTTCTGGTGCCGTTCGGCGGGCCGCAACTGTCGCCGATTCTGGCCGCTTTCGCGATGGCCATGTCCTCGGTCTTTGTGGTCACCAACGCGCTGCGGCTGCGGCGCTTTGGCTAAAAGTCAGGGGCGCGGCATCCCGCACCCCTGACCGTCCGTTAATGACCGCCATGCGCGGGCGCATCGCCCGCCCGTTCCGGCGCGAAATCGTTATCGACCGCCAGCTCGACCGGCTCAGTCCCGCAATCGCCGAAATCGAACTCGGCCATAAAGGTTTCTCCCTGCTCAAGCGGCTTGTGCAGGCCGATGAACATCACATGATCCGCGCCGCGTTCCAGCCAATGCGAGCCGCCTGCGGGAATGATGATCGGCTCTTCGACCGGCAACATGCGGACCACGCCGTCGCTGTCCTCTCGATGGGTGTGCAGCTCGACCCGTTCAGAAATATCGGCGCGCACTTCGGTCAGGGTGCAGTCCGCGTCGCCGGTATTCACCAGCTCCATGAAGGCCGCGCCGACCTGCGGGTTCGAGCTGCGCGCATAGGGCTGGCCGAACTCAATCGGGCTGCCGCTGGCATTGTCGGAGGTGGCGAAGGCAGGGGCGGTCAAAGCGGCCAAGGCCGCCGCAAAAAACATCGGTTTCATTGGGATTTTCCTGTGTGTGATTGTCGTGTTTGGCTCAGACGATCACAGCAGGCGGGCCGCGCGCATTGGCCTTGGGCGCGTCACGACCGCGCAAAACCCGTGCGCTGCGCGGCAGATCAGCGGCCCGCGCCGCGCGGATCAGCGCGACATCCGGCGCATCTCCCGTCGCGGCCAGCAGCGACAGCGCCATATCGGGACAGATCAGCGCCTTTTCGACCGGCTGGCCGTCGCGGTCCACCGCCACCGTGACCATCATCGCGCCGGTGCAGAGGACCATCTCACCCGCGACACGCGCCTGCCCCCGCGCCGCGCCAAAGCCCAGCGAGGCAACGATCAGCACGGCACAAAGCAGGATATTCAGCGCGGCTTTCATGGCGGCCAGATTAGGGCCTGTCCGCCCGCCCCGCCAGAGCGAAATTGCCGCAGCCACAAATGGCAAAAGCCCCGCAGGGCGAACCCACGGGGCCAAAGCGGTGCCAAAAGGCAAAGATCAGGCCGACAGTTCCGCCGGGCCGTCTTTCTTGGCGATCTCACGCTTGAGCTTCAGCGCACGATCCGACAGTTCGGCATCCTTGGCCTTGGCCAGATACTCATCCAGACCGCCACGATGATCGACCGAACGCAGCGCCGCCGCCGAGATGCGGAAGCTGTAGGTGCGGCCCATCTTTTCCGACGTCAGCGACACATCGTTGAGATTCGGCAGAAAACGGCGGCGGGTTTTGTTGTTGGCGTGGCTGACATTGTTCCCGGTCATCGGGCCTTTGCCGGTCAATTCGCAGACGCGCGACATGGTTTCATCCTCGTGTTTACTTCGACGGGGCGCGCGGGCGCCCCCAATATGAAAGGGCGCCACCACGGCAGCGCCCGGAAATCCGTTGCGCGTAGTTACAGGCCCGAACCGCCCGCGTCAAGCCCCATCTGCGCGGCGATAGGCGGTCTCGATGGCGATCAGCCGTTCCTTGCGCCAAAGCCCGCCCGCATAGCCGGTCAGCGTGCCATCCGCGCCGATCACCCGGTGGCAGGGAATCACAAGCGCGATGCCGTTCGCACCATTCGCCGCCGCCACCGCGCGGCTTGCCGTGGGCCGCCCGATCCGCGCGGCCAGTTCGCCATAGCTGACCGTTTGGCCCGCCGGTATCCGGCGAAGCGCGTCCCAGACAAGCCGTTGAAAACCCGTGCCATGCGGCGCAAGCGGCAGATCAAAGCGCGGGCGTTGACCTGCAAAATATTCGGCCAGTTGCGCCTCGACCGCGTCGGTGATCGCGCTGCGGCCAAGCCCGATCCGCCCACCCGCCGCGCGCGAGACGCGGGCCAATTGACGCGGCAGCGCCTTGCGGTCGGTGAACTCCAGCAGATGCAGCGCAGATTCGTCGGCAAGCGCGATCATCCCGCCCAATGGCGTGTCGATCCAGTCCGCGACGATGCCACCGCCCTTCATCGCGGCGGGCGGATGGCCGAACAGCCGCGCAAAGGCAGTGCGGAACCCCGAGGCCGAATCAAACCCCGCATCAAGCTGTGCGTCGATCACCGCGCCCCCCTTTGTCAGCCTACCCACCCCCGCGCGCAGCCGCGCGGCACGGGCCATCTGCACGAATGTCATCCCGAAATGCCGCCGGAACGCCCGCCGGATCGTCGAGGGATCATAGCCCATCGCGCGCAGGTCTGTCTCGCCCCAACGGCGTTCAGGATCGGCCTCAATGGCGGCGCGAAGGCGGGCCAAGGCCGGCGCGTGGTCGCCCTGTGCGCCCTGCGGGTGACAGCGTTTGCAGGGCCGGAACCCTGCCGCCACCGCTTGTTCGGGGCTTGCGAACCAGCGGCAATTCTCGGGGCGGGGCTTGCGGGCGGGACAGGTCAGGCGGCAATAGACCCCGGTCGAGGTCACGCCGACAAGGGCGCGCCCCTCATAGGCCGCATCGCGAGCGACGAGAGCCGCATAAAGCTGCGCGTCATCGGGCAGATCAAGCATGGTTTCACCTTTCATCATGCCCTCAACTGCCCGATTCGCCGAGCCTCTGCGGCGCGAAAACGGGCGTTTATTCCGCATGATCCAGCCATGCGAGCATCTCAGCCACGGCCTGCGCGGGAACGGTGCGGCCCGTCGCGACGTCATCACCCAGCCGCGCGATACGATCCCGCGCCTTGGGGCCGTCCAGCCGCGCAAGCAGCGCCGCGCGCAGTTCCGCCTGAAACCAGCCGCGCGCCTGCTCGGCCCGCCTGCGCGCCAGCCACCCCTGTTCGGCGCGCCAATCGGTCAACTCACGCATCGCGGCCCATGCCGTATCCAGCCCCGCCCCCTCGGTCGCCGAGACCGGCAGCGCCTTGGGAAAGCCCGGCGCGTCGCCGTCACGTTTGCGCATCAGCCGCAACGCGCCCGCGTAGTCGGACACGGTGCGCATGGCGACGCTACGCAACTCGCCATCGGCCTTGTTGACCAGAATCAGATCGGCAATCTCCATGATCCCGCGCTTGACCCCCTGCAACTCATCCCCGCCCGCAGGGGCGAGCAGCAGGACGAACAGATCGGTCATGTCCGCGACAAGGGTCTCGGACTGGCCCACCCCCACGGTTTCAACCAGCACCACGTCATAGCCCGCCGCCTCGCACAGCATGATCGTCTCACGCGTGCGGCGCGCCACGCCGCCAAGATGGGCCTGACTGGGCGAGGGCCGAATAAAGGCGTTGGGGTCGCGCGAAAGCAGCTCCATCCGCGTTTTATCACCCAGAATCGAACCGCCTGAGCGGGTCGAGCTGGGGTCCACCGCCAACACCGCAACCCGCAGCCCCTGCGCGGTCAGCATGCGCCCGAACGCCTCGATAAAGGTGGATTTGCCGACGCCGGGCGTCCCCGACAGGCCGATGCGCAGTGCGGGCCGCTTGCGTTCGGGCAAGGCCGCCAGAAGGGCCGTGGCGCGGGTGCGATGATCGGCGCGGCGCGATTCGATCAGCGTGATCGCCCGCGACAGCGCCCGGCGGTTCCCGGCAAGCAAGGGTTCGGTCAACTCGTCCATGTCAGATCCCACAAGCGAAAGGGGGGCGCAAAGCCCCCCTAGCGATAGGTCGCGCAAGGCCCGATGTAAACGCCGCGCTAGTTCTGGCTGGCCAGATAGGCAAGCAGGGCGTCCATCTCGGCCTCGTTTCGGATGCCCGCAAAGGTCATGCGATTACCGGGCAGATAGCCACGCGGATCGGCCAGAAAGGCGCGAAGCTCGTCCTCGGACCAGACGCGCCCCTCATCCGCGGCGGCCCGGATCGCGGGCGAAAAGTTGAAGTCATCGACATGAGCAAAGGGCGCGCCGATAATGCCGGTCAGACGCGGGCCGACGCGGTTGGTCGCCCCCTCGCCGATCATGTGACAGGCGCGGCATTTGGCAAAGGCCCGCTCACCCGCCGCGAGAAGCTCGGGGTCGGCGGCGGCTTCTTCGGTGGCTTCGGCTTCGGCGTGGTCAGCTTCGGCTTCGGCCTCGTCGGGCGACTCGGCCTCAGCCTCGGCAGGCGTTTCAGCCTCCGCCCCACGAACCGGCACGCCACTATCCTCGGGCGTCACATTCAGGTCAGAGGCCCGCGCGGTGATCCGCACCTCACCCGTGCAATCGCTCATACAAGGTTCAACCGAGAAGAGCGGATATTCCGTCTCCGGGCGGTCGTCGATGATGAAGCCGTCTGCATTGGGCATCTCGATCTGAGCGAAGTTCTCATGCGTCAGCACGAAATCATCATCCACCAGATAGTTGGAATAGAGGATATAGGCGGTGATCGCATAGACCTCATCCGGCTCAAGCGTCTGCGCCTGACCGAAGGGCATCGAGCGATGCACATAATCCCAGACGGTCGAGAGATAGGGCCAGTAGCTGCCCACCGTCTTGACCGGGCGTTCGGCGGCAAGCGTGCCCTCGCCCCCGGCAAGCGTGGGCCAGTTATCTGCGCCCTCGGCAAATTCGCCATGACAGGCGGCGCAGTGCATTGAGAACAGGTCTTCGCCGTCCAGAACCGACCCCGAACCCGCAGGCAGGCCGCGCCCGTCGGGCATGACCTTGACATCCCATGCGGCGATTTCCTCGGGATGGGCCTCGCGCCCGATGCCCAAAGGCCCGGCCAATGCGGGACCGGCCAACAGGATCAGCGCGGCATTAAGATGAAACTTCAACATTTTCCGCGCTCCCGTCCGTGTTGATGTGCCAGGTCTGGATTCCGTTATTGTGATAGACCGAGTTGCGGCCCCTGATCTCGCGAAGCGCCTGCTTGGTCGGCTGGACATAGCCGGTCTCATCCATCGCCCGCGATTGCAGCAGCATTTCCGAGCCGTCCCAGTCGTGATCCAGATAAAACCGCGTCATCGCCATGGGCTGCCCCTCGGCGGCCAGCCGTGCCTCTTGCCAGTTGCGCCCGCCATCAAGCGACACGTCAACGCGGGTCACGCGGCCCCGCCCCGACCATGCAAGCCCGGTAATGACCAAAGGCCCCGGCCCATGCGTGATTGGCACCTGAGGGCTTGGCGCGGTAATCACCGATTTGGCGTCCATGACCCAGGTCCATTTGCGCGCCGTGCCATCGGCCAGTGTGTCGGTGTATTTGCTGGTTTCCTCGCGCGCCTCGACCGGGCCATCCGTGACCTCGATCCGGCGCAGCCATTTGATCCACATATTGCCTTCCCAGCCCGGCACCACCAGCCGGACCGGATAGCCATGTTCCTTGCGCAGCGCCTCGCCATTGGCCTTGAAGGCGACCAGAACGTCATCCATCGCCTTTTCCAGCGGCATCGACCGCCCGTTCGACGAGGCATCCGCCCCCTCGACATAGACCCATGATCCTTCTGCCTTCACACCTGCCTCAGCCAGCAGGGTGGACAGCTTGACGCCGACATATTCCATGTTGTGGATCATGCCATGGGTGTATTGCGAGCCGTTCAACTGCGCCCCGCCCCATTCCATCCCGCTATTGGCGGCACATTCGCAGAAATAGACCCGCTGTTCGCGCGGAAAGCGCAGCAGGTCGTCATAGGTAAAGACCAAGGCGCGGTCCACCAACCCGTTCACCATCAGCCGGTAATCGGGCTTGGCCAGCTCAATCGCGCCGGAATGGTGACGTTCAAAGGAACAGCCCGCCGGGGTGATCGTGCCGTCCAGCGCGTGAATCGGCGTGAAATTGATGGATGAGATCACATCGGCGGTCAGCCATGGCACATTGCGCCGCACCACATGCGCTTCAAAGCGGATCGGCGTGCCGTAAGGGAACGCATCGACCCCGTCGCCATTATAGCGCGCCCAGTCCTGCACCTCGGTTATCAGCGGGTCCGGGCCTTGGGCGCGGGCGGCAAGCGCGCTTGCGGGCAGGGCCACACCGGCGGCCAGACCGGCGCGAAGCACCGCGCGGCGCGAGGCAGCGCCTGTCGGGATTGGATCTGTCTTCACTTGGCTTGTCCTCCTCTTTTGTGACCGGCTACGGAGAGCCGAGTTGCGGATGCGCGCGCCCGGCCCGCAAAGCCGGTGCCTGCGGGATCGTTGGGGTGCGCACCCTAGTTTCAAGCCGCGCAAAGCGCGCGGGCGGGCTTACTGGCTGATGCGGATCGTGCTGTCCTCATGCGCGCCGACCGTGCCCTGCGCGCGGATATGATCCGCGACCACATCCCAGATCTGCGGGCCTTCGGTGCCCTCGTTGACGCTTGCCCAACCGGCGATGACATAGTTGCGGGACGGCTCGATCGGGCTTCCGTCGCGCAGCAGGGTCATGTCGCTGATCCGGCTGCCCATCGGGGCGTGAATGTCGATGGCATAGCCAAGCCCACCCACCCGGACCATATCGCCGCCCTGCTGATAATAGGGGTCGGGGTTGAAGATATTGTCGGCCACATCCTCCATCACCCGTTTCAGCATCTCGCCCGACATTTCGTTGCGATAGGCTTGGCCGTAAGTCATCGAGGTGACGGAATGGACATCCTCCATCGTGATCGGGCCGGGCAGGACCGAGGCCCCCCAACGCACACCCGGCGAAAGCGCGATTTCCGCGTCACGTTCCGACAGAAGCGCGTCGCAGATCACATCGTCCCAGGTGCCGTTGAAATTGCCACGCCGATACAACAGGTCTTTGGTCTCACCCACCACCTCGTCCAGCACCTCTTTATGGGGCGCGCGGATCTCATCAATCAGGCCCGCCATTTCGGCATCGGGTTCGATCACGTCGCTGAAAATCGGGATCAGCTTGTGGCGGAAACCCATCATCCGCCCGTCCTGAATATCCAGATCAACGCGGCTGACGAATTTGCCATGGCTGCCCGAGGCGATGATGATCGTCTCACCGACCAGAACGGGCTCTGGCACCGCGTCATGGGTATGGCCCGACAGGATCACGTCAATGCCCTGAACCCGCCCGGCCAGCTTGTGATCGACATCAAAGCCGTTATGCGACAGCAGAACGACCAGATCGACGCCCTTGTCACGCAATTCGGCCACCACGGCGCGCATCCTTTCTTCGCGGATGCCGAAGCTGTATTCGGGAAACATCCAGCGGGGGTTTGCAATCGGCAGATAGGGGAAAGCCTGCCCGATCACCGCGATCTGCATCCCGGCACGTTCAAAGATGTGATAGGGCTCGAACGCCGGTTCATCCCATTCCACATCAAAGATATTCGCGCCAAGGAAGGGCTGATTCATCATCCCGATCAGCTCATGCACGCGGTCGGTGCCATAGGTGAACTCCCAATGCGAGGTCATCGCATCGACGCCCAGCAGGTTCATCGCCCGCACCATATCCTCGCCCCGCGTGGCAAAGCTGGTATAGCTGCCCTGCCATGTATCGCCGCCGTCCAGCAGGATCGAATCGGGCCGCGCGGCGCGGATCGCCTTGACCACGGTCGCGATGCGGTCAAAGCCGCCCATCCGGCCATAAGCACGGGCCAGATCGGTGAAATCGGGATAGGTCAGCGCGTAAGCCTCGGGCGAGCGCGGGGCAATGCCGAACATGCGCTGAAATTCTTCGCCCACGATATGCGGCACACGCCCCGCCGCCTCGCCCACGCCGATATTGATGTCGGGTTCGCGGAAGAACACGGGCTTCAGTTGCGCATGGGTGTCGGTGACATGGATCAGCGTCAGATTGCCGAAATCGTCGAATTGCAAAAGCTGATCCTGCGTCAGCGCCTGCTGCGCCATCGCGCGCGACCAGTTGGAAAGCCCCGAGCCGCTGAGCAGGGCCGAGGTGGCAAGGCTGGCTTGCAGAAACTCGCGGCGTGAGATCATCGGGTCACCTCTTGATATTCAGATATGTGAACGCATT
>JAUNTZ010000044.1 GCA_030538425.1 Paracoccus sp. (in: a-proteobacteria) | reverse complement strand
CGGATCGGGCGCAGCCACGGGATTCACGCCGAGCCGACCACGATGGGCCTGACCTTTGCGCGGTTTTACGCGGAAATGGCGCGGGGGCGTGCGCGGCTGGAACACGCACGGGCCGAGGTGGCCACCGGCGCAATCTCGGGCGCGGTCGGCACTTTCGCCAATATCGACCCCGCCGTCGAGGCGCATGTCTGCGCCAAGCTGGGCCTCACGCCCGAGCCGATCAGCACGCAGGTCATCCCCCGCGACCGCCACGCGATGTTCTTCGCCACGCTTGGCGTGATCGCCAGCAGCATCGAGAATATCGCCATCGAGATCCGCCATATGCAGCGGACCGAAGTCCTTGAAGCCGAAGAATATTTCAGCCCCGGCCAGAAGGGTTCCTCGGCGATGCCGCATAAGCGCAACCCGGTGCTGACCGAAAACCTCACCGGGCTGGCGCGTCTGGTCCGCATGACGGTGGTGCCCGCGATGGAGAATGTCGCGCTGTGGCACGAACGCGATATCAGCCATTCCTCGGTCGAACGCGGCATCGCGCCCGATGCGACGATCACGCTTGATTTCGCGCTGAACCGGCTGGCGGGCGTGATCGACAAGCTGGTCGTCTATCCTGAAAACATGCTGAAAAACATGAACAAATTTAGGGGCCTGGTCATGTCGCAGCGGGTTCTTCTGGCGCTCACGCAGGCGGGGGTCTCGCGTGAGGATGCTTACCGTCTGGTGCAGCGAAACGCCATGAAGGTTTGGGAACAAGGCGCTGATTTTAAAGAGGAACTCTTGGCCGACGACGAAGTGACCGCGGCGCTGTCCCCCGCCGAGATCGAGGAAAAGTTCGACCTTGGCTATCATACCAAGCATGTCGATACGATTTTCGCGCGGGTTTTTGGCGCGCGCTAACCGGCTGTTAGGGTTTTTCTGCAAATCTGCCCTCATGACGAATCGCGAGGGCAGATATGTTGATCGAAACCGGGCTCTCGCCCAGACAAAAGGCGGCCGTGATCGTGCGGCTGATGCTGGGCGAGGGCGACGATCTGGCGCTTGATACGCTGCCGCCTGAGGCGCAGGCCGGGTTGGCACATGAAATGGCGCTGATGGGGATCGTGGACCGCGACACCTGCGAAAAAATCGTGGATGAATTCTGCGATTCGCTGGAACAGGTCGGGGTCAGCTTTCCCGGCGGGATTGACGACACGCTTGATTTGCTTGGCGATACGCTGTCGCGCGATATCACCGACCGGCTGCGGCGGATGTCGGCGCTGGCGGGTGGCTCGGACCCGTGGGAGCGCATTGCGACGATGCAGGCCCGGCATCTGGCGGATCTGGCCGTAATGGAATCGACTGAGGTTGCGGCGGTCATGTTCACCCGCCTGCCCGTCCCCAAAGCCGCCGAGGTGTTCGGCATGATGGACCCGGACCGGGCGCGCCAGATTGCCTATGCGATGTCGCTGACCGCCGGGATCGAGGACGCCGCGCTGCGCCGGATCGGGCTTGCGCTGATGCACGCGGCTGAGGGGCTGGCCCGCCCGGCCATTGACGCGGCCCCGGTCGAAAAGGTCGGCGCGATGCTGAATTTCAGCCCCGCGGGCACCCGCGACAGGGTGCTGATCGGACTGGATGAGGACGACCCCGATTTCGCGCAGGAAGTGCGCCGCGCGATCTTCACCTGGGCGAATATCCCCCGCCGCATCGACCCGCGCGACATCCCCCGCATCCTGCGCGAGGTGGACAATCTGGCGCTTGCCCGCGCCATGGCCGGCGCGCGCGAGAATGACCGCCAGACGGTCGAGTTCATCTTTTCCTGCATCTCGACCCGCATGTCGGATTCCCTGCGCGAAGAGGTCGAGGCACAGGGCCGCGTCAGTGCCAAGGATTGCGAAGAGGCGATGGCCTCGGTCGTCGCCACCATCCGCCGCATGGAAGAGGCGGGCGAGTTGTTCCTCATTGCCGTCGAGGCCGGCGAGGATGAGCCGGGCGATGTGCAGATCAGCACCGCGTCATAGGAGGCCGCAACCGAATGGCATAACGCGCGCCCTGCCCGGCTTTTTACGGGCGAGGGTCAGGCGGCCTGCTCATGGGCGCGGGTCGCGAGAGAGAGCGGTGCGGTGTCAGGACGGCGTGCAGGCGGGCGTCGCTCGGCAAATAAGGCGCCATCCGTGCCGCATCTAAGCGCAATGCGCTTCAGGCCGGTGGCAGGACGTGCCATGCGGCGGTCGCCCGGTCAGCCATCCGCCAAACGTGCCCCCTCTGAGGCGGGTTGCTCGGAGCAATATGCGCCAGCCGTGCCGCGTCTGCCGCGGGTTTCCCGGTACAACATGCGCTAGCGGTAAGGCGGGTCACTCCACGCGCCACGCGGCAGCCCTGCGTCCTGTTAGGCTGGAAGCGCAATTGGCCGGCGGCGCGACGGGCCATTCGGCGGTCGTCCGGCATGCCTTCCGCCAATCGTGCCGCGTCTGTAGCGAGTCGCTCGGCACGACATGCGCCAGACGTGCTGCGTGTAAAGCCGGGCGCTCAGCGCGCTGGTGGCGCGAAGGGCCACGAGCCGCGCGCTCGGGGCGCCATGCGCCTGTCATGCGGCGTCTAAGGCGCGAGTTCGCTCTGCACGCCTTGCCACAGCGGTGCGGCGTGTAAGTCGCGGGTTGCCCTGCACGCCTACCCAGTCATGCGGCACCTGAGGCCCGTCGCTCGGGGCGGAACGTCCAATGGCGCGGCGCAAGGCGCGGGTCGCGCGATACCTCATGTGGAGAACGGGCCGTCTGCAAGCGCGACGCTCGCGGTCAAGGCCCACCGCCGCCGCCCCCGCAAGGCACCGCCCGCGCGGCAAGACACCGCCACCCCCTTGCCGCCCGTGATCGTGGCGGCTATCGGTGCCCAAACGCCACCGCCGGAGCCGTCCCGTGACCAACAGCGTTGCCTTCGCGCTGATCCTGCTGATCGCCGCCGGTTTTGCGGTTGACCAGATCTGGCTGGGCGGCACATGGCCGCTCTTTCTGGCGCGGCAATTTGTCAGCCTGGTCGAGTGGGTGTCGTTCTGGCGCTAGCCACCCACGCCCCGCCAACCATGTTAGCGCAAAACGCGATTGTCGCATTTGCAATCCGCCCGCGTTGCCCCTATCCCGTGGCAAGGTTTTTTCTGCGGAGGTTCCCATGTCAGTCAAGGTAGCAATCAACGGTTTCGGTCGGATCGGGCGCAATGTGCTGCGCGCCATCATCGAGTCGGGGCGCACCGATATCGAAGTGGTCGCGATCAACGATCTTGGCCCGGTCGAGACGAACGCGCATCTGCTGCGCTATGATTCGGTGCATGGCCGCTTTCCGGCCGAGGTCAAGGTCTCGGGCTCGACCATCGATGTGGGCCGTGGCCCGATCGAGGTCACCGCGATCCGCAACCCGGCTGAGCTGCCCTGGGGCGAAAAGGGCGTCGATATCGTTCTGGAATGCACCGGCATCTTCACCAGCAAGGAAAAATGTCAGCCCCATCTGGATGCGGGCGCGAAACGGGTGCTGATCTCGGCGCCGGGCGACGGGGTGGACAATACCATCGTCTTCGGCGTCAACCATGACACGCTGAAAGCCGACCAGATCGTCGTCTCGAACGCATCCTGCACGACGAACTGCCTGTCGCCGGTGGCCAAGGTGCTGAACGACACGATCGGCATCACGCGCGGCTTCATGACCACGATTCACAGCTATACCGGCGATCAGCCGACGCTGGACACGATGCACAAGGATCTCTACCGCGCCCGCGCCGCCGCTTTGTCGATGATCCCGACCTCGACCGGGGCTGCCAAGGCGGTGGGTCTGGTTCTGCCGGAACTCAAGGGCAAGCTTGACGGTGTGGCGATCCGGGTGCCGACGCCGAATGTCTCGGTCGTCGATCTGACATTCGAGGCCGCCCGCGACACCTCGGTCGAGGAAATCAACAACGCGATCCGCGAAGCCGCCGATGGCAAGCTGAAAGGCGTGTTGGGCTATACCGATGAGAGCCTTGTCTCCATCGACTTTAACCATAACCCGCATTCCTCGGTCTTTCACATGGACCAGACCAAGGTGATGGAGGGCAAGCTCTGCCGCATCCTGACCTGGTATGACAACGAATGGGGTTTTTCCAACCGGATGAGCGACACCGCCGTCGCCATGGGCAAGCTGATCTGAGCGCGCTCAGAAAGACACAAAAAGGGGCCCGCGCGGCCCCTTTTTCATGCGCGGCAATCAGCGCGGGCGGCGCAATGAGGATGAGAGCCTGCGCGCGTTATCCTCGGTTCGGCTGCCATAGGGGCGCAGCCCGTCCGACATGATCTCGGTCGCGGGGGCAAAGCGGCCCGCCGCGCTGAGCATCGCCCAGCCCGATTCCGTGGCCGCGTCGATCTTTTCGCTGACCATGCGGTAGGATTCGTCACCCGATTGCGGCAAAAGGCCCAGCAACCCGCCCCATCGCAGGCTGATCGTGGTCTGCGAATCAAGCGCAATCGAGGTCATCTGCGACCAAAGCCGCGCGGCATCGGCCACGGCAGGGTTCAAAGGGAACATAGGCGCACTTTCCAAAGATGTGATGTCTGACATTAAAGGTAGCCGTGCCCGTGGCAAGCCAATTCTCGGGGCCGTGCCGGGGACAACCATCTGGCATCGGGTCCGGTTGCAGTATAAACGTGACGTCATGACAAAAACCTTGCGCATCACCCGCCCCGACGACTGGCACCTGCATTTGCGCGACGGCGCCATGCTGGCGGCGGTCGCGCCCGATTCGGCGGCTTTTGGCCGCGCGATCATCATGCCCAATCTGGTGCCGCCGGTGGTCACGGGCGAAGAGGCCCGCGCCTATCGCGACCGGATTCGCGCCGCCTTGCCTGCGGGGGCGGCGCTGCAACCGCTGATGACGCTTTATCTGACGGAGACCACGGACCCCGCCGATATCCTGGCCGCCCATGCCGAGGGGCTGATTGCGGCGGTGAAGCTTTATCCGGCGGGCGCGACCACCAATTCGGCCAGCGGCGTGACCGATTTCGACCGCGTGCGCCCCGCGCTTGAGGCGATGGCCGAGGCGGGCGTCCCGCTTTGCGTCCATGGCGAGGTCACCGACGCCGAGATCGACATTTTCGACCGTGAGGCCGTGTTCATCGACCGCGTTCTGGACCCGATCCGCCGCGCCACGCCCGGCCTGCGCGTGATCATGGAGCATATCACCACGCGCGACGGCGTGGATTATGTCCGCGCAGGCGGTGAGGATCTGGGCGGCACGATCACCACCCATCACCTGATCATCAACCGCAACGCCATTCTGGCAGGCGGCATCCGCCCGCATTATTACTGCCTGCCGGTCGCGAAACGCGAAACCCATCGGCTGGCCCTGCGAGAAGCCGCGATGTCGGGCGAAAGCCGCTTTTTCCTTGGCACCGACAGCGCGCCCCATCCCGACCGGGCCAAGCTGGCCCCTTGCGGTTGCGCGGGCTGCTATACCGCGCCGAACACGATGGCGATTCTGGCACAAGCCTTTGAGGATGAAGGGAAACTTGACGCGCTTGAGGCCTTTGTCAGCCTCAACGGCCCGCGCTTTTACCGCCTGCCGGTCAACCCCGATCAGGTCACGCTGACCCGCCATGACGCGCCGGTCACCTATCCCGACCAGATCACCGCGGGCGATGAGACCGTCACGGTTTTCGACCCCGGCTTTCCGCTTTACTGGACGATGGACGAACAATGATTAGCTTTCCCTCCCGCGAGGAAATGGCGCGGCTGACCGCCCGCATGTTGCTTGAAATCCGCGCTGTGGATTTCAACGCCGAAACGCCTTTCACCTATGCCTCGGGCCTCAAGGGGCCGACCTATGTCGATTGCCGCCGCATCATCAGTTTTCCGCTGGTGCGCGGCACCTTGATGGATTTCATGGCCGCGACGGTGCTGCGCGATGCGGGCTTCGACGCGTTCGACAATGTTGCGGGCGGTGAGACGGCGGGCATCCCCTTTGGCGCGATGGTGGCTGAACGGCTGTCTTTGCCCATGTCCTATGTGCGTAAGAAACCAAAGGGTTACGGCCGCAACGCCCGGATTGAGGGCGCGATGCATGAGGGCCAGCGGGTGCTTCTGGTTGAGGATCTGACCACCGATGGCGGCTCGAAACTGTCCTTTGTCGATGCGATCCGCGACACCGGCGCGGAATGCGCCCATACCGCCGTTGTGTTCTATTACGACATCTTTCCCGGCACGCGTGAGCGGCTGGCCGAGCATGGCGTGACGCTGCATCATCTTTGCACATGGTGGGATGTGCTGGCCGAGGCAAAGGCGCAAAAAGCGTTCGACGACAACACCTTGTCCGAGGTTGAGGCCTTCCTGAACGACCCGCGCGGCTGGCAGGAACGCGCGGGCTGAGACTTATCCACAGGATATCCAGATAGAAGCCACCGCCTGATTATGGAATAGTCCCATCTTACAGATTCGGGGTGGCAAGCATGGCAGAGATTACACGATTCGTCGCGCCGGGGGCGGTAGATTCTAGCGCGGACGAGGCCGGGCAGGTTCCCGCCTCGATTGAGGCGGAACAGCAATTGCTGGGCACCTTGCTGACCAATAACGATATTTACGACCGGATCAGCCAGATCATCAGCCCCGAGCATTTCTATGAGCCGGTCCATGCCCGCATCTTTGAAATCGCCCGCGACCGGATCACCAAAAGCGCCCTTGCCAGCCCGGTGACGCTGAAAGCCTTCATGGAAAACGATGAGGGGCTGCGCGATCTGGGCGGGCCGGCCTATCTGGCGCGGCTGGCGGCGAACGGCATTTCGGCCTTTGCGGCGCGTGACTATGCGCAGATGATTCGCGAATTCGCGCTGCGCCGCGACCTGATCGGGCTGGGCCGCGACATTTCGGCCCGTGCGGCGGTGGTGCAGGTCGATGACAGCGCCGAGGAACAGATCAAAGCCGCTGAACAGGTGCTCTATCAGCTGGGCGAACAGGGCGTGGTCGAGCGCGGCTTTCAGTCCTTTCTCAAGGCCACCACCACCGCTGTCGAGGTCGCGACCACCGCCTATCAGCGCGACGGCAGCCTCTCAGGCATCCCGACCGGGCTGATCGACCTTGACCGCAAGATGGGCGGGCTGAACAATTCCGACCTGATCATTCTGGCGGGTCGTCCCTCGATGGGGAAAACCTCGCTGGCCACGAATATGGCGTTCAACATCGCCCGCGCCGCGCGGGCTGCGCGCCATGACGAGCGCGCCCCGCGCGGCGGTGTGGTGGGCTTTTTCTCGCTGGAGATGAGCGCGGAACAGCTGGCCGCGCGGATTCTCTCCGACGCCGCCGAGGTCCAAAGCCACCGCATCCGTTCCGGCGATATGGAAGAGGATGAGTTCCGCCGCTTCATCGAATCGGCCAACGAATTGCAGGACTGCCCGCTTTATATCGACGACACGCCCGCCCTGCCGATCAACCAGTTGGCGGCGCGCTCGCGCAAGCTGAAACGGACGCATGGGCTGGACGTGCTGATCGTTGATTACCTTCAGCTGTTGCGCCCGGCCTCGACCAAGGACAGCCGCGTGAATGAGGTCTCCGAGATCACCCAGGGTCTCAAGGCGATTGCCAAGGAACTGAATATCCCCGTGATCGCGCTCTCGCAGCTGTCGCGCGCGGTTGAGAACCGAGAGGACAAACGCCCGCAGCTCTCGGACCTGCGCGAATCGGGCTCGATTGAGCAGGATGCCGATATCGTCATGTTCGTTTTTCGTGAGGAATATTACCGCGAGCGCGAAAAGCCCGCTGACCATGAGCTTGAAAAGATGGCCAAATGGCAAGAAATCATGGAATCGGTGCGCGGCAAGGCCGAGGTCATTCTGGGCAAACAACGTCACGGCCCCATCGGCACGGTTGAGCTGTCATTTGAGGGCAGCTTCACCCGCTTTGGCAATCTGGCCGAGGATCGCAAGAGCAAATGGGAATGAGCCTGCCCGTCCCGGCCGTCACCATCGGGTTGTTGCTGGCCTCGAATATCTTCATGACGGTGGCGTGGTATGGCCATCTGAAGTTCAAGACCGCCCCGCTTGTTCTGGTGATCGCGGTCAGTTGGTTCATCGCGCTGTTCGAATATATGATGCAGGTGCCCGCCAACCGCATCGGCCACGGCTATTTCAGCGCGGCACAACTCAAGACCATCCAAGAGGTCATCAGCCTGTCGGTTTTCGCCGTCTTTTCATGGGCCTATCTGGGCGAGAGCCTTGGCTGGCAACATGGCGTTGGCTTTGGCCTGATCTGCCTTGGCGCATGGTTCATCTTTCATGACTTCGGCTAGGCCGCCCTCACTTGCCACGCTGATCGCGCTGTCGGGGGTGGCGGCGCTGTCGATGAACGTGTTTTTGCCCTCGCTTCCGGGCATGGCGCGTTACTTTGGCGTCGAATATGGGGTGATGCAGCTTTCGGTCGCGGGCTATATCGCCGCGACCGCGGTTTTGCAGCTGTTCGCCGGTCCGCTCAGCGACCGTTACGGGCGCCGCCCGGTCGCGCTTGGCGGGCTGGCGCTGTTTCTGGTCGCCACGCTTGGCACGATCCTTGCGCCCACAGCCGGGGTTTTCCTGTTCTTCCGCTTTGCGCAGGCGGTGATTACCACCTGTATGCTGGTGCCGCGCGCGGTGATCCGCGACATCTATGACGGCGCGCAGGCGGCCTCGATGCTGGGCTATGTGACCATGGGCATGGCGCTGATCCCCATGGTCGCGCCGATGATCGGCGGCGTTCTGGATGAGAGCTTCGGCTGGCGGGCCAATTTCGCGCTGATGGGCCTGTTGGGGCTGGCGGTGTTCGTCATGGCATGGCGCGACCTGGGTGAGACGGTGCCGGGCGGCGGCCAGTCGCTGCGCGCGCAATGGGCGAATTACCCGGTGCTGGCGCGCTCGGTGAGGTTCTGGGGCTATTGCCTCTCGGCGACGCTCTCGGCGGGCGCGTTCTTTGCCTATCTGGGCGGCGCGCCCTTCGTCGGAGAACAGGTCTTCGGCCTTACCCCCGCGCAGGTCGGATTCTTTTTCGCAGCGCCGTCAATCGGTTACGTCACCGGCAACTTCCTGACCGCCCGCTTTGCCGCGCGGATCGGGATGAACCGGATGATCCTTGCGGGCAGCCTGGTGGCCCTGGCGGGTCTGGGTGCGGCGCTGATCGTCGATCTGCTGGGCCAGATCGGCCCATTCATGTTCTTTGGCGCGATTGCGCTGATGGGATTGGGCAACGGGCTGGTGATGCCCAATGCCAGTGCCGGCATGATGAGCGTCCGGCCCGAGCTTGCCGGCACCGCCTCGGGCGTGGGCGGTGCGCTGACCGTGGGCGGAGGTGCGGCGCTGTCGGCCTTGGCGGGTGCTTTGTTGCGTGAGGGCAGCGGGGCCGAGCCATTGCTCGCAATCATGACCCTGTCATCCTTGGGCGGGGCGGCCGCAATCTGGTGGGTGATGCGGCGCGAGGCGCAGATTTCGGGCGCCCGCTAACCGGATCTTAACCGGCCGTGGGCCATGTTGGGGCCATGTTGCCGGTGATTCGCCTTTTTCTGGTGCTGATGCTTTGGCCGCTTGTCGCGCCGCCTGCTTTGGCGCTTGATCTGATGGGTTTGCAAACTCTAGACAGGGAATTGCAAACTTGCCGGACGGGGCCGCTGATGGGCACGAACAAGATTTACGCGGGCGCATCGCTGCGCGAAACGCGGGCGCGGGCGGGGCTGACCCAGCGCGCCTATGCCGACCGGCTGGGCGTGTCCCTGCCCTACCTCTCGCAGATGGAAAACAACCATCGGCCTGTCTCGGCGGGGGTGCTGATGCGGCTTGCGTCCGAGTTCAGCGTGGATATCGGCGCAATGGGCGCGGGCGATTCGGCGCGGCTTGTCACCGATCTGCAAGAGGCTTTGGCCGATCCGCTGTTCGATGCGCGCCCCGGTCTGGCCGAATTGCGGCTGGCGGCGACCAATGCACCGCTTTTGGCGCGGGCCTTTCTGACGCTTTATCGCGCGCAGCGGCAGGGGCAGGAACGGCTGGCCGCTCTGGACGATTCGCTCTCGGGCCGGGCCGAATCCGCCCTGCCCTCGCCCTGGGAAGAGGTGCGCGACTTTTTCCATTATTGCGACAACTATATTGACGCGGTGGACCGCGCGGCTGAACGATTTGCCAGCGGCGGGGCCGATATCGCCGCGCAGGCGCGGGCGCGGCTGGAACAGGCGGGGCTCTCGATCACCACCGCCGAATTGCCGCCGGGCGCGGTGTTTCACCGGCGGGGGCCCGATATCGTGCTGAACGCTTTGGCCGAGCCTGCAAGCCTGCGCTTTCAGCTTCTGCACCTCACCGCACTTGAGACGCAGGGCGCGCTGATCGGCGCGACCCTCGATCTTGCGCGCTTTCGCCACCCCGAGGCGCGTGAGATCGCGCGGCTTGGCCTTGCCAACTATTTCGCGGGCGCCGCACTGATGCCCTATCGCGCCTTTCTCGCCGCCGCGCGGGATCTGCGGCACGATCTGGAACGGCTGGCCCATCGCTTTGGTGCCTCATTGGAACAGGTCGCGCACAGGCTCTCTACCCTGCAACGCCCCGGCGCCAAGGGCGTGCCGTTCTTTTTCGTGCGGGTCGATCAGGCCGGGACGATCACAAAGCGCCATTCCGCCACGCGGCTGCAATATGCCCGATTTGGCGGGGCCTGCCCGCTCTGGAACGTGCATCAGGCATTCGAGACGCCGGGCCGTTTCCTGCGCCAGTTGGCCCAAACCCCGGACGGCGTGCGCTATCTCTGCCTGGCCCGAGATGTCTCAAAACCCGCAGGCGCGTTTGGTGCGCCGATCCGGCGCTATGCGATCGGTCTGGGCTGTGAGGTGAACCACGCCGCAGATCTGGTCTATGCCGACGGTCTGGATCTGGGCGACCATGCCAGCTATGACCAGATCGGCGTCTCCTGCCGCATCTGCCCCCGGCCCGATTGCCATCAGCGCGCGGTCCCGCCCATCGACCGCAGCCTGCGCATCCCCGAAGGTCGCAGCGGCCCGTTGCCTTACGAAATATCTTGATAATCAGGCGCTTGTGTCGCGCATCGCAAGACGCAAAACGGCTGCGGCAATCACCACGCCCAGGCCCATGACCGGCAAGGGCAAGCCCGACTGCACCCCCAGCCAAAGCGTCGCGGCAGCGGCCAGAGCCACCATGGAGATCAGGAACAGAAATTGCGGCAGCGTCATGTCATCCCCCAGTCAGCCATCAATATATGCGCCCGCGCCGGAATGAAAAGCCCTGCGGCAGGCCTCGGGCCGTCGAGATAAAAAACATTGCATTTTAAGCATCGGTTGGATTTTGTTCCGCTTATGTTCTATGGTGGTCCGATGTTGCCAAAGCGAAACCCTCATGAGATCACCAAGGCACGGGGCGCGGATAGCCGCCCCGCGAACCGCTTTGATGCGCTGCGCTCTGAGGCAGAGCATGACGGTTGGGACATTCCCGAAGAGGACCGTCTGCTGCGCACTGAGATCACCGACGAAGAACCGCGCAGCATCATCACCCGCAATAACTCGCCCGATGTGCCTTTCGATCGTTCGATCAATCCTTACCGGGGCTGCGAACATGGCTGCATCTACTGCTTTGCGCGGCCCAGCCATGCCTATTGGGGCCTGTCGGCCGGCCTTGATTTCGAAACGAAAATCACCGCCAAGCCAAACGCGGCGGCGTTGCTGGCGCGTGAGATCGGCAAACGCGGCTATCAATGTGCGCCGATTGCCTTTGGCACCAATACCGACCCCTACCAACCCGTCGAGGCGCAGCGCGCGATCATGCCCGATCTGTGGCGCGTGCTGCTTGACTGGAACCATCCGGCCAGCCTTGTGACGCGCGGCAAGACCGTGCTGCGCGACCTTGATCTGCTGGCCTCGATGGCCGCGCGTGACCTGATCCATGTTGGCATTTCGGTCACCACTCTGGACCCCGACCTCTCGCGCCGGATGGAGCCACGCGCCCCCGCCCCCGCAACCCGCCTGCGCATGATCCGCGAACTGGCAGATGCCGGCATTCCGGTGCGGGTCATGGTCGCGCCGGTGATCCCGGTGCTGACCGAACCCGATATTGAGGCGATCCTGACCGCCGCCCATGAGGCCGGCGCCCGCTATGCCAGCATGATCCCTGTCCGCCTGCCCCATGAGGTCGCGCCGCTGTTTCGCGACTGGCTGGCCCGCCACCTGCCGGGGCGCGCGGATTATGTCATGCGGCGCATCAGCGACATGCGCGGCGGGCGCGACAATGACCCGCGATTCGGCCACCGGATGCGCGGTGAGGGGGTCGAGGCCGAGCTGATGCGCCAGCGTTTCCGACTGGCCCGCAAGCGTCTGGGCTATTTTGAGGCGCCGCCCGCGCTTGATTGCAGCCGGTTTGCCAGACCGCCGCGACAGGGGGATCAGCTTGCCCTGTTTTAGCCTATTCCGACTGCTAGTCCTGCTGCGACAGATCGGCCAAAGGGCCGTTGCGGCGCTCTTCGGACAGCACGACATTGGCCTCGACCTGGCCGATGCCCGGCAGGGTCATCACCCTGCGGCGCAGGATTCGTTCAAAATCGGCGATGTCGCGGGCGACGATCCGCAGGCGATAGTCGAACTGGCCCAGCACATGCTGGACAAGCTGCACCTCGGGGATGGCGGTGACGGCGCGTTCGAACTCGTCCAGACTGGTGCGCCCCTTGGTGGCCAGCCGGATGCCCAGAAACACCGTCACCCCAAAGCCAAGCGCCGCATTGTCCAGCCGCAAGCGCCGCCCGCCCAATATCCCCGTCTCGCGCAGCCGCCGGATACGCCGCCATGCCGCCGGTTGCGTCATGCCCAGATGCCGCCCGATTTCGGCCGCGCCAAGATTTGCGTCGCGCGACATCAGTCGCAGGATTTCCAGATCGGTGGCGTCATGGGCGCGGGTCATAGCGGCAGCTCCGCACTGTCCTTGATGGTCGAGACCAGCATCAGCGCGTCACTATCCGCGACATGCGGCAGGGTCAGGATGCGGTCGCGATATATGTCCTGCCAATGGGCCATGTCGCGGGCAATCACCGAGAGGCGAAAATCGACGCTGCCAAGAAAGGTCTGGATCTCAATCACCTCCGGCACGGCACGGGCGGCGGCGGCGAATTCGTCAAAGGCGCGCGGATTGGTTTTGTCCAGCGTGAATCGCAGGCTCACCTCAACCTCATATCCAAGCGCGCGCCAGTCGATCCGGGTTTCCTCGGCGATGATCACCCCGGTCTCGCGCAGCTTTTGCAGGCGCCGCCACAGGGTCGGCGCCGTCACCCCCGCGCGCCGCGCGAGTTCAGCGCCCGCCAGTTCGGGGTCGGCCAGAAGTTGCCGCAGGATACGCCGATCCGTCGCATCAGGCATGAGTATATCGAGTTTTATCTATTATAAGCATGATTTTTTCATGTTTAGTTGTTATAGTGATAAAAATGAACCCCCTTTTGCGGATCTTGTCGCTACAAACAGCAAGCAAGAAATGGAGCGGCAAGATGCGCGTTTACTATGATCGCGACTGTGATGTGAACCTGATCAAGGACAAGAAGATCGCCATGATCGGCTATGGCAGCCAGGGCCATGCCCATGCGCTGAACCTGCGCGATTCGGGCGCGAAAAATGTCGTGGTCGCGCTGCGCGAGGGCTCGGCCTCGGCGAAAAAGGCCGAGGGTGAGGGGCTCAAGGTCATGGGCATTGCCGAGGCCGCGGCATGGGCCGATCTGGTCATGTTCACCATGCCAGACGAGTTGCAAGCCGAGACCTACCGCAAATATGTCCATGACAACCTGCGCGAGGGTGCGGCGATTGCCTTCGCCCATGGTCTGAACGTGCATTTCGGCCTGATTGAGCCGAAAGAGGGCGTGGATGTCATCATGATGGCCCCCAAAGGTCCGGGCCACACCGTGCGCGGCGAATATGTCAAGGGCGGCGGCGTCCCCTGCCTGGTCGCGGTTGATCGCGATGCAAGCGGCAAGGCGATGGATATTGCACTGTCTTATTGCAGCGCCATCGGCGGCGGGCGCTCGGGCATTATCGAGACCAATTTCCGGCAGGAATGCGAAACCGACCTGTTCGGGGAACAGGCCGTGCTGTGCGGCGGTCTGGTCGAGCTGATCCGCATGGGCTTCGAGACCCTTGTCGAGGCCGGATATGAGCCGGAAATGGCCTATTTCGAGTGTCTCCATGAGGTCAAGCTGATCGTGGACCTGATCTATGAAGGCGGCATCGCCAACATGAACTACTCGATCAGCAACACGGCGGAATATGGCGAATATGTCTCGGGCCCGCGCATCCTGCCTTACGACGAGACCAAGCGCCGCATGAAAGAGGTTCTGACCGACATCCAGACCGGCAAATTCGTGCGCGATTTCATGCAGGAAAACGCGGTCGGCCAGCCCTTCTTCAAGGCCACACGCCGCATCAATGACGAGCATGAGATCGAAAAAGTCGGCGCGAAACTGCGGGAGATGATGCCGTGGATCTCAAAGGGCAAGATGGTGGATAAAGAGCGCAACTGACGCGTATTCTGAAGCCAGTCAGGGGCGCTGTGAGGCGCCCCTTTTTGTGATCACGCCGATGGGTGTTTGTTTGACGCCGATGCGGATCGGCGCTGCCGCTCGGATGAAGGACAGGCGCGACATACGCGAAGCCTTGTTCATGGCGTAACCTGCTCATCGACAGGACAGCCGGGCCAATCCCGCCGAGAGCATCCAGAACAGCGGTGACGCCCGATGCAAATGCCGATGCTCAGACAAACCCGTCGTGCCATGGCGGCGAAGCCATTTTCATCATGTCAGGCGGGCAGCCGAACCGCCCGGATGATCTCGATCCATCACAAAAAAAGCGGCGCAGCCGAACTGGCCGCGCCCTTCGCTCTCGATCCGCTGACCGCCCCGCTCAGCGATTATGCGCCTTGCGCCACTCGGCGAATTCCGGGGCGAACTCTTCCTTTGTCTGCGGATAAAGCCCGATGATCGGGGTGCCGGATTTGACCTTCTCGACCACGAAATCCTCATAGGCGGTCATCTCGACCGCCTCATCGGCCAGTTCCTCGGCCAGATGCGCGGGCAGCACGATCACGCAATCGGCATCGCCCACGATAATGTCGCCCGGAAAGACCGGCGCATCCCCGCAGCCGATCGGGACGTTGAGATCATAGGCTTCGTGATGGGTCAGGTTGGTCGGGCTGGAGGGGCGGCTGTGATAGGCCGGGATCTCCAGTTCAGCAATGACCGCAGCATCGCGAAACCCGCCATCCGAGACGACCCCCGCCACGCCGCGCATCTGCAAGCGCGTCACCAGAATATCGCCCGCCGAGGCCGCCCGCGCATCCGTTCGGCTGTCCATCACCAGAACATGACCCTCGGGGCAGGATTCCACCGCGACGCGCTGCGGATGTTCGGGGTTGCGGAACTCGGACAGCTGGTTGCGGTCCTCGCGCGCGGGGATATAGCGCAGCGTATAGGCCGGGCCGACCATGTTTCGCCCCTTCCAGCCAAGGGGATGCACCCCCTGAATGACCTGATTGCGCAAGCCCCGCTTGTAAAGCGCGGTCGCCAATGTCGCCACCGAGACGCCCATCAGCTTGTCCTTGAGGTTCTGATCCATGCTGTTCGTCCTTATTGCAAATCGTCTGGCAGCAGCGCCGCCGGAATGTTCTGATAGCTGACCGGACGCAAAAAGCGCCGGATCGCCATGGTTCCGACCGAGGTCGCGCCGAAATTGGTTGAGGCCGGGTAAGGGCCGCCATGAACCATCGCGTCTGAGACCTCGACTCCGGTCGGAAAGCCGTTGGCCAGCACCCGGCCCGCCTTGCGTTCCAGAACCGGCATCAGGCGGCGGCCAAGCGCGGCATCGCCATCGTCGAGATGCAGCGTCGCGGTCAGCTGGCCCTCAAGGCTGCGGGCGATTTCGATCATCTGATCCGCGTCCCGCGCGGTCACGATCAGGCCAAGCGGGCCGAACACCTCCTCGGACAGGACATGATTGCCCAGCCAGTCATCGCCGCTGACGATGAACAGGTTGGGCTTGGCCTCGCGCTGGTCGCAGACCGAGGTCAGGATATCGCGCACCCCTGCGGCCCCGGCGATCCGGTCGGTGCCGCTGCGATAGGCATCCGCCATGCCGTCGGTCAGCATGACCTGCGCGCCGACCTCAGACAGAGCCTCGCGCGCCGCATCGGCGATGATCTGCGCCTGATCCTCGCGGATCACCGCGATGCCGGGATTGGTGCAGAACTGGCCCGCGCCCATGGTCAAAGACCCGGCCCAACCCTTGCCGATCTCTCCCCCGCGCGCGGCCACCGCCTGAGGCAGAAGGAACATCGGATTGACCGAACCAAGCTCACCAAAGAACGGGATCGGCTCAACCCGCGCGGCGCATAGATCGAACAGCGCCCGCCCCCCGGCAAGCGAGCCGGTAAAGCCCACCGCCTTGATCAGCGGATGCTGGACCAGAGCCTGCCCGACATCGCGCCGCCCGCCCTGAATCAGGCTGAACACGCCCGGATGCAGGCCCAGCCGGGCGCGCGCGGCGTGAACCGCCTCGGCCACGATTTCCGAGGTGCCGGGATGGGCCGAGTGCCCCTTGACCACGACCGGGCACCCGGCGGCAAGCGCCGAGGCCGTGTCGCCCCCCGCGACCGAGAAAGCCAGCGGAAAGTTCGAGGCTCCGAACACCGCGACCGGCCCGATGGGCCGCTGCATCAGCCGGATATCGGGGCGCGGCAGCGGCTGGCGGTCGGGCAGCGCCGGATCATGGCGACGGTCCAGATAATCGCCCTTGCGGATATGCGCGGCAAAGAGGCGCAACTGGCCGGTGGTGCGGCCCCGTTCGCCTTGCAGACGCGCCTCGGGCAGGCCGGTTTCCTGCGTGCCGATCTGGGTAATCGCCTCGGCGCGGGCCTCGATCTCATCGGCGATGGCGTCAAGGAAGGCGGCGCGGGTCTCGCGCGTGGTGGCGGCATAGTCCCAGAACGCCGCCTCGGCGGCCTCGCAGGCGCGGTCGACCAGAGCTGTCGTGCCGACCGAGAAGTCATGCGCCGGACCATGGGCCGGTTCCGAGGAAAAGCGGTTCTCGCCCGCCACCCATTCGCCCGCGATCAGGTGCTTGCCATGTGGGATAAAGCTCATACGCTGTCCTTTCCTGTCAGATCAGCCGGTTATCGGCCATGAATTGATCCAGTTTCGCCTGTTGTGCCGCGGTAAGGGGCCAGGCGGATGGCGGGCGGGTCGGGCCGCAATCCAGACCCTGCGCGATCAGCGCGGCCTTGACCCCGGTGACATTGGTGCCGTTCATTTCCTCGGCCCGGATGTCCTCGAAGGCGCGCATCCCGGCGATCAGGGCATTGGCGGCGTGGTAATCCCCGCCCTCAAGTGCGGCATGAATCGCCAGCGAGCGTTCCGGCCAGACGTTAATCAGGCCCGAGGTAAACCCGCGCGCGCCCACGGCATAAAAACTGGGCGCCCAGA
>JAUNTZ010000006.1 GCA_030538425.1 Paracoccus sp. (in: a-proteobacteria) | reverse complement strand
GGCCAAGCGTCGCGGTCGCGGCATCGCCAAGCCCGCCCAATTGTTCACCAAAGCCCGCGATATTCTCCGCCGCCGATGCAATCGCCCCGGTCGCCTGTGAGACATCGGCAATCGCCTGATCGAGATTGCCCGAACTGCGTTCGACATTCTCCAGAATCGCGGCGACGCGGCCCTGATTTTCGTCGCCCAGCAGTTGCGTCAGCTGTTCCGCCACGGTGTTCAGCCTCTCGATCATCTGCGGCCCCTGATCGCCAAGGGTTTGCAGGATCGACAAGGACGCCTCGATCTCTGGGATGCCTTCGACCGTGTCACGCAGCAAGGGCGCGTTGGGCGAGCCCGCGCTGATGCCGATATTGGCGACGCCGGTGACCCCCTGCATCTCAAGCGCGGCGGTGGAATCGCTGCGCACCGGCGTGCCCTGCCGGATCTCGATCCGCACCCGCACCGTGCCATCGCCCGAGGGCGACAGCCCCATATCGACCACCTGCCCGACCGGCAGGCCCGAAAACCGCACCTGCGAGGCGACGCCAAGGCCCGACACTTCGGTAAAATGCACGTCGTAATAGTCGAACTGGCGGTCCACCTCGAAGCGGGCGAACCACATCAGAAAGCCCAGCAGGCCCAGAAACCCGGCCAGCGTAAAGGCGCCGATCAGCAGATAATTCGCGCGGGTTTCCATGCTTTGCTCCTATCCGTGATCCGCCAGGGCGGCGCGGGCGCGCGGGCCGTGAAAATAGTCCCGAACCCAAGGGTGATCGACCTTCAACATATCCGCCATGGTGCCGGTCGCCAGCACGCGCTTTTCCGCCAGAACCGCGATCCGGTCGCAACAGACGTGCAGCGTGTCAAGATCATGGGTCACGATGAACACCGACAGGTTCAGCGCGTCGCGCAGGCCAAGGATCAGCCGGTCGAACGCATCCGCGCCAATCGGGTCAAGCCCGGCGGTCGGTTCGTCCAGAAACACGATCTCAGGGTCAAGGGCCAGCGCGCGGGCCAGCCCCGCCCGCTTGCGCATCCCGCCCGACAGGTCCGCCGGGTATTTGCCATTCGCGTTCCACGGCAGACCGGCCATGCTAACCTTGAGTTCGGCAAGCGCCGCGCGGTCATGGTCGGTCAGGGTCGGGATGGCGCGCAGCGGCACCTCGACATTCTCGCGCACGGTCAGGGCGGAAAACAGCGCGCCGTCCTGAAACATGACGCCCCAACGCTGCCCCAAAGCGTCGCGCGCGGCGCCGGTCGTGCCCTGAACATCGGTGCCGAACACCCGCACCGTCCCGCCTTCGGGGCGCTTGAGGCCCACAATTGTGCGCAGCAGCACCGATTTCCCCGTCCCCGAGCCGCCGACCACGCCCAGAATCTCACCCCGCCGCAGGTCGAGGTTCAGCTCCTCGTGGATCACATTGCGCCCGAACTGGGTGCGCAACTCGCGAACCTCGATGACGTTTTCGCGGCTCATATCCCCACCTGCGCGAAAAAGATGGAAAACAGCGCATCCGCGACGATCACCGCAAAAATCGCCGCGACCACCGCGCTTGAGGTCATGCGGCCCAGACTTTCGGTATCCTTGCCGACCTGCATCCCGGCGTGACAGCCGATCACCCCGATAATCAGCGCAAAGACCGGCGCTTTGGAGAGGCCCACGATCACATGATTGACCGAAGTGCCGTCCAGCAGCCGCGCCCTGAACATCGGCGGTGAGACGCCAAGCTCGACCCATGCCATCAGCGCCCCGCCCGCCAGCCCGGCGATATCCGCGATGAGGCCAAGGATCGGCAGGGTGACGATCAGCGCCAGCACGCGCGGCAGGATCAGAACGACATCCGGGTCGATGCCCAGCGTGCGCATCGCGTCGATCTCTTCGCGCATCTTCATCGCGCCAATGGATGCGGTCAACGCAGAGGCCGTCCGCCCCGCTACGATAATCGCGGTCAAAAGGATGCCCAGTTCGCGCAGGATCGAGATCGCGATCAGGTCCACGACAAAGATCTCGGCCCCGAACTGGCGCAACTGGCTGGCGCCCTGAAAGGCCAGCACGACGCCGATCAGAAACGCCATCAGCGCGACAATGGGCACGGCCCGCAGCCCGGTTTCCTGACAATGATGAACCAGAGAGGTCAGCGGAAAGTCACGCGGGCGGCGCAAGGCACGGAACAAAGCGGCCAGAAAGCGGCCAACATATTCCAGAAGCGCCAGCAGAAACGCCTTCGCCCCAAACACGCTGCGACCGATATTTTCCAGCATATTGCGCCAGAACGGCAAAGTGGTTTCGGGCGGGTCAGGCTGCGGAATCGCCTTGGTCACACGATCAAGAAGGGTCTGCTGCGCCGCGCTTGCGCCGCGTAGCGTGACGCCCTTGGCGGCGCGGCCCGCCAGCAGCCATGCGCCCGCGGTGTCCAGCCTCTCCAGCCCCGAAAGGTCAAGCGCCCGCGCCGCCATCAGTTCGGGCGGCACCGCGCCAAGACTGCGCAGGGTCAGAGCGCCGCTCAGATGCAAGGCGCCATCTCCGGCACGGACGCGCAGCGCGTCATCTGGCATGTGCTGCGGCAAATCCGAACCTTTCAAACATTTATTCAATCAGCCCGTTTTGCCCTGCAAAATCCCCCGACGCGAGTCTTTTATCGCGCCTGGTTTGTTGCGGCACGCATATCGCTTTGCACGAATCGCCGCTCGAAGATCAGAAACCCGATCAGCAGCGGCCCCGCCAAGCTCATCATCGCGGCCCTGATGATCGACCAGCCGGTGTCTGTCGGCGGTGGCAAGGCTCGACATGGCAGAGCTCAGCGGGCGGCGCATGAACCGAATTTGTCACGATCAGCGAAGAGAGAACTGCTCCATAACCGCTGACCGCTGACCGTGAGAAGCTTGTTGTCAAGCGGGCGGCCAGCCCCTGATAATAAAAACTTACGTTAAAAAACAGCACCATGTCGGCGGCCGCGTCTTATGCCATGGGCACAGATGCGACCCCGCCACCCTGGCTTCAATTCACCACAAGCTCAGCATGAAGCGCACCTGCTGCATGGATCGCCCGCAAGATGTCAATCAGGTCGCGCGGGCTGACCCCAAGCGCGTTCAACCCGGACACCACATCCGACAATGAAGCTTCGCCCGCGACCTCCGCCAGCCCGATGCCCGCCTCGCGCGTGATTTCGGCCGAGCTTTCCGGCACAACCACGGTCTGGCCGTCGCTGAACGGGCTTGGCTGAGAAATCACCGGGACATCCTGAACCCGCAGCGTCAGATTGCCCTGCGAAACGGCCACGCGGGACACCCTGACATCGCTGCCCATCACGATCGTGCCGGATTTATGGTCAATCACAACCCGCGCGCGCGTCTCGGCCTCAATCAATATGTTCTCAAGCCGCGTCATGACATGGGCCGGGTTGACCGAACCCATGCGTGCCAGATCAAGGCGCACCGTCCCGGGATCGGTCATCACCGCGATATTCTGACCCAGCTGCCGGTTGACCGCCTGCTCAACCCGCAGCGCGGTCGTGAAATCGGCATGGCGCAAGGCCAGCCGCACCTGATCAAGCGTCGAGAAATCGAAATCGACCTCTCTCTCAACCCGCGCGCCATTGGGGATCTGGCCGCCCGTCGGCACGCCCTGAACCACCGAGGCATTCGCCCCCGAAGCCGAGACTCCACCCGCGATAATGGAGCCTTGCGCGACCGCATAGATTGAGCCATCGGCCGCGCTGAGCGGTGTCATGATCAAGGTGCCGCCCAGCAGGCTGCTTGAATCGCCAATCGCGGCGACATTGACATCGATCTGCGCGCCCGCTCGCGCGAATGGCGGCAGCACCGCAGTCACCATGACAGCCGCGACATTGCGCGGCCGGAACTGTTCTGAGGACACGTTCACCCCCATCCGTTCCAGCAAGGTCGCCATGATTTCTTCGGTATAAGGGGCGTTTCGCAGGCTGTCGCCGGTCCCGTTCAGACCAACGACCAGACCGTAGCCGACCAGATCATTGCCGCGCACGCCGTCGAAAACCACCAGATCCTTGAGCCTGACCTGCGTCGCCGCAGCAGGCAAGGCCAAGCCCAGCAACAAAACAAGAAACGTAAAAATCCGCATCACAAATGCCTCACCAGCGACAGGCCAGCCATTTTCCGCGTCAGCACATAAAGCGCCTCCAGCTGCGCTTCGGCCTGAACCAGTTTGCTGGCGGCGTCATAGCTGTCAGCCTCAACCAGGCCATTGCGTTCGATGGTCAAAACGGTCGTGAGCGCGGCATTTCGCGCCATCGACAGCTCAATCCCGCGTTGCGCCTGACCAAGGCCCGAGCGCATCGAGACCAGCCCGCTATTGGCCTCAAGCAAGCCATTGCCAGCGGCGGCCAGCAAGTCGCGCTGCGCGGTGCCATTGCTGGCAAAGGCATCATTGGCCGCCACCGTGGCAATCGCCAGCCCGCGCAGCAATTCGCGAATGCCGTCGCTGGCCGCATCGGGCGCCAAGGTGACGCGCGTCGAGCCATCAATCGCGACAGCCGACGGCGGGGCCAAGCTGCCGGAATAGGCTTGCCCCAGATAAGAATCTTCATCCGGGCCACCGGCAAACCAGTTGTTGATCGCCTCAATCGCGTCATCGGCGCTGTCTAGGCCAGCGGTCAGGTCGTCGATCATCGCCATGAAGGCCGAGGCCGATGGCAGCGGCGGCTTGTCAAATGCCTCACCCGCGAACAGGAATCTGCCGCCAACCGCGCCATTGAGACTTTGCACCGCCGTGTAAAGCATGCCTCGCGCCTGCTCAGCCGCGGTAAGGCGGGTGGAACTGGCCCCAAGCGTCGTTTCAGACAGCCAGATCGTTGCGGTCCCGGTGACCATATCCTGCAACTGACCCAGAACATTTTGCATTGCATCGGCAACGCTTGCGGTTTCAGCGGCCGCCTGCCGGTAGGTTTGGGCGGCGGAAATCTGCGCCTCTAGCGACGACAGATGGATCAGGTCACCTGAGAGATGGCGCGCCACGTCCTGAACGCGGCCGGTCGACACCTCATGCGACAACCGGGTGATCGTGGATTTCAGACTGCTATTGCCTTCGCGGATGGCCAAAACGCGGGCCAGATCGCCAATTGTGGGAAAGTTCATCGTCAGATCCTCAGAATTTCGGCCAGCATCTCGTCAACGACACGGATAACACGCGCGTTGGCGGCATAGGCCCGCTCAAGCTGCAACAGCATTTCCAGTTCCTTGTCGCTGTCCACGCCTTGCCCCGCGATGGCGGAATCAAGCGCGTTTCGCATCGCCAGATTATGCGTATATGTCGCATCGGCCTGCATCCGCTGGCTGCTGGCCGATGACAGAACGGCCCCGGCCAATGCACCAAGATTCCCCGCGCTGATGGGCGTGCCGCTGGCCGAATAGGGCCGGTTTTCCCCCATCGCGGTGGACATGGCCTCCAATAGCGCGGACCGGCCCACATCGCCCGGTGCATCCGCGCCAATGCCGTCGCGCAAACGCCACAGCTCACCCGACTGACCCGGGTCGACCAGGGCGTTCAACGAAATTCGACCCGCAAAGCCCAGGACATTATCGTTGTCCAATGCGCCGCCCGCATCGGTGAAAAGGCCCGGCGCGTCGGCGGGTCGAGTGTCATCGGCCCCGGCAAATCGCATGTATAATTCATGCGCCATGGCGTCGATCTGGTTCTGGGCGCCGGGCGCCAGCTCATCGCGCAGGGCGAATAATGCAGATAGCGACCCGCCTGAGAACAGGGCCATCCGGCCATCGGTCAACGGCTCATCCTCGATCATCAGGCGGGCGACAGGGTGATTGTCCACCGACATTTCCGGCGAAAAGCGGCCAGCGGTTGAAAAGCTGATCTCTGTCGGGTCTTTGCCATCAAGCAGAACCGCACCGCCAACGGTGAAGAGCGCGATCCGGCCATTGTCGCGCGGCAGCTCGCGAACAGGCACGATGGACGAGATCCGGCCAATCGCCGCTTGCCGCGCATCCTCAAGCGCGGATGCGTCACGGTTATTGGCCTTCTGGATAATGATCTGACGGTTGAGCCGCGCAACCTCGGTCAAGCCATCATTCAGCGCCGCGACCTGACGGCCGATTTCACGGTCGGCATCGGTGCGGCTTTGCTGGATTTGGTCCGAGATCATCCGCAGTCCCGCGGCCAGATCCCCGGCAGCATGCGCAACCTCGGTAAGGCGCATTTCATTGTCAGGCCGGCTGGTGGCCGCGATTAGGGCCGAGTCCAGCCGCGACAGCCTGCCGCCCAGCGAATCCGTATCGCCCGGAAGGCCAATCGCCTTTTCCAGCCTCAGATAGAAGTCCGCAGCCACGCTTGAGCGCCCGACCGCCGCATCGGCCTGCCGATGATCGGACAAGAGCGATTGCGAGATGATGCGATTGATGCCGTTGACCTGCACACCGCCCGAGGCGCCGCCCAGATTTTGCGAACTCAGCTCCAGTTCGCGTTTCGCGTAACCGGGCGTCAGCGCATTTGCGAGGTTGGCCGAGACGACCTCGGCCCCCCGTGCATTCGCGGTCAGGCCGCTGATGGCGTTGTTGAGTGCGTTGGTGATGCTCATCCGGCGGCCCCTTTATGCCTAGCGTTTGATATTGGTGGTTTCCTGAAGCATCTCATCGACCGTCTGGATGACCTTGGCGTTCGAGGAATAGGCGCGCTGCGTCTGGATAAGATCGGTGAGTTCGGCGGCAACGTCCGTGGTCGAGCCCTCACGCGCATAGCCCACGACCGCGCCGGTCGGGCCGTCACCGGCATCCCACAAGAAGAACGAACCGGAATTCGGCGAGACCTGATAGGTCTGGTTGTTCAGCGCGATGAGGCCATTCGGGTTCGGCACATCGACCAGCGGAATCTGATAGATGGTGCGAATAAAGCCGGTGTCATAGGTCGCGCGGATAAACCCGTTCTCATCAATTTCAACGGCGGTCAGGTTGCCGACCGGAGAGCCGTCCTTGGTGATATTGGTGGGCGCGAAATTGTCGCCAAGCTGGGTGAGCCCGTTCGGGTCGCCGGGGCGGCCAATGGTCATGGTCAGCGTGTCACCGGCATAATCGCCGATCTTGCCGACGGTCAGGGCCAGCGTGCCGGTTTCTTCGTCATAGGCGCCGCCCGAGATCACCTCGACCGTTTCCAGCGTGCCGCCGGTGATCTGGCTGTTGCTGAACTTGACCCGATATTCGCCGATGATCCGTTCATCCACGTCCTCGGTATCGGGGTTGTCAACCGTGCCCGAATCGCGAATGCGAACGATCCAGGTGTTCGACAGGCCCGCCATGTCGGCATCGGTTTCAGGCTCGAATGTGATGTCCAGCGATTCCGACGTGCCAAGGTTCCCGAAATATTCAACCTTGAGCGGCAGCGCGTCATATTCCGTTTCGTGATCCGTCCATGTCGCAGGCAGGTTCACGCCCAGATTCATCCGCGTCGTGGGGTCGCCCGCGGTCTGGTTGGCGTTGATCACGACAGGTTGCAGGCCGCCCAAAGTATCGCGCGGGTTGACCGGGATCGAGCCATCCGCATTTGCAGGCCAGCCCAGCAGGACAAGCCCCGATTCGGTGCGCAACACACCATTCGCATCGGTGCGGAATGAGCCTGTCGTGGCCATCATCATCGGCTTGTCGCCAAAGGTCGAACCCATTGAGACAGACGGCACCACGGGCAGCATTCCGCGACCCGAAATGGCGATATCAAGCGGGTTTGAGGTGGCCACCAGCGCGCCGCGCTGATCAATGAGGCGGGCGGTCGAGGCGCGGACGCCACCGGCGGAATAGATCCCGGCGCCACGCGCCTGATTGATCACCATCCCTTCAAAATCGGTAATCACCCGTTTATAACCAAAGGTGCCCGAGTTCGAGATATTATCGGCGATGGTCGCCAGCCGCGTGGCATTGGCGGCCAATCCGGCGACACCGGCATTCAGCGAAGACGAGATCGACATTCATTCATCCTTGTCATGAGTCGTTTCAGGCAGGTTCTGCGAAAATTGCTAATATTCAGCTAATTCGCGGCAATATTCCGGGTCTATCTCAATAAAATAATCTCGATCCGGTCGTTTTCGGGAGCCATCGGGCTGTCCATGCGGGCCTTTCGGTCGGCATGGCCGGTCACGCGGGCGATTCGTTCGCGCCGGAGGCGGGCCTCTTCAAGCAGGCCGCGCATGGTCTGGGCGCGGTCATTCGACAAAGGCCAGACGGGCGCTTCAGCCAGAACCTCAGGAAAGGAGCGGACATGCCCGGCAATCGCGATCTGATTGCGGCTGCGGCTCAGCACACCGGCCAGAATCGCAGAAATCTGCCGCAGCGCCTGTTCGGGTTCCGCCGTGTCGCCCCGGAACAGGGGCGCGTCGGTCAGGCTGGACAGTTCGATCACCAGCCCCTCATCCGTGACGCGGGTGACGATATGGCGCAGCAGATTGGCCTTCTGCATCGATTCGGCGCCAATCCCGGCCAGTTCATTCTGGATATGTTGCTGCAACGCCTCAAGCGCGTCGGCGGTGGCGTCAGCCGACGCCCCGGTCATTTCACCCGAAGTGGCCCCCGCGCCGCCCGGCCCGGACAGGGTCCGCACGATAGTCGGGCTGAAATAATCGGCCAGGCCCGCGCGTTGCTGTTCGGTGGTCGCATTCAACAGCCACATCAGCAAAAAGAACGCCATCATCGCCGTGACAAAGTCGGCATAGGCGACCTTCCACGCGCCGCCATGATGATGGCCTTCTTCGGATTTGACGATTCGCCGGATAATGACCGGCGCATCGCCATTTTGCACAGCCATGACCGGCCCCCTTTTGCTTATCTCCATCGCAGGATTAGCAAAGAAGGCTGAATCTCAAGTTAACGGATAAAATGCGATCTATTTTTCCAGGATCATGTCGGCCGCTTTCTCAGCAATCATGATCGTGGGAGAGTTCGTATTGCCCGACACGATGCGCGGCATGACCGAGGCATCGACAACGCGCAACCCGTTGATTCCACGCAGATTCAACGCGGGATCGACGACCGATGCGTCATCCGCGCCCATCCGCGCCGTGCCGACCGGATGAAAGATGGTTGAGCCGATCCGCCCCGCCGCCTCGGCCAGCGCGGCATCATCGTCGCCGCAGGGTTCGGGGCGATATTCGACCGGCTGATAGCGCGCCATCGGGGCCTGCGCCATGATGCGCCGGGTCAGGCGAATCGCATCGGCGGCGGTCTGGCGGTCGGATTCGGTGGCCAGATAGTTCGGCGCGATCTCAGGATGGGCCATCGGGTCGCGCGAGGTGATGCGGACATGGCCCCGGCTGTCAGGGCGCAGCGGCACGACCGAGGCGGTAATCGCCGGGAAATCGTGCAAAGGCTGGCCGAATGCATCCAGAGACAGCGGCTGAACATGATATTCAAGGTCCGGCGTCGCCATATCGGGGCGCGAGCGCGCAAAGGCGCCCAGCTGGCTGGGGGCCATGCTCATCGGGCCGGTGCGGAACATGGCATATTGTGCCCCGATCATCGCGCGACCCAAGATATTGCGGGCCATCCGGTTCAGCGTCTTGCCTGACGACACTTTGTAAACACAGCGGATCTGCAAGTGGTCCTGAAGGTTCTCACCCACCGGCGCGTCGCGCAGAACCTCGATTCCATGGCCGCGCAGCAGCTCCGAGGGGCCGATCCCGGAAAGCTGGAGGATCTGCGGCGTGCCAATCGCGCCCGCCGAGAGAATCACGTTGCGCGCGGGCAGGATCTCAACCGCGCCGTCGCGGAATACCTCAACCCCGGTGGCGCGGCCGCCCTCAATCACCACGCGGCGGACGGTTGTTTCGGTCCGCAGCTCAAGATTCGGGCGGCGCAGCGCGGGACGCAGGAACGCCTTGGCGGTCGAGACCCGAAAGCCCCCGCGTTGGTTCACCTTGAAGTAGCCCACACCCTCATTGTCGCCGGTGTTGAAATCATCGGTGGCGGGGATGCCCTCTGCCTCGGCGGCGCGGGCGAAATCGTCCAAGAGATCCCAGCGCAGCCGCTGTTTTTCGACCCGCCATTCGCCGCCCGCGCCGTGATGCTCACCGGGGCCGTCGAAATAATCCTCTGATTTCAGGAAGTAAGGCAGCACATCGTCCCAGCCCCAGCCGGTGCATCCGGCCTGCCGCCAGCCGTCATAATCGGCGGCCTGCCCGCGCAGATAGAGCATCCCGTTGATTGAGCTGCACCCGCCCAGAACCCGCCCGCGCGGATAAAGCAAGGAACGCCCGCCAAGCCCCGGTACCGGCGCGGTCTTATAACCCCAATCGGTGCGCGGATTGCCGATGCAGTAAAGATAGCCGACCGGAATGTGGATCCACGGGTAATTGTCGCGCCCGCCTGCCTCGATCAGCGTGACCCGGGTCGAGGGGTCCGCGCTCAGCCGGTTGGCCAGAACGCAGCCCGCGCTGCCCGCGCCGATAATGATGAAATCCGCCGTCATGCCGCCCCCTCTTGCGCGGCCAGCCTAGCACCGGGCGCGCGCGGCGCAACCACCCGCCGGGCGCGTCACATTTGCGTCAATCAGCCGCCGGTGATGCAATATTCTTGAACAAGGGCGACTTTCGCAGCATGAAGGCTCATGGATGAGAATGTGGCATATGACACGAGCACGGGGCGCGGGCTGATCGGCTGTCCGCGCTGTGACGCGCTGCATGTCCGGCCCCAGCTTGAGGATGGCGAGACCGCGCGCTGCACCCGCTGCGGCACGGTTCTGGCGCGGCCTCGCGCGGGCGCGTTCACCCAGATCATCGCGCTGGCCATCACCACGATGGTGCTGATGGTGGCGGCGATTTTCTTTCCGTTTCTGGAAATCTCACGGATGGGGTTTGGCAACGCGACCTCACTTTTCGGGGTGGCGATGGCGTTCTCCGAGGGCATCCTTGCGCCGCTGACCGTCGCGACCCTTGGCATGATCGTGGCGCTGCCCGCGTTTCGGGCGGGGCTGCTGGTCTATACCTTATGGCCGCTGTCGCGCGGGAGGCCCGCATGGCGCTATGCCGCATCGGCCTTTCGCATCTCTGAATTCCTCAAGCCCTGGTCGATGGCCGAGATCTTTATCATCGGCACCTCGATTGCGCTGATCAAGGTGGCGGGGCTGGCGAATGTCAGCTTTGGCCCGGCATTCTGGGCGTTTTTCGGGCTGATCTTCGTGAATGTCGCCAACCATACCTTCATGTGCGCAACAACCGTCTGGGACGCCATTGAGGAGACCCTGCCACAGGCGCAACCCCAGCGGCTGCCCGCAGAATGAACGCAGCATGAACAGCGCGCCCGACCTTGAGCCCGTTCTGACCGCGCATCGCGCCGGATTGGTCGGCTGTCGCGGCTGCGGACGGGTCTGGCCGGCTGAGGATGAGAACTGCGGGCGCTGCGGCGCGGTGCTGCACAATCCCGACCGGCGTAGCCTTGGCGCGGTCTGGGCCTGGCTGCTGGCGGGCATGATCTTTTACATCCCGGCCAATATCATGCCGATGATGAGCACCCGCGCCTTTGCCATTTTCGGCCCCACGACGGAGGCCACGATCATCGGCGGGGTCTGGGAACTGGTGCTATACGGCAATTACGGCATCGCGCTGATCATCTTCATCGCCTCGGTTGTGGTGCCGATCGGCAAGTTCGTGGCGATCATCTGGCTGGCGATCGTGGCAGGCCGCCCGGCCACCATACGCGACGCCCATCGCCGGTTGCGCATCTATGAGGTGGTCGAGTTCATCGGGCGGTGGTCGATGATCGACGTGTTCGTGGTGGCGATCCTGTCGGCTCTGGTCCAGCTTGGCTTTGTCGTCTCGATCCATCCCGGCCCGGCTGCGGCGTCCTTCGCGCTTTCGGTTGCCTTTACGATGCTTGCCGCGCAAAGCTTTGACCCGCGATTGATCTGGCGCGGCCTGCCGCTGCGCCAAAAAGGAATTGAACAGCCATGACCGACCAACCGCAGCCGCAGCCGCTGAAGCCCGCCAGCCCGACGCGGCGCACCGCAGCCGCCGCCCGCGCCGCCAAGGCCGGGTCCTCGCTGATCTGGCTGGTGCCGATCATCGCGCTGGCGGTCACGCTTGGGCTGGCCTGGAACGCCTATCAGGGGCGCGGGCAGGTGATCTCGGTCGAGTTCCGCGACGCCACCGGCATCACCCCGAATGAGACCGTGCTGCGCTTCCGCGAGATCGTCGTGGGCCGGGTCGAGGGGGTCCGCTTTACCGAGGATCTGACCTCGGTTCTGGTCGATATCCGCGTCGATCCCGATGTCGCGCCCTATATCGACGCCGATGCCGAGTTCTGGATCGTCCGGCCCATCGTCTCGGCTCAGGGGATCTCGCGGCTTGATACGGTGCTGTCGGGCGTGTTCATCGAGGGCTTCTGGGACGCGCAGGTCGGCACGCCGCAGACCCGCTTTGTCGGGCTGGAACGCCCCGCGCTTGCCAAGGATGCGGCGGACGGGACGTGGTTCGTGCTGGCCTCGGAACGCGCCAAGGGCCTGTCCGAAGGCGCGCCGGTGCTGTTTCGCGGCCTGCCGGTCGGGCGGATGCAGAACCTGCGCCTGTCGCCTGATGACGAAACCATTCAGGCCGATATGTTCATCCAAAGCCCGCATGACCAAAGGCTGACCTCGGCCACGGCCTTCTGGGACACGTCGGGATTCTCTGTCTCGCTTGGCGCCCGCGGTCTCAGCCTGAACGTGGATTCGCTGGCCACGCTGGTTCAGGGCGGGGTCTCCTTTGCCACGCTGTCCTCGGGCGGCCAGCCGGTCCCGCCCGGCCATGTGTTCCGGCTGCAATCCGACGAAGAGGCCGCGCGGGACAGCCTGATGGCGCCGGGCGATGGCGATCTGCGCCTCTCGATGCTGGTGGACAGCAACCTGCGCGGGCTGTCAGTGGGCGCGGATGTCGAATATAATGGCCTTCGCGTCGGTCGCGTCACCGATATCGCCATCAATATCGACGAGACCCGCCCCGAGGCCGAACAGGTGCTGCAACAGATCACCATGGCGATCTCACCCTATCGCCTTGGCCTTGACACTGAGGCAGACCACGCGCAGGCGCTTGATTTCATTGACGAACGTGTCGCATCCGGGCTGCGGGCGCGGGTTGCCAGTGCGGGTTTCTTTGGCACCTCTCTCAAGGTCGATCTGGTCCAGATCCCGGATGCCGCAGTGGCCCGCATCGACCGGACGGCCCAGCCGCATCCGCTGATGCCCTCGGCGCCCGCTGAGATTTCCGACATGACCGCCTCGGCTGAGGGGCTGATGAACCGCATCGGCGGGCTGAACCTTGAGGGGCTGATCGGGGCGGCGACCGATATGATGAACTCGGTCACCGCGATTGCCGCATCCGAGGATACCCGCGCGATCCCGCAGGCATTGCGCGAAACCATCGACGAAAGCCGCAGCACCATGACCACGCTGCGCGAGGCGACCGACCAGATCCGCGACTCGGGCGCAGTTGAGAACGCGACCGAGGCTCTGGCCCAGATCCGCGAAGTCACGGCGCAACTGGGTGAGGCGGTCCAGGACCTGCCCGAGCTGATCGGCAGCGCGCGTCAGGTGGCCGAAAACGCCGCCGGGGTCGATCTGGCCGCCATCGGTGACGGCGCCAATGCCGCTTTGGGCGATCTTCGCGCCATTCTGGATCAGGACGCGACCCGCGCCTTGCCGCAGGATCTGCGCAGCGCATTGGGCGGGCTTGAGGCCACGCTTGAGGATGTGCGCACCATCTCTGGCCAGCTGCGAGAGGCGGATGCGGGCGCGACATTGGCGCGGATGCTGGATGAGGCCGCCGCCGCCGCTGAGGCGGTCCGCATCGCCGCGACCGATGTGCCCGCCATGGTGGACAAGATGGACCGCGCCGCCGAAGCGATTGATGAGTTCGACTTTGCCGGGATTTCCGCGCAGGCCGATGGCATCCTTGCCGATCTGCGCGCCATGCTTGGCACCGAGGACGCCGAGCGCCTGCCGCGCGATCTGTCCGACACGCTGCAAGCCGCCGCCGGTCTGCTGAACGATCTGCGCGACGGCAATGCGGCGGGCAGCCTGAACGCGGCGCTGCGATCCGCGCGGGTCGCGGCGGACGAGTTGGCCACCGCCGCGCGTGGCCTGCCCGATCTGTCGGAACGCTTCGGCCAGCTGGCGGCCCGCGCCGAACAGACCGTCGCGGCTTACGGCGACCGCAGCCAGTTCAACAATGAGGCCCGCAACACGATGCGCGAACTTTCGCGTGCCGCAACGGCTTTCGGTTCGCTGGCCCGCACGATAGAACGGAACCCGCGCGCATTCATACTGGGACGATAAGATGAACCGGATCACCTTTCTGCTGCTGCCTTTGACCGCCTTCGGGCTGACCGCCTGCGGTGACGGGTCCGGCACGCAGCACTATATCATCGACCCGCCGGTCTCGACCCAGGTTGCGGGCGATCAGTTGGGCGCGACAGAGCTGCGCGATGTGTCGCTTCCCGAATATGCCTCGGCCTCGGAAATGGCGTGGCAAAGCATGGACGGCGTGGTGCGCAGCTCATCGCGCAGGCTCTGGGCCGACAACCCGCAACGCGCCTTCACCCTGACGCTGGCCCGCGCGATCTCTGAGATCTCGGGCGCGACCGTCATCCCCGAGCCATGGCCCATGGCCACCCCGGCACAGCGCCGCCTTGATGTGCGGGTGGAAAAGGCTCTGGCCAGCAATGACGGGTTTTTCCGGCTGCAAGGGCGCTATTTCGTCTCGGATGAGGGCGGCGGAAGCGGGCAAGACCATGCGCGCAGCTTTGATATCGCGGTGCCGGTGAATGACAACACGCCGCAGGCGGTCGCCAACGCCTTTTCCATCGCGATCACGCTGCTGGCGGAACAGATTGCCACGCTTGGCGGCTCAGGCTCGACCCTCGTGTCGCGGCCTGCGGGGGGTAGCGGTGCGGACCCGTTCGCAGATCTGCCGCCGCTGTTCTAAGCGCCTCTGGGCTTCTTCTGTGTGAAAATACTCATTGCGCCGCGCTTGGCCGGTGGCGCGGCGGGCGCAGGGCGCGGGTCAGCCCGTCATGCAGGCGCGGGGCGGCGATCACCAGACCATCGACCATCGCGGCGGGGCTGTTGAACCGCATCGCGCGCCCGAACATATCGCTGACCACAGCACCCGCGCGTTCAGCAATCAGCGCACCGGCGGCGATATCCCATTCCCACGCCGCCCGCAGCGACAGTGCGGCATCAAAGCGCCCTTCTGCCACCAGACAGAGCCGCCATGCCAGAGAGGGCCGGAACTCTCGCTTGAAGGGCGGGGGCGCACCGCCATCCCAGAACGCCCCATCCATTGAGGCGCGCGGCGTCAGCACCGTGGCCCCCGCCATATCCGCCTCGCGCGGCGCAATCACCCGCCCGTTCAGCGTCGCAGGCCCGTCTCTATGGGCGGCATAGGTCAGCCCCATCACCGGCAGATGCACCACGGCGGCGATGATCCGGTCGCCCTCAGCCACCGCCAGCGAGTGCGAAAACCCCTGTTGCCCGTCGATAAAGGCGCGGGTGCCGTCAATCGGGTCAATGATGAAACAGCGCTCCGCATCCAGCCGAGAGGCGTCATCGGTGCTTTCCTCAGACAGCCAGCCGTAATCAGGCCGCGCCGCCAGAAGCCGCTGTTCCAGATGCGCGTTGACGGCCAGATCGGCCTCTGTCACAGGCCCCGCGCCCGCATCCTTTTCCCATGTCTCGGGCGATTTGCGCCAGTATTTGCGGGCGATATCGCCGGATTCATGGGCCGCGCGGGTCAGCAGGTCAAGGTCACGCTCCGGCAACGGTCATCCCCTCGACAAGCAGGCTGGGCACCCGGTGGCTGCGCCAGTCCCGCGCGTCATTGGCAGGCCGCAGCGTGCGCAGCATATCGCGCAGATTGCCCGCGATGGTGCATTCGTTGACCGGATGGCTGATGCGCCCGTTCTCGACCCAGAACCCCGAGGCCCCGCGCGAATAATCCCCCGTGGTCGGGTTGATCGAGGCCCCCAGCATCGAGGTCACGACCAGCCCGCGCCCCATCGCCGAGATCAGGTCATCGCGGCTCTCAACCCCTGGGCTCAGCACGATATTCGACGCGCCCGGCCCCGGCGGTGAGCCAAGCCCGCGCACCGCGTTGGCGGTGCTGTCCAGCCCCAGCTTGCGGGCCGTGCCAAGATCCAGCAGCCAGCCGGTCAGCACGCCCCCGGCAATCAAATCGCGGCGCGCCGTCCCCAGCCCTTCGGCATCAAACAGCCGAGAGGCGCCCATGCGCGGCAGATGCGGCTCTTCGGTCAGGGTCAGGGTCTCTGGCAGGACAAGCTCACCCAGCGCGTCCCGCAGCCAGGACGAGCCCCGCACGATGGACACGCCATTGATCGCCCCCAGAATGTGACCGATCAGCCCGGAAGAGACCCGCTCATCATAGAGGATCGGAAAGCTGCCGGTCGGCGGCTTGACCGCGCCCTTGCGTTCGACCGCCCGCTCACCCGCAAGCCTGCCGATCTCACCCGGGTCCGGCATATCGGCCAGATGCGCCCGGCCCTCGCCCGCGTAATCGCGCTCCATCCCGCTGCCCTGCCCGGTGATGGCGATGCAGGAGAGGCTGTGCTGAGAGCGCGCCGAGCCGCCCTCAAAACCGTTGCTGGCGGCAAAGCGGGTTTCTCGGCGACCATATGCCGCGCCTGCCGATTCGACGGTCGAGACGCCCTGAACCGACAATGCCGCCGCCTCGGCCTGCCGCGCCCATGCCTCCAGATCGGCGGGCGCGGGCGGGGCGGCATCGTCCAGCAGATCGAGCCGCGAGACATCGCGGTCGCGGGCCAACTGGTCGGGATCGGCCAACCCCAGCGTGTCATCCACCGGCGCCTCACGCGCCATGGCGACAGCCCGCAGCGCCATCTGCTCAATCGCCGCGTCGGAGGGGTCGGATGAGGTGACAATCGCCTGCCGCCCGCCGATCAGCACCCGCAGGCCAAGATCCAGAGATTCCGCCCGGTCAGCCTGTTCCAGCCGCCCCGCCCGCACATCGATCGAGGTCGATTCCTGGCGCGCGGCCACCGCCTCGATCTCAGTCGCGCCTGCCGCGCGGGCGGCGCGCAACATCGCTTCGGTCAGTTTTTCCAGCATCCATCACATCCCAAATAAAAAGGGCAGGCCCACGGCCCGCCCCTTTCTGCATTCCGTTGATCCGGCTTTAGCGAACTTGCTGGCCGTTGGCAAAGATCGAGCCGTCCTCGCGGAATTCAAGATCCGTCACCATCCGGTCCTCACCATCCGCGCGGGCGAACATCATCAGGCCCATGCGAACGCCCATCATCTGATCGGCGGGAATGATCCCGGCAGCGCCCAGCGTGTCCAGCAGCGCGTTCACGCCCTCATAACGCGCCGACAGATTGCCGACGGGCGCATCGACCGAACCGCCCTCGGGCACCTCAAGCTGGCCGTTGGCGGTGATGCTCGCACCCAGCAGCGACAGCGCGAACTGGTTGATCGAGACATCACGCGGATCGGCGGGCGAGCCCATCTCCATCACCTGGTTGATGATCTCATCACGCTGATCATCGGTCAGTTCGGGATCGTTGAGCCGGTTCATCAGCTCTTCGGTCTCACGATCCATCAGGTCGCGGTTCATCACCACATTGCCGGTCAGGTCGATATCGAACGAGGCGGGTTCGCGCGGCAGGGCGCGTTCCTCATCGAACAGATCCCAGGTCGAATCCGACAGCACGATGTTTTCAGCCGAATTGGCGATCTTGAAGGGCTGCGGCGCGTCGCCCGCAAGGGCAGGCAGCTGCACATCCACCGCCTGCGGGCCAACGGTCAGGTTGACCGGCGACGGAAGCTCATTCGAGTTGACCGTCACGTCAAGCGAGTCAAGCGCGGCCTGATAGCCAAGCTGATTGCTGTTCATCGCCACCGACAGCGAACCCGCACCGCCGGTCATTTCCATTGAGCCGGTTTCGGTCTCACCGTCATCATCGACGCCTTCCATGCTGCCGGTGATGCTCATGCCGGTGTAGTTGATCACCGCATTCACATCGAAACCCGCGCGCATCGCCGCCGACATATCGCCATCGGCCATGGCGGTGGTCGCCGCCTCGGGCATGACGCTGCGGGCATTGCCCGAGATGCCGTCAATCCCGATCAGAGCGTCAAGCGCGACCAGCCGGTTATCGTTGTCCGAATGGCCATGCTTGGCGGCCTCACGGTCGCGGCCGGTCAGCTCGGACACATCGACATCTTCAGCCGTTGCGGTCTCGCGACCCGACAGCGCCATCTCAACCCGCTGGACCGAGAATTCCTGCGTCGAGGTCATGTCGGTGGTGCCGGTGACCTGATCGGTCAGTTCAAGACCAGTGGCGCGCAGCGTGATCGGCATTTCGACGGTTTTGCCATCATCGGGGACGTTGGCGACCATCACCATTTCCAGCGTCGGCATCACCGATTGGAAGGTCATGTCGCCAGCCGTGCCGCTGATCGTGGTGACCGCGCCGGGATAATTCATCGTGATCGGCATGGTCATCGGCCCGTCAGGCGTGTCGACCGTCACTTCGCCGCGACCCTGATCCGCGACAAGGGCGCGAACTGCATCGGCCTCGGCCGGCTCGAACCGCATGTCGCCAAATTCCAGATGAATAGACACGCCTTGCTGATCCTGCGCGCTTTGCACATTGCGCACGACAAGGGCGTCGCCCTCGACCGCCTCGCCTTCTGTGGTCAGCTCAAGTCCGGCACGCAGATAATATTGCTGCAAGGCATCCCATGCCTCTTGCGGTGACAGCGCCCAGCCGGGCGTCGCCATCACAAGGGCCAGAGCCGTAAATCCATAAAACCGTTTCATCTTCTGCACCTTGTTCTGTTGGCAAGAATTGGCGAACTTGTCTCACATTCCGGCAGCGACCGAAAGGCAATGAGCATGATTAACGCGGCAATCCACGAAAAGTTGTCGGTGATTTCGATCAATCGGCCCGACAAAGCGAACTCGCTGACCGGCGAGATGCTGGAGGCGCTGACGCAAGCCCTTGACGATATTGCCGCTTTGCCCTGCCGGGCGGTGGTGCTGACCGCTCACGGAAAGGTGTTCTCGGCGGGTGCGGATCTGGATGAGGCACGGGCCGGGCTGGCGACCTCGCCCCTGTGGGAACGGCTTTCGGCGCGGGTGGCGACGATGCCTTGCCTGACTATCGCGGCGCTGAACGGGACTTTGGCGGGCGGCGCCTTTGGCATGGTGCTGGCCTGCGATCTGCGCATCGCGGTGCCCGAGGCACGGTTCTTCTACCCGGTGATGCGGCTTGGCTTTTTGCCGCAACCCAGTGATCCGCGCAGGCTGGCGGCGCTGATCGGGCCGTCGCGGGCCAAGATGATCCTGATGGCGGGCCAGAAAATCGACGCTGTTGAGGCGCTCTCATGGGGTCTGGTTGACCGGCTTTCGACGCCGGAGGCGCTGATGGATGATGCGGCGGCACTGGCCGAGGCAGCCTGCGCCGCCGCCCCGGAGCATGTCATGGGAATCAAGGGCTTGATCACGCAGAGCTGAGGCCCCGCGAGCGCCGCTTAGGCGTAGACCGATTCCTTGCCGAAATGGCGGGTCAGCAGGTAATAGACCACCGCGCGATATTTGCGCGGGTTCGACTGGCCGTAAGCCGCAACCACCTTGTCCATGGCCTCATCCAGCTTGTCATTGTCGGCCAGGCCCAGCTTTTTGATCAGAAAGTTGTTGCGCACGCGGGCGACCTCTTCGGGATCGCTGGTCGCGACGGTTTCGGCATCCGCGTTGTAGATCGACGGGCCGCAGCCGATCGTGACCTTGCGCAGCAGGTCCATATCGGGGGTTTCACCGATCTTGTCCTTGATATCCTTGGCGTATTTCTCGATCAACTCGTCACGCTTGCTCATGGTGCGTCCCTTTGCGGTGGTGGAAAGAGGCGGTTGCCCGCGTCATGGCGAAAGGCTGGCCTATAAACGAATATTAATCAAGAAATTGTGTTCGGGGCCCGCTCTGCTGTCGTGTCACCCAAGCGCGAGGGCAAGGGGCTGTCTGCCCCTCTTGCCGCCTGCGGCGTCAATTCACCCCGAGGATATTTGGGGACAAAAGACAGTCAGGCTTTTGGCGGCGCGGGGCGGGTGGAGATATAGGCGGCGACGGCGGCCAGAATCGCCAGCTGCACCGCCCACATCCAGGGTTGCAGCACAAAGCCACCCATCACCGCGCCCACCGCCATGCTGACAAGCGCGATGATCTTGGCGGTGCGCGGGATGGCGCGATGGGTTTGCCATGCGACCAGTTGCGGCCCGAAGGTCGGATGTTCCAGCATCCACCGCTGCATCCGGGGCGAGGATCGCGCAAAGCAATAGCTGGCCACGATCAGGAACGGCACGGTCGGCATGACCGGCAGAACCGCCCCGATCACCGCCAAAGCCAGAAAAAGGGCGCCCAAAGCGCCCCAAAGCCAGCGCAGGCTTAATATCGGTAGTGATCCGATTTGAACGGCCCCTGGGGCGTCACGCCGATATAGGCCGCCTGTTCCGGCGACAGCTCGGTCAGCCGCGCGCCCACCTTCTCCAGATGCAGCCGGGCCACTTTCTCGTCCAGATGTTTCGGCAGGATGTAGACGCCCGGCGGGTAATCCTCGCCCTTGGTCCACAGCTCGATCTGGGCCAGAACCTGATTGGTGAAGCTGGCCGACATCACGAAGCTGGGATGCCCCGTCGCGTTGCCCAGATTCAGCAGACGGCCCTGCGACAGAAGGATGATCCGGTTGCCCGAGGGCATCTCGATCATGTCCACCTGATCCTTGATGTTGGTCCATTTGTGGTTCCGCAGCGCCGCGACCTGAATTTCATTGTCGAAATGGCCGATATTGCCGACGATGGCCATATCCTTCATCTCACGCATATGCTCCAGCCGGATCACATCCTTGTTGCCGGTGGTGGTCACGAAAATATCGGCGCTGTCGGCCACGTCTTCAAGCCGCACCACCTCAAACCCGTCCATCGCGGCCTGAAGCGCGCAGATCGGATCGACCTCTGTCACCTTGACCCGCGCGCCCGCACCGGCAAGCGAGGCCGCGCTGCCTTTGCCGACATCGCCGTAACCGCAGACCACCGCGACCTTGCCCGCCATCATCACATCGGTGGCGCGGCGGATGCCGTCAACAAGGCTTTCCTTGCAGCCGTATTTATTGTCGAATTTCGACTTGGTGACGGAGTCGTTCACATTGATCGCCGGGAAGGGCAGTTGGCCGTTCTTGTGCAGATCATAGAGGCGATGCACGCCGGTGGTGGTTTCCTCGGACACGCCCTGGATCAGGTCGCGCTGACGGGTGAACCAGCCCGGGGTTTCCGCCAGACGGCGTTTGATCTGGGCGAACAGGGCTTCTTCCTCTTCGCTTTGCGGGGTCTCGATCAGGGCGGTTTCGCCCGCCTCGACCCGCGCGCCGATCAGGATATAGAGCGTCGCATCGCCGCCATCGTCAAGGATCATGTTCGCGCCATCCGCGAACTGGAAAATCCGGTCGGTATAGGACCAGTATTCGTCCAGCGTCTCGCCCTTGATGGCAAAGACCGGGATGCCCGCCGCCGCAATCGCCGCCGCCGCGTGGTCCTGCGTCGAATAGATGTTGCACGAGGCCCAACGCACCTCGGCGCCCAGAGCGACAAGCGTCTCGATCAGCACTGCCGTCTGCACGGTCATATGCAGGCTGCCCGCGATACGCGCCCCCGCCAGCGGTTTCGCCGCGCCATATTCGGAACGCAGCGCCATCAGGCCCGGCATTTCGGTTTCGGCAATGTCCAGTTCCTTGCGGCCGAAATCGGCCAGCGAAATGTCGCGGATAATGTGATCGGTCATCGGTGCGTCCTGCAAAAAGCGGTTGCCGCCCCTTAGCATCGCACCTGTTAAGATACAATGAACGCAGGGGCGATTGCGCCTTGCGCGCGGCTGCGTCATATCGGGTTGAGCAAGGCGGAGGGGATGATGGCTGTTCTGGTGGCGGATCTGGGCGGAACCAATGCACGGCTGGCGCTGGCCGGGGATGCGGTGCGGCCGGACAGCGTGGCGCGCTATCGCGGCGATGATTACCCGCGCTTTGACGATGTGATCGCCGATTATCTGGCCGCGCAGGGCCATCCGCACATTGAGGCCGTCTGCATGGCGGTGGCGGGGCCGGTGCGGGGCGGCGCGGCGCGGCTGACCAATCGTGACTGGCAGCTCAGCACTGAGGGGCTTATGGCGCAGACCGGCGCGAAAAAAGCGTTGCTGATCAACGATATGATTGCGCTTGGCCATGCGGTCAGGCCGCTGACACAGGCACCGCGCGCCACCGTTCGGGAAGCCCCGGGCGGCGACTGGAACCGGCAGGCTCTGGTCGTGAATGCGGGGACCGGATTCAATATCTGCCCGGTGCTTTTGGGTCGCGATGGCGCGCTCTGTCTTGAGGCCGAAGAGGGGCACACCGCCTTGCCCGCAACCATCCACGCGCAGCTTACAGGTCTGCTGGGCGAGGGGGCCAAGGCTTTCAGTTCGACCGAGGCCCTGTTCGCCGGGCCGGGCCTGGCGCGGTTGCATAAGGCGCTGACCGGGCGGGATGAGACGCCCGAAGCCATTGCCGATGCGGGCAGCGAAACCGTCGCGCTGATGGCGCGGCTGTTTGGCGAATTGCTGCGTGAGATGGCGGTGCGCTTTATGCCCGGCGCGGGGATCTGGCTGGCCGGGTCCAATGCGCGGACGCTGGGCCGCTACGGGGCGCAGATCGCGCAGGGCTTTGGCAGATCGGACCAGATGCGCGACATTCCCGAGGCGACCGGCATCTACCTGATGGAGGACGATCATGCCGCGCTTTCGGGCTGTCTGGCCGCGTTAACATAGGTTAATTCCCGCCGAAGCCCGCCTTATCCGGGTGGAAATTGCGGGTGGATGCTGTAGCATCTGCCCAAACTATGAGGGGCGGGATGGATCAGCGGACACGCATCGGAATCGGCGCGGTTATCATCGGCGTGATGGCAACACAGACTGTGGCGCAGTCATCCTCACCCTTTTCCGGTTTGTTCGGCGGGCGCGACCGCGCCACCGTCACCACCGCCAGCCGCGATGCGCCGCAGGTGCTGCTGCGCTTTGTGGTGCGCGACGGCGATAACGACCTGATCCGGCCGATGCGCAACGCCTCGCTTTTGGCGTCGGCTTTGGGTGAGGACCGGACCACCGGGCAGGACATTCTGGCCGCCGCCCGCGCCGATTATGCGCGGGTGCTGGGCGTGATGTATGATGAGGGCTATTTCTCTGTCGTCATCTCGATCACGCTGGACGGGGTTGAGGCGGCGGAAATCGCCCCGCTGGACGCGCCGCCTTCGGTGGGTGAGGTGGTAGTGACGGTCGATCCCGGCCCGCAATTCCACTTCGCCCGCGCCGATCTGGCGCCTCTGGCCCCCGGCACCCAGCCGATTGACGCCTATGCCGTGGGACAGGTCGCCCAAACCGGCGTGATCCGCCGCGCGACAAGCGCCGCAATCAGCGACTGGCGCAGCCATGGCGCGGCCAAGGCAGAGGTCGCGGATAGTGAGATCATCGCGGACCATGACCAGTCGGTGATCGAATCCGATGTCCGGCTGAACCCCGGCCCGATTGTCACCTTTGGCCGGCTGCATATGACCGGATATGAGCGCATGAACCCGCGCCGTCTGGAGAAAATCGCGGGCTATCCCGAGGGCGAACGCTTTGACCCCGCGCTGATCGACGATGTGCGCACTAGGCTGCGCCGCTCGGGCGTGTTTTCCGCGATCACGCTGGTTGAGGCAGAGACGGTGAACCCCGACAACTCGCTTGACATGGGGCTCACGGTCGTTGAGCAAAAACTGCGGCGGATCGGCGCGGCGTTTGAGATCTCGAATGTCGATGGGGCCATGGTCTCAGCCTATTGGATCCATCGCAACCTTCTGGGCGGCGGCGAAAGGCTGCGCATCGAGGGCCGGATCAGCGATATCAAATCCGACAGCGATGCGATTGATTACAGCGTGGGAATGCGGCTGGAACGGCCCGCCACGCTGACCGCGGACACGACCGGCTATGTCGAGCTGGGCGCGCTGGCCGACCGTGAGCCGGATTATAACGAGGACCGGATCTGGGCCGCGCTTGGCTTCAACCACTATCACAGCGACGAGATCACCGCCGATATCGCCATCCGCTACGGCTGGAGCCGCGTTGACGATGAGGCGGGGCGGCGCGAATATCGCGCGCTGTCACTGCCAACCACCATCACCATCGACCGGCGCGACAACAGCACCGATGCGCGCCGGGGCTATTGGCTGCGCGGCGATGCGACGCCGTTTTACGGGCTTGGCACGACCGGCTCGGGCATCAGCCTGATCGGCGAGGGGCGCTATTACCACAGCTTTATGACCGATGACCGGCTGACCCTTGCCGGGCGCGCGCGGCTGGGAAGCATAATCGGTCCCGATCTGGCCGAGACGCCGCCAGAATATCTGTTCTATGCGGGCGGCGGCGGCTCGGTCCGGGGCTTTCCGTTCGAATATCTGGGCACCGATGTGCTGCGCGGTGAGAATGGCGAAACCATCTATACCGGCGGGATGAGCCTTGCCACGCTGAGCGCCGAGGCGCGGTTCATGGTCCGCGAGAATATCGGCGTCGTGGGCTTTGTCGATGCCGGGCAGGTCTGGTCCGAGGGCAGCTTCGGCGGCAGCAGAGACTGGATCGCGGGCGCGGGTCTGGGCCTGCGCTATCGCACGCCGATCGGGCCGTTGCGCTTTGACGTGGCCACCCCGATCCGGGGCGAGGCCGACAATAACATCCAGCTTTATCTGGGCTTGGGACAGGCGTTCTGATGCGACAAGTGATGCGAAAACTGGCCACTGTTCTGAGCGTTGTTCTTTGCCTCGCGCTGATCCTTCCGGGCGTGGCCACCGCGCAAAACCGCGACAGCGCCGCCGATATCTCGCAGCAGGAATCCGACGATGTGGGCTTTCTGACCCGGTTTCTTCAGACCCGCCTGTCAGCCGCGGGCCGTGAGGTGCGGATCACCGGGTTTGAGGGCGCCTTGTCCTCGCGCGCAACCTTCCAGACGATCACCATTGCCGATGATAACGGCATCTGGATGACGCTCCATGACGGCGCGATTCAGTGGAACCGCGCGCGGCTCTTTACCGGCAATGTCGATATCGGTGAGCTGTCCGCCCGCCTGATCGAGATCCCGCGCCCACCGCAACCGGAACAGGACGCCGACCGCCCCACGCCCGAGGCGCGGCCCTTTGCCCTGCCCGAACTGCCGGTCGGCATCAATATCGGCCAGATCAACGCCGAACGCGTCTCGCTCGGCCCGGATTTCGTCGGTGAGCCGGTCGATCTGGCGGTCACCGGCCAGATGAGCCTGTCAGGTGGTGAGGGCAATGCCGACCTGACGATTGAGCGGCTGGACGGCAAGCGCGGCTCTTTCGTGTTTGACGGCGCGTTCAGCAACACGACGCGGGTTCTCAGCCTGGATCTGACCCTTGACGAAGAGGCGGACGGGTTGTTCGCCAATATCATCGGCCTGCATGGACGCCCGGCGGTCAGCGCGCATATTCAGGGCGAAGGCCCGCTGAGCGATTTCACCACCGACATCCAGCTGGCCACCGACGGCCAGCCGCGCATCACCGGCGCCGTCTCGCTGGCCACCGCCGAGGCGCCGGACGCCCAAGGCGGCACCGGCAGCCTGTTCACCATCCAGATCGGTGGCGATGTGGGCAGCCTCTTGCCCGAGGACGGGGCCGAGTTCTTTGGCAACAATGCGCTGCTGGCCGCTGAGGGCTGGCTGGGAGAGGACGGGCGCCTGCTGGTGCCGTCGCTGACGCTGGACACCAACGCGCTGAAAATCGACGGCAACCTTGCCACCAATGACGACACCGCCCCGATCCGCGCGGCGCTGACCATCCTGTTCGGCGCTGAGGCCGGTGTGGCCGAGGCCAGCCTGCCGGTGCGCATCCCCGGGATTGAGACCGACACCACCGTGCGCTCCGGTCGGCTTGTGCTGGATTATGACGCGGCGAAAAGCTCGGGCTGGTCGCTGGATGGCTGGCTTGCCGATATCGTGCGGCCTGAGATGACGCTGGCCGCGCTTGATCTCAACGGTCAGGGTCAGGTGCAGCTGGATGATGAGATGTCGCTGACCGCGATTGACGGCGCGATCCGCTTTGCCGCGAATATGCTGTCCTTTACCGATGACAATCTGCGGCAGGCGGTGGGCGACAATCTGGGCGGCAGCACCAATTTCGAATTCGTGCCGGGGCAGGTGGTCCATCTGACCGGCCTCAATATCGGCACCGACACGGTCAGCCTTGGCGGTGAGGCGACGATTGACGGGCTATCTAGCGGGATCGTCCTGTCGGGTGAGGTCACGGCGGCGCATCGCGACCTGTCCACCCTGTCGGGCTTTGCCGGTCGCGACCTGACCGGGCGGGCCGATGCCCGGATCAACGGCTATTATCAGTTGCTGTCCGATATCTTTGACGTGGACATCGAGGCCACCGGCACCGATATCACCGTCGATCAGGATCAGGCCGACCGCCTGCTGGCCGGTGAATCGACGATCATCGCATCCGTCCGCCGCGATGAGGACGGGATTGAGCTGCGCGAGGTCTCAATCAACGCGCAGCGCATCCGCTTTGACGCCGAGGGCCTTATCGCCAGTGACAGCAGCAGCGTGATTGCCGTCTTTGACGTGCCGGGGCTGGACGATCTGGACGAAAATTTCAGCGGCTCGATGCGGGCGCAGGCGATCCTGTCGGGGCCTGCGGGCGCGCGGAGGCTGAACCTTGAGGGCATGGCCCGCGACCTGCAAACCGGGATCAAGGAAATTGACGGCGGCTTCGCCGGCCAGACCCAGCTTGCCGCCGTGGTTGCCGAGACCGGCGACGGGTTTCAGGTCGAACAATTGCGGCTGACCAACCCCCAGATCAATGTGCAGGGCAATGGCCGCTTTGTCGCCGATGACCTGAACGCCACGATTGTTGTCGAGGTGCCGGAACTGGCCGCGTTCGACCGTGGCCTGTCGGGCGGGCTGCGCGCCGATGGCTCGGTCGTGACGGAAGACGGCGCGCGGGTGATCCGCGCCACCGGCACCGGCACCGATCTGCGGCTGGGTCAGCAAGAGGTGGACGGCGCGCTGACCGGGGAGACGCGCTTTGCGCTCCATGCCGACGAACGGGATGGCGACATCACCATTCATCGGCTGGACCTGACCAATGACCAGATGAGCGCGACCGCGCATGGCCAGATTGGCGAGACGACGGATGCCACCGCCACCGTCTCCATCGCCGATCTGGCCGCTTTCGGGCGCGGCTGGGGCGGCAGTCTTGACGCCAATGCGCGGCTGATTGACGAAGATGCGGGTCGGCGACTGACCGTGACCGGCACCGGGCGCGACCTGTCGCTGGGGCAGGTGCAGGCGGACGGGATGCTCTCGGGCGACACCAATATCGATATCAGCGCCTTTGAACAGAACCGCAATTTCCGCATCGACCGGGCCGAGATCACCAATGAACAGGCGCGGATCTCGGCGCAGGGGATGATCGGGCCGGACGGCACCGACGCGACCGCCGATCTTGAGATCAGCGATCTGGCCGCGCTTGGGCTTGGCTGGCGCGGTCGGCTTGCGGGTGAGGCCAGCCTGCGCGATGACGGCGCGGGCGCGCGGGCCTTCACGCTGGACGGGACGGGGCAGGATATCGCGCTGGGTCAGGCGCAGGCCGATGCCGCGCTGGCCGGTGAGACGCGGATCATCGCGCGCGGCAAGGAACAGGGCGGCACCATCACCATCGATACCGCCCGGATCGAGAACGCCCGGCTCAGCGCCGAGGCGCAAGGCACCATCGGCGACGGGGTGACCGACCTGAATGCAAGGTTGGCCGCAGCCGATCTGGGCTTTCTGGGGCGCGGCTTTGGCGGCGGGATCAACGCGCAGGGCCATGTGGTCGATCAGGGCGGGCTGCGCCGCTTTGACGTGACCGGCACCGGCAATGATCTGACGATCGGTCAGGGGCAGCTTGATGCCGCGCTGGCCGGTCAGACCCAGTTCGCCGCGACCGGCACAGAGCAGGGCGGCGTGATCACGCTGGACGATGCCACATTGCGCAACGCCCGGCTGAACGCGCAGGCCAGCGGGACGGTGGGCGCGGGCGTGACCGATGTGACGGCGCGGCTGGCCTCGGGTGATCTGTCCTTCATCGGCGGCGGGTTGCGTGGCGGCATCGACGCTGTCGCGCGGGTGCAGGACCAGACCGGCGGCGCGCGGCTGATCGAGGCCAGCGGCACCGCCACCAATCTGGGCACCGGCAACGCGCAGGCCGACCGGCTGCTGGCGGGGCAGACCCGCTTTGACGCGCAGATCGTGCAGGACGGGCAGCGGATCGAGATCCAGCGGCTTGACGCCCGCAACCCGCAAGCGCAGATCATCGCCAGCGGCGACCCGCAACAGGCGCTGAACCTGGATGCGCGGCTGGCCAATCTGGACCTGCTGGTGCCGGGGCTGACCGGGCCCGCGCAGGCCACCGGCACCATCCGGCAAGGCGCGGATGCCTATGAGATCGACATCGCCGCGACCGGGCCGGGCGGCACCCGCGCCCAGATCGCGGGCACCGCGGCCAGCGATTTTTCAACCGCGAATATCGCCATGTCGGGGATCAGCAATGCCGCCGTGGCCAACCCGTTCATCCGCACCCGCAGCATCGAGGGGCCGATCAGTTTTGATCTGCGGCTGGACGGGCCGCCGGATCTGGATTCGCTGACCGGCACGATCCGGCTGAGCAATGCCAGCGTGGCCGATCCGCGTCTTGGGATGCGGCTTGAGGGGCTGAATATCACCGCCAATCTGGATCGAGGGCTGATCAATCTGGACGGCGCGGGGCAGATGTCGGCGGGCGGCGGGCTGACCCTCTCCGGGCCGATCAACCTGCGCGGCAGCCCCTCGGTCGATGTGACGATCCGGCTCAACGACATGGTGCTGCGCGACCCGGCCTTGTATGAGGCGCGGCTGAATGGCGTGGTCACCGCCAGCGGGGTGCTGGCCGATGGGGCGCTGATCTCAGGCACCGTGCTTGTGAGCGAGGCCGAGATTCGCATCCCCTCGACCGGGCTTGGCGGCGCGCGTGAGATCCCGGAAATGATCCATCGCGGCGATAGCTGGGCGGTGCGCACGACCCGCGCCCGCGCCGGGCTGGAGCCATTCGGCAGCCTTGCCGCGCAACAGGCGAACCTTGGCGGGCCCGCCGCGACGCCCCCCGCGACGCCGCTTCGGCTGGATCTGAACATCGAGGCGCCGAACCAGATTTTCGTGCGCGGGCGCGGGGTGGATGCGGAACTTGGCGGCTCAATCCGCATCACCGGCACGGCGCGCAATGTGGTGCCGATCGGCTTCTTTGAGCTGATCCGGGGCCGCGTCGATCTGCTTGGCAAGCGCTTTGATCTGACTGAGGGGCTGATCGAGTTGCAGGGCGACCTGCGCCCGATCCTGCGGCTGGTCGCGACCAATGTGCAAAGCGACCTGACCACGCGGATCATCATCGACGGTGAGATCATGGAGCCGGAGATCCGCTTTGAATCGACGCCCGAATTGCCGCAGGAAGAGGTTCTGTCGCAGCTGCTGTTCGGGCGCGGGCTGGAAAACATCACCGCGCTGCAAGCCGCGCAACTGGCCAATGCGATTGCGGTTCTGGCTGGTCAGGGCGGCGCGGGGGTCATTGGAAATTTGCGCGATTCCATGGGCTTGGACGATCTGGACTTTACCTCAGATGATGAGGGCAATGTCTCGGTCCGGGCGGGGCGCTATCTGTCGCGCAATGTCTATACCGATGTCGAGGTGGGCGGCGATGGCGACACGCGGGTCAATCTGAACCTTGACCTGACGCCTTCGCTGACCGCGCGCGGCTCGGTCGGGACGGATGGCAATTCGACGCTTGGGCTTTATTACGAGCGCGATTATTGACCGGCAGGGCGGCCTTGCCGGTTACAGGCGGCGATACATCACGAAGGCATCCACATCGCCAAGGGCGGGATGCGCGAATGCACCGGGCAGGGTACCGGCGATGGCAAAGCCTTCGGATTGCCACAGATGCACCGCATCGGCATTGGTTGAGACGACGAAATTGAACTGCATGGCGCGGAAACCCTGCGTCTTGGCCCATGCCAAAGCATGGCGGCACAAGGCGCGGGCCACGCCCCGCCCGCGCGCGGCGGGCGAGGTCGCAAAGCCCGCATTGGCGACGTGATCGCCGCCGCCGGGACGGTTCGCACCGATATGCGAGACACCAAGCACCGCGCCCCCGTCCTCGGCCACAAAACCGGTGAAGGGGGCCGCGAACCAGTCGGCAAGCGCATCATCGGCACTGATATCGCGCGGGATAGAGTAGGTTTCACCCGCGCGATAGACCGGCTCTAGGATCGCCCAGATCGCGGCATGATCCGCCGCGGTGGCGGGGCGGATCGTCAGGCTCATTTCAGATCATCGACCGAGTTGATGACCTGGCCGAGCAGCCCGTAATCCAGCGCCTCTTGCGTGTTGAGCCAGAAGTCGCGCTGCGTGTCGGCCTCGATTTTGTCGATGCTCTGGCCGGTGGCGTCGGCAAAGATCTGGTTGAGCCGCTCGCGCATCAGGCGGACCTGTTCGGCCTGGATCATCATGTCGGACGAGGTGCCGCCGATCCCGCCCGAGGGCTGATGCAGCAAAAACCGCGTGTTGGGCAGGCAATAGCGGTCCTCTTTCGCAGCCCCGACAAAGATCAGCGCGCCCGCCGAGGCCACCCAGCCCGAACCGATGGTGCGCACGCGCGGCTTGATGAACTTGATCATGTCATGGATCATATCGCCGGATTCGACATGGCCGCCGGGCGACGAGATCAGCATATTGATCGGCTCATCCCCGTCCTCGGCCAAGGCCAGCAGATGCGCGACGGTGCGCTGCGCCAGCTTGTCATTGATCGGCCCGGCAACGATCACATTGCGCGATTTGAAGTAAAGTTTGCCGATATTGGCGCTGTCGGGCAGGCCCAGACCCTGTTCGGGCTGCGGCGCGTCCTCACGGTCTTCTTCGTCTTCGTCCAGCAGGAAATGCTGCGGCATGGGTGGTCCTTTCGGGTCTGTGTCTGAAATCAGCTTGCGGCAGGGGTCGAGGATACGCCGACCTTGGCCGGACGCAACAGCCGATCATGCAGCATAAAGCCGTTATCCATGACCTGAATGATCTCACCGGCGACGGTGCCGGGGACGGGGGCCTCGAACATCGCCTCATGCAGCTGCGGGTCGAACCTGGTCCCCAGTTCGGGGGCAAGAACGATAATCCCATGTTTTGCAAAGATATTCGCGAGTTCGCGCAGGGTCAGTTCAACCCCTTCCAGCAGCGCGGCATTGCCCTCACGGCTTTCCTCGGGGACGGCCTGAATCGCGCGGTTGAGGTGGTCATAGACCGGCAGCAGATCGCGAGCCAGACGCGAGCCGCCGTATTTCTCGGCATCGCGGCGGTCCTTTTCGCCGCGCTTGCGGGCGTTCTCGGCATCGGCAAGCGCGCGCATGAAACGGTCGCGCAGCTCATCACGCTCAGTAGTCAGACGCTCGATCTCGTCGCCGGGATCGGCCAGAGGATCAGCGAGGGGATCCGTCAGATCAACCTCGGGGCTTTCGGTGTTTTCATCGCGTTCATTCGTCATATCTCAACCCTTTTTCCCGGACAGCACCCGGCCGACAAGCTGCGCTGTGTAATCAACAATCGGCACGATGCGCCCGTAATTGAGCCGCGTCGGACCGATGACCCCCACCGCGCCAACGATCTTTCGGTCGGCATTCATATAGGGAGAAACCACCAGAGAGGAACCCGAAAGTGAAAAAAGCTTGTTCTCAGAGCCGATAAAGATCCGCACCCCGTCGCCATTCTCGGCCAGTTCCAGAAACTCGGCAATGTCGCGCTTGCGTTCAAGGTCATCGAACAGCACGCGGATGCGTTCCAGATCCTCGGATTGGGCACCCAGAAGGTTCGCCCGGCCCCGCACGATCAGCCGCGCATCGGCATGGTCGCTTTCCCATTGCGCCAGCCCCTGCTGCACCAGATCAGCGGCGAGGCTGTCAAGCTCCTGCCTGCGTCTTGTGATCTCATGCCCGATCTGGCGGCGCAGCTCGGTCATGGTGCGGCCTGCCGCCAGAGCGTTGAGGAAATTCCCCGCCTCACGCATGGATGAGGGCGTCTGACCCGGCGCGGGGGTAAAGATGCGGTTCTCGACATGGCCGTCGGAAAAGACCAGCACGACAAGCGCGCGGTCGGGGGCAAGCGAGACGAACTCAATATGCCTGATCGGCGCCTCATGTTTGGGGCTGAGGACAAGCGAGGCGCCCTGCGTCAGCGAGGAAAGCGCACCGCCCACCCGATCAAGCAGGGTGGCGATGTCCGAAGCGCCGCCCAGCGTCTGTTCGATCTGGTCGCGGTCGGTGGGGGCGACGGTGTCGATCTCCATCAACCCGTCCACAAACAGCCGCAGCCCCGCCTGCGTCGGCATCCGCCCCGCCGAGACATGAGGCGCATCCAGAAGGCCCATCAGCTCCAGATCCTGCATCACATTGCGGATCGTCGCAGCGCTGATCTTTTCGCTGAACTCACGGGTGAGGCTGCGCGAGCCGACCGGCTCACCCGTGGTCAGATAGCCCTCGACCACGCGGCGGAAGACCTCACGGGAACGCTCGTTCAGTTCGGCAAGCAGCGGGTTGGTCATGGCTTTCCTGTTGCGTCCTGCACGGACTGGCCTGTAACTGGCGCAAACAGCCGAAAGGATCAAGCGATGCGCCCATCAGGCCGTAAGTTAAGCGAAATGCGCCCGATTTCAATTGAAACCGGGGTGATGAAACATGCCGAAGGGTCATGCCTGATCCGGGTTGGCGATACCCATGTGCTGTGCAGCGCCTCGGTCGATGAAAAGGTGCCTCCGTTTCTGCGCGGCGCGGGTCAGGGCTGGGTGACGGCGGAATACGGGATGCTGCCGCGCGCCACCAACACGCGGATGCGGCGCGAGGCGGCGCAGGGCAAGCAGGGTGGTAGAACCGTGGAGATTCAACGGCTTATAGGTCGGTCGCTGCGGGCCGGTGTGGATCGGGTGGCCCTGGGTGAACGGCAGATCACCGTTGATTGCGACGTGATTCAGGCCGATGGCGGCACCCGCTGCGCGGCGATCACCGGCGGTTGGGTCGCGCTTCGTCTGGCGGTGAACCGGCTGATGGCAGCGGGTCTGGTCAAGAGCGATCCTTTGGTCGATCATGTCGCTGCCGTCTCTTGCGGGATCTATGCGGGGCAGTTGGTCGTCGATCTGGATTATGCCGAGGATAGCGAGGCCGGGACCGATGGCAATTTCGTGATGACCGGCGCGGGTCGGCTGATCGAGGTGCAGATGTCCGCCGAGGGCGCGACCTTTTCGCGCGATGAGATGGGCGGTCTGCTGGATCTGGCGGGTGCAGGCGTGGCCGAACTGGTCGCGGCGCAAAGGGCGGTTTTGTAATGCGCAAGCTGGTGGAAAAGCGGCTGCTGGTCGCGACCCATAACGCGGGCAAGCTGGACGAGATGCGCGCGCTGTTCACGCCTTACGGGATCGAGGTCGTGGGCGCGGGTGAGATGGGTCTGGCCGAGCCCGACGAGACCGAGGACAGCTTTCTGGGCAATGCGCGGATCAAGGCGCGCGCGGCAGTTGAGGCGACGGGGCTGCCCGCGCTTGCGGATGATAGCGGGATCTGCGTTGACGCTTTGGGCGGTGCGCCGGGGGTCTATACGGCGGATTGGGCCGAGACCGGCGCGGGCCGCGATTTCGGCATGGCGATGGAGCGGACATGGGCCGAGCTTGAGGCAGTGAATGCGCCCATGCCGCGCCGCGCGCAGTTCCGCTGCACGCTTGTTCTGGCATGGCCCGACGGGCATGAGGAAGTGTTCGAGGGCGTGTTGCCCGGACAGGTCGTCTGGCCGCCGCAGGGTGCGCAGGGGCATGGCTATGACCCGATTTTCCAGCCGGATGGGCATGAGGTGACTTTGGGCGTGATGTCGCCTGAGGAGAAGAACCGGATCAGTCACCGGGCTTTGGCTTTTGCAGAATTGGAGAAGGCGCTTGCGTAGGATTTCCTCGGGTTCACCGTTCGAGGCGGTAATGGGTTACAGCCGTGCCGTGGTCAAGGGCGACTGGTGTTTCGTATCTGGAACAACGGGTTACGACTATTCGACCATGACCATGCCCGACAGCGCCGCCGATCAGGCGCGCAACTGCTTTGATACAATCCGGGCGGCGCTGCGTGAGGGCGGCTTTGATCTGGCCGACACGGTGCGGGTGCAATACACGATCACCGATGCGGGCCTGATGGATGAGATCTTGCCAGTCTTGGGCGAATATCTGGGCGAGATCCGCCCTGCCGCGACCATGGTTGTGGCCGGTCTGATCAAGCCCGAGATGAAGATCGAGATCGAAGTCACGGCGCTGCGCGGGTGAGCGAGGATTGGCGACATGGCGGGTTCGGGCTCTATGTCCATTGGCCGTTCTGCGCCTCGAAATGCCCCTATTGCGACTTTAACAGCCATGTCGCCGCATTTGTCGATCAGGCGGCGTGGCGCGATGCGCTCCGGTCAGAGATCGCGCGGGTCGGCGCGCTTGTGCCGGGACGGGTGCTGAACAGCATTTTCTTCGGCGGCGGCACGCCCTCACTGATGGAGCCAGAGACGGTTGCCGCCGTGATCGACGCGGCGCGGGCGGTGTGGCCGCTGGCAAATGATTGCGAGATCACGCTGGAGGCGAATCCGGGCAGCGTTGAGGCGGGCCGCTTCGCGGGATTTGCCGATGCGGGGGTGAACCGGGTTTCGCTTGGTGTGCAGGCGCTCAATGACAATGACCTGCGGCGTTTGGGGCGGCTGCACAGCGTGGCGGATGCGCGGCGGGCCTATGATCTGGCGCGCGACGCGTTCGGGCGGGTCAGCTTTGATCTGATTTATGCGCGTCAGCATCAGGATATGGCGGCGTGGAAGGCCGAACTGACTGAGGCTGCGACGATGGCCGTCGATCACCTCTCGCTTTATCAACTGACCATCGAGGACGGCACCGCCTTTGCCGCGCGTCAGGCGGCGGGTGGGCTGAAGGGCCTGCCGGATGATGAGATCGCGGCGGACATGTATCTGTTTACGCAGGATTATCTGGACGCTTTGGGCTTGCCTGCCTATGAGGTCTCAAACCACGCGCGAGTGGGGGCTGAGAGCCGCCATAACCTCATCTATTGGCGACAGGGCGATTGGGCGGCGGTGGGCCCCGGCGCGCATGGGCGGCTGAGTTTGCCCGAAGGCCGGGTCGAAACGGTCGCGGCCCGCGCGCCGGGGGATTGGCTGGCGCGGGTGAAGACGCGCGGGACGGGCGAGGTGTCGCGCGTCGTTCAGTCGGCGCAGGATCATGCGCTTGAATATCTGCTGATGTCGATCAGGTTGCGCGAAGGGGTCGATCTGACGCGTTATGCCGCGCTTGGCGGTCGGTTTGATGCGCGTGGTTTGGGTATCGTCGAAGAGGCGGGGATGATCGAGCGCGATGAGACCCGGCTATGGGCAACCCGTCAGGGTCGCCCGGTTTTGAACGGGATCTTGCGCGAGATTGCGCCCTAACCGGCGAGCGCCTGACAGAGCCGGTCCAGCTGATCCAGATCGCGATAGGTGATGATCACATGGCCGCCATCATGCCCGGCATGTTTGATCCGCACCTGCATTTTCAGTTGCGCCGACAGATCGGCGGCAAGCAGGCGGGTGTCGGCATCGGCCTCATCGGTCGGGCGTTGCCGCGCGGGACGCGTCCCGGCGCCTTTGGCGAGCTTTTCGGTCTCACGCACCGAGAGGCCCTTGTCGATCACCTTGCGGGCAAGCGCGGTTGGGTTATCGGCGGTGATCAGCGCGCGCGCGTGACCGGCGCTAAGCTGGTCGCCCTTGACCCATTCCTGCACCTGATCGGGAAGGTTCAACAGGCGCAGCAGGTTGGCGATATGGCTGCGGCTTTTGCCAAGCGCCTCGGCCATTTTTTCTTGCGTATGGCCGAAGCGGTCCATCAATTGCCGATAAGAGGCGGCCTCTTCGATGGCGTTGAGATCGGCGCGTTGGATGTTTTCGATGATCGCGACTTCAAGCATCTCCAAGTCGCTGAACTCGCGAATAATGACCGGAAGTTCATGCAACTGCGCCATCTGCGCGGCGCGCCAACGCCGTTCACCCGCGACAATCTGGTAAAGACCGCCGCCATCGGGATGCTCACGCACGATCAGCGGCTGGATCACTCCGCGCACCCGCAGAGAATCGGCCAGTTCGCGCAGCGCCTCGGGCTGAAAGCTGCGCCGGGGCTGATCAGGGTTCGGGCTGATCTGCTCGATCGGGACGGTGAGCGTCGCGGCGCCTTGCGCGCTATCGCCAGCGGTCGCGATGTCGGGCGTCTCAATATCGGCCATCAGGGCGGACAGGCCGCGGCCCAGACCGCGCGGCTTGGGTTTGCTCATGCTGTGGTCTCCAACTGGCGGGACAGAAATTCGTCGGCAAGGTCCTGATAAGCCTGCGCGCCCTTTGAGTTTTCCTCATAGGCGAGGACGGGCATGCCGTAGCTGGGCGCCTCTGAGATGCGCACATTGCGGGGAATCGAGGCGGCATAGACCAGGTCGCCCAGCGTTGCGCGGGCATCGGCCTCAACCTGTTGGGCCAGCTTGTTGCGGGCGTCCATCATGGTAAGCACGATGCCCTCGATCCGCAGGCGGGGGTTGGCGGTGTCGCGGACCTGGCGGATGCTGAGGATGAGCTGGGAGAGGCCCTCAAGCGCGTAGAACTCGGCCTGAAGGGGGACGAGGACGCTGTCGGCGGCGATCAGCGCGTTCAGCGTGATGAGGCCAAGCGCGGGCGGGCAGTCGAGCAGCACATAGTCGAAGCCGTGCAGGTCGCGCAGCGCCTTGGACAGAAGTTGCGTGCGATTCTTGTGATTTGCGAGGTCCGCATCCGCCGAAGTGAGGTCTTGGGTCGAGGGAATGACCGAGAGATTGTCGAAGGCGGTCTTTTGGATCGTGGCGGCGATGGCGGCGTCGCCGAGCAGAAGATCGAACGAGTTCCGCTCACGATCTCGCGGTCCTAAGCCCAGCCCGGTAGACGCATTGCCTTGCGAATCGAGATCGACGATCAGGACGCGGCGGCCGCGTTTGGCCAGCCCCGCCGCCAGATTTACCGCAGTGGTGGTTTTTCCAACGCCGCCCTTCTGGTTGGCAACGGCAATGATTTTCGTGTCAGCCATGTTCTAGATTGGTCAGTTTGAGGATCGCGGCGCCGGGTTCGGTCATGCTTGGCCAAGTTTCCAGATTAAATTGCCACGCCTGCCGCGCGGCGTCCACCTCTTGTTGCCAGCTCCGGCCTTTCAGCAGGATCGCGCTGCCCCCCGGTTTGATATGGCGCGAGATATAGGTGAGCAATTGCGGTAGGGGGGCCAAAGCGCGGGCGCTGACGATATCTGCGGCGGCGGGTGGCGCCTGTTCGATGCGGGCGTTGACGATGTTGAGCCGGGTCAAGCCCAGTTCTCGCCGGGCGGTATTGAGGAAGGCGGATTTTCGGCTGTCGCTTTCTATCAAGCGAAAGGTGACCGGGTGGTCGCGTCCCTGGATCGCTGCGACCACGCCTGGCAGGCCGCCGCCCGAACCCAGATCACACCATAGGCCCGATTTTGCGCCTGCATGTTGAAATAGCTGCGCTGAATCCGCGATATGGCGCGTTTCGAGATCGGGCAGCGTTCCGGGCGCGACCAGGTTTATGGCGGGATTCCACTTTCGGATCAGAGCGGCATATTGGGTGAAGAGCGCCTCTGTTTCACGTGAAACATCCATCAGGCGCGCTTTCTGTCGCTTTGGCGAATCGCGGAGAGAATCAGCGAGAGCGCCGCCGGGGTCATGCCCTCAATCCGCGCCGCCGACGCGATATTATCGGGCTGCGCCGCGGAGAGCTTGGCCGTTAGTTCATTGGAAAGGCCAGACATTGCGTGATAATCAAGATCTCGCGGGATTGAGACAGCCTCATCGCGACGCAGCATGTCAACCTCGCGCATCTGGCGCTCGGTGTATTGCGCATATGTTGCGTCGATCTTGAGCTGCCGTGCGATATTCGCGGGGGCTTTGGGAAGGTTGGCTATGTCGTTGAGGTTTTCAATCTCAACCCCCGCCAAGCCTAAAAGCTCAAAGCCAGAGCGGCGCCGGCCGTCTTGACTAAGCGCGATTCCGGCCTCCGCTGCATCACGCGGGGTCACAGATATCCCCTCCAAGGCATCGCGAAGGCGTTGATATTGATCCATCTTTTCGGTGAAGGCCGCCTTGCGCGTATCGCCAACACAGCCCGAATCGATGCCCATTGGGGTAAGGCGCTGATCCGCATTGTCAGCGCGAAGCGACAGACGAAATTCGGCGCGAGAGGTGAACATCCGGTAAGGCTCTGACACGCCCCGCGTGATCAGATCGTCAATGAGAACGCCGATATAAGAGTTGGCGCGCGAAAAATCGACCGCCTCCTGATCTGGGCGCGCCGCATTCAGCCCCGCGACCAGACCCTGCGCCGCCGCCTCTTCATAGCCGGTCGTCCCGTTGATCTGGCCCGCCAGATAAAGCCCGCGCAGCCCGCGAACCGAAAGATCCCGGGACAGCGCGCGCGGATCCACATAATCATATTCGACGGCATAGCCGGGCTGAACAATCTCGGCCCGTTCCAAACCGCCGATGGATCGCACATATTCAACCTGAACATCAGCTGGCAAGGAGGTCGAAATGCCGTTGGGATATACCAGATCACTGTCAACGCCCTCGGGCTCCAGAAAAATCTGGTGGGAGTCCTTATCCGCAAAACGGTGGATCTTGTCCTCGATTGACGGGCAATAGCGTGGGCCGACGCCCTCGATCCGACCGCCATACATCGCTGACCTCGACAGATTGGTGCGGATGATCTCATGAGTCTGCGCGTTTGTATGCGTGATTCCGCAGGCGATTTGCGGAAGGACCGGCGCATCGCTCATGAATGACAGCATTTCGGGGACATCATCCCCTGGCTGCACATCCAGCCGCGCCCAGTCGATGCTGTCACGCGCAAGACGCGGAGGCGTCCCGGTCTTGAGTCGCCCCAGCGGCAGCGCCAGATCACGAATAAACGCCGCAAGCCGATTGGAAGCCGCGTTCCCCCAGCGTCCGGCGGGGCGGCTTTCCTCACCGATATGGATCAGACCGTTCAGGAAGGTGCCGGTCGTCAGAATGACGGCGCTCGCATTAACCGCGTCATCGCCGACGCGAATCCCCGTCACGGTATCGCCAGAAATGATGATCTCAGACACCTCACCAAGAATCAGATCGACAGGCGATGCATCCAGAGCCGCCTTCGCGGCCGCGCGATAGGCGCCCCGGTCAATCTGCGTTCGCGGCCCCTGCACGGCGGGCCCTTTCCGGCGATTCAGCAGCCGAAACTGTATCCCAGCCTGATCGGCAAGACGCCCGATCACCCCGTCCATGGCATCGACCTCTCGGACAAGATGCCCCTTGCCCAGCCCCCCAATCGCCGGGTTGCAGGACAAGGTTCCGATATCGCGTTCGGCCATCGTCACCAGGGCGACGCTGCGGCCCATCCGCGCAGCCGCCATCGCGGCCTCCAGACCGGCATGACCTCCGCCAACCACGATCACATCATAATGTTTCACGTGAAACACCCAATCCTATTTACCAATGCAGAACGACGAGAACACCACGTCAAGATAGTCCTCCGCATCGACCGATCCAATAAGCCGCGCCAAAGAATGCAGCGCGCGGCGGATATTCTCCGACGCAATCTCGGGCTCATCCGAGGGCACCAACGCAGCCGAGGCCGTCTTCAACTCCTTCGCCTGCCGCCCTGACACGACCAGACCCGCCGATGACATGCGCTGAGAGAGGATATCATAGACCTGATCCAGCAGTTCGGCCATGCCCTGGCCCGTCGTCGCAGATATCGCACCCGCCTCGCCGGTCAGGTCACCCTTGGACCGCGTGATGATATCCTCATCCCGCACCGCAACCCCATCAACCGCGCCCAGAAACACCCGCAAATCGGCATCACTCGCACGTTCAAGCGCCCGCGTCACGCCAATCTGTTCCACCGCGTCATCCGTCTCCCGAATGCCCGCCGTGTCCAGAAAGCTCACCGGAAGCCCGCGCAGATCCGCGTGATACTCGACCACATCGCGGGTCGTCCCGGGGATATCGGTGACAATCGCCAGTTCCCGCTGCGCGATATAATTCAGCAAGGACGACTTCCCGGCATTCGGCGGCCCGACAATCGCAACGCTAAACCCGTGCCGCAGCCGATCTGCCGCGGGAAAGCCCGCAAGCTGGCCGTCAATCGACGCACGCACCCGCGCCATGATCCCGGCCACGCCAACCGCCACATCATCCGGGATCTCTTCATCGACGAAATCAATCGCCGCTGTCAGCATCGCCCCCGCCTGCACCAGATCCGCCCGCCAGCTCTCAACCAGCCGACCCAGGGCACCATCCGCCAGCGCAACCGCCTGGCGCCGCTGCGCCTCAGTTTCGGCGGCAAGCAGGTCCGACAGTCCCTCGACCTCCGCCAGATTCATCCGCCCCGCCATGAATGAGCGGAGCGTGAACTCACCCGCCTCCGCATCGCGCGCCCCCATCGCACGCAACGCATCAGCCACCCGGCGCACCACCACCGGCGCACCGTGCAGCTGCAATTCGGCCGCTTCCTCGCCGGTAAAGCTCGCCCCCGCTGCGAACCAAAGAACCAATGCGTGGTCAATCAACTCACCCGCATCACGCAGCGCGCGAAAATAGGCGTAGCGCGGCTCCGGCAGCCCCCCGGCCAAAGCCTCAGCCATGCGCCGCGCCTCGGGCCCGCTCAGGCGAATCACGGACACGCCGCCACGTCCGACCGGAGTCGCCTCAGCGAAAATCGTGTCCATCAGATCCCCGTCAGGCGTTCATCGAGTCAAAGAACTCGGCATTGTTCTTGGTCTGCTTCAGCTTGGAAATCAGGAACTCGATCGCGTCGGTCGTCCCCATCGGGTTCAGGATCCGGCGCAGCAGGTAAGTCTTCTGCAGATCCTTGGAATCGACAAGCAATTCTTCCTTCCGCGTGCCGGATTTGAGAATATCCATCGCCGGGAAGACCCGCTTATCCGCGACCTTGCGATCCAGAACGATCTCGCTATTGCCGGTGCCCTTGAACTCTTCAAAGATCACCTCATCCATGCGTGAGCCGGTATCGATCAGCGCCGTCGCAATAATGGTGAGCGAGCCACCCTCTTCGATGTTCCGCGCCGCACCAAAGAAACGCTTGGGCCGTTGCAACGCATTGGCATCCACCCCCCCGGTCAAAACCTTGCCCGAGGACGGCACAACCGTGTTGAACGCCCGGCCCAAACGCGTGATCGAATCAAGCAAAATCACCACATCGCGCTTATGCTCAACCAGCCGCTTGGCCTTCTCGATCACCATTTCGGACACGGCAACATGGCGCGTCGCAGGCTCATCAAAGGTCGATGACACCACCTCACCCTTGACCGAGCGCTGCATATCCGTCACCTCTTCGGGCCGCTCGTCGATCAGCAGCACGATCAGATAACATTCGGGATGGTTCTTCTCGATGCTGGACGCGATATTCTGCAAAAGCACCGTTTTACCCGTGCGCGGCGGTGCCACGATCAGCGAGCGCTGCCCCTTGCCGATGGGCGCGACCAGATCAATGATCCGGGCCGAGCGATCCTTGATCGTCGGGTCCTCGATCTCCATCTTCAGCCGCTCATTGGGATAAAGCGGGGTGAGGTTATCAAACGCCACCTTGTGACGCGCGCGTTCGGGGTCCTCGAAATTGATCCGCTCGACCTTGGTCAGTGCAAAGTAACGCTCATTCTCGCCGGGCGCGCGGATTACACCTTCGACCGTGTCGCCGGTGCGCAGACTGTGCTGCCGGATCATATCCGGGCTGACATAGATGTCGTCAGGCCCCGGCAGATAGTTCGCCTCGGGTGAGCGCAGAAAGCCGAACCCGTCCTGCACCACCTCCAGCACACCATCGCCGCCAATTTCGAACCCTTCCTCGGCATGCTCTTTCAGGATCGAGAACATCATCTCGCCCTTACGCATGGTCGAGGCGTTCTCGATCTCCCATTCCTCGGCCATCGCCAGAAGATCCTTGGGACTTTTCGCCTTGAGATCGGACAGGTTCAAACGCTCTTCGCTCATCTGTTCACCAATACGGACAGGCCCCTTCAACCGGGGCCGTCACCTGAATGTCGTGGAAATCCCGGCGCCGGACGGCGGGGGCTTGCCCGCCACCTAATCCAGATCACCGCAAAAGTCAATCGCTCAGAACTTCACCACCACCGAGACGACAATCACGATCATCAGCACCGTCGGCACCTCATTGAGCAACCGATAGCTGCGCCCGCTCAACCCCCGGCCCTCGGCCAGAGCCTGCCGCTGACCGCGCAAATAGGAATGAAACCAGCTCATCCCCAGAACGCCAACCATCTTCGTCCAGGGCCAGATCATCGAGAAATCGACAATGCCGGGCGTCAGCACCAGCAGGATGCCCGCAATCCATGTCACCCCCATCGCAGGCGCCATGATCACCCGCATCAGCTTGTCCTCCATGATCAGGAAAGACGCCGCAGGCTCAACCCCCGTCTGCCCGCGCTCAGCATGGTAAACATAAAGCCGGGGCAGATAGAACAGCCCGGCCATCCATGACAGCACGGCCATGATATGAACCGCTTTCACCCAAGGATAAAGAACCGCCAATATGCCCGACATGGTGCCACCTTCTTACCGCCCCTCTCTTAAATAATATAAAAGAAAGAAAGAATAGATGATGATGTAAGCCCTGTTGATATCGGGATAACCCGGTTGTCCCCAGACTATCCACAGAAGAAGCCCCACATCATCACGATTTTACCTTTCATATTCATGGTATTAGAGATAGGAAACCAAACTGTCCCCAGGCTGAGGATAGCTGTCGCGGACATATCCCATGTGGATGTTTTGCCGCGGTTCCGGGTAGGTTCCGCCCCCTTATCCACCGCCCTCAGCCCGCCCATACTCACCCACAGGATTGTCCACAGGCTCACCCACAGAACCACCCCCAGCAGCGACGCATAAGGCCCTTTCAACGCTCCGCGGCCCGCGCTATCAAATTGAACATGAGCCAGCCAAGTGACATCAAACCCCCCCATCACGCCCCCCTTGCCGGGGTGATCGGCTGGCCGATTGCGCATTCCCGCTCGCCGCGCCTGCATGGCCATTGGCTGAAAACCTACGGGATTGCGGGGCATTACGTTCCGCTGGCGGTGCAGCCGGAACATCTGGCGGCCTCGCTGCGCAGCCTGCCTCGGCTTGGCTTTGTCGGCGCGAATGTCACCATCCCGCATAAAGAGGCGGTGCTGGCGCTGGCCGATATCGTCACCGACCGCGCCGCGCTGATCGGGGCGGCAAATACGCTGATCTTTCGGCCTGATGGAACGATTCACGCCGATAATACAGACGGTTACGGCTTCATCGCCAATCTTGAACAAAACGCACCGGACTGGATTCCGGCGCTTGGCCCGGCGGCGGTGATCGGCGCGGGTGGGGCCGCGCGGGCGGTGGTGGCCTCACTCCTTGAGGCCGGCGTGACTGAGTTGCGCATCGCCAACCGCACCCGCATCCGCGCCGACCAGATCAAGGCTGAGTTCGGCGCCCGCGTCGTGGTCTATGACTGGGCGCAGGCGGGCAACATGATCGAGGGCGCGCATACGCTCGTCAACTCAACCTCGATGGGGATGGAGGGCCAGCCACCTTTGCGCCTTCCGCTTGACGCTCTGTCGCCCGAGACGCTCGTCACCGATCTGGTCTATACCCCCCTGATGACCGAGTTTCTGGCCGAGGCGCAGGCGCGCGGCTGTCAGGTCGTCGATGGTCTGGGCATGCTGCTCCATCAGGCGGTGCCGGGGTTCGAACGCTGGTTTGGGCGCAGGCCTGAGGTCGATGCCGCCACCCGCCAGGCCGTGCTGTGATGTTCCGCCTTGGTCTGACCGGCTCCATCGGCATGGGCAAATCGACCACCGCCCGGATCTTTGCCGAACATGGCGCGGCGCTCTGGGATGCCGACGCGGCGGTGCACCGGCTTTACGGACAAGGCGGCGCGGCGGTCGGGCCTGTGGGCGAAGCCTTTCCGAACGCGCTCCGCAATGATGCAATCGACCGTGAGGCGCTGAAAACCGCGCTCGCCGCCGCGCCCGACGCGCTGCAACGCCTTGAAAAGATTGTGCATCCCCTTGTCGCGGCGGATCGCGCGGCATTTCTGGATCAGGCCCGGCGCGAGGGGGTGCGGATCGCGGTTCTGGATATTCCGCTGCTCTTTGAAACCGGCGCGGAGGCGGCGATGGATGGGGTGGCGGTGGTCTCGACCGACGCCGCGACGCAGCGCGCCCGCGTTCTGGCGCGGCCCGGCATGACCAATGCGGCGCTTGACATGATCCTGTCGCGGCAGATGCCCGATGCCGAAAAGCGCGCCCGCGCCGATTGGGTGATCCCGACCGACACGCCGGACGCGGCCCGCGCCGCCGTCGCCGCCATTTGCACCGAAATCGAGGCCCGCCATGCGTGAGATCGTTCTGGACACCGAAACGACCGGCTTCCGCCATGATGATGGCGACCGCATCGTCGAAATCGGCGCGGTTGAGCTGCTGAACCACCTGCCCACCGGCAAGACCTATCACCAATATATCAACCCCGAACGCGACATGCCCGAGGATGCGTTCCGCGTGCATGGCCTCTCATCCGAGTTTCTCTCCGACAAGCCCCGCTTTGCCGAGATCGCCGCTGAGTTCGTCAAGTTCATCGGCCCCGATTCCAAGCTGGTTATCCATAATGCCAGCTTTGACATCGGCTTTCTGGACGCCGAGCTGACCCGCGCGGGCCTGCCCGCCATCGGCATGGGGCGGGCGCTTGATACGCTGATGATCGCGCGGACCCGCTTTCCGGGCGCGCAGAACACACTGGATGCGCTGTGCCGCCGCTTTGGCATCGACAACTCGAACCGGACGCTGCACGGCGCGCTTCTGGACAGCGAATTGCTGGCCGAGGTCTATCTGGAACTGGTCGGTGGCCGTCAGCCCGATCTGGTGCTGGACCGCCCGCAGGGCGAGGGGCCACAGACGGGCGAACGCCCCCGCGCAACCCGCCCTGCGCCCCTTCCTTCGCGCCTGACCGAAGCTGAGGCCACCGCCCATGCCGCCTTTGTCGAGGGGCTTGGTGAAAATGCGCTTTGGCGGCGTTACGGCAAGGGTTGATCCCGCCGCCGGTTCGGGCCAGTTTTCGCAAAATACCACGCTGGGGGACAGATGGAACGGCTGCGCGATATCTGGCAATTCATGTCCTCGGTGTTCGAGAGGATGGACAAGATCCATATGAGCCTGATTGCCGCGGGCGTGGGCTTTTATGCGATGGTGGCGGTCTTTCCCGGTCTGACGGCGATCATCACGCTTTGGGGGCTGTGGTCCGACCCGCATGTGATCCTGACCTATGTCGATGTCGCGCGTGAGTTCATTCCCGATCAGGCCGCCGATATCCTGCTGGTGCAGGTCGATGCGCTGACCGAGGGCGGGCGCACGCAAATCGGCTGGGCTTCGGTCCTGTCGATCCTGATTGCCACCGTCGCCGCGCGGGCCGGGGTCGATGCGCTTGTCCGTGGGCTCAACGCGGCGCATGGGGTGCGGTCGCATTCCACAATCATGGGCTTTATTCTGGCCTATATCCTGACGCTGGCCATTGTCGGCGTGGTGCTTTTGGGGCTGGCAACCATCGTTATTCTGCCGCTGGCGATCAACTTCCTGACCTTCGGCCCGCTGCGCACCTGGCTGGTGGGCGGTCTGCCATGGGCGGCGATGTTCCTGATCGTGCTGATCGGCATCGGCATTCTTTATCGCTATGGCCCGAACGTCAAAACCCCGCGCACCTCGGTGTTCACCTGGGGCTCACTGATTGCCGCCTTGGCATGGGCGGCGGCCTCGATCGGGTTTTCGGCCTATCTGGCGCAGTTCGACAGCTATAACCGTATTTACGGCTCAATCGGGGCGGTGGTGGCGCTGTTGATGTGGTTCTATCTGGCCGGGTTTTCGGTCATGCTGGGCGCGGTGATCAATGTTGAGCTGGCCCGCCGCCGCCGCATCAACGCCGCCCGCGCCGCGCGTCGCGCCGTAGTGGCTGAGCTTACGTCCGAGGCAGATCAAAGCGCCGCTTGATAGAGCCGCACCTTCAGCCCGCCATGGGCCACAAACGGCCCCGGCTCGGCAAAGGGCAGTCCCATCGCGCGGGCCAGCCCGCCCTCGGTGGTGACGATCCCCACCCGCCAGCCGGCAAAGCGCGACCTTAACACCTCACCCATCGCGGCATAAAGCCCGTAAAGCAGGTTCTTGTTGCCGATCCGGCCACCATAAGGCGGGTTGGCGATGACCAGACCGGGCGGACCTTCGGGGCGTTGCAGTTCGCTGATGGGATGGGTCGCGAAATGGCACAGATCCGCGATGCCCGCGCGTTCGGCATTCTGCTGGCTCATGCGGATCGCGCCCGCATCGCGGTCGCTGCCGTAAAAGCGCAGATCGGTGGCGCGCGGCGTCACCGCCTCTTTCATCGCCTGCCAGCGGGCGGCATCGAAACTGGCAAAATCCTCAAACGCAAAGCGGCGCGAGCGACCGGGCGCAAGCCCCGCCGCCATCTCAGCCGCCTCAATCACGAATGTGCCTGAGCCGCACATCGGGTCCAGCACCGGCATATTCGCGCCGTAACCACATTCGCGCAGGAACAGCGCCGCCATGGTCTCACGCATCGGCGCCTTGTTCACCGCGACCTTATGGCCGCGCCGGTGCAATGAATCGCCGGATGTATCGAGGCTGATGCTGCACAAATCGTCCTCGATCCGCAGCTTGACGGTGATTGCGCCATCGTCCGACAGGCTCAGCCCGGCCTCCTCACGCAGCGCGCGCTCAACCCGCTGCGCCGCCGCGCCCGCGTGATAGATGCGCGATTTGCGACAACTCGCCTCGACCTTGACCGGCAGTTCGGGGCGCAGGAAGTCGCGCCACGGAAACTTGCGGGCGCGCTTGTCCAGTTGCGCCAGATGCATCGCCCGGAACGCGCCGATGCGGACCAGAACCCGCGTCGCCCCGCGCAAGGCAAGGTTCGCGCGCCAGACCTCGGGCCAGCCGCCGCGCGTCTCAACCCCGCCCGGAACCGCCACCGGCGCGGCAAAGCCCGCCGCGCGCGCCTCATCGGCCAGGGCCGCTTCCAGCCCCGGCACGCAGATCAGAAAGATGTCGAACGTATCGCTCAGGCCGCGCCCAGCCCTTCGGTCGAGGCAAAGAACATCGCCTGCGACACCGCCGAGCTGACCTGTTCCTCGGAATAGGGTTTTGAGATCAGGAAGGCCGGTTCGGGGCGGTCGCCGGTCAGCAGCCGTTCCGGGAAGGCGGTGATGAAGATCACCGGAATATCGCCCATATCGGCCAGCAATTCGTTCACCGCGTCGATGCCGGACGAACCGTCAGCCAGCTGAATATCGGCCAGAATGAGGTCGGGCCGCTTTTCGCCCGCCAGCTTGACCGCCGCGCTATGGGTGCGGGCGATGCCGGTCACGTCATGGCCCATCGCCTGCACGATACCCTTGAGATCCATGGCGATGATCGTCTCATCCTCGATCACCATCACCTTGCCGCGAATGGCACTGCCCATCTCGGTCAGGGCGATGCGGACAAGTTCCTCAGCCTCAGCCTGGTCAACGCCCATGATCTGCGCAATCTGGTCGTAACGCATTTCCTCAATCGTGCGCAGCAACAGCGCCTCACGCGAATTGGGCGTCAGCCGCGCCATATGCGCCTGTGCCGCAGCACCCCGCGTGCCGCCATCGGCATCCGCCACCGGCTGGCCCGAACTGGACCAGATCGCATGAAAAGCCCGGAACAGCGCGATGCGGATATCGTCGCCCTCAATCATCGAGCGGTCGGCCAGGATCGCCTCAAGCGTGGCGGCGGCGTAATTGTCGCCGGCGCTCTGGCTGCCGGTCAGGGCGCGCGCATAGCGACGCAGAAAGGGCAATTCGCGCCCGACGGATTGGGCAAGGTTGGTGGCGGTCATGACGTCCTCGAAATCAGTGGTTCACATGGAACTTTGTTCCGGTCTATCTGTTGTAAGATTTGTGCACAAGAAGCTCGGACCGGACAACATAACAATGAACAACAAACGCGAGGCGCGCAGGCAGGCGTCGCTGGAAAAGCAAATCGACGAGAATCTGCGTCGTGTCTATCAGCGTGAGACCGAACAGGACGTCCCTGACAGGTTCCTCGAATTGTTGCAAAAACTCCGCGAACAGGAATAACGGCATGACATCCTCCACCGCCAGGTCGAAATCTGGCCATGCCGATCCGCGCGACGAGATCGTCGATCACCTGCCCGCTTTGCGCGCCTTTGCGCTGTCGCTGACCCGTGAGGGGTCGTCGGCGGATGATCTGGTGCAGGATACCATCGTCAAGGCATGGACCAATATCGACAAGTTCACCATCGGCACCAATTTGCGGGCATGGCTGTTCACCATTCTGCGCAACACCTTTTATTCCGCCCGCCGCAAGACCAAGCGTGAGGTCTCGGACAGCGACGGCGTTTATGCCGCGCGGCAGGCGACCCGGCCCGAACATGACGGGCGCCTTGCGATGAACGATTTTCGCGCCGCCTTCGAACAGCTGCCCGATGAACAGCGTGAGGCGCTGATCCTGGTCGGCGCATCGGGCTTTTCCTATGAAGAGGCCGCGAACATGACCGGCGTTGCCGTCGGCACCGTCAAGTCGCGGGCGAACCGGGGGCGCAAGCGTCTGGCTGAGCTGCTGCATCTTGAGGATGGCGAAGAGCTGGACATGACCGACAGCGCCACTCTGGCCGCGATGAGCAATAATTCCCCCGTGGTCCGGTAGCCCCGTGCAAGAACGTCTGGCCGAGCATCTGCAATTCACGCGCGGGCTTGGTTTCAAGCTGGCGATGTTCCTGTCGATCGCGATTCTGCCGATCGGCCTGATCTCGCTGATCCAGACGATGCACCTCTCCGGTGAGGCCGAACGCGCCGCCGAGATCGCGATTGTGGGCCGGACCTCGGCTGCGGCGGCGGGCGAACGCGCGCTTTTGCAGGGCGCGCTTGGGACGGCGGATGCGTTGGGGCCTGCGGTTCTGCCCACGCTGGACGATGACGGCACCTGCGCCCGTATCATGAGCGATTTTGTGGACCGCAGCGCGACCTATGCCTCGGCCAGCTTTGTGCAGATGAACGGGATCAGCACCTGCACCTCGGAAGGGCCGGGCGTCACCGTCGATTTCAGCCAGTCCATCGCCTATGAGAGGTTCGTGCAGAACCCCTCAACCCAGATCCTGCCGGTTGAGGTTGGCGTGGTCTCGGGCAAGCGGGTCGTGACCGTCTCGCAGCCCCTCTATCGCGACCGCGAATTGCTGGGCTTTATCATCGTGGCGGTCAGCCATGAGCTGTTGCGTTCGACCCATTCCTTCAACGAAAGCCGCGACGATGCGCGGATCGTGACCTTCAACTATAGCGGTGATCTTATCTCTGCCGATGATGCGTTGATCGGCGCCGATTACGGCCAGCTTTTGCCGCGCGGTGAGACGCTGCAAAGCCTGGCCGGACGCCCCGAAGCGACCTTTTCCGATACCTCGAATGAGGGCGAGGAACGAGTCTTTGCCATCGTCTCGGTGGTGCCGGGGCTGGTCTATGCGCTTGGCAGCTGGCGGCCCGAAACCATCGGCGTTCAGGGCTACCGGCTGACCAAGCTGACCGCGATTGTGTTTCCTATCACGCTCTGGGCGGTGTCGCTGGGCGTCGCCTATTTCGCGGTGTATCGCCTTGTTCTGCGCCATATCCGCGAATTGCGCGGCCAGATGCGCCGCTTTGCCGTGGGTGACCGTTCCGTCATGCCGCGCGTGATCGAAAACGCCCCCGCTGAGATCGAGGACGTCTCGCGCACCTTCAAGAACATGGCCCGCATCCTCAGCCGTGACGAAATCGCGCTGGAAGAGGCGCTGGACGAAAAGAACGTGCTGCTGAAAGAGGTCCATCACCGGGTCAAGAACAACCTGCAACTGATCGCCTCGATCATCAATATGCAAAGCCGAGTGATTGAGGATGAGGACGCGAAACGCGTGCTGCGCTCGGTTCAGGACCGGGTGTCCTCGCTGGCGACGATTTACCGCAATCTCTATCAGGCCGAGCGGCTGGACACGGTTGAGGCTGACCGGCTGATCGCGGACATCATCGACCGCATGGTGAATGCCGCCGTGGGTCCGGGTGCCGGTCTGAGGGTCGAAACCCAACTTGACCCGCTGACCCTGATGCCCGATCAGGCGGTGCCGCTGACGCTTCTGACGACCGAGGCTGTGACCAATGCGGTGAAATATGCGGGCATCCCCGAAGGCGCGGAGGCGCCCTGGGTCAAGGTCACGCTCAAGCGTGAACAGGGGCGCGCCGAGATCTGTATCGCCAACTCGATGGGGGCGACTGAGAACCGGCTGGAGGGCACCGGCCTTGGCAGCCAGCTGATCGAGGCCTTCGCCATGCAGCTTGACGGCGAGGCCGAGATCAGCGCGACCGACAGCGAATATGTGCTGCGCCTTGCCTTTGCCATCGACGACGCGCGCAGCCCGCCCGAAGGTGCGCCGCGCGATGTGGTCCTGACCTCGACCCCGCGCGAGGGCGCGCGGCATTAGGGTTTTCGCATTAGGGTTTTCATCGCCCGCCCGCCCCTGTAGTTTCCACCCAACCAACCACGGAGAGCGCGATGAAACGGGTAAACCTTGGCCGCGACGGCATCGAGGTCAGTGAGATCTGCCTTGGCACCATGACCTTCGGCAACCAGACCCCAGAGGCCTGTGCCCATGCGCAGATGGACCGCGCGTTGGATCGCGGCATCACCTTTCTGGATTGCGCGGAAATGTATCCGGTCAACCCGGTCAAGGCCGAAACGGCGGGCAATAGCGAACGCATCATCGGCAACTGGCTGGCGAAAACCGGCAGTCGCAACCGGGTTGAGCTGGCGACCAAGATCGTGGGCAAGGGCAGCGCGGTGCGTGACGGTGCCGCCGTCACGGGCGCCTCGGTGCGTGAGGCCGTCGATGCCTCACTGCGCCGCTTGCAGAGTGATCACATCGACCTTTACCAGATCCACTGGCCCAATCGCGGCAGCTATGCGTTTCGCCAGAACTGGCATTACGACCCCTCGGGCCAGAACCGCGATGAGACGCTGGCCCATATCGACGATGTGCTGGGCGCTTTGTCCGATCTGGTCGATGCGGGCAAGATCCGCGCTTTTGGCCTGTCGAATGACACCACCTGGGGCACGATCCGCTGGATCGACGCGGCAGAGCGTGGCGTGGGGCCGCGCGTCGCCTCGGTGCAGAACGAATATTCGCTGCTTTACCGCCTCTTTGATCTGGATTTCGCCGAGGCCGCGGTGAATGAGGGCTTTGCTTTGCTGGCCTACTCCCCCTTGGCGGCGGGGCTGCTGACCGGCAAATATCAGGGCGGCGCGATCCCTGAGGGCAGCCGCGCGGCGGTGGACATCGCCAATGGCGGCAGCGGTTCACAGGCCAAGGCCGGGGTTGGCTCGCTTGGCGGCAGGCGCACCGAACGGGCGATGCAGGCGGTCGGCGCGTTGCAGGATCTGGCGGCGGCGCATGGCGTCGATCTGGTGCATCTGTCGCTGAACTGGCTGCTGACCCGGCCCTTTCAATGCGTGCCGATCTTGGGCGCAACGACCGATGCGCAACTGGCGCATCAGCTGGAGGGGCTGGGACAGCCGGTCTCGGCTGAGCTCTGCAAGGAAATCGACAGGCTGAACCGCGAATGTCCGATGCCTTACTGACGCTTTGCGTGGATGAGGCGGGGCTTGCGGCCATCGGTGCCGCGCTGTCCCGCCTTGCGCGTCCGGGCGATACCTTCTTGTTGCAAGGCCCGGTCGGCGCGGGCAAATCGCATCTGGCCCGCGCCTTTATCCGCGCAAATCTGGGCGAGGGGACCGAGGTGCCAAGCCCGACCTTTACCCTTGTCCAGACCTATGAGGCGGGTGAGGCAGAGATCTGGCACGCCGATCTTTACCGCCTTAGCGACAGTGCTGAGGTGGACGAACTGGGCCTGACTGACGCGATCGGCAGCCAGATTTGCCTGATCGAATGGCCCGACCGCCTGCCTGATCCGGTGCCGGATGCCTTGGTGGTCGATCTGGCCGCCGACACCAACCCTGACCTGCGCCGCGTGACCCTGCACGGCGGGGCGCGGTGGCGGTCGGCGGCCCGTGCAGCCTTCGTCGCGGCGGCAGGTTGGGGTGATGCGGGCCTTGCGCCTTTGGCGGGCGATGCCTCGGCGCGGTCCTACATCCGGCTGACCCGAGCGGGCGACAGCGCGGTTCTGATGGACGCGCCTGCAGGCTCTCTTGGGCCGTTCATCGCGATGACCGACTGGCTGCGGGAGCGCGGCTTTCACGCCCCGCGCATTCTGGCGCAGGAAGATGCCAGCGGCTTGATGTTGCTGGAAGATTTCGGCGATGCGCTGATGGCCCGCGTGGTCGGTGCGGACCCCGCGCAGGCCGCGCCGCTTTATTCCCGTGTCGCGGGGCTGCTGGCCGATCTGCACCGTCACGCGCCCCCCGATTTCGTCGCGCCAATGGATGGGGCGGCGTTTGAGGCGCAGCTCGCTATGTTCGCGGATCATTACGCGGCTGAGGTGGGCGGTCAGGCAGCGGCAGCGCAAGTAGGCCCGGTCGTCCGCGCGCTCTATGACCAGCTTTGCGGCGACGTCGCGCCCGTGGTCTCGCTGCGTGATTTCCACGCTGAGAATATCGTGCTGACCCCTGATAACCGCTTGGGATTGCTGGATTATCAGGATGCCGTCGCGACCCATCCGGCCTATGATCTGGTTTCCCTGTTGCACGACGCGCGCCGCGATGTGGACACGGAAACCGAGGCCGCTGCCATCGCCCGCTATCTTGACGCAAGCGGCGCCGATCCAGACCGTTTCGGCGCGGCCTATGCGCTGCTGGGTGCGGCGCGGAATCTGCGGATCATGGGGATTTTCGCGCGGCTTTGCGTCCAGGATGGCAAGCCGCGCTATCTGGACTTTATGCCGCGCGTCTGGGCGCATATCCTGCGCGAAACCGCCCATCCGAGGCTTGCCGCCCTGCGCGAACTGGTCGTGCAGGTGCCCGCGCCCGATGACGCCATGATCGAAAGGTTCCGCGCCCGATGCCCCACCCGCTGATGATCTTTGCCGCCGGTCGCGGCACGCGCATGGCGCCCCTGACCGATACACGGCCCAAGCCGCTGATCGAGGTCGCGGGCCGCAGCCTGCTTGACCGCGCGCTTGATCTGGGGCGCGAGGCGGGCTGCGCGCCGGTGGTGGTGAACAGCCATTATCTGGGCGATATGGTCGCGGATCATCTGGCCGGGCAAGAGGTCGCGATCTCGGCGGAGGAGGTGCTGCTGGAAACAGGCGGCGGGCTGCGTCAGGCGCTGCCCTTGCTGGGCGGTGGCGCGGTGATGACGCTGAACCCGGATGTTCTGTTCACCGGGCCAAACCCGCTGGCGACGCTGGCAGCCGCTTGGGATCCGGCGCGGATGGATGCGCTGTTTCTGCTGGTCTCGCCCGATCATGCGGTGGGCCGGATTGGCGGTGGTGATTTCGCGATGGACGATGCCGGGCGGATCAGCCGCAGGGGGCCGTGGATCTATGCCGGGGCCTCGATCTGTCAGCCCGAGAGCCTGCAAGCGATTGAAGAACAGGTGTTTTCTCTGAACCTGTTCTGGGACGGGCTGATCGCGCAGGGCCGCGCCTTTGGCGTGATCCATCCGGGCCGATGGGTCGATGTCGGGCGTCCCGACTGCATCCCGCTGGCCGAGGCGATGCTGGCGCAAGGGCCGCTTTCCTGATGTGGGCGGGCTGGCAGGGCGGCACTTTTGCGCTGCCGCCGGGGGTGGATTTCGCGCAAGAGGTCGTCTCGGGTCTGGCCGCGCGGCTGGAGGGCCTGCCGCCGCAGGCGATGGCGGCGGTGGTGATCTATGTGAACTCGGGCCGCACCCTGCGCAGCCTGACCGAGGCGTTTCAGCGCCATGCCGCCCACCACGGCGCGATGCTGTTGCCGCAGATGCGGCAGGTCGCCGACATTGGCGCGGAATTGGCGGGTGCGCGGGCGGCACCCTTGGCGCGGCGGCTTGAGCTGGGCGCCTTGGTCGCCGGGCTGATCGCGCAGGCCCCGGATATCGGCGCGGGCCAGTCGATCCCGGAACTGGCCGAGGCGCTTGCCGCGCTGATGGCCGAAATGCAGTCCGAGGGGCGCGGCCCCGATGATCTGGAGGCCGTCGATGCGGCCAGTCACGCGGCGCATTGGCAGGCCTCATTGCGGTTTTTGCGCATCGCGGCGGGCTATTACCTGACCGATCCGCCGGTTGATCCGCCCGCCCGCCAGCGCCACATGGCCGAGGCCGTGGCTCAGGCATGGGCCGAGGGGCGCGACCTGCCGACCGCGCCGGTTCTGGCGGTCGGCTCGACCGGCTCACACGGGGCGACGCGGCTGTTTTTGCAGGCCGTGGCGCGCCTGCCCTTGGGCGCGGTGATCCTGCCGGGCTATGATTTCAGCCAAAGCGCGGCGGTCTGGGACGATATCGACGCCGCGAGTGAGGACCACCCGCAGGCCCGTCTTGCCGCTTTGCGCCACGGCGTACGGCCATGGACCGATGCGCGCGGTCCCGATGCGCGTAACGCATTGATCTCATTGGCTCTTCGCCCCGCGCCGGTGACCGATCAATGGATTGCCCAAGGCCCGTCCTTGGGTGATCTGGGCGCGGCGGGTGCAGGTCTGTCGCTGATCGAGGCCGACCATCCGCAGCATGAGGCCGACGCGATTGCGCTGGCCATTCGCGCCGCTTTGGGTGAGGGGCGGCCGGTCACGCTATTCGCCGCCGACAGCGCGATCCGGCGGCGCGTGGCGGCCGCGCTTGATCGTTGGGGCATTGAGATGGATGACAGCGCGGGCATCCCGCTGCATCTGACCCAGCAGGGCCTGTTCCTGCGCCATGTCGCCGCTCTGTTCGGCCAGCCGGTGACCATTGACCGCCTGCTGGTCTTGCTGAAACACCCGACCACGGCGACCGGCGCCGATCATGGCGCCCATCTGCGTGAATTGCGTGAGTTAGAGCTGAACCTGCGCGCGCGTGGCCCGGTCTTTCCCGATGGCGATGCGCTGCGCCGCTGGGCCGACGGCCATGGCGAGGTTCGGCGCGACTGGGGGCTGTGGCTGGCGGGCGTGCTGGATCTGGCAGGCAGCGTGGCCGACGACACCGCGCCGCGCCCCCTGGCAGATCGGCTGGCCGAGCATCTGCGCCTGGCCGAAATGCTGGCCGCAGGTCCGGGCGGCGCGGTCGATGCCGCGCTTCTGTGGCGCGAACCGGCGGGCCGCGCGGCGCGGGCGGTGTTGGATCATCTGGCCGAACATGCCGGCCACGCGCATCCGATGGGGCCGGGCGAATATGCCGACCTGATCCTGACCCTGCTTGAGGGGCAGGCGGCGCGGGCGGCGGTGGCCTCACCCGTGCGCGCCTGCGGCCCGCGTGAGGCCCGGACTGAGGCGAACCGGGGCGATAACGCCTTGATTATCATGGCAGGTTTGAACGAGGGCAGTTGGCCGCAGGCGCTGCCGCCCGATCCCTTCCTGTCGCGCCAGATGCGGGCGCAGGCCGGTCTGACCCTGCCCGAGCGCCAGATCGGCCTGTCGGCCCATGACTTTCAGCAGGCCATCGCCGCGCCCGAGGTGATCCTGAGCCGCGCCCGCCGCGATGCCGATGCGGAGACGATTCCGTCGCGTTGGCTGAACCGGCTGATGAACCTGATGCAGGGCCTGCCCGCGCAGGGCGGCGTTGAGACCCTGAAACAGATCAAGGCGCGGGGCGCGCATTGGGCCGGTCTGGCCCGCGCCATGGCCAGCCCCGGTGGCCCGGTCACGCCCGCGCCCCGGCCCGCGCCCATTCCGCCCGCCCCGGCCTTTCGTGAGATCTCGGTCACGCAGGTGAAGACCCTGATCCGCGACCCTTATGCGATTTACGCCAGCAAGGTGCTGCGCCTGCGCCCGCTGCCCGCGCTGCGGCCCGAGCCCGACCCTCAGCTGCGCGGCGAGGTGCTGCACAAGATTGTCGAGCGCTTGCTGAAGGGCCTTGATGGCGCCGATCTGTCCGAGCCCGCCCTGCGTGAGCGCTTTTTGTCGAACACTGCCAAGGTTCTGGCCGAGGACGTCCCCTGGCCCGCCGCCCGCATCTTTTGGCAAGCCCGGATGGCGCGCATCGCTGACCGCATCGCTGCCGATGAGGCGCGGCGGTTGGCGCGCGGCAAGCCGGTGGTGGTCGAAAGGCGCGGCTCGTTGGATGTTGCGGGGCTGGATCTGCGCCTGACCGCGCGGCCCGACCGGATCGACCTTCTGGACGATGGCGCGGTTGCGCATATCTATGACTACAAATCGGGCAAGCCGCCAAGCGACAAGGAGATGGCGGCGTTCGACAAGCAGCTGATGCTTGAGGCGGCGATGGTCGCGCGCGGGGCGTTTGACGGCCTGGGCGCAACGCCGGTTGAGGGGGTGAGCTATATCCAGCTGGGCGCTGAGGGTGAGACCCATCCGCGCAGCTTTACCGCCGCCGATGCGGATGCGGCATGGGACGGGTTCGTGCGGCTGGCGGCGAATTATCTGACCGGAAAACAAGGCTTTACGGCCAGACGCGCGATGCAGCAGACGGGCCATGGCAGTGATTACGATCAGCTGTCGCGTTACGGCGAATGGGGCGGCGGCGATGTGGCACTGGCGCGAAAGGTGGGCGATCATGGCTGACGACGCGACCCTGCGCCAGATTGCGGCGGCGGATCCCGACCGCTCAACCTGGCTGACCGCGAATGCAGGTTCGGGCAAGACGCGGGTGCTGACTGACCGCGTGGCGCGTCTGCTGTTGGGCGGGACCGCGCCCGAACGCATCCTGTGCCTGACCTATACCAAGGCCGCCGCGACCGAGATGCAGAACCGCCTGCTGGCGCGGCTTGGCGAATGGGCGATGTTCCCGGACGCGCGGCTGGCGGTTGAGCTGGAGGCCTTGGGCGCGGGTGCGGGGGCCGATCTGGCGGCGGCGCGGCGGCTTTTCGCGCAGGCGATTGAGACCCCCGGCGGGCTGAAGGTGCAGACGATCCACAGCTTTTGCGCCTCGCTTCTGCGGCGCTTTCCGCTTGAGGCGGGGGTGCCGCATGGTTTTTCTGAGCTGGACGACCGCAGCGCCGCGAACCTGCGGGCCGAGTTGCTGGAGGAAATCGCCCGCGATGAGATGCCTGAGATGGGCGACCTGACCGCGATTCACTCGGGCGAGGGGATCGACAGCTTTCTGGCGCAGCTTGGCGCGGGTGAGTTTCGCGCGAGTGACGCTGAGCGGCTGGCGGAACTGGCCGGAGTGACGGCGGCGCCTGACGAGATTCTGGCCGATCTGTTCGCGGGTTTTCGCGCCGATCATATGCGCGAGCTGGTTCTGGCCATGTCGGCGGGCGGGGTGACGGATCAGAGGGGCGCTGCGGCGCTGAACGCGGGAAATTGGGACGCGCCCGGCGCGGCTGAGGCGGCGATTCTGGAAGCCCAGCTTTTGTTCGGTGGCAGTGCAAAAAGCCCGTTCGGATCGAAGGCGGGCGGCTTTCCAGCCAAGGCGACACGGGCCGGTTTGCCGGACGGGCTGGCGGAATGGATCGACGCGTTGGCGGATGCCGTGGCCGACCTGCGCCCGGCCCGGATCGCGTCGGGCTTTGTTGCGCGTTCAGCGGCGATGCTGCGATTTGCGGAATTGTTTTCAAAGCGTTACGCGGCGCGCAAGGCACAGAATGGCTGGCTTGATTTTGACGACCTGATCCGTCGCGCTTCCGCTTTGCTGTCCGATAGCGCGATGGCGCAATGGGTTTTGTTCCGGCTGGATGGTGGCATTGACCATATCCTTGTCGATGAGGCGCAGGATACCTCACCCGGTCAGTGGCAGGTGGTGGAATCGCTGACTGCCGAGTTCACGGCGGGCGCCTCGGACCGCAACCGCACCCTGTTCGTGGTGGGTGATCCGAAACAGTCGATCTATTCCTTTCAGGGCGCCGATATCGCCGTCTTCGAGGACCGCCGCGACGGCTTTGCTGCGGCGTTTGAGGCGGTGCAGGCACCGATGCAACGCCTTGATCTGGAATATTCTTTCCGCTCATCCCCGGCGATCCTGCAAGCCGTGGACGCGACCTTTGCGGGGTCGGCGGGTGATGGCTTGGGACAGGCTGCGCGGCACCGCGCCTTTCACGGCGATATGCCGGGGCGGGTCGATCTTTGGCCGGTTTTTGAGCCGCCTGATGCGCCCGAGGAACAGCCCTGGGACAGCCCCCTTGACCAACTGGCGCCCGACAGCGCGCCCACCTTGCTGGCCGAGGCTTTGGCCCGCGAAATCAAGGCGATGCTGGACGCGAGAACCGCGATTCCGACCTCGAAGGGGCCGCGTCCGATGGGGCCGGGCGATATTCTGATACTGGTGCAGGGCCGCAAGGGACCGCTCTTTGGTGAGATCCTGCGGGCGCTCAAATCGGCGGGATTGCCGGTGGCGGGGGCGGACCGGCTGCGGCTGGCGGCAGAGCTGGCGGTGCAGGATATCCGCGCGATGATCTCCTTTCTGGCCACGCCGGAGGATGACCTGTCGCTGGCGGAACTGCTGCGCTCGCCCCTGATTGGCTTGGATGAGGACGCTTTGTTCCGGCTGGCCCATGCGCGCAAGGGCTATCTGTGGGAGGCGCTGCGCGAGGCGGCGGACCATGCCGACGCGCGGGCGATCCTGTCCGACATGATGGCCCATTCGCATTTGCGGCCCTATGATCTGATGTCGCGCCTGCTGGTGCGCCATGGCGGGCGCGACCGGCTGTTGCAACGGCTGGGTGCTGAGGCCGAGGACGGGATTGATGAGCTGTTATCGCAGGCTCTGGCATATGAGCGGTCCGAGGCCCCTTCGCTGACCGGGTTTCTGGTCTGGCTGTCGGGCGATGATGTTGAGATCAGCCGCCAGCAAGGCAGCGGCGCGGGGCTGATCCGGGTGATGACGGTGCATGGCTCAAAGGGGTTGGAGAGCCCGGTGGTGATCCTGCCCGACACCGCCGAGCGCCGCAGCCCCAATCCGCCGCAGATCCTGCGCTTGGAGGGCGGTCCCGCGATGCTGACGGGCAACAAGGCCGGGCGGCCCGATTTCGCGCAGGACGCAGTCGATCAGGCCACCGCCCGCCAGATCGAGGAACGCAAGCGCCTGCTTTATGTCGCGATGACGCGGGCGGAATCCTGGCTGATCGTGGCGGCGGCGGGCAAGACGGGATCGGGCCGCGATTGGTATGGCATGATCGCCGAGGGGTTGGCTTCGGCCAAGCTGACATGCAGCACAGAGCCCCGCGATTTTGGTCAAGTGACGCGGTTTGCGCATGGCGATTGGCCTGCCTCGGTCGGTGAGGCGGACGCGGACGAGCCGCCCCCGGCGCTGCCCGATTGGATTGACACCGCGCCGCCCGCCTGGACCCCGCCACCCGCGCCGGTTGCGGCGACGGGGCTCGGCGGAGCCAAGGCTCTGCCCGGTCCGGTGGGCGATGATGCGGCGGCGGCGATGCTGTTCGGCGTGCGCCTGCATCTGTTGTTGGAGCATCTGCCGGGCGTCGCGGCAGAGGAATGGCCCGCGCGCGCCGCTGATCTGCTATCGGGCGCTGAGGGTGGCTTGCCCGATGCGGAGATGTTGGCGCTTCTGCTGGAGGAGGCCACGGCGGTTCTGGCTGCGCCCGATCTGGCATCGGTTTTTGAGCTGGCGGATGGCGCCGAAGTGCTTACCGAGGTGCCGCTTGCCGCGCCTTTACCCGATGGCCGCTTGCTGTCGGGGATTATCGACCGGCTGGTGATTGCGCCCGACCGGATCATGGCGATTGATTACAAGACCAACGCGACCGTTCCCGCCGCGCCAGAGGCCGTGCCTTTGGGCATTCTGCGCCAGATGGCCGCCTATCGCGCGGCGCTGCGCGGGATCTGGCCTGCTTTGCCTGTTCAGGTGGCGGTGCTGTGGACGGCCTCACGCGCGGTGATGGTCCTGCCGGATGCGCTGCTTGATGAGGTCATGGCCGGTTTGCATCCTGCGCCGCGCCCTTGACCGTCGGGCGGCGCGCCCCTAGCTGTTACGAACAACAATCCCGCCGCCCGCCGGCATATCAGGAGCGTCTCATGGCCACCCAAGCCGTTACCGACGCGCAGTTCGACGACGAAGTGCGCAATTCCGACACCCCCGTTCTGGTCGATTTCTGGGCCGAATGGTGCGGTCCCTGCAAGCAGATCGGCCCCGCTCTGGAAGAGCTGTCCGATGAATATGCGGGCAAGCTGCGCATCGTGAAGGTCGATATTGACCAGAACCCGGAAAGCCCCGCCGCCCTGGGCGTGCGCGGCATCCCCGCTTTGTTCATGTTCAAGAACGGTCAGGTCGTCGCGAACAAGATGGGTGCGGCGCCCAAGGCCGCGCTGAAGGCCTGGATCGACGAGAACGTCTGATCGGTGACGATATGAGAGACGGGGCGGCGGTCAGACAGGCCAGCCGCCCTTTTTCATGGCCTCACGCACCTTTTGCGCCACATCCGGGCCGCGCGCATTGATCGAGTGGCGCAGGAACCACAGCAGATAGCCGTCGAAATCCGGCCGGTGGGTGGGCGCTCGGGTCAACGCCTCATCCGCGCCGAGTTCAGCGACGTTCAGCCCGATATGGTGAAAGTCGATCTGCGCGAACAGCACCGCGGGCTTGTGCAGCAGGTAGCCGTCAAAGGCGACCGCGCTGTTCATCGTCGCGACATAGGCACAGCCCGGCAACAGCGCGCGACTGTCGCCGCCGATGGTCAGGTTGGGGTGGCGGGCGGCGATGGCGGCCAGCTCATCGCGCTCGGCGCTGCTGTAGTCCTCACGCGGGTGAAGGGTGGCGATGGCGGGCCGCCCGGTGGCCGCCACCCGGCGCAGCATGTCCAGCGGGCGCATGGTCTGGAACGACCGCCGCTGTCCAATCCGCCCTTGCAGCGGGATCAGCGCGTAATCGCCCGCGACCGCCCGCGCTTCCGCCCAATGTCGCGCCCGCAGCTTGTCCGCGAAGGCGGTCGCTCGGTCGGGATCGCGCGGCGTAAAATCGGCAAGCGCGACCGGAAAGCGCCAGCGTTCGGGCTGCGCGCCGATATGCCAGAACGGGTAAAGATAGCTGCGCCGGAACATCAGCGCGCGGTCATGCGGCGGCTGTTTCATGTGAAACATCGCAAAGTGGCGCGGGTCGGGCGGATCGGTTTCGGCGCGAAGGGAAACCGCCCAACCCTTTGATTCAACAGCGTGTTTCACCACGTTCATAAAGTTGAACCGGCCCGCCACGGCATTGGCCAGCATGTCGGGTTCAAGGTGAATGTCCAGTTGCGCTTTGCCCATGACGCGATGCTAGGCCGCGCGCCTGCGCCTCGCAATGGCTTGCAGGACGCCGCGCCCGCGCCTATCTCGCTCAGGATCAAAGGAGAGTTTGAGATGGCTGACGACAAGTTCCCCGGCTGGCACGGCACAACCATTCTGGCGGTGCGGCGCGGCGGGCGCGTGGTGGTGGCGGGTGACGGTCAGGTCAGCGTCGGCCAGACCGTGATGAAGGGCAGCGCGCGCAAGGTCCGCCGCCTCAGCCCCGGCGGACGCGATGTCGTGGTGGGCTTTGCCGGATCGACGGCGGATGCCTTTACCCTGTTGGAAAGGCTGGAAAAAAAGCTAGAGGCCGCGCCGGGGCAGCTGGCCCGCGCCTGCGTTGATCTGGCGAAGGACTGGCGCACCGACAAATATCTGCGCAACCTTGAGGCGATGCTGATCGTGACCGATGGGGCTGAGGTTTACGTCGTCACCGGCGCGGGCGACGTGCTGGAGCCGGAGCATGACGTGGCCGCGATCGGCTCGGGCGGGAATTACGCGCTTGCCGCCGCGCGGGGCCTGCTGGCGACCGATCTTGACGCCGAGGCGATTGCGCGGCAGGCCATGGCGATTGCCGCCGATATCTGCGTCTATACCAACGGCAATCTGACGGTTGAGGTGATCGGCGAGGGCGCCTAAACCCCCTCTTTTTCGGCAAGCCCTGTCAATAACTCGATCCGGTCGGCGGTGAAATCGCCTGCGCGTGGGGCTTCCGGCAGGCGCGCGCTCGATCTTGTCGCCTGCCCCACTTAACACATCGCCAGCCATCGCCTATCTGACAAGCAACGCAAGAAAGGCAGACCATGACCGAGCTAACCCCCCGCGAAATCGTGTCCGAACTCGACCGTTTCATCATCGGACAGCGCGATGCGAAACGCGCCGTTGCTGTGGCGCTGCGCAACCGTTGGCGACGCAAGCAGCTTGGCGCGGATCTGCGCGATGAGGTTTACCCCAAGAATATCCTGATGATCGGCCCGACCGGCGTCGGCAAGACTGAGATCAGCCGCCGTCTGGCCCGGCTGGCGCAGGCGCCCTTCATCAAGGTTGAGGCGACCAAGTTCACTGAGGTCGGCTATGTCGGCCGTGATGTTGAGCAGATCATCCGCGACCTGACCGACGCCGCCATCATCGACACGCGCGAGCGGATGCGCGAAGAGGTCAAGGCGCGCGCCCATAAAGGCGCCGAGGATCGTGTGATCGAGGTTCTGGCCGGTGAGCAGGCCCGCGAGGGGACGCGCGCGATGTTCCGCGACAAGCTGAAACGCGGTGAGCTGGACGATACCGTGATCGAGATCGAGGTGCAGGACAACTCGAACCCGTTCGGCGCGATGGAGATCCCGGGTCAGCCCGGCGCGATGGGCGGCATGATGGACCTGTCGGGGCTGATGAAAGCCTTTGGCGGGCGGCGCGTCACGCGCAAGGTGACGGTGGCCGAAAGCTATGAACTGCTGATCGCGGAAGAGGCTGACAAGCTGTTGGATGATGAGGCGGTGAAGGCCGCAGCGCTTGAATCGGTTCAGGAAAACGGCATTGTTTTCATTGATGAAATAGACAAGGTCTGCGCGCGTGCTGAGGCGCGCGGCGGCGATGTCAGCCGTGAGGGGGTGCAGCGCGACCTGCTGCCGCTGATTGAAGGCACGACGGTTTCGACCAAATACGGGCCGGTCAAGACCGATCATATTCTGTTCATTGCCTCGGGCGCGTTCCATGTCGCCAAGCCCTCGGATCTGCTGCCCGAATTGCAGGGCCGCCTGCCGATCCGGGTTGAGCTGCGGGCGCTCTCTGAGGCGGATTTCGTGCGCATCCTGACCGAAACCGACAATGCGCTGACGCGGCAATATACCGCGCTGATGGGGACCGAAGGGGTTGAGGTTCGCTTTACCGATGACGGAATCGCCGCCATCGCCCAGATTGCCGCCGAGGTGAATGCCAGCGTCGAAAATATTGGCGCGCGCCGTCTTTATACGGTGATTGAGCGCGTGTTTGAGGAACTTTCCTTCACCGCGCCCGACCGCAGCGGCGAGGCGATCAGCGTCGATGCGGCTTATGTCGAAAAATATCTGGGCGATCTGGCGCGGTCCACCGATTTGTCGCGCTACGTCCTGTGACGCACTGGGAACCAATCGCCCCTGACGGCGGTTGATTGCAAAACATCTTTGCCGGAGTGCTGACAGATGAGTTTAATCTATGGGCTTTTCGGCCTGATTATCTTTGTTCTGGATGTCTGGGCGATTGCCTCGGTCATTAATTCCAATGCCGAGCGGAACACCAAGATCATCTGGGTTATTATTATTGCGGTTTTGCCGGTGGCGGGCCTTATCGCCTGGTGGTTTGTCGGTCCCAAGGCGAATTATTGACCGCTGATCAGCTGACGGTTTGGCCCGCGATCAGCCGCGCCTGAGACATGGTGGGCGCGGGGGTGGACGAGAGTTCACGCCGGGGCAGCTCACCGTCTGGCGGGGTGAAGCAGATCAGGCTCTTGCCCGCCTGCATGGACCGCATCCGCCATTTCAGCGGCCCATGCGCCGACAGGATCACCCCTTCGGCATGGTCGGCGGCAGAGCCAATCGCGTCGGACAGGCGGCTGACCGCCGGAGTTTCGTCCCAGTCGCCGCGCCATTGCGCGACGGCGTCTGACAGTTGCTGCGGATTGCCGTCGAACAGGCGGCCATAGGCATCATTGGTCAGCAAGACCTCACCCGCCGCGCCGAACAGGATCAGCCCGTCACCGACACCATCAAGCACCTGCGAGACAAGCGACAGATCGGCGCGGAACTTGCGGGTTTGCGAGATTTCCGAGCTGATATCCTCAAACAGGAAGGCCAGCGTGCCGCCGGGATGCGGGCGGCCGGTGACGCGGTAGGTCTGGCCGCCGGGAAGGGACCAGGTTTCGACATGATGGCCCTGGGTCGCAGCACTTTCCAGACTGGCCATCTGCCGCCGCCAGGACCTGTAATCCTTGGGTTCCGGCACCATGCGCTGTTCGCGCAACTGGTCCAGAAAGGTGAACAGCATGGGCCGCGCGGTCAGAAAGCCGGGCTGCAACCCGGTCAGCGAGATTAGCGCCGGGTTGAACAGTTGCAAATGCCGTTCATGGTCAAAAATCGCCAGCCCGATGGGCAGGTCGGCAAAGGTCTTGGTCAGGGTCTGCAAGAATTCGCGCAGGCTGTTTTCGGCCCGCACCTCGGCATCGGCGGGCAGCGCATAGACGGTTGAGCCGCTGTCATCCTGCGCCTCATGGCAGTCGAACCAGCGGATCGCCTCACCCTCGCCGGTGGTGGCACGGCGGATGCGACCGGGGCGTGAGCGGTCGTTCACCGGCTGCAACAATTGCGGCAGGGGCCAACGGCTTTCCTGTGGAAACCGGCCCTCAGCCTCAGAAATATAGGCGGCATTGGCCCAGCCGATCTGGCCGTGCCGGTCGCTGTGCCAGATCATCATCGGCGCGGAATCGACCACGCGGCGCAGCATATCCAGTTCCTGCTGCATCGCATCAAGCGAAAGCGTGTCGATCACCTGCCCGACCTGCTCGCTTTCCGTGGTGGTCAGCGTCACGCGAAGCCGCGCATCAGGCAGGTTGCGCGCCTCGATTCGCAGCGGGCCGTCGCCTTGGCGCGCGGCAAACCCTTCGGCCTCAACCTCATCCAGAAACCCGTCCAGACCGTCGATCCGGCCAGCAAGCCAGCCCAGAAGCCCGGTCAGATCGCTGCCCGGACAGCCCGCAATCACGCGCCGCGCAGGCGGTGTTGCGTCGATCAGTTTTCCTTGTCGAAACAGGAAGATACAGGGTTCCACCATGTCATCCATGACCAGCCGCGGCACCTGTCTGACCCGGTCGCGCCAGCCGATCACCAAAAGCGCGACAAGCACCGCAGCCAAAGCGGCGGCAAAGGCAATGATAACGCTGGCATTCTGGTCAAGCATCGGCCCGTCCTGTCCCCGAACATGCTCTGTCCGGGTCAGCCTTGCACAAATTGGCTTAATAAAGGGTTAATGATTGGCAGAAATCGCCGGATTTTCGCCAAAAGCCTGCCGGTCGTCGGCCTTTATCCGCTCGATCGGCCAAACCAGCCGCACCACGGCACCGCCATCATCGGCGTTTCGCAGCTCCATCACCGCGCCCGAGCCCTCAAGCAGGGTCTGCGCGATGAACAGGCCAAGGCCCATCCCCTCATAGCCCGCGCGCAGGTCTGCGCCATGCGCGCCAAGCGCGGGCAAAGGCAGGCTTTGCGCGCCGCGCCCGACCAGATGCGGCGGAAAGCCCGAGCCGTCGTCGCGGATCGTCACGATCAGCCGCGCGGCGTCCCATTCGGCGGTGATATCGACCTGAGCGCGGCTGAAATCGACCGCGTTCTGGATCAGGTTGCGCAGCCCATGGATTACGCCGGGATCGCGCCGGATCACCGGGTGGCGGCTGCCATCCGTCGCGGTGAGCGCGATGCGGACGGTCTTGCCGCGCTGTGCGTGGGGCTGGGCGGCCTCGGACAGGACCGTCTCAAGCGGCGCGGCTTGCAGCAGCAGATCATCCTTCCCCGCCTGCCCCATGCTGCGCATGATGTCGCGGCACCGATCCGCCGATTGCAGCAGCAAGACCAGATCCTGCGCCAGATCGTGACGTTCGGGCAGAGCCTCGTCCAGCTCATCGCGCAGCTCAGAGGCGACCAGTTTGATCGTGGCCAGCGGCGTGCCCATCTCATGCGCCGCCGCCGCGACGATCCCGCCCAGCTGTTGCAGCTTTTGTTCGCGGGCAAGGGCAAGCCGGGTCGCAAACAGTGCATTCTGCCGGATCGCCAGCTGGGATGAGACGCGCTGCGCATAGATGGCGAAGAACGCTACGCCGATCACGATGGCCAGCCAATGCGCGAATTCCAGCAGTCGCGGCATCACCAGAGGGCGACCGTCAAGGATCAGCTCCGGTGCGGCCAGCCCCGCGATTGAGATCAGCACCACCGTCGCCACCCCGATCAGCGCCGTGCGCCTGCCCGACAGCGCGGTCGCCGCGATGGTCACGGGCGCAAGCACCAACAGCGCGAAGGGGTTCGACAGCCCGCCGGTCAGCCAGACCAGAACCGAGATCTGCAACAGATCAAAGACCAGTTGCGCGGTGACATCGGCCTCGGTCAGGCGCTGCGGCGCGGCGCGGCTGGCCCAGAGGTTCACGCCGATGCAGACCGCAACCACGATCAGGGTGGGCCACAGCGCGAAGCGCACGCCGATCAGCAAAGCCGCGATAATCGCCGCGATCTGCCCGGTCACGGCAATCCATCGCAGCAGGATCAGCGTGTCGAGCCGGATCGGCTCGGCGAAGGAATGATCTGTCACGCGGCGTTCCATGGGCGCTCCTGATCTGCGACAATACTTCCGGTTGATAAACATTGCCCGTTCGGCCATCAATGCCACGCGCAACAGGAGGCTGCGATGAACGAAAAGATGATCTTCGGACTTGGGATTCTGGCAACCGGGCTGGTGCTTGGGACAGGCGCGCTTTGGCTGAACATGAACAAGGGCGATGACGCCGAACGCTTTGCGGGCTGCAATGCGGGCGTGGTGGCCGGCGGGACTGAGACGATGGGCGGCCCGTTTACGCTGACCAACCAGACCGGCACGCGCGTGACTGATGCGCAGGTCTTTGACAAGCCCTCGATTCTTTATTTCGGTTATACCTTCTGCCCCGATGTCTGCCCGATGGATGTCGCGCGCAATTCGGATGCGACCGAGATCCTGACGGACGCGGGGCGCGATGTGCAGTCGGTGTTCATCACCGTGGACCCGGCCCGCGACACGCCTCAGGCGCTTGAGATGTTTGCGGGCAATATCGACCCTCAGATGGTGGCGCTGACCGGCTCGCTTGAGGAAACCGATGCGGTCAGCCGGGCCTGGCGCAATTACTACAAGATCAATGATGACGGGACCGATTATTACCTGGTCGATCACGCCACCAATTCCTATCTGGTGCTGCCGGAATATGGCACCGTCGCCTTTTTCCGCCGCGATCTTGAGGCCGAGGACATGGCCGAACGGGTCGCCTGCCTGATGGATGCCGCCTGAACGAGATTTGACCCCTCCCATTTGACGCTCGCATGATTGATGCCTAAATATGCATTGATCAGCAGAGGGTTGGGATGATGGGCGACATGGACAAGACGGGCGTTGGCAAGGGGCGGAGCCTCTTGCTGGTCGATGATGACCCGATTTTCGTCAACCGTCTGGCCCGCGCGATGGACAAGCGCGGCTTTGTCACCCGCGTGGCCCTGTCGGTGGCCGAGGCCCGCGCGGCGATGGCGCAGGAGCTTCCCTCTTATGCGGTGGTCGATCTGCGGCTTGAGGATGGCAGCGGGCTGGACGTGGTCGAGGCGCTGCGCGAGGCGCGCGATGATCTGCGGGTGATCGTGCTGACCGGATATGGCGCGATTGCGACGGCGGTTGCCGCGGTGAAAATGGGCGCGATTGATTATCTGGCAAAGCCCGCCGATGCGGATGAAATTGCCGCAGCACTTCTTCAGCGCGATGACAGCGCGCTGCCTCCGCCCTCGGAAAATCCGATGTCGGCGGATCGGGTCCGGTGGGAACATATCCAGCGGGTTTATGAGCAATGCGACCGCAATGTCAGCGAAACCGCCCGGCGTCTGCATATGCACCGCCGCACTTTGCAGCGGATTCTGGCCAAAAGAAGCCCGCAATAAAATCGAATATTGACGGCATTATTCTCTTTGACGTAAATTGCGCCAATAGTTTTGTATAAACGGGACAAAAACCTTGGACAATCTTGAAAATCTTTCGCTGAAAGAGCTTCGCGCATTGCGCAACCGTATCGACCAGGCCATCGAATCCTTTGAGGACCGGCGTCGTCGTGACGCCATGGCTGCCGCTGAACAGGTGGCGCGTGAGCATGGTTTTTCGCTGGCCGATCTGACTGGCGGCAAGGCTACGCGCAAATCGGGCGCGAAGGCGGCTGCGAAATACGCGAATCCGCAAGACCCGACCCAGACCTGGAGCGGTCGCGGCCGCCGCCCGGCCTGGGTGGTTGAGCATCTGGACGCTGACAAGCCGCTGGAAGATCTGGCGATCTGAACAGAAAACCCGCCCTCTGGGCGGGTTTTTTAACCCGATTGCGCCAGCAAGTGATGAAAGCGGGCCAGATAATCGGCCCGGACCTCGGCGGGCGGGCGGAGCCTGATCTCCAGCCCCTCATAATGTTCCGGGCGGGGGCGCTTGAAAATGCCGCGCGCCTCAGCCTCGGAAAAACCGGCGATCTGGGTGGCCTCAAGCCATGCGGAGACATGGTCGGCGGCCTTGATCTGGCGCTTGACCTGTGCCGGGATCTGCGCGGGCAGGCCAAAGCGGCGATGCACGGCGGCGGCGATGCGTTCGTCCATCTTGCCATATTCGACGCCAAGCGCGGATTTGACCGGCGAGATCATGTCGCCGATCACATATTCCGGCGCATCATGCAGCAGCGCCGCCAGCCGCCATTTCGGTTCCGCACCGGGCCGGATCAGCCCGAATGCCTGTTCCACCAGCAGCGAATGTTCCGCGACCGAATACGCCCAGTCCCCGCGCGTCTGCCCGTTCCACCGCGCCACAAAGGCCAAGCCGTGGGCGATATCCTCGATCTCGATGTCGAAGGGCGTGGGGTCCAGCAGGTCAAGCCTGCGGCCCGACAGCATCCGCTGCCAGGCGCGCGCGGGTTTTGCCATGGGCTTAGTTCAGCGGCTGATCGGCGGGCTTTTCGGGCTGTTGCGCGGCGGCCTGACGACGCGCGATCTCATTGCGATACAGCGCGACAAAATCGACCGGATCAAGGTTCAGCGCCGGGAAGCCGCCGTCACGGGTGACATCATGCAGGATGCGGCGGATATAGGGGAACAGCATCCGCGGGCATTCGATCATCAGGAACGGGTGGATCTGGTCGTCCGCGATGCCCTCGATCAGGAACACGCCGGCATATTCCAGTTCGCACAGGAACAGCTGCGTCTTGTCGGCCCCGTTGGATGAGTCGACCTTGAACTTGCAGATCACCTCATACTGGTTCTCAACATTGCGCTTGCGCGCGTCCAAAGCGACCTGCACCGCGATCTCGGGCTTGATATCGCCGCCCGTCATGCCTTTTTGCGCCACGATATTCTCGAAGGACATGTCGCGGATATATTGCGCCAGAATGTTCATGCGGACCTGAGGCTGCGCGGGTTTCGGTGCGGCGGTGTTCTGGCTGTTCTGGGTTTCGTCACTCATGGCGTGGTCCTTTTCGGAATGATCGGCCCGTTCTATCACCCCGTCCTGCGCGCCTCAACAACAGCATCAACAACGGGGCAATTAATCCTTGCTCCACCCTGATGGCGGGCGGCGGGGGTCACGCTCGCGATATTCGACGCGCGGCGAGGCGTCGCTATCGTCCGGGGCGACGCTATATTCGCCGTCCACGATCATCGGGTCGCGCCCGGGCCTGCCGCCCTGGGCATAGGCGGCCTCACGCCGCCGCTGAATGGCCGCGCCCGCAATCCGGCGCAGCCCGCCCAGCATCAGGTCACGCACCGGCGGGATCAGCAACAGCAGCCCAAGCGCCGAGGAGAGAAACCCCGGAATAAACAACAGGATACCCGAAACCATCCCCGAAGCACCCAGAGAGACGGGGCGGGTCGGGTCGCCCAGCTCAAGCATCGTCGCCCGCATCCGCGTGACCGCCAAGGCCGCCTGAAGGCGCATCACCAGCACGCCCGCAATCGCCGAGGCAATCACGAACAGCACCGTCGCAAGCGCGCCGATCTGGCTGCCGATGGCCACGAAAAGCCCGATCTCAACCAAAGGCCAGAGGATAAGAACCAGAACAAGCCACATGGGCGCCCCCTTTTGAATATCCTGCGGGTTTGCTGGACTTGCACCCGCGTCATCCCTACATAGGACAAAATGCGGGCGTTACCAGACAGGCCCCGGCAGGTCCGCGCGACCTCTGGGCCGCAAGAACAAGGAAAGCGAATGAACAGCCAACTTATCCAATTGCTTGTGTTGGCCGCGATTGCGGTTTTTCTGATCCTGCGGCTGCGCGGCGTTCTGGGAACCCGCGACGGGTTTGAGCCCCCTCCCGTCGAGGCCCGCGAGACCGAGCGCCGCTTTGAGGTCATCGAAAACGACCCTGAGCCGGAACATGACGATCTGGCCGATCATGTGGACCCCGCGACGCCCGCCTATGCCGCCCTGTCCGAGATGAAACGGGTTGAGCCCTCCTTTGATCTGGGTGAGTTTCTGGGCGGCGCGCGGATGGCCTATGAGATGATCCTGATGGCCTTTGAGAATGGCGATCTGTCCGAAGTGCGCGATTTTCTTGCGCCTGAGGTGGCCGAAGCCTTTGACAGCGTGATTGCCGCCCGCAATGAGGCGGGCCACCGCGTTGAGGCGCGCTATCTTGGCACCTCCGAGACCGCGCTTGCCGGTGCCTCCTTTGATCCGGGCAGTGCTGAGGGTGAGATCTCGGTCCGCTTTGTCGGTGAACTGGTGGCGGCGACCCGCGATGCGGAGGGCAACCTGATTGAGGGCGACCTGAAAACCGCCCGCAAACAGCGCGATACATGGACCTTTGCCCGCGTCATGGGCGCGAGCGACCCGAACTGGCGTCTGGTCGCAACGGGGGTCTGATGTCGCGCGGGCGCCGTCTCTCGCCCGAGGAACGCGAATTGTGGGGACGGGTGGCCCGCACCGCGACCCGTCTTGCGCCCGAACAGGCCGCGCCTGCGCCCAGCCCCGCGCCAAAACCTTTGCCCGCGCGCCCGGTGGCCCCTGCCACCTGGCTGACCGGCCTGCCCGCCCCGCAAAAGATCGGCCGCGCGCCTTTGGTCAGCCTTGATGCCGCGCCGACCCCTGCCGAGGCACTGGCCGCGCGTCCCCTGCGGATGGATCACAAGACCCATCGCAAGCTGACCAGTGGCAAGCTGCGCCCCGAGGCCCGCATCGACCTCCACGGCATGACCCTTGCGCAAGCGCAGCCTGCGCTGTCGCGCTTTATTACCTCTTGTCAGATCAACGGGTTACGGCTTGTTCTTGTCATCACCGGCAAGGGCAGCCGGGGCGGCGATGATGTCATGGAGGGCCGCCGCGGCGCGCTGCGTCATCAGGTGCCGCAATGGCTGCATGGCGGAACCATGGCCTCTATCGTCCAGCAGGTCGCCCCCGCCCATCAGCGCCATGGCGGCGGCGGGGCCTATTACGTCTATCTGCGCCGCGCGCCTTGAGTGGGTCCTGAGCAGACAAACACATCTCAGGGTTGTGTTTTGGTATCGCAAACAAAACTTACAACGCATTGATTCACATAACAATTATCTGAACCGACTGGTTCGATAAAAAATAGCGTTACGTCACGTCCAATTTTCCTGAACCGGCTCTGAAATTTTGTTGCTCGGTTAAGGTTAATTTGACTAAAAGCGCTGTTATGTCCTCGATTCGCCGAGGGGCTCTCCTACATTGATCGGAAAAAGCAATGTCTGTCATTACCGGCACTGAAGCCAACGACACGCTTAACGGCACCTCAGCAAATGATACCATTTATGGTCTTGGCGGCAATGATGAGATCTTCGGCGGCACCACCCGCGCCATGGATCAGCGCGGCACCGGCGATGATTATATCGACGGCGGTGAGGGCAATGATACGCTTTATGGTCAGGACGGCAATGACACGTTGATCGGCGGGCTGGGCGATGATCAGCTTGACGGCGGGCCGGGCAGCGATTTGCTGGATGGCGGGCCGGGCAATGACCGTTTCCTGATCCGCGACACCGACACGACCGGCCATGACACGATCATCGGCGGCGAGGGCAATGACACGCTGAGCTTTATTGGCTCGACCGCCTATGCGGTGACTTTGGCCGGGCAGGCCGGTGCGGGCAGCTCAGCCTCGGCCAGCTCACCGGCGACGACGGAATTCACCGGGATCGAGGTTTTGACCACCAGCGAGGGCAACGACACGATCAACGCCTCGGCCTCAGGCGGGCGGATCACCGTGCGCAGCGGCGGCGGTGCCGACAGCATCATCGGCAGCGCCTATAATGATACACTGTTTGCAGGGGCGGGCAATGATACCGTCTATGCTGGCGCCGGCAATGACAGCGTGGCGGGCGGCGACGGCGACGACCTGCTTTATGGTGAGGCGGGCGATGACCGCATGGATGGCGGCACTGGCAACGATACAATCGACGGCGGTGCGGGCAATGATCTGATCATCGGCGGCGAGGGCCATGACCGGCTGTTCGGCGGCGACGGCAACGACCAGATCTTCGGCGATGCGGCCAATTCCGGTTCTACCATCATCGGAAATGACTATATCGACGCAGGCGCGGGCAATGACAGCGTCTGGGCCGGTGCCGGGAATGACACTGTGATCGGCAATGACGGCAACAACCGGATTTTTGGCGAGGATGGCAACGACCTGATCACCTCAGGCATTGGGAACAGCTGGCTGGATGGCGGCGCGGGCGATGACACGCTGACCGCTATGGGCGGGCGCAACACCCTGCTGGGTGGCGCAGGCAATGACGTGCTGGAGGGCGGCGCGACCACGGGCGGGCTCCTGAATGGCGGCGAGGGCGATGATCGCATCACCGTCAACGGCAGCAATAACATGCTGCTGGGCGGTGCCGGTGCGGATAGTATCGAGGCGCGCGGCAACAACAACGTGCTGGACGGCGGCGCGGATCATGACGTTGTCACCGCATTCGGCAACCAGAACAGGCTTTTCGGTGGCGAGGGTGACGACCGGCTTGCGTCCGAAGGCGACGGCAACATCCTGAATGGCGGGCCGGGCAATGACGATTTCCATGTGACCGGCAATCTGAACCAGATTTATGGCGGTGATGGCAATGACACCGTGACGCTTTACGGCTCAGAGAACCAGGTCGATGCCGGTGCGGACGAGGACCATGTCAGCGTGACCGGCAATGATAACAACGTTCTTGCCGGTGAGGGGAATGACACCGTCTCCGTCGTGGGGTTGAGAAACACCGTGTCTGGCGGTGCAGGCGATGACGACATTGTCGCGCTTGGCGATGACAATGTGCTGTTCGATGAATCGGGCATGAACAAGTTCCGCATCGAAGGGGATCGCAACAGCGCGCAAGGCGGTGTCGATAGCGACATGATCATGGCCTATGGCGACGACAATGTGCTGCTGTCGGGCGAGGGCGACGACTTCACCTATGTCTATGGCAATGGCAACTTCGCCGATGGCGAGACCGGCAATGACAGGATCGAGGTCGAGGGCGACAACAACACCGTTCGCGGCGGTGAGGGTGACGACAGCATCACCGTGACCGGCAATCTCAACGATGTGGACGGTGACGCGGGCAATGACGTGATTTCCGTGACCGGCAACCAGAACACCGTTGCCGGCGGCGCGGGTCTTGATACCGTCACGGTGACCGGCAATCTCAACGTGATTGACGGCGGCGAGGGTGACGACACGATCACCGCGAAAGGCGATGACAACACGATCACCGGCGGCGCGGATAATGACAGCATCACCGCGACCGGCACGCGCAATGACATCGACGGCGGGGATGGCGACGACTGGATCTTTATGACCGGCGACAACAACACCCTTTTGGGTGGCGCCGGTGACGACACGCTGACGGCAATTGGCGACAACAATCTGGTCGATGGTGGCGAGGGCAATGATCTGTTCTGGGTCGTCGGTGACCAGAATGCGCTTGAGGGCGGTGACGGCCACGATACCCTCTTTGCTTTTGGCGACGAAAGCACGGTGAACGGCGGTGCCGGCGACGATGTGATTACGGCCATGGGCTCCGATGTCATTGTGTCGGGCGGCGAAGGCAATGACTCCATCGCCGCGACCGGCGCCCGCTCACTGGTCGATGGCGGCGCAGGCAATGACACGATCACGATCGTGGGCGAGGACAGCTTTGCCTCGGGCGGCGATGGCGACGACCTGATCACTGTCACCAGCTTCATGACCGAGGAGATGACCGAGGCCCCCTCAAGCGCGGCCGATGGCGGTGCGGGCAATGACACGCTGATTGCCGAGGGTGAGAACAATATCGTCACCCTGACCGGCGGGACCGGGGCCGATCTGTTCATCATCGGCTATTCGACGAATATGCAGGTCATCATCACCGATCTGATGGATGGCGATGGCAGCACACTGGGCGATGGCGATCAGACGAACAACAATTTCGTCAATCTGGGCGAACAGATCAACCTGCCCGAATTCGGCGTCGAAGGCTTCCCCTATGAGACCGGCGGGTTCTACACGGACGCGAATCTGGCGCTCTATAATGAGGCGAACGGCACCGCCTACCAACACGCGCTTGCATGGATGCGCGCGGACTGGGAAGAGGACGGCGTGCTGAACTGGGTGCCGAACCTCAACCTCATTTTGGCGGATGTGACCTCGGCGGATCAGCTGACTTGGGAAAACACCAATGTCATGTGCTTTGCCGCGGGCACGATGATTGAGACCGCGCGCGGCCCGGTTGCGATTGACGATCTGCGCCCCGGCGACCAGGTGGTGACGCGCGATAACGGGCTGCAAGAGCTGCGTTGGATCGGGGCCACCCGGGTTGAGGGGCTGGCCTTGCGCGAAAACCTGCGCCCGATCCTGATCCGCAAGGGCGCTTTGGGTAGCGACGCCCCTGCCGCCGATCTGATGGTCAGCCCGCAGCACCGGGTTCTGGTCCGCTCCAAAATCGCGCAGCGCATGTTTGGCGCGATGGAGGTTCTGGTTGCTGCCAAGCACCTGACCGCCATTGACGGAATCGCGCCTGCTCCGGTCGAAGAAGTGACCTATTTCCACATGCTGTTCGACCGGCATGAGGTGGTGATCTCAAACGGTGCCTGGACGGAATCGCTTTATACCGGGCCCGAGGCGCTGCGCGCGGTCAGCGAGGCGGCGCGGGCGGAGATCCTGACGCTGTTCCCCGAGCTGGCGCAGGCGCGCGACCTGCCCGCCGGTGCGCGGCATCTGCCAAATGGCCGGATGGGCCGCAAACTGGCCGAGCGTCACGCCCGGAACGCGCGCGCTTTGGTGGCCTGAACGGTCGCGGGGGCGCGCGGCCCCCGCCCTCATGCTTTGGGAAAGCCCGGCGGCGTCATCGCGCGTTTCTGCGCGGCGATGCGGAAGGGCGCATTCGGCGCGCCATAGCCCGCATAGCCGCCCTGACGCTGCACGACCTCCAGGAACAGGCCACCGGCAAGCGGCTGGCTGTAGAGCTGATAAAAGCGGCCGTTTTCATCCTCATCATAAAGGATGTTGCGCGCGGAAAGGCGCGCAATCTCGGCATCGTCCAGACCAAAGCGCGCCTGAATATCGCCGTAGTAATTCGCCCCGATGTCAAGCACGGGAAAGCCCGCCGCGCGCAGCCGGTCGGCGGTCGCCAGTATATCGTCTGTCGCAAAGGCCAGATGCTGCACGGATGAGCCGAACGTGTCCTCAATGAACCGCCCGGCAAGCGTGCGGCGCGCATCGGCACCGTTCAGCGTGATGCGCAGCCCGCCCGCGTCAATCGCCTGACTGCGCACCAGACCATGCGGATCGGCGACATCGACCATGGGCGCGCGGCTGGCCTTGAAGATGGTGCGATAGAACAGCGTCCAGCTGAGCATCTCATCATAGGCCATGGTCTGCGCGATATGGTCGATGGAGGTCAGCATGGGGTCATCTTCCGCCCCGCCGTCCTCAGGCTGAAAGTCGATCTGCCACAGATCGCCCCCTGCGGTGCTGTCATGATCCAGCAGCCGGATCACGCTGCCGCCGACCCCGCGAAAGCCGGGTATCTCAAGCTCACCCTCAGCCTGCGCGCCCTGATGGATCTGCGCGCCAAGCGCCACGGCGCGCGCATGGGCGGCCCGCGCGTCATCGACCATCAGCGCGATTTCAGAGACGCCGGTGCCGTGATTGACCCATGAATTATAGGCGAAACCCTCGGTCTCGGTATTGATCAGCAGGTTGATCGCGCCTTGCCGCCACCGCGTCACCTGTTTGGAGCGATGCCGCCCCGCAAGCCGGAACCCGGCCGAGGTCAACAACGCCTCAAGCGCCGGGGCCTCGGATGCGGCGGTGGCGAACTCGACAAAGCCCGCGCCGCGCAGGGGTTGGGCGGCGGGCAGGTTGGGGCTTCGGCCCGGCTCGGACCGTTCCACCGCGTCGATCAGCGCGACAAGGCTGCGATGCCCGTCGCGGGCCACGGCGGCGGGCTGGCCAGAGCGGAACTGGTCGTTGAAAATCTCAAGGCTCAGCGGCCCGTCATAGCCGGTCGCCAGAACCGCGCGGGTGAAGGCGGTCACGTCCAGATCGCCCTCGCCCGGCATATTGCGGAAATGGCGCGACCAATAAAGCAGGTCCATCTCGATGGCGGGCGCGTCGGCCAGCTGCACGAAAAAGATCCGGTCGCCGGGGATGCTGCGGATCGTGTCCGGGTCGATCTTGCGCGCCAGACTGTGAAAGCTGTCAAGGATCAGCCCGATATTCGGATGATCGGCCCGGCGCACGATTTCCCACGCGTCGCGATGATCAAAGACGTGACGGCCCCAAGCCAGAGCCTCATAGCCCACCCGGATGCCATATTGCGCGGCCAGATCGCCAAGCTCGGCCAGATCCGCCGCCGCGCGGTCCACCCCGCCAAGCGCGTGAGGATGGACCGAGGAGCAGACAAGCACCAGATCGGTGCCCAATTCGTTCATCAACTGGAACTTGCGCCTTGCGCGGGCGAAGGCGCGGTCGCGATAGGGGGGCGGCAGGCCCTCAAAATCGCGAAAGGGCTGGAACAGCGTGATGGACAGACCCGCATCGCGCACCATCCGCCCCACCCGCTGCGGGGAGAGGTCCGAGGCCAGAAAATCCTGCTCAAAAATCTCGATCCCGTCGAAACCCGCGCCTGCGATGGCCGCCAGCTTTTCGGGAAAGCTGCCGGGGACCGAGACGGTGGCAATCGAGGTTTTCATCGCGCCTACCGCCCGCTATTGCGCCCGATCAGGCGCGTCATGGCGTCGATGGCGACCGGATAGCCGTCCGCGCCCACCCCCGCGATGATCGCCGTCGCCACGGGTGAGATCAGTGAGCGGTGATAGACCGCCTCTCGCCGGTGGATATTTGAGATATGCAGCTCAATCACCGGGCCGGGGAACATCTTCAGCGCATCCATCAGCGCGACCGAGGTGAAGGTGAATCCGGCCGGGTTGATGATGATGCCCGCAGCAGGCTCGTCGATGGCCTCATGGACCCATTCGATCAGCTCATATTCGCGGTTCGACTGGCGAAACACGATCCCGGTCGTGGTCGCGGCGCGGCAAAGCGCCTCAATATCGGCCAGGGTGGTTGCGCCGTAGATTTCCGGCTCTCGCGTGCCAAGGCGGTTGAGATTTGGCCCGTTCAGCACATGGATCTTTGCCATTGTCAGCCTCCGTATCCCATCAGTCGCGGCAGGAACAGCGAGATGCCCGGCACCGCCGTCACAAGCGCAAGCGCCGCCAAAAGCCCCAGCAGAAACGGCAGCGAGTCGCGCAAAATCTCAACCATGGACGCGCCCGACACGCGCTTGACCACGAAGAGCAACAGCCCATAAGGCGGCGTCACCAGCCCGATCATCACGTTGAACACGACCACAACGCCGAAATGCACCAGATCAATGCCAAGCGCATTGGCGGTCGGGATCAGCACCGGCACCACGATCAGAATGATCGTCGTCCCCTCCAGAAACGCGCCCAGAACAAGCAAAAGCAGGTTCACGATGATCAGAAAGGTCAGCGGCGTCAGCTCAAACCCCAGCAAGAAGCGGTTGATCGACTGGGGGATATTCTCAACCGTGACAACATAGTTGAACACAAGCGCCCCGGCGATCAGCATCCCGATCGACGTGGTGGTGCGCGCCGCACTGCTCAGCGATTGGTAAAAGGCGCGCAGCCCGACATCGCGGTAAATCACCGCCGACACGAACAAAGCATAAAGCGCCGCGACCGCCGCCGCCTCGGTCGGCGTCATGACGCCCCCGCGCAAGCCCACGATCAGCACCACCGGCAGCATCAGCGCAGGCAGCGCGCGCAGCGTGATGCCCGGCAATTCGCGCAGCGGCACCGGCTTTTCGGTGGGGAAATTGTGCCGCCTTGCCTGCCAGCCGACAATGAACATCTGGCTCAGAGAGATCAGCAGCCCCGGCAGGATGCCCGCGATGAACAGGAACCCGATCGAGGCGTTTGAGACAAGCGCATAGATCACCATCGGGATCGACGGCGGCAGGATCGGGGCGACAACCGCCGTCACCGCCGAGAGCGTGGCGGCAAAGCTGGCGGTGTATTTGCCGCCCTCGGTCATCATCCGCATCATGATCTTGCCCATGCCCGCCGCATCCGCGATGGCCGAGCCGGACATTCCCGCGAACATCAGGCTTTGCAGCACATTGACCTGCGCAAGCCCGCCCCGGAAGCGCCCGACCATCGCATTCGCAAAGCCCAGAAGCCGCATCGTCATCGAGCCAGAGTTCATCAGCTCGGCCGCCAGAATGAACAGCGGCACCGCCAGCAGCGTATAGCTGGTATACATGCTGTTCAGCAGCTGTTCGGCGGCGGTGCCCATATCAAGACCGGCCAGCCACAGATAGATGATCGAGGCGACGATCATCGAATGCCCCACCGGCAGGCCAAGCGTGGCCAGCCCGACAAGCGCGATGATGCACAGCGTGAAAGGGTCTGTCAGGCTCATGGCTGGTCACCGTCCTTAACCGCGCTTGCGACAAGACGTCCGGTCACGGCCTGCCAGATCAGCCAGATATAGCGGACGATCACCGCGACTGAGAAGATGATATAGATCGAGAAGAGCCACGAAAACGGGATCTTGAGATAGGCCGAGGACTGGATCTTCATGAAGGTGACATAATCCCATGCGGCGGGCAGCGACCACAGATAGGCCCCGACCAGAACCAGACCGCTGACAATCGCAAACAGCCGCGCCACCCCGCGCCGCACCGCGCCCGAGACAAGGTCAAAGCGGATCTCCTCATCCTCGGTCACGACAAAGGCGGCCCCCCACAGCACCATCCACAGCCACATGATGACCGTCAGTTCCGAGGTCCAGCCGGTCGGCAGGTTGAGGAAATAGCGAAACACGACCTGCGCCACGAAGGCTGCGAACATCACCGCCAGCATCGCGGCCTGAATGTTCTCGGCACGGCGGACAAGCCAGCCGCCGATCTCTCTGGGATTCATAACGGCCTCCTTCGCGCGGGCGACCCCATAGGGCTTGGGCCGGGGCGCCGCCATGACGGCGCCCCGATCCGGTCACATCGCGTTGATACGGTCCAGCATCCCCTCGGGCCAGTTCGCGGCCTGGGGCGAGTCCAGATAGCGTTGCTGCGCATGGCTGCGGAAGGCGTCAAGATCGGGCTCATAGATCTCTAGCCCGGCCTCGCGGAACTCTTCCACCAGGGCGGCTTCCTGCTCCAGATGCTGCGCGGTGGACCATGCAATCGCCTCATCGGCGGCGGTCTGGATGCGGGCCTGCTGTTCCTCAGTCAGGCTGTCCCAGAACCGGCCCGAGACGGTCAGCACGTCAAAACCGACCAGATGCGAGGTCAGCACGATCTGGTCCATCACCTCATAGAACTTCATGTTCTGGACGTTAGGCAGCGGGTTGTCCTGACCGTCAATCGCGCCGGTTTGCAGCGCGGTGTAAACCTCGGCATAGGCAACGGCGGTCGGGTTCGCGCCAAGCGCCTGACCCAGGAACTGCCAGGCATCGCCGCCCGGCATCCGCAGACGCACCCCGTTCATATCGGCGGGGGTGTTGATCTGGCGATCACCGCGCAGGCCGACCTGACGGGTGCCGAAATAGGTCGGGCCAAGGATATGCAGGCCCAGCCGCTCACGAACCAGGTCCTTCATCTCTCCGCCCGCCTCACTGTCAAAGAAGGCGATCAGGTGGTCGGCGTCGCGGAACAGATAGGCCGAGGTCAAGAGCGACCATTCCGGCACCTGTTCGGCAAAATCCTGCGGCGCGATATTGCCCATTTCCAGATTGCCGCGCTGCAAGGCGACCAGTTCGGTGCCCTGACGGAAGAGCGAGCCGCCGTAATAGCCGTTAAAGGCAAAGTCCTCACCGGCGGCCTCGGCAAAGCGGCTCATCATCTCAGCCCGGATATCCTGATCCGAGAACACCGCCGAAAAGCGGATCTGTTCCTGAGCCGATGCGGCGCCGGTAGCACCGGCCACCATCAGCGCGACGGCGCCTGCCGCCATCATCAGGCGGCGTGTGATCGAAAGCGTCATGGTGGTCTCCTCCCCTCAACGCAGCGGCGAAATGCCGCATTCATCATTTTTTGGCACAGGTCGAAAATCCGATCAATACAGGATTTTTGTAACATCGAAGATTTTCAGGATCATCTGATATAGGCGGCGACATCATAGGTTGATGCTCTTTTCCGGCTGTCATGCGCTTTTCTGATTGCCCTGCCGGGTCTTGCGCGGCAACATCGCGTCACTCTCAGCCAAAGGATGCGCCCCATGATTCAGGAAAACGCGGGTATCAGCGACGCTGCACATCGCCGCATCCGGGGCGATATCATTTTCGGCAGGCTGGCGCCCGGACAGCGGCTGCGGCTGGAAACCCTGCGTGACAGCTATGAGGTCAGCGTCTCGACCTTGCGCGAGATCCTCAACCGGCTGGCCTCCGAAGGGCTGGTCAGCGCCGAGGGGCAGCGCGGCTTTCAGGTCAGCCCGATCTCGGAACATAACCTGCGTGAGGTCGCCGCGCTGCGCCTGCTGCTGGAGGGGCACGCGCTTGCGCAATCTTTCGCGGCAGGCAATGTCGAATGGGAGGCGGGCGTGGTCGCCAGCCATCACAAGCTGGCCACGATGGAACGGCGCATGGCACAGGGCGACCAGTCCGAAACCGAGACATGGAAGCGTTACGATTGGGAGTTTCACCAATCGCTGATTGCCGCATGTGGCTCATCTTTGCTGATGCAGACTCATGCGCAGATCTTTGACAAATACCTGCGTTATCAGATGATTGCGCTGTCCTTCCGGGGCGATATCGCAGCGGCGGAACATCGTGAGCTGATGGATTGCGCCCTGCGCCGCGATGCTGGACGCGCCCAAGAGGTGCTGCGTCTGCATGTCGAGGGCGGGGTCGAACATGCGCTTGAAACCGGGGCCTTGGCCGGATTGTGGAGCTAACCCCCGACGTTTACGAAAATCTCCGTTGATTCTTCGATCCTCGGATGTATCCTTGCGCCACATGCGCGGAGGATGCGATGATACGTCTTGGCCTGATCGGTGATAATATATCGCGTTCCAAATCGCCTTTGCTGCATCGGCTGGCGGGGCGGCTCTGCGGGTTTGAGGTCAGCTATGAGGCACTGATCCCCGCCGATCTGGGGCGCAGTTTTGATCAGGTTTTCGACGATTGCGCGGCGGGTTTTCGCGGCATCAACGTGACCTATCCCTATAAGGAAACCGTGGTCGCGCGGCTGGATGTGCCTGACCCGATGACCCGCGCGATGGGGGCATGCAACACGGTGCTGTTCGAGGCATCGGGGCCGGTCGGGCATAACACCGACTGCTCGGGCTTTGCCGGGGCGTGGCGGGCGCGCTTTGGCGCGGCGCGGCCCGGGATTGTCGCCATGGCGGGTTCGGGCGGCGTCGGCAAGGCGATTGCCTTCGCGCTTGCGGGTCTGGGGGCAAGCCATCTGCGGCTCTATGATCCCGACGCCGCGCGGGCCAAGGCGCTTGCCTCTGCGCTTGCCGGTTTCGCGCCCGATCTGCCGGTCGATCTGGCGGACAGCATAGATCAGGCAACCGACGGGGCTGAGGGGTTGGTGAACTCGACGCCCCTTGGCATGGTCGGCTATGACGGCAGCGCCTTTGGCGTCCTGCCGCCCGCCTCATGGGCGTTTGATGCGGTCTATACTCCTGAAAAAACACAATTTCTTGAGGATGCCCGCGCAGCCGGGATCGACACGATGTCAGGCTATGAGCTGTTCTTTCATCAGGGCGTCGATGCGTTTCGCCATTTTACCGGGCATGAGGTTGACGCGAGCGCCTTGCGCAAAGAGTTGCGCGCCCAAGGCTGAGGCCAGAAAAAAGCCCCGGCGCGAACCGGGGCTTTTGTCTTAGTGCAAGGGCGCATCGGCGGGTTTGCCGCTGCCGCCGTCAAGGCGCGAATTGGTCACGCGGTCCCCGATCAGCAAGCCATCGTCGCTGGCGCTGACGCGGATCGTTTCGCCGTCGCGGATCTCACCGCCAAGGATCATCTCTGCCAGGGCGTCCTGCAAGGATCGCTGGATCACCCGTTTCAGAGGACGCGCACCGAAGACCGGATCGAACCCCTCATCCGCCAGCCATTTGAGCGCCTTGTCATCGACATCAAGCGCGATATGCCGCGCCTCAAGCCGCCGCTCCAACCGGCCAAGCTGGATGCGCACGATCGCGTCCATATCCGTGCGGGTCAGGCGGTGGAAGATGATGATCTCATCCAGACGGTTCAGGAATTCGGGGCGGAAATGGGCCCGCACCGCATCCATCACCTGCGCCCGCGCATCCGTGCTGTCGCTTCCCTCGGGCAGCACCGACAAAGCCTGCGCGCCAAGGTTTGAGGTCAGGATAATCAGCGTCTGCTTGAAATCAACCGTGCGGCCCTGACCATCGGTCAACTGCCCGTCATCCAGAACCTGCAACAGCACGTTGAACACGTCCGGATGCGCCTTTTCGACCTCATCGAACAGGATCACCTGATAGGGACGCCGCCGGACGGCCTCAGTCAGCACGCCGCCCTCATCATAGCCGACATAGCCCGGAGGCGCGCCGATCAGCCGCGCGACCGAGTGCTTTTCCATGAACTCGGACATGTCGATGCGGACCATCGCGCTGTCATCGTCGAACATATATTCGGCGATGGCCTTGGTGAGTTCGGTCTTGCCGACGCCGGTCGGGCCGAGGAACAGGAACGACCCAAGCGGGCGGTTCTCGTCGTTCAGCCCCGCGCGGGCGCGGCGGACGGCGTTGGACACGGCCTTGACCGCCTCGGCCTGACCGATCACGCGGGCGCCCAGCACGTTTTCCATCGCCAGCAGCTTTTCGCGTTCCCCTTCCAGCATCTTGCTGGTCGGGATGCCGGTCCAGCGTTCGACCACCTCGGCAATCTGTTCGGGGCCGACCGCCTCTTCGACCATCAGGCTGTCGCTTTCCGAGCCTTCGCTTTCGGCCAACTGCTTTTCCAGACCGGGGATGATGCCATAGGACAGCTCACCCGCGCGGGCCAGATTGCCTTCGCGTTTGGCGTGATCCAGATCGGCGCGGGCGCGGTCAAGCTGTTCCTTGAGGCCGCGCGCCCCTTCCAGCTTGTCGCGTTCGCCCTGCCAACGTGCGGTCATCTCGGAACTGCGTTCTTGCAGGTCCGACAGGTCTTTTTCCAGCTTGGCCAGACGGTCGCGGCTGGCCGCGTCGTCTTCTTTCTTGAGCGCCTCGGCCTCGATCTGCAATTGCAGGATCTGACGGTCGAGGGCGTCGAGTTCCTCGGGCTTGCTATCCACCTCCATCCGCAGACGGCTTGCCGCCTCGTCCACAAGGTCAATCGCCTTGTCGGGCAAAAAGCGGTCGGTGATATAGCGGTTCGACAGCGTCGCCGCCGCGACAAGCGCGGAATCGGCGATGCGCACGCCATGGTGAAGTTCGTATTTTTCCTTGATACCGCGCAGGATACTGATCGTGTCGGCCACGGTCGGCTCGGTCACAAGCACCGGCTGGAACCGGCGGGCAAGCGCCGCGTCCTTCTCGATATATTTGCGGTATTCGTCCAGCGTGGTGGCACCGACGCAATGCAGCTCACCCCGCGCAAGGGCCGGCTTGATGAGGTTGGCGGCATCCATCGCGCCATCGGTCTTGCCCGCCCCGACAAGGACGTGCAATTCGTCGATGAACAGGATGATTTCACCCGCGGCGGTCTCGATTTCCTTGAGAACCGCCTTGAGCCGCTCTTCAAACTCACCGCGATATTTCGCACCCGCGATCAGCGCGCCCATATCAAGCGCCCAAAGCTGTTTGTTGCGCAGGCTTTCGGGCACATCGCCGTTCACGATGCGCAGGGCCAGACCCTCGGCAATGGCAGTTTTACCGACGCCCGGTTCACCGATCAGCACGGGGTTGTTCTTGGTGCGGCGCGACAGAACCTGCATCGCGCGGCGAATTTCCTCATCCCGGCCGATAATCGGGTCGATCTTGCCCGCCTCGGCGGCTTCGGTCAGGTTGCGGGCGTATTTCGACAGCGCCTCATAGCTGTCCTCGGCGGATGCGCTGTCAGCGGTGCGGCCCTTGCGGATCTCATTGATTGCGGCATTGAGCGCCTGCGCAGTGACACGGCCCGCTTCCAACGCATCGCGGGCGCGGGTGTTGACGATCGCCATCGCGGTCAGCATCCGTTCGGCGGGCACAAAGCTGTCGCCGGCGGTCTTGGCAAGTTTCTGCGCCTCATCCAGGACACGCACAAGCGAAGGGTCGGTATAGACCTGACCATCGCCGCCCGAGACCTTGGGCAGCTTATCAACGGCCTGACCCACCGCATAGCGCACAGCCGCCGCATCGCCGCCGGATTTGGTGATAAGATTGGTCGCGAAACCCTGTTCGTCGTCCATCAGGGCTTTCAGCAGATGTTCGGGGACAACCCGCTGATGGCCTTCGCGAATGGCAATCGTCTGCGCGGCGTTCAGAAACCCGCGCGAGCGTTCGGTGAACTTTTCCAGTTCCATGTTCTTCTCCTCATTCAGCCCCCGGCTTTGTGCCGCCCGTCATGGCGCGGCCCGTTCCGGGTCTTGTGGATAAGATGGAAACGCCGCCCGCCGCGTTCAAGTTGCCGAGGCGGTAAAAATCAGCCGATTACAGGCTGTTCCGAAGATGCTTCTTGCAGGTCTCGGGCCCGGTCGGGTGCTGGCTATAGGCGTTTTGTTTGCAGGTGGCGCAGCGGAACTCGAACAGGCTGCCCTTTTGGCCCACGCGGCGCCAGTCGCAGGCCGCGCGCGCCTTGGGGCGATAACGCATCAGGATCAGCGCGGCGATGATGAACAGGGCAAGGATCAGCAGCGGCATGGTTCAGTTGTCGTTAATGTCGCGGTGCCAGATTTTGACCTGACCCTTTTGCACGCCCATGGTGCGGCGCAGCAAGAACCAGCAGATCAGCGACAGCACGCCGGTTGCAATCAACAGCCATGCCAAGGGCGCGGTCACGCCCATCAGCACCGCCGCGCCGACGATCACCAAAGCGATGGCGCTGCCAAGGAAAACATAGCCCGGGATGAACATCTCGATCGCGCCGATGGCGACGCCCGCGATGATCCAGAACCAGCCATTGAGCGAGCTCATTTCCGCGCCCCCTGCAACAGCTTGAACGCATCGCCAAAGGCATCAAGCGCGGCGGCAGGCAGAACGACCGTCTGCTTGCCCTGACCCTTGCCGACCTCGGTCAGCGCATCGACCTGCCGCATGGCGACCTGATATTGCGCGGCCTCCAGCCCGCCCTGACGGATCGCGTCGGCAATGGCGGTGGTGGCGAAGGCTTCGGCCTCAGCCAGAACGCGCTTGGCCTTGGCCTGCTGTTCGGCGGCGTAAAGATCACCATCGGCGGCAAGCTCGACCGCGCGGCGGCGGCCCTCGGCCTCGGTCACTTGCGCGCGGCGGGCGCGTTCGGCGTTCAGCTGTTGCAGCATCGCGGCGCGGGTGGCGGCGTCTAGGTTCACGTCCAGGATCTCAGCCCGCGTGACCTCGATGCCCCAGTCATCGACCTGATCGGCGACCTGATCCTTGACCCGCTCGATCAGATGGGCGCGGTTGGATTGCACATGGTCCAGCTCCATCGTGCCGATTTCCGACCGCACGATCCCCGCAACCGTGGTCGCGATGGCGGCGTCAATGTCGCGGATGCGGTAAACCGTCTTTTCGGGTTCGATAATGCGGTAAAAGACTGAGGTTTCGACCTGCACAAGCACGTTATCGGCGGTGATCGCGTCCTGATGGCTGTTGGGCAATTGCCGCTCCAGCACAGAGATGCGATGCGCGATGCGGTCGATATAGGGGATGATGAAATTGATCCCCGGCCCCAGCACCGCGCGCAGCCGGCCAAAGCGTTCCACCACATATTTCTCGGATTGCGGCACGACCAGAACCGCCTTGAACACCGTCAACAGCAGGATCAGGCCAATGACGATCAGCGCGACGTTCTGGCCAAGCAGATCGGTAATTTCAGGAGGCATGAGTTAACCTTTCAGACATCTGCCCTGATAGTGTGGGCGGCTTGAGCGGGGGTTTCAAGCCCCGCTGCGCCATGCTAATCGCCCCGAAAATCAGGAGTATGACAATGACCGACCGTCTTATCGTGGCACTGGATCTTCCCGACGCCGTGTCCGGGCTGGCTCTGGCCGACCGGATCGGCGACGCGGCCTCGTTCTACAAGATCGGCTTGGGGATGCTGACCGGCGGCGGGCTGGCGCTTGCGCGTGAGCTGAAGGATGAGCGCGGCAAGCGCGTCTTTCTGGACATGAAGCTCTTCGATATCGGCGCCACGGTTGAGGCGGCCGTGCGCGGTCTGGCGCGGTTCGATCTGGATTTCCTGACCGTTCACGGCGACCCGCATGTGGTTCGCGCGGCGAAAGAGGGCGCGGCGGGCTCGGTCACGCGGATTCTGGCCGTGACGATCCTGACCTCGCTTGACCGTGCTGATCTGGATGCGGGGCTGATCAAGCCCGGTGATCTGCCCGATCTGGTGGCCGAACGCGCAGGCCGAGCTTTCGAGGCGGGCGCCGATGGCGTGATTGCCAGCCCGCAAGAGGCCGCGCTGATCCGCGCCTTGCCGCAGGCGCATGGGCGGTTGATCGTGACTCCGGGCGTGCGCCCCGCAGGTGCCGCGCTTGGCGATCAGAAACGGGTCGAGACGCCCTCCGCCGCGATGGCCGCAGGCGCCGATCACATTGTCGTGGGCCGCCCGATCTGGCAGGCCACAGACCCCCGCGCGGCGGCTCAGGCCATTCAGGCTGAGCTGGCCTAGACCCCGCTCAGCATCCCCGCCACGCGGTCCCGAAACGACGGCGCGGGGATGTGTGATATATCGCGCGACGGGCATCATCCGCCAATGCTGACCCTTCGAGCCAAGGCGGATGGCCGCGATTTCGGCCTGAATGCCGTGTCGCGCGCCGAAGCGGCTGGCATGGGGCATCGTGGAATTATGGATATTCGAATTTTGTCGTCACGCTTCCGTCCTCGTTGATGAACAGCGTGAACGCATCCCAGTCCCCGCCGGTATGGGCTTTCATCGCCGCATGAAGTTGAGGAACTAAGTCCAAGACCGGAAATGCCAACTCGCGATCCAATGCGGCAGATACGCTTTTACCGTCCACGGTAAAATAGAAAGTTTCCGTTACACTTTCGCTACCATCCTCATGGCCGTGATCATACCGAAAGCGGCATCGCGCGGATGTAGCATCAGCCGGGCAGCTTCCGTCAACGATGTGATACAGCTGATCAATAATCAGCCTTTGCTCTTCAATCGGATTAGACAATATTGACCTCCCAATCTATTTCCAAGTTCACGCCGCGCGCAATCAGCCGCACTTTCTCAAAATCCCTCATTCCGCAGCGACCCTGACCGAGCCGCCCGGCCTGATCTCTGCAATCGCCGCGATGATCCCCGCCAGTTGTGCGGCGAAAGCGGCATAGTTCGGGCCGGGGCGCACCCGCGCCTCATCCATGTAAAGACTGCGGTCGATCTCGACCTGAATGACATGGCTGTTCTGCGCAGGGCGGCCGTAGGCATCCGCGATATAGGCCCCCGAAAAGGGTGAGTTCAGCCGCACCCGCAGCCCCGCCGCGACAAAGGCGTCCTGCACCTGAGCGCTGATCTCGCGCCCTGCCGAGACGCCATTGCGGTTGCCGATCACCACCTGCGGGCGCGGCGGGTGCAGATGCGACAGCGCATCGCCCGGCATCGAGTGCATGTCCACGACCAAGGCCGCGCCAAACTGTGCCTGCGCCTCGGCGATGAGGCCCGCGAGGGTCAGGTGATAGGGCCGCCACCACAGAGCGATCCGGCGCTGCGCCTCGGCATAGGGGATGCGGTCGTGGCGGATGGCGCGGCCCTGCGAGACGACGCGCGGAATCACCCCCAGCCCGGCCATGGTGCGCGGGTTCAGCGCGCGCGGCGGGGCGCCCGCGACCGCCTGCGGGTCGATCTCATGCGCGGCGCGGTTCAGGTCGATCACCGCGCGCGGGAGGCTAGCGGTCAAAAGCACCGCCCCCGCCGCCACCGCCGGGCGGGCCAGATCGTCCATGAACGCATCCTCGGATGAGCGCAGGGCAAGCGGATCAAGCACCGATTCGCGTAAAAACCAGTCGGGATAATCGCGGCCCGAATGGGGAGAGCAAAAAATCACCCCGCCACGCCAGACCGGCGGACGGGTCAGATCAAAGGGACGAGGGCCGTGATCGTGCATCATTTGCCGGTCTGGTTGATAGCGCCAGTATAACGCGCAAATCTTGTCGTTTATAGCCCTTGCACGCGGGGCTTGTGGCCTGTATAGACCCCAAACCGATGCGAATCCCCTTGGGGTTGGCGTCACGGATGGGCGGTTAGCTCAGCGGTAGAGCACTACGTTGACATCGTAGTGGCCACTGGTTCGATCCCAGTACCGCCCACCATTTTCGCGCCCCCGGACATGGGCCGGGGGTATTTCAATTTCTCTGGCGCTTGTCCGAGTGCCGCGATGAGGGGATAGAACAATGAAGGTTCGCAACTCGCTCCGCTCGCTGAAAAGCCGGCACCGTGATTGCCAGATCGTGCGCCGCAAGGGCCGGATCTATGTGATCAACAAGACGAACCGCCGTTTCAAAGCCCGTCAGGGCTGATCGGCGCGGGGCTTTGGCCCTGTCTTGACGGATGAACCCGCCCTGGCCTTGCGCTATGGCGGGTTTTTCCGTTGGCGGTGGTTTTGGGGGGGCTGCCCCCGTCCCGGCGGGACGTCCCCGGGATATTTGAGGACAAAAGACAGGAAACGCCGTGGAAATCCGCCAGCATCAGGCAGAGGGCGTCCGGTCCGAGGCGCTGTTCTCGCGCTGTGGCGGCTATCGCTATGCGCTGCGCCGCGACTGGGGCGCGGGGCCTTGCGCGGGTTTCGTGATGCTGAACCCGTCCAAGGCGGATGAGCGCGCCAATGACCCCACAATCGAGCGCTGTCAGCGCCGGGCCACAGCGATGGGCGCGGGCGGGTTTGTGGTGGTGAACCTGTTTGGCTGGCGCGCCACCCGGCCTCAGGATCTGAAGGCGGCGCTGGACCCGGTCGGGCCAGATAACGACATGATATTGCTGGAATATCTGCGGGGCTGTCAGCCGGTAATCTGCGCATGGGGGTTCCATGGCGCGCATCTGGGTCGCGCGGCCCATGTCACCGCCATGCTGCGCGATGCGGGTGTTGCGCTGCACCATCTGGGCCTGACCCGTCAGGGCCAGCCGCGCCACCCGCTTTACCTGCCTTATTCGGCGCAGCCCGAACCATGGCGTTAACCTATTGTTAAGAAATATCTTTGGAATGGGCTGATCGGAGGCTATTTCTGGCGGTGTAAATGGTCGGAGATGTGCGATGTTTGAGCTTGCCGGATTGCTTGGTCTGTTATTTGCCGGTTTTGTCGC
>JAUNTZ010000005.1 GCA_030538425.1 Paracoccus sp. (in: a-proteobacteria) | reverse complement strand
TCGCCATGGCGCGGGGCCAGTCGCTCCACAAATCGGCCAGCAAAGCCACCGAAGGTAGCAGCGCCGAGGGCACATAATCGCAAAGGGGTTGACTACCCGTCCGGCCCGCGCGAGATCAGGCCACGCGGCGGCCCTGCACATGGGTCTCGCGCAGCACCGGGGTCTTGCCCGTCATGCGAAAGCGGATCAGGTCGGCCCGCGCACCCGGCTCGATCCTGCCACGGTCGGCTAGTCCCGCCGCCCGGGCAGGGTTCGCCGTCACAGTCGCCATGGCGCGGGGCCAGTCGCTCCACAAATCGGCCAGCAAAGCCACCGACGGCAGCAGCGCCGAGGGCACATAATCGGAACTGATAATGTCCAGCAAATCCGCCTGCGCGAGATCGTGGGCGGCGACATTGCCCGAATGGGACCGCCCCCGGATCAGGTTCGGCGCGCCCATGATGTTCATGATCCCGTGGGCATGACCCGCGCGGGCGGCCTCGATCGTGGTCGGGAACTCGGCCAGTGTCGCACCATGGGCCGCGCTTTGGGCGACCTGTTCGGGCGTCGTGTCGTCATGGCTGGCCAGCACCGCGCCGACCTTGCGGGCAAAAGCCACCGCGCCCGCCTCATGCGCATCGCCGTAAGTCTGACGCAGGCCCAGCAATTCGTCGAAATAGGCGCGCATCTCATCCTCACGCATCCCGACCTTGCCCTTGAGGTATTTCTCTAGCGCCGCCGTGTCGCGAAACTGGCGTTGGCCCGGCGTGTGGTCCATCAGACTGACCAGACCCACGCGGTCATCGGGACCGAACGCCGCCAGCTCCTCCAGCAGGGTGGCCGAGCAGACCTCGGCCCGCAGATGCAGGAAATGGCTGATCCTCAGCGCGCCGGTCCCGCGCATCGCCATCAGCTCAGACGCCAGCCCCCGCGCATAGGGCGCATAATCCGAGCGCGAGGGGATCGAGCCCACCCGCATCGCATCAAAAACCGTGGTGATCCCGCAGCCCGCCAGTTCGGCATCATGCGCCACGATGGCCGCATCATGGGGCCAGTTCACGCCGGGGCGCGGGCTGAGGTGGCGTTCCAGATTGTCGGTATGGAGCTCAACCAGACCGGGGGCCAGATGGTCGCCCTCAAGATCAATCCCGCCAGAGGCCGCACCCGTGCCGATCTCGGCAATGCGGCCATCGCGAATCACCAGATGGCCTTTCAGCACCTCATCAGGCAGGATAAGCGTGGCATTGGCCAGAATGGTCTCGGTCATGTCTCGATCCGTCAGGTGAACCCGATGCCCCCATATCGCAGATTCGCGATCTATTACACCCCGCCAAAGGGCGCTTTTGCCGATGCGGCAAGCGCCTGGCTGGGCTGGGATGCAGCGCGAGGGGAACCGGTCGCGCATCCGCCCGCGCCGATGGATGTCGCCGCAATCACCGCGACACCGCGCAAATACGGCATACACGCGACCATCAAGGCCCCGTTCCGGCCTACCACCGATCAGGACGGGCTGCGCGCCGCGCTGCGCGACTGGGCGCGGGGCCGTGCGCCGGTGGTGCTTGACGGGCTGGACCTGACCGTGATCGACGGGTTCATCGCGCTGATCCCCGCCACGCCCTCAGCCGCCTTGCAGGATCTGGCCGCAAGCGCGGTGCGCGATCTGGACCATCTTCGCGCGCCCCTGACCGAAGCCGAAATCGCCCGCCGCCGCCCCGAGCGGCTGGATGCGCGCGAACGTGAATTGCTGGACCGATGGGGCTATCCCTATGTGATGGAGCAGTTCCAGTTCCACATGACCCTCTCCGGCCCGCTATCCGATCCCGCGCCGGTCATGGGCTGGCTGGCCGACAACCTCGTCCCGCTGATCCCCCGGCCCTTCACCATCGACGCCATGACCCTCTGCGGCGAGGCCGAGGACGGCCGCTTCCACGAATTAGACCGCATCCCCCTCGGCCCATAGCCTCCGCGCCGCCAGCTTGTCCCGCAGCGCCTCGGGCGAGGTGAACAGCATCCCGTCCCAACCCTCGGCCATGGCCGCCGCGATATTGTCGGGGCGGTCGTCGATGAAAAGGGGCTCGGCGGGCTACAGACGGTTAGAGCGCGTCCCACTCGCCCCATAGCCCCCGTGCCGCCAGTTCCTCCCGCAGCGCGTCGGGTGAGGTGAAGAGGACACCGTCCCAACCCTCGGCCTTTGCCGCCGCGATATTGTCGGGGCGGTTGTCGATGAAAAGGTCTGGGCTGAAAACAGAAGGCTAGACCGCACCCTCATCACCCCATAGCCCCCGCGCGGCCAGCTCATCCCGCAGCGCCTCGGGCGAGGTGAAGAGGATACCGTCCCAGCCCTCGGCCATGGCCGCCGCAATATTGTCGGGGCGGTCGTCGATGAACAGGGTCTCGGCGGGCGAGAGGTCGTAGCGCCGGGCGGTCAGGCGATAGATGGCGGGGTCGGGCTTGACGACGCCCTCTTCGGCGGAAATCACCACGCCGTCGAACCATGACATGAACGGGTGATGCGCGCGCATGAAGGCCGATGCCTCATGCGACATATTCGACAGCGCGTAGCAGGGCACGCCCTGCCCCTTGAGCCTGCGCAGGATCTCAACCGTGGCAGGGATCGCGACCGCATGGGCGTCGGTGATCCGCGCGGCATATTCCGCGAACAGCGGATGCGCGCCGGGCGGCACCGCCTCAGCCAGACGGCGGCCCCGGTCCTGCTCAAGGTTCCACGCCTCAAAGCCTTGCGCCTCCAGCGCGGCAAACATCGCCTGCTCATCAGGGAAAACCCGGTGCAGCGCGTCCCAAAGCCGCCACTCGATCAGCACATTGCCCAGATCAAAGACCACGTTGCGAATTGTTTGTCGGGGTGTCACCGGCATTTCACAGTCCTGACTTAACGTAACTCAACCACAAAGAGACCGGGCAGAAAGAACGCGATGCTTCCCCCTATCCGACTTGTCGGCGCAGACTTACTTCGTGGCGGTGAAATCCGCCAGCGGTCTGTCGCCATTGCGCAAGGCCGGATCACCAAGGGGCCGCTGCCCGCCGCCGATTTTTCGGGCCACCTCATCCTGCCGGGGATCATCGACCTTTTCGCCGAATATCGCCCCGGCCCGGACCCCGCGACCGGCATTGCCAAGGCGGGCCTTGCCGCCGCGCGGGCCGGGATCACGACGCAATGGCTGGCGCAGGGCTATAGCTGGGAGGGCGGCGCGCGCAGCCCGCTTGCGGCGCGGGGCTTTCTGGAAGCGCTGGCAAACGCGCCTTCGGGCCGCTGCGATATCCGGGCCAAGATCGTGGCCGACACGCATCTGGTTGAGGATGACGGCGCGCTGATTGATCTGTTGCGCGAATATCGCGTGGGCGCGGTCAGCTTTGCGAATATGGCGGCCCGCGTGATTGAGATGGCGCGCAACCATCCCGCTGAGCTGCGCGCTCGGGCGCAGGCAACAGCCACCACGCCCGAGGCTCTGGCGCAGGCCGCCGCCTGTGCCGCGGGCCGCGCCCGCGACGTGCCGCGCCATCTGTGCAGGCTGGCCGATGCCTTTGACATGATGGGCGTGATCTATGCCAGCCATGGCGACCCCAATGCTGAACGGCGTGAGTTTCACTCCATGCTGGGCGCGCGCATCGCGGAATGTCCCGCCTGCCATGGCGCTGCGGCGGCGGCGCGGGCGATGGGCAACCCGGTGCTGGCCGCCGCCTGCCCCCCTGCGCCCGGCCTGCCCTCGACCCTTGATCTGGTCGCGGCGGGTCTTGTCGATGCGCTTGTGTCGGGGGCTTCGCCCGCCGCGCTGCCCGCTGCGGCTTTCGATCTGGTCGCGCGCGACATGCTGGATCTGCCCGCCGCCTGGGCGCTGATTTCGCAAAAACCGGCCGAGATCATGGAGCTGGCCGATCGCGGCACTCTCGATTATGGAATGCGAGCCGATCTGGTGGTCATTTCCAAGGCCACGCTGCGGGTTGAGGCCACGATCAGCGCCGGACGCCTGACCCATGCCACCCCCGGGGCCCTTGCGCGAATCGGCGCTGCAGCGCCGCAGAAACATGCCGCATCGCGGCGAAAGCCCGTAATCGCTGCACAATAAGACCAATAAACCGGCATAAACCTGCGCAAGTTGGTGGAAAGCTGAGCCATAAAAGACAAAAATAGTCGCAGCACGGATCGCATAACTATGTTATGTTAATCTTGGTGCTGGTAATGAGTTTAGCGGCTGCGCTCTGCCGAGTGCAGCCGCTTTTTTCCTTTTGGTCGTATTTTCAGGCGACCGCCAGCCCGCCACAACCTATCCGCGAATAAACACCGCCAGATCGGCGACATTGGTGCCGGTCGCGCCGGTCTCGACAAGCGCCCCGGCGGCCCGCAAGGCAGGCCCCGAGTCGTTTCTGCGCAAGGCGGCTTCTGGCTGGACCCCCGCGCGGCGCATCGCGGCCAGCGTGCCCGGGCCAACCACACCGCCCGCCGCACTTCCCGGCCCATCGCGCCCATCGCTGCCGATGGCGGCGAAGGCCCATGGACCCGAGAGCCCCTCCGCCTCGGCCCGGACGGCAAAGCGCAGGGCCAGTTCCTGATTGCGCCCGCCCTCACCGTCTCCGCAGAGCAGAACTGTGGTCTCGCCGCCCATCGCCATGGCCTGACCCGGCGGCAGATCGCGCGCCGCCCGGACCAGACGCGCCGCGCAATCCTCGACATCGCCGGTCAGATCCGGTCCGGGCACGGCCCCATGGGCGCAGATCGCGGCGACGCTTTGGGCATTGCCGCCGATCAGGATGTTGCGCGCGGGTCTTGGATCCGCGTCAAGGCGCGGGCGCATCAGCGCCGCGCGCAGGCTCTCCGACAGGCGCGGCCACAGCCCCAGATCACGCAGCACCGCCCTCGCGTCCTCAGGCGGGCCGATGGGCGGCGAGGTCGGCCCCGAGGCCACGACGCGCAGATCATCGCCCGGCACATCGGACAGGATCAGCGCGGTCACCGGCGCCTGCGACAGGCGCAGCCAGCCCCCACCCTTGAGCCGGGACAGCGACTGGCGGATCAGGTTCATCTGCACGATATCGGCCCCCGCAGCCAGCAACAGCCGGTTGAGATCCTGCTTTTCAGTCAGGCTGATCCCCTCACGCGGGGCGGGCAACATGGCCGAGCCGCCGCCCGAGATCAGCGCCAGCACCCGATCAACAGGCCGGGCAGCGCGCAGCATCGCTTCCACCTGGTGCGCGGCCTCCAGTCCCGCCCGATCGGGCACCGGATGCCCCGAGACAATGATCCTTGCCCCGCGCAGCGCCGCGTCATTGCCCGCATTGGTGATGACAAGCGCATCTTGCGCCAGTGTCGCGGGGCCAAGCGCCTCAAGCGCCGCGCCCGTCATGGCCCGCGCCGCCTTGCCGACCGCGATGACGATCCACGCCCCGCCCGGTCCCGGCGGATCACCCAGAACCGCAGCCATGTGCCGCGTCACGCAGCCGCCCGGCTCCGCAGCCGCAATGCCATGCGCCACAAGCGCCAACGCCTTTTCTGCCAGCATGAGAACCCTCCGGCCCCAAGCCTGACACGGGCGAGCGCGAAATGAAAGCCGCCCATACGGCGCCAAAAACGAAAAAGGCGCCCCGCAAAGGGGGCGCTCATATTCATGCTGTGACCGATCAGCCGTGATCGCGATTGAAATCGTTGATCTGCTTTTCGGCTTCATCCTTGGTCCAGCCGTATTTCTCTTGGAGCTTGCCGGCCAGCTGGTCTTTCTTGCCGTCGATCTGGTCGATCTCATCATCGGTCAGATCGCCCCATTTTTCCTTGACGTTACCCTTGAGCTGCTTCCACTTGCCTTGAACGACATCCCAGTTCATCGGAACACTCCTTTTTTCATGGCGCCTTTCGGCTGGTATGCCGATTAACAATTTCAAAGCGCGCGAGTTCCGCCATGGGTAGACTGATCAATGTTAACCCACCCGGTCGCGCAGATCCTGACCTGAAAAGAAAGCGTCCAGATTTTCCTTTGCACGCAAGGCCATAGCGGTTCTGGTGGTTTCCTCAGCCGTGCCGAGATGCGGCAGCAGGACGGCGTTTTCCAGATCGCGCAGGGCTTGGGGCACGTCCGGCTCACGCTCATACACGTCAAGCCCGGCGGCGCGGATGCGGCGATGGCTCAGCGCCGAGATCAGCGCGGCCTCCTCCACCACATCGCCTCGCGCGATGTTGATGAGAATCGCGTGCGCGGGCATCGCCGCCAGTGCATTTTGGTCGATCAGGTGGCGGGTCTCAGCCCCGCCCGGAACGGCGATGATGATGAAATCGCAGCCCGACAACAGATCCTCCAGCCGCTCGATCTGCGTGGCCGGAACGCCCGGATCGGCCACCGCTGAGCGGTTGAAGAACGAGATCTCCATTCCGAAACCGTGATGCAGCCGCGCCGCAATCGCCTTGCCGATCCGGCCCATGCCGATCAGCCCGACCCGCCGTCCCGAGACCGGCGCGCCCAGCATTTGCGTGGGCGCCCAGCCGGTCCAGGCACCGCTGCGGACAAGACGCTCCCCCTCGCCCGCCCGGCGCGCGGTCATCAGAAGCAGCGTGACGGCCAGATCGGCGGTCGCATCGGTCACGACATCAGGCGTATTGGTCACCGCCACCCCAGCGACACGGGCCGCATCAAGGTCGATATGGTTAAAACCGGCCCCGAAATTGGCGAGGATACAGGCGCGTGGTGCAGGGGACGCAGCAAAAGCCTGCGCGGTGAAGGCATCGCCAAGCGTCGGCATCACCGCGTCGTAATCGCGCAGCAGGGCGGCACATTCCTCGGCGCTCAGCGGGGTCTCACTGTCGCGGAAGGTGGCGTCGTAATTCTGCGCGATGGCCTCTTCGGCGGCCGGGGTCATGCGGCGGGTGACGTAAAGACTTGGCATATCGGCCTCATTTGATGCTGAGTTACGATCTTGCGGCAGGGTCGTGGCGCGGCGCAAGGGGCCTAGAACAGCCGCGCGCCGTTCGGGGCGGGGCGGTCCGGCGCAACAAGGATCACCGCGCCCGCCGCATCAGGCACGCCCAGAACCAGAATGTCAGAGCGAAACCCGTTGATCCGGCGCGGCGGGAAGTTCACCACCGCCAGCACCTGCCGCCCGATCAGCTCTTCGGGCGTGTAATGAACGGTCAGCTGGGCCGAGCTTTGCCTTTCGCCCAGATCCGGCCCCAGATCGACCCAAAGCCGGTAGGCGGGCTTGATCGCGCCAAGATTCGGCTCGGCCCGCGTGATCGTGCCCACGCGAATGTCCACGCGCAGAAAATCGTCAAAGCCGATCTGGCTCATGCGCCCAATTCGCGCGAGCGCAGGGCGGCGGCGCGGATGGTGCGGTCGATCAGGGGCGCAAGGCCGCTCTCAGCATCCATCAGCACAGAAAGCCCGGCGGCGGTGGTCCCGCCCGGTGAGGTCACGTTCTCACGCAGCACGGCGGGCGGTGTGTCATCTGCCAAGGCCAGCGCGCCCGCACCGGCCACGGTCGCCCGCGCCAGCTCCAACGAAAGCTCAGGGCCAAGCCCCTGCGCCTCACCCGCCGCTGTCAACGCCTCGATCATATGGAAGACATAGGCCGGACCGGACCCCGACAGCGCGGTCACGGCATCCATCTGTTCCTCATCGCGCAGCCGGACCACGCGGCCCACCACCGACAAAAGCGCCTCGGCCTGATCCATCCGCACCGCATCCGCCGCCGCGTTTCCGATGATCGCCGTGATCCCGCGCCCGATGGCGGCGGGGGTGTTGGGCATCGCGCGGATAATCGCGGCATGGGGAAAGACGCGCTGATAGGCGGCCAGCGTCACCCCTGCCGCGACCGACAGAACCAGCGTCTCCGGCCCGACCGACAGGTTTTGCAGCACATCGCCCATCATCTGCGGCTTGACCGCTAGCACCAGAACGGCGGGGTCGTCGGGCGGGGCTGCGTTGATATGCAGGCCCGCCTCAGCCCATTCGGGCGCGATATTCGGGTCGATCACCGTCACCGCATCAGGCACGATCCCGTTCGACAGCCAGCCCCGCAACAGCGCGCCGCCCATCCGGCCGCAGCCCACCAGAACCAGCCCGCGCCGGTTGATATCCGCAAAGCTCATATGGCCCTCCGCCTGCCCGCTCAGGCGCGACCGTAGGCCCCGGAAAGTGCGATGTCCAGCGCGTCCGAGGGCGCGGAATCGGACCAGCAGACCAGCTGGAACGAGGGGTAGAACCGCTCTGCCGAGGCGACGGCGGCGCGAATCATGTGGTCGATCTGTTCGGGCGCGGCGATGGCATCGCCCGCCAGCACCAAGCCATAGCGCCAGACCATCAGCCGTTGCGGCGCCCAAAAGGCAAAGCTTCCATCCCAGACCTGATCATTGGCAAGGTTCAGCGTCTCATAAAGCGCGGGCAGCTTGGCCTCGGGCGGGTCCATGTCGAAGGTGCAGACCAGCCGCAGCATTTCCTCGGCCTGCGACCATGCCAGCGTGATCGAATAGTTGCGCCACAACCCGTCAACCGCCATCGCGATCTGGTCGTCGGCCACGCGGTCGAACTCCCATTCATGGTGATGGGCGATGGTTTCCACGATGTCGATCGGGTGGATGTCGTCGCTATGGATATAGTGGTCGGTCTGTGCCATCTGCCGTCCCCTGCCTGTCGCGAGCCAAGCCGCGCGTGATCTGCCAGAGCGGGTCTGGCGACCCGCGTCGCCTCCCCCACCGCTAGAGGCACCGCCCAAGGAATGTATATCCTTCCTGCGGCCCTACCAGATATCGTGTCGGACCCGCAGCGAGCTGTAAAGCGAATTTTCTGCGACAGCGCCAGAAAGCTGTGGATGAATCACCGGCTTGCGCGGAATTGCTGAGAAAGCCGCGCGCAGGCCCGGGTCCGGGGCCAAAGCAGGCGGGCTTTGGCTGGACAAGGCCCGCGCGCATGACTAGATAGGCGCGTCCGCAATCGAAAGGCCGCTCCGTTGGAAAATGTCGTCCTCACCGTTCACCTGATTTTGGCGCTGCTGCTGATCGTCGTTGTTCTGCTGCAACGCTCGGAAGGTGGCGGGCTTGGCATTGGCGGCGGTGGCGGCAATGTGATGAGCGGGCGTCAGGCCGCCAACGCCATGACGCGGGCGACCTGGCTGCTGGCTGCGGCCTTTCTGGTCACCTCGATCTCGCTGACCGTTCTGGCCGCGCGTGGCACGGGTGGCTCTTCGGTCATGGACCAGATCGGCATGATGCCTTCGGGCTCTGGCCAAAGCACGACCGACCTGCCGGGCCTGCCCGGATATGCGCCGCCGCCGCCCTCCTCCACCGGCCCGGTGTCGGGTGAGGGCGTCAGCCTGCCGCCCGCAGCCCCCGCACCGGCTGAGGCCCCCGCACCCGCCCTGCCCGCAGGTTCGGCGCCTGCGGCACCTGCGGCGAACTGACAACACCATATCCGGGGGCACGCCCTTGTGCCCCTACGACAAGTTGCGGCCCGCATTGCGGCCACGGGACGAATCGTTTATAGGTTAAACCCCGTGATCGGCGCGTTTTGCGCGGCCGCGTTTCTGGCTTTGGAACTCACGGGGGGCGCATGGCGCGTTATATCTTTATCACCGGCGGCGTTGTGTCCTCATTGGGCAAAGGGCTTGCTTCGGCGGCGCTTGGGGCGCTGTTGCAGGCGCGCGGCTTTACGGTGCGGCTGCGCAAGCTGGACCCCTATCTGAACGTCGATCCCGGCACCATGTCGCCCTTTGAACATGGCGAGGTCTTCGTCACCGATGACGGCGCCGAGACGGACCTCGACCTCGGCCATTACGAGCGGTTCACCGGCGTCTCGGCCCGCCGCACCGACACGGTGTCCTCGGGCCGGATCTATTCCAACGTGCTGGAGAAAGAACGGCGCGGCGAATATCTGGGCAAAACCATTCAGGTGATCCCCCATGTCACCAATGAAATCAAGGACTTCCTGTCTATCGGTGATGGTGAGGTCGATTTCATGCTCTGTGAGATCGGCGGCACCGTCGGCGATATCGAGGGGCTGCCCTTTTTCGAGGCAATCCGCCAGTTCGCGCAGGACCGCCCGCGCGGGCAATGTATCTTCATGCACCTGACCCTGCTGCCCTGGCTGGCCGCCTCGGGCGAACTCAAGACCAAACCGACCCAGCACAGCGTCAAGGAATTGCGCTCGATCGGGCTTGCGCCCGATGTTCTGGTCTGCCGCAGCGAACAGCCCATCCCCGAGCGTGAGCGCGAAAAGATCGCGCTGTTCTGCAATGTCCGCCCCGATGCGGTGATCCCGGCCTATGACCTCAAGTCGATCTATGAGGCGCCCCTGGCCTATCACCGCGCGGGCCTTGATCGCGCGGTTCTTGACGCCTTCCAGATCAGCCCTGCCCCCCGGCCCGACCTGTCGCGTTGGGAGGATGTGATCGACCGGCTGGAGAACACCGATGGTGAGGTGCGCATCGGCATCGTCGGCAAATATACCCAGCTTGAGGATGCCTATAAGTCGATCTCTGAGGCGCTGACCCATGGCGGGATGGCCAACCGGGTGCGGGTCAAGACCGAATGGGTCGCCAGCGAAAGCCTTGAGGGTGAGGGCGCGCATCTGCTGGACGGCTATCACGGCATCATTGTGCCGGGCGGCTTTGGCGAACGCGGCACCGAGGGCATGATCGCCGCCGCGAAATACGCTCGCGAAAAGCAGGTGCCCTATCTGGGCATCTGTCTGGGTATGCAAATGGCGGTGATCGAGGCCGCCCGCAATCTGGCCGGTCTGCCCGACGCCGGGTCTGAGGAATTCGACCATGAGGCCGGGAAAACCCGTTTCACGCCAGTGGTTTACCACCTCAAGGAATGGGTGCAGGGCAACTATACCGTGCAGCGCAAGCCGGGCGATGACAAGGGCGGCACGATGCGCCTTGGTGCCTATAGCGCCGTTCTGGACCCCGATTCGCTGATCTCGCGCGTTTATGGCGGCGCCACCCGGATCGAGGACCGCCACCGCCACCGCTATGAGGTGGACGCGCGCTATCGCGACAAGCTTGAGGCGGCGGGGCTGCATTTCTCGGGCATGTCGCCCGATGGCAAGCTGCCCGAAGCCGTCGAATACAAGGACCACCCGTGGTTTATCGGCGTGCAGTCGCATCCCGAGCTCAAATCCAAACCGTTCGAGCCCGCGCCTCTCTTCGCCGATTTCGTCCGCGCCGCGATGGAGGGGGCCCGCCTCGTCTGAGGCGCGTTGACGGTTTATCAACTGTTTCGTGCCAATGTCGCCTTGGTGATTCCTGACCGGGCGACATTGAATGACACATCCCCCCAACGACCATGAGGTCGATTTCAAACCGACCGAGGTTTTCTATTCGCGCACCGATTCGCGTGGCGTGATCCGTTCTGGAAACTCGGTTTTCCTGCGCGTTTCGGGCTATCCGCCCGATCAGCTGATCGGCGCGCCGCATAAGATCATCCGCCATCCCGATATGCCGAAGGGGCTGTTTCACCTGTTCTGGCGCAGGCTTGGGGCCGGTCAGCCGGTGCTGGCCTTCGTCAAGAACCGCGCCGCCGATGGCCGCCATTACTGGACGCTTTCGCTGGCTTGTCCGAATGGTGACGGCTATCTGTCGGTGCGGATCAAGCCGATCGGGCCGCTTTTTGCCAAGATCCCGGCGCTTTATGCCAGTTTGCTTGAGGCGGAGGCGGCGGGCACCAGCCCGGAGGGCAGCGAAACCGCGCTGCTGGCAAAGCTGGCCGAGATGGGCTTCCCCTCATATGAGGCCTTCATGTGTGAGGCGCTGCGCACCGAATTCGCTGAACGGCGCAAGCGCGGCTTGGGCGGCGATGTGCCGTTCCTGTCGCACCATGACCGCATTTCCGACGGGCTGCGGCGTCTGGCCGTGGAACAGGACGCCCTGATCGGGGTGCTCGACATGATGCACCTTCTGCCGACCAATATGCGCATCCTTGCGGGCCGGCTTGAGGCATCGGGCGGCCCGGTCAGCGCGGTGTCGGAAACCTATCGCCTTGCCGTGACCGATATTTTTGAGACGCTCCGCCGTCTGGGCCAGGATGGCGGGAAAGGCACGGATGCGGCCACCCTGCTATCTGAGGCTCTGTTCAGCATCGGGGCTCTGCTGATTTATTCCGCCTGCGCCAATGCGCTTGAGACCGAAATGCGCGGCGGCGGCGACGGCGTCGCGCAAGAGGCCGCGACGATGCGCGGGCTGACCGAAAGCTATGAACGTGAGGCCATTACCCGCTTGCAGGAGATCGCCGCACGCACCGCCGATCTGGGCCATCGCTGCGACGAATTGCGCCGCAAGATGATCGGTCTGGACCAGATCCGCATCATGGGCGACATCGAAAGCGGGCGGATGCCCGGGCGCTCGGAACTGTCGATCCTGATGGAACAGCTTGCGCAATATCACGCTGATATCCGCGCTCGGCTGATGGTGCTGATCTCGCTGGCTTCTGATCTGCAAAGCCGGGCGCTGCAATCGGTCGCGTGATATGGCATAAAGCGGGGGATGCTGCGTAAGCAGCTATGAAACTGTCATATTCTGCGGCTAATCAGGCCGCAGAACGCGCGGGAGGCACCATGCAGGACGACCCCAAAGACTGGCTTCAGGCCGAGTTGCAGGACACGCTGGACGAAGATTTCGAGATTGAGCTGGAGGACGCCATCCTCAGCCAGCAGATCAAGCAGATCTATCGCGACCAGCATCCCGACCAGATCGACCGCAAGACCTATTTTCAGGAATTGCTGCGCCTTCAGTCTGAGCTGATCAAGCTTCAGGACTGGGTCAGCCATTACAAGGAAAAGGTCGTCGTGATCTTTGAGGGACGCGATTCCGCGGGCAAGGGCGGCGCGATCAAGCGCATCACCCAACGCCTGAACCCGCGCGTGGCCCGCGTCGTTGCCCTGCCCGCGCCCTCGGACCGTGAAAAGACGCAATGGTATTTCCAGCGCTACGTCCCCCACCTGCCCGCGGGCGGTGAGATCGTCTTGTTCGACCGAAGCTGGTATAACCGCGCGGGGGTTGAGCGGGTGATGGGCTTTGCCGACGAAAATCAGGTCCGCCAGTTTTTTGACGACGTGCCGGAATTTGAGCGGATGCTGGTGCGCTCGGGCATCCGGTTGGTGAAATACTGGTTCTCGATCACCGATGAAGAACAGCAGATGCGATTCCTGATCCGCATCCACGACCCTCTCAAACAGTGGAAGCTGTCGCCGATGGACCTGCAATCGCGGATCCGATGGGAGGCCTATACCAAGGCCAAGGAGGAAATGTTCGAGCGCACGAACATTGCCGAGGCGCCCTGGTATATCGTGCCGGGCAATGACAAGAAGCGCGCGCGCCTGAACTGCATGGCGCATCTGCTGTCGATCATGCCCTATACCGAGGTGCCGCATGACGATGTCGAATTGCCCGACCGCGTGTTCAACCCCGATTACGAACGCGAGGTCCTGCCGCGCGACCTCTATGTGCCGCAGAAATATTGAGGCGAAGAAACGCCGGGGGCTGATTACGCGGCGCGCCGGCGGCCCTTTGTTGTGCATGGGGCGCGGCCCATGCGCCGGGCCACCCTTTCCGCCCGCCCCCTGATCAAGCGCCGCGCGGGTGCCCCCTTGTTGCGCTCGGGGCGCGGCCCAGTCGCAGGGCCGCCATTGCCGAACGCCCCTAATCATGCGCCGCGCGCGGGTGCCCCCCTGTTGCACTTGGGGCGCGACCCAGTCGCGGGGCCGCCATTGCCGCCCGCCCCCTGACCATGCGCCGCGCGCGGGCCGTCTGCGGGGCATAGCCTGCGGACGGATCAAGGCACCGCGCCTGACGCAGGGCGATTGTCAGATCAAGACACGGCGCCGGTGGCAGCGGCGCTTGTCACAGGAGGCGCAATGGGCCACTCTCTGGCGAAGGCGCAAGATCACGCAGCCCCTGTCGCCCCCAAGGACACGCAATGACCAAAGCCTATTGGATCGGCCATATCAGCGTCGATGACCCCGCCGCCTATGCCCGCTACCGCGAGGCCAATGCCGCCGCATTTGAAAAATATGGCGCGCGTTTTCTGGTCCGCGGCGGCCCGCAAGAGGTGGTCGAGGGCAAAGCCCGGCCCCGCGCCGTGGTGATCGAGTTCGCCAATCTCGACGATGCGCAGGCCTGCTATCACTCGCCCGAATATCAGGCCGCAAAGGCGCTTCGCGCGCCGGTCTCGATGGCTGATCTGGTGATCGTCGAGGGCTGGGACGGCTAGGGGCCCGCCGCCGTCCGCCGCATGGGGGAATGCATCTGTAGCCCTTGCCTTCGCGTTGATGATAGAGTTCGCCAATCCCCACGATGCACGGGCCCGCTATCACTCGCCCGAATATCAGGCCGCAACGGCGCTGCGCGTGCCGGTCTCGATGGCCGATCTGGTGATCGTCGAGGGTAGGGTCGGCTAGAGGCCGCCACCCGAGGCAATGCGTCTGCCCCCGTGCAAAGCCCCTTGCCCCGCGCCGCAGGCGGCCTATATCAACCGCATGTTTAACTCGATCATGTCGCATCTGTTTGGCACCCAGCCCTCCGCCGAAACCCTGTCGCGCGAGGATGCCGATATCGCTGTTGCCGCGCTGTTGGTGCGGGTCGCGCGGGCTGATGATCATTATAGTCAGGCCGAACAGACCCGCATCGACATGGTTCTTGCGCGGCTTCATGGGCTGAGCATGGCCGAGGCGGCGGCTCAACGCGCCGAGGCTGAGCAGGTTGAGGCAAACGCCCCCGACACGGTCCGCTTTACCCGCCAGATCAAGGATCGAATTGCGCTGGAGGACCGCTCGGGCGTTCTGGCCGCGTTGTGGGAGATCGCCTATGCCGACGGGGATCGCGGTGCCGATGAAGAGGCGCTGATCCGGCTGGTGGCGGGTCTGCTGGGCATCAATGACCGCGATTCCGGCCTGATCCGCCAGCGGGTGATCGCAGGGATGCCATCATCCGAAGGGTGATGCTCAGGACGCGGGAAGCCCCGAGCCCTTGAGCATAGCGCGACGTGAATTTCAAGCTCGGCCTGACAGATGCGCCGAACCGTGGCAGCGCCATGGCCTCCAGCCGCTGCACCCTATCCAGATACAGCCACGGACGAGGACGGTCGCAAGCGCGCAGTCCGCGTTGCCTCCACCCGCTGCACCCTATCTCGATACAGCCACGGACAAGGACGGCCGCGAACGCGGTCCGCGCGGCTTCCAACCGCTATACCGTATCCAGATACAGCTCGACCGTCTCCTCATCGGACAGCTCAGACATATAATGCAGCTCTTGCCGCTTGGTCATCACCAGATTGTCGATCAGGTGCTGCGGGAAGATGCGCTTGATCTGGGCGCAACCTGCAAAGGCGTCGATGGCCGCTGACCAGTCGCCCGGCAGCTGCGCCAGGTTCTTGTCATAGGCGTTGCCCTCAAAGGCGGGCGGCGGCTCGGCGCGGTCCTCGATCCCGTTGAGCGCGGCGCCAAGGATGGCGGCAATCATCAGATAGGGGTTCACGTCGCCGCCCGCCACGCGATGCTCGATCCGGCGGGCCTTGGGGCCGGATGCGGGGATGCGGATCGCCGCCGTGCGGTTCTCATAGGCCCAGCCGATGCCGGTCGGCGCATGGGCATTCGGAACCAGCCGGTCATAGCTGTTCTCATGCGGCGCGAAAACAAGCGTTGAGCCGGGCATCGCCGAAAGGCAACCCGCAACCGCGTGGCGCAGCACGTCCGAGCCGCGCTCGGAGCCGTCATCGAACACGTTGCGGCCTTGGGCATCCAGAACCGAGAAATGCATATGCATCCCCGAGCCGGACCAGATATCATAAGGTTTCGCCATGAAGCTGGCGGCAAAGCCGAACTGGCGGGCGATGCCCTTGGTCAGCATCTTGAACAGCCATGTGTCATCTGCGGCCTTCAGCGGGTCAGCCTGATGCATCAGGTTGATCTCAAACTGGCCCAGGGCGGCCTCTGAAATCGCGGTATCAGCGGGGATGTCCATTTCCTCACATGCGTCATAAAGCCGGGTGAAGAAATTGTCGAAGGCGTCAAGCGCGCGCAGGCTCAGCGTCTCGGCCCCGGTGCGGCGCTTGCCTGAACGCGGGCTGGGCGGGACACGCAGGGTCTTGCCGCTGTCGTCGATCACAAAGAATTCCAGCTCGGTCGCGACAACCGGGGTCAGGCCCGCCGCCTTGTAGCGGTCGACGACGCGGGCCAGCGCCTGACGCGGGCAGCCATCATAAGGGCGCCCGTCGGGGTGGAACATCCAGATCGGCAACAGCGCGGTGGGCGCGTCCAGCCATGGCATCGGCAGAAAGCCGCGTTCCGTCGGCATCAAGAGCCCGTCCGGGTCGCCGGATTCAAAGACCAGTGGGCTGTCTTCGATATCCTCGCCCCAGATGTCCATGTTTAGGACCGAATAGGGAAACTTGGTGCCCTCGGTCAAAAGCTTTTGGGCAAAGCGCACCGGCACCCGCTTGCCGCGTGCCACGCCGTTGAGATCGGGGGCCGCGACCCGCACCGTGCGCACTTCGGGATGTTCTCGCAGCCAGTCCATATCTCACCTGATCAGTTGGGGCCGATAGCGCAGCCTGCGCACCGAGCCGGGCAAATGGCGGTTCAGCCGCCGGTTCACGGCCGAGAACAGCCCGATCAGCAGCAGCGTGAGCAGGATGAAATAGACCGCCGCAATCGGATAGGCGACAAAGGGGTTATAGGTCCGTTCCGCAAAATACTTCGCGTAATAAAGCGCGTCGCCCTGTTGGGCAAAGGCCGGAAAGCCCGAAAAGAACACCAGCGTGGTGGCGTGGAACAGAAAGATCGCCTCATTCGTATAGGCGGGCCAGCCCAGCCGCATCATGGTGGGCCATGTGATCCGCCGGAACCTGCGCCAGCCGGTCATGCCGTAAGCATCGGCGGCCTCCAGATCACCCTTTGGCACGGAACGCAGCGCGCCGTAAAAGATCTCGGCCGAATAGGCGGCGGTGTTCAGGATCAGCACCACCAGCGCGCCCGCCCAAGCCTTTGTCATCAGGCCGGTCTGGACGGTGATGCCCATGATCTCAATGCCTGCGCGGGGCAGCATCACGAACAGCTCATAGGCAAAGAAGAACTGGATAAACAGCGGCGTGCCACGGAAAAAGAACACGAAACCCGCAGCGGGGCGGCGCAGCAGCGGGTTCTCGGATGCCTTGGCCAGCGCCAGCCCGTTCGCAATGACAAAGCCCACCGCCAGCGCCAGCACCGCGAAATAGACGTTCCAGATCAGGCCCGAGCCGATCAGCACAACCTGATCGCAAATGTCGATATCGGCGCGGGGCAGCATCCGCTCACCCCGCCCGATTGAGCGCAGCAGATAGGCGTTGATCGTCTCGGCGCAGGGGAAGCTCATGCGGCGGCCTTTCGCATCTGCTCGCCCGCCAGCGTCGCCTGCCCGCGTGAGAACCGCGCCCGCAGCCGGTCCAGCACCTGTTCCGACAGGGTGGTCATCAGCAGGTAAAAGACCAGCAGGCCCAGAAAATACCAGATCCGCCAGTCAGGATGCGGATATTCGTAATGCGAGGTCTTGGAACCGCCCAGCTCACGCGCCCAATAAACGATGTCCTGCACGCCAAGGATGAACAGCAGCGGCGTGGCCTTGATCAGGATCATCCACAGGTTCGACAGCCCCGGCAGCGCATAGCTCCACATTTGCGGCACCAGCACCCGGCGCGAGATCTGCCGCTGGCTCATCCCGTAGGCGGCGGCGGTTTCCAGCTGCGCGCGCGGCACGGCCTGCATCGCGCCGTAAAGCACATTGGCGGCAAAAGCGCCAAAGACCAGCGCAAAGGCCACGATCGCCAGACCGATGCCGTAAAGGTTATGCACCCATGCGGCGGCGTTGTTCGGCGGCAGCTTGGCGGCGGCGCAGACCACGAATTCCGCGCCCTGCCGCACCGGAACCGAGCCATCGCAGACCACCCGGCTGAGCAGATATTCCAGCCCCTGATCCAGCGCGATGGGCACGAACAGAAAGAACACGATATCGGGCACGCCGCGCACCATCGCGGTATAGCCCTTGCCCAGCCAGCGCAGCGGCGCCACGTCCGAGCGCGCCGCCATCGCCCCGCCAAACCCCATCAGCAGCGCCAGCGGCGCGGTGATCGCCAGCACCATCAGCACCGTCAGGAACGAGCCATAAAACAGCATATGCTTGCCCGATGTGAGGTAACACATCATCCAGGCAAGCCCTTCAAGGCTAGAGGGGTCGGCGCATTGGGCGAACATGGCGGGCTTTCGTCAAAGGCCGCCCACGCAGGGGCGCGGGCGGCCAGTCAGTCATTCGCAGATCAGTTTTGGAACTGCTCGACCTCATCGCCGAACCACTTGACCAGCAATTCGTTCAGCGAGCCGTCCTCTTTCATCGCGCTGAGCGCATCGTCGAATTTGGCCAGCAATTCAGTGTCGGACTGGCGGATGCCCGCGCCGATGCCTTCGCCAAGCGCCACGGTGTCGAAGCCGTCCACCCAGACCAGTTGCCCGCCCGATTCCTCAACCGCGCCGACCAGAAAGTCCTTGTCGGCGAAAACCGCGTCGGCCTCACCATTGCGGACGGCGGCGACGGTCTCATCCGGCAGCGCATATTCCAGCAAGGTGGCCTCGGAATCGGCGACATAGGCCGCCTGAATGGTGTTGGTCTGCGCCGAGACGACCGCGCCGTCACCGACATTGGCGTCCGCGCTCAGCGCGGCATAGGCCGAGGGCAGCGCGGGGGTGTAGGCCTGGGTAAAGCTGATGACCTGCTTGCGTTCTTCATTGATGTTCATGCCGGCCATGATGACATCGTAATTGCCGCCGGTCAGGTTCGGGATGATCGAATCCCAGTCGTTCAGAACCCAGGTGCAGGTCAGTTCCGCGCGGCGGCAGATCTCATCGCCCAGCTCACGCTCAAACCCGGCCAGCTCACCCGCATCATTGATGAAGTTATAGGGAGGGTAAGCGCCCTCGGACCCGATGCGCACGGTGTCTTGCGCAAAGGCCGAACCCGCAAGCAAGGCAGCGGCGGCGGTCATGGTCAGCAGTTTTTTCATATTTTCTCTCCTGTTGGTGGTTCAGCCCGGCATGGTCGCGCTGAGGAACTGGCGCAGCCGCGCGGATTGCGGCGCGCCGAAAAGCTGTTCCGGCGGGCCTTCTTCCTCGACAAGCCCCTGATGCAGGAACACGACATGATCGGACACATCGGCGGCAAGGCGCATGTCATGGGTCACCAATATCATGGTGCGGTGCTCTGCCGCCAGATCCTTGATGACCCGCACGACCTCTTGCTGCAATTCGGGGTCCAGCGCCGAGGTCGGCTCATCGAACAGCAGCGCGCGCGGGTTCATGCAAAGCGCGCGGGCGATGGCCGCGCGCTGTTGCTGGCCGCCTGACAGTTCGGCGGGCCAGTTATCGGCCTTGTCACCGATGCCGACCTTGGCCAGCAGGGCGCGGGCGCGGGTCTCAACCTCGGCGCGGGGCTGGCGCAGGACGGTGACCGGGGCCTCCATCACGTTTTGCAGAATGGTCATATGCGACCACAGATTGAATTGCTGAAACACCATCGAGAGATTGGTGCGCAGGCGCATGACCTGCGCGCGGTCGGCGGGCTGGCGGTTGGCGCCCGTGCCGGTCCAGCGCACCGGCTCCCCCTCGAAGATCACCTCGCCGGACTGGCTCAGCTCCAGCAGGTTGCAGCAGCGCAGCAGCGTCGATTTTCCCGATCCGGACGATCCGATGAGGCTGACGACATGGCCGCGCGGGGCGGTCAGCGACACGCCTTTGAGAACCTCCAGCTGGCCGTAAGCCTTGTGGAGGTCGCGGATTTCGATAACGGGGGTCTGATCTGTGTTCATCTTGCCGTGTATGTGGCGCATTTCCGGTTCCGATTGCAACGCTTTCGTTGCAGATTGGCGCCAGGCAGGCGCAGGACAAACCAATGCGCCACCTGTCGAGCCAATAGGTCACATCAGAAAAGAGCAAGCCATGCCGCACCCGTCCGCCCGCATCCTTTTGGCCCCTTCCCTCGTGGCAGTTTTGCTGGCCGCGCTGCCGCTTGCGGGGCCCGCCACGGCGCAGGACAGCGCGGTCACGCGACCCGCGCCGCGACCCGCCGGTCTGCTCCCGGCGGCGCCCGCCCTGCCCGCCGCCGAGGCCACCGCAACCACCGCGCCAGCGACCTCAGCGATGATCCCCTGCTCGACCCGGCTTGGCATGCCCACGGGCCGCTGCGCCGCGCAGATCACCCGAGCCGGGGCCGGCGCAACCGTCACCGTGACCCGCCCCGACGGCACCACGCGCAGCATCGCCTTCACCGAAAACCGCCCCGCAGCAGGCATCATCAGCGAGCAGCGCGGCACCTTATGGGTGGTCGAGTTCGACCGCGACCGCGCCAGTGCCGAACGATATGAGATCCCCTCGGCGCTGATCGAAGGCTAATCCCGTTTCCCCTTGCGGCCCGCGCCCGGCACCGCCACATTGGCGGGCAGGATCAGCGGCTTGAGGCAACAGGACACATCATGCGGATCGGTATTCTTCAATGCGGCGAGGCGCCCGAAGAGCTTCAGGAAAAGCTGGGCGATTACCCCGATATGTTCACCTCGCTTCTGGCTGATCGAGGCTTCGACTTTACCATCTGGCATGTCGAGGCCGGGCAGTTCCCGGGCGGCATCCATGATGCGGATGGCTGGCTTTTGACCGGATCGAAACACGGCGCTTATGAAGATCACGACTGGATTCCACCGCTTGAGGATTTCATCCGCGCGGCCTACGCCGCCGAGGTTCCACTGGTGGGGATCTGTTTCGGCCATCAGATCATCGCGCAGGCGCTTGGCGGCAAGGTGGAAAAATACGCGGGCGGCTGGTCGGTCGGCGCGCAGGATTACGATTTCGAGGGCCGCCCCATCATCCTGAACGCCTGGCATCAGGATCAGGTCACCAAACTTCCGCCCGATGCGCAGGTCGCGGGCCGCAGCGCGTTTTGCGACAATGCCGCGCTTGTTTACGGCACCCGCGCCTTTACCGTGCAGGCTCATCCCGAGTTCACCGACGATTTTATCGCCGGGCTGATCGAACATCGCGGCGGCGCGGTGCCGGACAATCTGATCGACGGCGCCCGCGCCCGCATGGGCGCCAGCCGCGACAGCAAGCTGATGGCCGACAAGATCGAGGCGTTTTTCAAACTCCCCCGCGCCATTCAGGACAGCGCCTGATGTATTGCCCGCCCGGTTTTGCGGTCAGCGATGGCGAGCGGCTGCGCGCGCTGATTGCCGCGCATCCGCTGGCCACGCTGATCACCACGGGCGCGGACGGGCCTTGCGCGAACCTGATCCCGTTTCAGATAGCAAAGGGTGGCGCCTCGATCCGCGCCCATCTGGCGCGCGCCAACCCGCAGCTGGACCACCTGCGCGAGGGTCAGGTCGCTTTGGCGGTGTTTCACGGGCCGGGTGCCTATGTCTCGCCCGATTGGTATGCCTCAAAGGCTGAGCATGGCCGCGTTGTGCCGACCTGGAACTATCTGACCGTGCAGGTGCGCGGGCAGGCAGTCGTGCATGAGGATGCCGATTGGCTGCGCGATCAGGTGAATGCGCTGACCGATGCGCATGAGGCGGGCCGCGCCCAGCCATGGGCGGTCAGCGATGCGCCTGAACGCTATATCGCGGCGCAACTGCGCGGCATTGTCGGCATCACCCTGCCGCTGGACGACATGCGCGGCAAATTCAAGGCCAGCCAGAACCGCGATGCCGCCGACCGGGCGGGCGTGGCGCGGGGGCTGGCTGATACTCATCCCGAACTTTCCAAGGCGACAGGTGCCACATGAATCCCGAATGGCTCGACAACGCGCCGCAGGCCGCCCGCGATTATGCGGCGGGGCGCAGGCTTGACGAAATCGAATGTATCGTGGCCGATATCGCGGGCGTGGCGCGGGGCAAGGCGATGCCCGCCTCCAAGTTCGCGCGGCAGGAAAAGTTCTATCTGCCGAACTCGATCTTTCTGCAAACCATCACCGGCGAATGGGCCGACAACCCCTCGGGCGCGTTTACGGAACCCGACATGATCCTGACGCCGGATTTTTCGACCGCCACCGCCGCGCCATGGACGGCGGATTGCACGCTTCAGGTGATCCATGATGTCCATGACCAGAAGGGCGACCCGGTCCCCGTCGCGCCGCGCAATGTGCTCAAACGGGTGATGTCCTTGTATGAGGCGAAGGGCTGGCGGCCCATCGTCGCCCCCGAGATGGAGTTCTTTCTGGTCGCCCGCAATGTCGATCCCAACCGCCCGATTGAGCCGCCGATGGGCCGCACCGGCCGCAAGGCCGCCGCGAAACAGGCCTATTCCATGTCGGCGGTCGATGAATATGGCCGCGTCATCGACGATATCTATGACTTTGCCGAGGCGCAGGGCTTTGAGATCGACGGCATCCTGCAAGAGGGCGGCGCGGGTCAGGTGGAAATCAACCTGAACCATGGCGACCCGATCCGGCTGGCCGATGAGATCTTTTTCTTCAAGCGCATGATCCGTGAGGCCGCTTTGCGCCATGACTGTTTCGCAACCTTCATGGCCAAGCCCATCGAGGGCGAGCCGGGCAGCGCGATGCATATTCACCACTCGGTCACCGATATTGCGACGGGGGGGAACATCTTTTCCGGCGAAAAGGGTGAGGAAACCCCGCAATTCCTGCATTTCATCGCCGGGATGCAGCGGCACCTGCCCGCCGCCGTGGCGCTGCTGGCGCCCTATGTGAACAGCTATCGACGCTATGTCCCCGACTTTGCCGCGCCGATTAACCTTGAATGGGGGCGCGACAACCGCACCACCGGGCTGCGCGTGCCGATCTCTGGCCCGGAATCGCGGCGGGTGGAAAACCGGCTGGCGGGGATGGATTGCAACCCCTATCTGGGCCTCGCCGCCAGCCTCGCCTGCGGCTATCTGGGCCTGGTCGAGGCCGAGGCGCCCCGCGCCGAATGTCTGGGCGATGCCTATATGTCCGAGGATGAGCTGCCCTATAACCTTGGCGACGCGCTGGACCTCATGACCGAAAGCGAGCCCATGCGCGAGGTTCTGGGGGCCGAGTTCATCGACGTTTACGAATCGGTAAAACGCAATGAATACAAAGAGTTCCTACAGGTCATCAGCCCGTGGGAACGTGAGCATCTGTTGCTGAACGTCTGATGCGCGCGCTGCGGATCACGCTGATCTTTCTGGTGGCGGGCTTTGCCATTGGCTACGCGTTGATCTGGCTGGGCTTTTCGTGGCTGGCCTCGTCGCGGCCCGATGGGGATGTGAGGCCCGAACAGGCGGCGGCCATTCGCGGCCATATCCCCTTTCTGGCCGATCTGGATTTCGACGCGGGGCCGGTCACGCTGGCGATTGACGCAGGGGCCAGCGATGCCGGGCCGGTGCTGATCCGCGACCAAGACCTGCTGCGCGCCCATCAGCAAAGCGCCGTTCTGGCCGATACCGGCGCGAACACGCGGCGCACGATTGTCGGCGCCCTCTTCGGACGCGAGCGGACGCCCGCGATCCGCATCTGGCAGAACGGCGCTCGGACAAGCTACGATTGCTATGCGCCCGGCTGCGCGAATGATGAGGCGACGCAGGCCGCGCTTGCGCCCCTGATTGCGGCGGGCGCGCCGATTGTTCGGCATGACCTCAGCTTTACCGATTATGCCGCTTACATCGAGGCACATGCGGAGGCGCAGGCCGACCCCGGCCGTTTCGCGCCCCTGCCCCCGCCCGACCGTGAAACCCTGCCCTATTACGTCGAATTGCAGCTTCCAGTCGGGATCTATAATGCCGATGATGAAGCCGAACTTCACGCGATGATTCAATGGCTTGAGGCCAGTTCGGCGGCGCTGCACAGCAACATTGACGGCATCAGGCTTGAGGACGATCTGTCCTTCCACACCGAGCCGGTTTTCATGCGAAACAGTTGCAACGGGCGCGCGCTCGACCCGGTTCCGGGCATCGAGATATTCAGATCGACAATCCGGTTTCGCGCCACCGAACCGGCGGTTCGCCAGATGCAGGGGCGCGAGCTCTCCTTTCTGCTGCCGCCACCCGTGGGACTGGCCGATCCGGTCGCCATCGGGGCCAATGCCTTCCCTGACACCCCTCCGCGCTGTCTGGGTTTTGCCCGCCCCGAGAACATGGCGCTCACCCCGGTCATGTCAGAGCCCATCCGCCGCGAATACCGGCTGATCTATGAGACCGCCGCGCCATGAGGCCCCGATGAACCTGCTTGATGTGAACGACCGTCCGGGCCAATACCCGCCCAGCCTTTACGCCGAAAATCGCCGCCATCTGCCCGAACTGCCCGCTTTGCAGGGCGAGACCCGCGCCGATGTGGCGGTGGTGGGCGGGGGCTATACCGGGCTGTCCGCCGCGCTGCATCTGGCGCTGTCGGGGTTCCGCGTCGTGCTGCTTGAGGCGCAGCGGGTGGGCTTTGGCGCCTCGGGCCGCAATGGCGGGCAGGTCGGCTCGGGTCAGCGGCTGGACGTGGATGATCTGGAAGGTCTGGCGGGCCGAGAGGCCGCCCGCCAGTTGTGGGACATGGCCGAAGAGGCCAAGGCCCTGACCCGCGATCTGGCCGCGCGGGCGGGCGTGGCCTATCACCCTGGCATCGCCCATGCCGCCCGCAAACGGTCCGAGGTGGCCCATGCCGCGCAGATGGCCGAGAAGCTAGCCCGCGATTACGGCTATGACCAGATCACCCCGCTTGACCGCGCGGCGTTTCGCGAACTGGTGCCGTCCGACGCCTATATCGGCGGCGATCTGGATATGGGGGCGGGGCATCTCGACCCCTTGGACCTCTGCCTTGGGGTGGCAGGGCTGGCTTTGGACGCGGGCGCGATCATCCATGAGCGGTCCCGCGTCGCCCGGATCGAGCATGCCACGCGGCCCGGCGGGCAGTCGGTGGTTCACACCGATCATGGGCGCGTCACATGCGATCATGTGATCCTTGGCGCGAACGGCTATCTGGGCGGGCTGGAGCCGCGCATCGCCGCCCGCGTCATGCCGATCAACAATTACATCGTCGCGACCGAGCCTTTGGGCGCCGATGCCGCCCGCGTTCTGGCCCGGCCCATCGCCTGCCATGACACGAAATTCGTGGTGAATTACTGGCGCATCGACGCCGAGACGCGGCTGGTCTTTGGCGGCGGCGAAAGCCTTGGCTATCGCTTCCCGGACTATATCCGGGCGATGGTGCGCAAACCCCTGCTGTCGATCTATCCGCATCTGCGCGATGTGCAACTCACCCACGCATGGGGCGGCACGCTGGCCATCACCATGAACCGGATGCCCTGCTTTGACCGTCCCGCGCCGAACTGCCTGTCGGCAAGCGGATTTTCAGGCCACGGGGTCGCCATGGCCCATCTGGCCGGGCGGATCATGGCCGAGGCGGTGGCCGGTCAGGCGGGCCGGTTCGATCTGTTCCACCGCCTGCGCCCGCGCCGCTTTCCGGGCGGCGCGGCTTTGCGTCACCCCCTGCTTCTCGCGGGGATGACCTGGTATGCGCTGCGCGACCGGCTGGGAATCTAACCCAAACGCGGAAACTCGATCTTGGGGCAGCGGTTCTCGACCACGGTCAGCCCGGACGCGCGGGCGCGGGCGGCGGCCTCGTCATGGCTCACGCCCAACTGCATCCAGATCGTGCGCAGATCGGGCAGTTCGGCCATCGCCTCATCCACAATCGCCGGCACCGCGTCCGAGCGGCGGAAAATGTCGATCATATCCACCCCGGCATCCTTGGGGATCGAGGCCAGATCGGCGTAAACCGTCTCACCCAGAATCTGCTCACCGGCATGGCCGGGGTTGACCGGGATGATCTTGTAGCCCTGCCCTTGCAGGAACCGCGCAACGCCCCAGCTGGGCCGGTCCTCTTTCGGGGACAGGCCGACCACGGCGATGGTGCGGGTCTCATCCTTGATGCGGCGGATATCGTCTTGTTCGGTCATCGCGACCTCCCTCATTGCGGATCAGGGCGCAGCTTACACGCATAAGCCCGGAAATAAAAAGCGCCCGGACCAGATGGCCGGGCGCAAGTTGCGGAACGAGGGACAGTGATCTGAACGCGGCCGTTCCGGGTCGCGCGCTCTAAGTTCAATATGGATGCGTTTTTAACAAAAGAAAGCCTCGGTCGCGCTTTCGTGAAGATCAGCGCGACAGTTGGGCAAAGTTGTCGCGCGCCCGCATCAGCAATTCTCTTGGATTATCCATGATTTGCGTGCGCCGCTGGGGTGAGCCCAGAAAATAGATCCGGTTGCCGATCAGCACGAAATAACGCGGATCGCCCGGCTCCAGCCGCCCTTCGGCCAGTGCCACCACGCAATAGCCGTCCAGACCCGGCGCATAGGCGCGGGGATTGGCCTCAAACGCGGCGCGATTCTCGACCGAGTTGAAATGCCACTGCTTGCCCTGCCAATTGGTCACGACATCGGGGCGACCTGCCGCCGCCTCATCATCCGCCATCATCGCCACCGGATCATAACCGCCCATCGCCCAGACATCGGCATGGGCGGGGGTGGCAAGGGCGAGGCAAAGCAGAAACGGGCGAAACATGGCAGAAAACACAGCAAGGCAGCGATTATCGGTAGAAGGCTTATGTGGCAAACCGCCGCGCCTGTCGCAATGATTCGCCGCCCCGGATCAAGGGGATGTGAAACGCGCCAGCCGCTCACTCGCGGCAAAAAGAGCAACCGCCGCCGCGTTCGACACATTCAGCGAGCCAAACGCCCCGGCAAAGCGGATGCGGGCCAGATGGTCGCAGGTCTCGCGGGTCTTTTCGCGCATCCCCGGCCCCTCGGCGCCCAAGACCAGACAGACCGCGCGCCCGCCCAAGCTGTCCAGAACCTGCGGCAGATCCTCGCGCGCCTCGCCATCGAGGCCTACGACGATATAACCCAGCGTTTTCAGCTCATTCAGCGCATCAGACAGGTTCGTGACCCGCAGATAAGGCTGGCGTTCCAGCGCGCCCGAGGCGGTTTTCGCAAGCGCGCCGGTCTCGGGCGCGGAATGGCGGGCGGGGGCTATCACCGCGCGGGCGCCAAACACCTCAGCCGAGCGCAGGATCGCGCCGATATTATGCGGATCGGTCACCCGGTCCAAAGCGACGACCAGCGGCAGCCCCTCGCCCGTGGCGGCAATATCGGCAAGCGGGCCCCATTTCAGCGGGCGCACCTCAATCGCGGCACCCTGATGCACGCTTTCGGCGGGGAGGCCCACCACTTTGTCGAACACGCGGGCATCGGTGATCTCAGGCTCCATCGCGCCGATATCGCCCAGCCGGTCCAGCGCGTTCTGCGTCACCACCAGCCGCAGCTTTTCGCGCTCGGGATTGGCGATGGCATCGCGCACCGCATGCAGTCCGAACAGCCACAGCGTTTCCTGCGCCGCCGCCCGTTTCGCGCGTTCCTTGTCGATCACCCAGGCGGGCTTGCGGTTCTGTTTCTCGGCCATGTCATCCCCTTTGGCCCCGTTTTGCGATGCAAGCGCCCGGCGCGCAAGCCTGCGTTTTCGCGCTTGACGCCCCGCGCCGGGGCGGTTAATCAACGCGGCACGCCGAAAGGCGTCTTAGCGTGGGCGACGTGCTGCAAGGTGCGGCAGCGGACTGTAACTCCGCCGGTGAGAACCATGCCTGGTTCGATTCCAGGGTCGCCCACCATTTTCCCCAAAGTGACAGCGCAACTGGTCGGCCCAATTAATATGGTCAACCTCGCGTAACCGACATTTGTAACATAACCGCAGGCGGGGCAAAGCGGCCTTGCGCCATGGGGCGATTGCTGTTTGTTTCAGGGCGAGTGAGTCGGACCAGATAGTTTAGCGAGTATGTCATGGCCAAGATTCAACTGACCGATGCCGAAAAGGCCGAGCGTCGCGCGAAAAACGCCGCCAACCGTGCGCGGCGCGAGGCTCAAGCCGCGCTGAAACCGGCCCTTGGTGAGACAGCGGAGGAGACTCCCGCAGCAGAGGCGCGCCAAGCACCCAAAAAACGCGCCACGCGCAAGGCAGCCGACGCGCCCGCAACCCCAAAGCGCACTAGGCGCAAGGCAGCAAGCACCAAGGCCACCGCGCCCAAAGCCAGCACATCGGCCAAGGCCACCACCAAGCGCAAGACGTCAGGCAAGACCAAACCCTCAGCCCAGACCGCCGCCTTCAACATCCTTGCCGTCGTGCAGGCCGGGCGGCTTGAGAAAGAGGCGCTGCTCTTGACCGCAAGCCTGCGGGCCAACGCGCCCGACTGGCAGGGCCGCCTTGTTCTGGCCGAGCCGCAGCCCGAGGGCGCATGGGCGGGCCATGACACGCGGATCAGCGATGCGGCCCGCGCCGCGCTCACCGGTATGGGCGCTCAGATCGTCCCCTTCACCGCGCAGCATTTCGGCGCAAGCTATCCCTACGGCAACAAGATCGAGGCGCTGCAAACCCTGCCCGCGGGTGAGCCGTTCCTGTTCCTTGACACCGACACGCTGATTCTCGGCCCGCTCGACCGGCTGGAGATCGACTTCGCGCGCCCCTCGGCCTCGATGCGGCGCGAGGGAACATGGCCCAACCCGCCGCTTTACGGGCCGGGCTATAAAGAGATCTGGAAATCGCTTTACGACCGCTTTGGGCTGGAGTTCGACAGCTCGCTTGATCTCTCGCAGCCCGATGAGCATTGGGAACGCTATCTTTATTTCAATGCAGGCTGGTTCACCGGCGGTGATCCGCAGGTTTTTGGCCAGCGTTTCGCGGATTATGCCCGCGCCGTCCGCGACGATCCGGGCGAGATACTGGCCGCGCAGGAACTGAACCCGTGGCTGGATCAGGCGGTGCTGCCGCTTGTCATTCACAGCTTTGGCGGCGGGCGTCCGGGGCCTGAACTGGACGGGCTCGACGGCGATGTGACCTGCCATTACCGCAACCTGCCGCTGCTTTACGCCCGCGAATCCGACCGCGCGGTTGAGGCGCTTGAGGCGGTCGCGAATGACGCGAAGATCAAGCCGCTGCTGCGCGACTGGGAACCGGCGCGCAAGCTGATCTATCAGGGCAAGGGTCGCGACAAGATCAGGGCCGAGTTCGACCGCGCCGCCCTGCCCTCACGCGAGGCCGCAATCCGGCAGAGCATCCGCAAATCGGGGTGGTGGCTGGTCTAGGCCCCACAAAAACGCCCGCATCGCTGCGGGCGTTTCGCGTTACGCAGACAGCACCGCATCGCAGCGGGCGCAGACGCCCTCATGCGCATGGGTGCCGACATCGGGCAGGATCTTCCAGCACCGCTGGCATTTCTCACCCTCGGCCATCTCGAAGACGACGCCGATGCCCGGATGTTCGGCCATGCGGAACGCCTCGGACGGCATCGGGTCGGCACTCAGCGACAGGTCCGAGGTGATGCAGACATCAGCGAAATCGACCGAGCGCAGCGCGTCCAGCATCGCCGCATCCTCGACATGGACGACCGGCGCGGCCTCAAGGCTGGCGCCGATGGTCTTGTCGCTGCGCCGCAGCTCAAGCGCAGCCGTCACGACGCGACGGGCGCGGCGCACCATGTCCCAACGCGCGGCCAAGGGCGCGTTGCGCCAGTCGGCGGGCGTTTCGGGAAAGTCGTGGAGGTGGATGCTGTCATCCTCGGACGGGAATCGCGCCAGCCACACATCTTCCATCGTAAAGGGCAGGATCGGCGCAAGCCAAGCCGTCAGCCGGTGGAACAGCAGGTCCAGAACCGTGCGCACCGCCCGGCGGTTGCGGCTGTCGGGCGCGTCGCAATAAAGCGCGTCCTTGCGGATGTCGAAATAGAAGGACGACAGATCGACCGTGGCGAACTGGAACAGCGCCTGAAAGACCCCCTGAAAATCATAGGAATCATAGCCCTGCCGCACCTGATGATCCAGTTGCGCCAGACGGTGCAGCACCCATTGTTCCAGCTCGGGCATCTCGGCCACGGGCAGGCGCTCGGCATCGGTGAAACCGTCCAGCCCGCCAAGGATAAAGCGCAGCGTGTTGCGCAGGCGGCGATAGCTGTCGGCGGTGCCTTTCAGGATTTCCGGCCCGATCCGGCTGTCGGCGGTATAATCGACCTGCGCGACCCAAAGGCGCAGGATATCGGCGCCATATTCCTTGACCACATCGGCGGGCAGCACGGTATTGCCCAAGGATTTGGACATTTTCATGCCCTTTTCGTCCAGCGTAAAGCCGTGGGTCAGCACGCCGCGATAGGGTGCGCGGCCCCGCGTGGCGCAGGCCTGCAACAGTGAGGACTGGAACCATCCGCGATGCTGGTCTGTGCCCTCAAGGTAAAGATCCGCGATGCCATCCGCCGCGCCGTCCTCGCGGTCACGCAGCACGAAAGCATGGGTCGAGCCGCTGTCGAACCACACATCCAGCACATCCATGACCTGTTCGTAATCCTCGGGGTTGGCGATGCCCTCCAGCATCCGCGCCTTGAAGCCGTCCTGATACCAGACATCCGCGCCGCCTTCCTCGAACGCCGCGACGATGCGGGCGTTGAGTTCGTCACTCCGCAGCAGGAAATCGGCATCATCGGGCCGCGTCCCGCGCTTGACAAAGCAGGTCAGCGGAACGCCCCAAAGCCGCTGCCGCGACAGGTTCCAGTCAGGCCGCCCCTCAACCATGGAATAGATCCGGTTGCGCCCGGTCTGCGGCGTCCATTTCACCAGACTGTCGATCGAGGTCAGCGCCCGCTGGCGGATCGTCGCGCCAAATTCGCCCTGCCCATCGGCCAGATCCTTGTCGATGGCGGCGAACCATTGCGGCGTGTTGCGATAGATCACCGGCGCCTTGGAGCGCCAGCTATGCGGGTAGGAGTGCTTCAGCTTGCCCTTGGCCAGCAACGCGCCCGCATAGGCCAATTGCTTGATATTGCTGACATTGGCCGGGCCTTCCTTGCCGTCGGGCAGGATGACGTGCTGACCGCCGAACAAGGGCAGATCGGCGCGATAGCTGCCGTCATCCTCGACATTATAGGTCATTTTCAGGCCGTGTTTCAGGCCGAGCTGATAGTCGTCCTCACCATGGCTTGGCGCGGTATGGACAAAGCCCGTCCCCGCATCCTCGGTCACATGATCGCCCGCCAGCATCGGGACATCATAATCCCATTCGCCATCCGCGCCCTCAACCCCGCGATAGGGGTGAGCGAGGGTCAGCGCCGCCAGTTCATCGCCGCTCACATCGCGCATCCGGCTATGCGCCGCGACCTTGGCCGCGCTCAGCACGCCCTCGGCCAAGGCATCGGCGAGGATCAGCAGTTCACCCGCGCGGGCCTGCGAGCCCTCGCCCGCCTCATCCACGCGATAAAGCCCGTAAGCAACGCCCGGCCCGAAGGCCACGGCGCGGTTCTGCGGGATGGTCCATGGCGTCGTCGTCCAGATCACCACCGAGGCAGCCAGCAGGTCCGTGTTCATGCAAGCACCGCCATTGGCCGGGGAATCACCCGCCGAGGCGACCGGGAAGCGCACCCAGACCTGATGCGAGGTATGGTCGTGATACTCCACCTCAGCCTCAGCCAATGCGGTTTTCTCAACAGGCGACCACATCACGGGCTTTGAGCCCTGATACAGCGCGCCATTCATCAACAGCTTCATGAACTCGCCCGCGATGACCGCCTCGGCGTGATAGTTCATCGTCAGATAGGGGTCGTCCCAGGTGCCGGTGACGCCCAGCCGCTTGAACTCGTCGCGCTGCACATCGACCCAATGCGCGGCAAATCGGCGGCATTCCTGCCGGAAGGTGACCGCGTCCACCTCGTCCTTGTCGCGGCCCTCGGCGCGGTATTTTTCCTCGATCTTCCACTCGATCGGCAGGCCGTGGCAGTCCCAGCCGGGGACATAGCGCGCATCGCGGCCCATCATCTGCTGGCTGCGCACGACCATATCCTTCAGCACCTTGTTCAGCGCGTGGCCGATATGGAGGTTGCCATTCGCATAGGGCGGGCCATCATGCAGGATGAAGGGCTTGCGATCACCGCTCCGTTCCCGCAGCCGGTCGTAAATGCCGATCCGCGCCCAACGCTCCAGCCATTCGGGTTCACGCGCGGGCAATCCGGCGCGCATGGGGAAGTCGGTTTTGGGCAGAAAAACAGTGTCGCGATAGTCGGGGGTCTGGTCGCTCATGGGCGTTCCTTTTGGCTGGCGTTCAGGCAGGCAGAACCCGGCGGCGCGAAACCTCACGCCACCGGGCAGCTAATTCGGATGCTGAACGCCCTTAATTCCATGCTGCACTCTATAGAAACGCCTGCGCCCGCCCGCAAGGCAAAGCGGCGCGGAAATCACCGCTTGATCGAGAGGCCTGCCCCGCGCCATGCTGCGGCCAAAAGGGGGACTGCCATGTGCCGCAAGTGCGATTACACCATTCACGCCGCGCAACATCATTTCGGCTGGAACAATGCGATCCCGCCCGTGCTGCGCATTGATCCGGGCGCGACGGTCGGTCTTGAGTGTCTGGACAGCTCAGGCGGGCAGTTCACGCCGCAATCGACGGTGGCTGATATTACGGCGCTCGATTTTGCGAAGGTCAATCCGGTGACTGGCCCGATCTGGGTGAACGGGGCGCGCCCCGGCGATGCGCTGAAAATCACGTTCGACAGCTTTGCGCCCCAACTGCGTGAAGGGGCGGGCTTTGGCTGGACGGCGAATATTCCGGGCTTTGGCCTGCTGAGCGACCAGTTCCCCGAACCGGCCCTGCGTATATGGCGCTATGATGCGGACAGCATGGCGCCCGCGCTGTTTGGGGATCACGCCCGCGTGCCGCTGAAGCCCTTTGCCGGAACGATGGGCTGCGCGCTTGCGGAACCGGGCGATCACTCGGTCGTGCCGCCGCGCCGCACGGGCGGTAATCTGGACATTCGCGACCTGAATGCGGGCGCGACGCTCTATCTGCCGGTCGAGGTCGAGGGCGCGCTGTTCAGCATCGGCGACACCCATGCCGCGCAAGGCGATGGTGAGGTCTGCGGCACCGCCGTTGAGAGCCCGATGGACGTGACCCTGAAGATCGAACTGGTCAAGGACGCAAACCTCCGCTTTCCGCGCTTCACCACCCCCGGCCCCGTGACCCGCCACCTTGACGCCAAGGGCTATGAGGCCACGACCGGCATCGGCCCCGACCTGATGGCCGCCGCGCGCGATGCGGTCGCGGGGATGATCGACCACCTCACCGCGACCCATAAAATGGCGGCGGTCGATGCCTATATGCTGTGTTCCGTCTGCGGCGATCTGCGCATATCGGAAATCGTGGATATGCCGAACTGGGTCGTCTCGTTCTACTTTCCGCGGGTGGTGTTTGATTAGGGCTCAGCCCCGCCCGCGATAGGAGGCCACGCCCTGATCGGGCAGCCAGACGCTAGACGGCACCGGCCCCGTCTGCCAGAACACGTCGATCGGCATGCCCCCGCGCGGATACCAATAACCGCCAATCCGCAGCCATTGCGGGTCCAGCAGGTCGCGCAAACGCTTGCCGATGGTCACGGTGCAATCCTCGTGAAACGCGCCGTGATTGCGGAAACTGCCCAGAAACAGCTTGAGCGACTTGCTTTCGACAAGCCAATCCTGCGGGACATAGTCGATCACCAGATGCGCGAAATCGGGCTGGCCGGTCATCGGGCAAAGGCTGGTGAATTCGGGCTGGGTAAAGCGCACGACATAGGCTTCGCCCGCCTGCGGGTTCGGCACGCGTTCCAGCACGGCCTCATCGGGATTGGCGGGCAGGCCGGTATTCTGGCCAAGCTGGGTCAGGCCGTCGGTGTAATGGGACATGGTTTTGCTCCTGTTTTGGGCGGGTGGGCTGCGACCGCGCCCTTGGCCTAGCAGCCGCCCCGGCCCGCGTCAAACCGCGCATTGCGGGCGGGGCGGCGCGGGCGCATACTGGCGGGATGATGAAACGCTTTGACGTGAGCCCTGACCAGATCGACCGGGTGGTGGCGGTGTTCTATGCCGCGATCCGCAGGCATGAGGTGCTTGGCCCGGTCTTTGCCCGCCATGTCACCGACTGGCCTGAGCATGAGGAAAAAATCGCCCGCTTCTGGCGCAATGCGATCCTGTATGAGCGCAATTATGACGGCAACCCGATGCAGGTGCATATGCGGGCCGGCGATGTGCGACCCGATCATTTCACGCCCTGGCTCGCGCTATTCGACGAAACCCTGCGCCGCACCCTTGCACCCGAGCCCGCCGCGCAATGGTCCGCCCTTGCCCACCGCATCGGCGCGGGCCTGCGGATGGGCGTGACGCGAGAGGCACCGGGCGCGCCGCCGGTCTTGCGGTAAGCAGGTGCGCATGGCAGGCTCAACCAAAAGAGAGGTTGCGATGAAAATCGACTATATCGAGTTCAACAGCCCCGACCTGCCCGCCACGAAGAACTTCTTTGCCCGCGCCTTTGGCTGGGGCTTCAATGATTACGGTCCGGACTATCAGGAACTGGCCGATGTCGGGATCTCGGGCGGCATTGCGGCGGGCGAGGCCGCGCCGCCTCTGGTGATCCTGAAAACCGACGATCTGGAGGCCGCGCTTGCCCGCGTGAGCGAGGCGGGCGCGACCATCACCCGCCCGATCTTCGCGTTTCCGGGCGGGCGGCGGTTCCAGTTTCGCGAACCGGGCGGCACCGAATTGGCGGTCTGGTCCGAGGCTTAGCCCGCGACCTTCTTTTCATCCTCAGCAGGCGCATATTCCAGCGAGGAATGATGCACGACAATGCGCACCGTGCCTTTGTCGTCCTTGCGATATTGCCAGGTCTTGTCCACCACGGTTTCGTTGCCATCCGTGTCTTGCAGGAACACCTTACCCATCACCGTGCCGACATTACCTTCGATAAAAAACGCCGCGTTTTCATTGCGATAGCCTTCCCATTTGCGCAGGGCGAAGCCGTTATCGCCGGGATAGTCGGGGTTGTGGCCGACGAAATAGGACAAGGCCCCCTCGCGGGTCACGCGAAAGGTCTGCTCACCGCTGGAGAGGGTCGGCTTGAACAGAACCGGCCCCAGATCATAGCCATAAGAGGCATCAAGCGCCGCCTCAGCCTCGGCCCGCGCGGCCTCGATCCCGCCCTCTCGATGGGCCTTCGAGATCTTCATCAGCGCCACGCCCCACGCCTTTTGCGCGTCAAGAATCTCCTCTACCGTGATGTTATTGTTGAATTTTGGCGCCTCTTGCGCGGTCGCCTGAACCTTGCTTTCGTCGATCTCGGTCATAGTATCTCCTTTTCGGGGACAATGCCTGACCGGGGCGCGGGTTCCTTAACCGCGCTCGCGCTTGCGGCGCAGCTTGCGTTTCGCCTCACGGACCTTGGCCTGACCGGGCTTGCGGCGGAAGCCGCCCTTGCGCGCGCGGCGGGGGCCTTGGGTGATGGCCTTGCCCTCCAGCTCCAGCAGTTCCAGCATCAGCCCGCCGGTGGTCGGAATAGCCTCTGCCAGACGCACGGTCACGCGTTGTCCAATGCCGATTTCCAGCCCGGTTTCCGAGCCTTGCAGCACCTGCGCGTCGCGGTCGAAATGGAAATATTCGTTGCCGATCTCGCGGATCGGCAGCAGCCCGTCCGCGCCGGTCTCATCCAGCTTGATGAACGCACCGAATTTCTGCAGGCCCGAGACGCGGCCGGTCATTTCCGTGCCGACCCGTTCGGCCAGATAGGCGGCCAGATAGCGGTCTGTCGTGTCCCGCTCGGCCTCCATCGAGCGGCGCTCGGTCTCGGAGATATGGGTGGCGGTCTCGGCCAGATGTTCGACATCCCAATCCGACAGCCCGTCCTTGCCCCAACCATGGCCCGAGATCAGCGCGCGATGCACGATCAGGTCGGAATAGCGGCGGATGGGCGAGGTGAAATGCGCATAGGATTTCAGCGCCAGCCCGAAATGCCCATAGTTTTCAGGGTGATAGTAAGCCTGCGTCATCGACCGCAGGGTGGAAATGTTAATCAGTTCGTCGAAATCCGAATCCTCGGCCTGCGCCAGAAGCCGGTTCAGGTGGCTTGTTTGCAGCACCTGCCCCTTGGCCAGGGTAAAGCCCGACGCCTCGGCCACCTCGCGCAGCGCGTTCAGCTTTTCGGGGCTGGGTTCTTCATGGACGCGGAACAAAAGCGGGCGGCGCAGGCGGGTCAGTTCCTCGGCGGCGGCGACATTAGCCAGCACCATATATTCCTCAATCAGCCGGTGCGCATCCAGCCGGTCCTTGAAGTTCACCGACTTCACACGCCCGTCGGGGGCCAGTTCGATGCGCCGTTCGGGCAGGTCCAGATCCAGCGGCTGACGCCGCGCCCGCGCCTTGAGGAGCAGCGCATAAGCCGCCCAAAGCGGGCGGATCACGCTGTCCATCAGCGGTTCGGTCTGCGCATCGGGCGCGCCATCGGCCCCCGCCTGCGCCTGCTCATAGGACAAGCTGGCGGCGGAACGGATCATGCCGCGATGAAAGCTGTGGCCGATCTTTGCGCCTTGCGCATCCAGCCGCATCCGCACGGCAATGACCGGGCGGTCCACGCCTTCGTGCAGGCTGCACAGATCGCCCGACAGAATATCGGGCAGCATCGGCACCACCCGGTCGGGAAAATAGGTCGAGTTCCCACGCAGCCGCGCCTCGCGGTCAAGCGCCGTGTTCGGGCGCACATAGGCCGCGACATCGGCAATCGCCACCCAGATCACCATGCCGCCGTCGTTGTCGGGGTCGGGCATGGCGGCCACCGCGTCGTCATGGTCGCGCGCGTCCGAGGGGTCGATGGTGACGAAGGGCAGGTCGCGCAGATCCTCGCGCCCTTGCATGGTGGCGGGCTGAGCCGCGTCTGCCTCGTCGATCACCTCATCGGGGAAATCGTCGGGGATATTGTGCTGATGAATCGCAATCACGCTGATCGCGCGCGGCGCGCTTGGGTCGCCCAGACGCTGCACCACCCGCGCGATAGGCAGGCCAAGGCGCGCCTTGGGGCCGGTCTGTTCGGCCTCGACCAGTTCCCCATCCTGCGCGCCGTTCCGGTCCGCCTCACGGATCTGCCATTCGCGGTCCGAGCCTTTGTCGATGGGCAGGATACGCCCGCCCTCACGGCCCGCGCGAAAGATGCCCACGATCTTGTGCTGCGCGGTGCCGATGCGGCGGATCAGCCGGGCGCTATAGTCGTGATCCTCGCCGCGCTGTTCGATCAGCCGCGCCAGAAAGCGGTCGCCCGCCCCCATCGCCGGATCGGCGCGCAGCGGGCGGTAAAGGATGCGCGGCGCAGGCCCTTCGCCGCCATGTTCCAGCGGGCGCACGAACAGATCGCCCTGCGCATCAGGGGCCAGCAACTCAACCACGGTGACGGGCGGAAGCCGGTGCGCGTCGCGATAAGACCGCCTTTTGCGGTCCAGACGGCCCTCATCCTCCAGCTCTTTGAGCATCCGTTTCAGGTCGATTTTGCCCGCGCCCTTGATGCCGAACGCCTTGGCTATATCGCGCTTGGCCGACGCCTCGGGGTGGTCGGCAATCCAGTCCAGAATCTGCTGTTTGCTTGGCAGCGCCATGCCGTCCCCCTTGATTTATCGTTCAGGATCAAGCCGCAAGCGCGACCTAAAGTTCCCGCACCATGTCGCGATGAGGGATGCCCGCATCCGCGTATTCCTCACCATAAGCGGTAAAGCCCAATTTTTCGTAAAACGGAATCGCATGGGTTTGCGACGAGAGCTTCGCGCGGCGCAGCCCTTGCCGGGCCGCATCCTCCAGAACAAAGCGCATCAGCGCCAGCCCCGCACCTGTCCCACGCGCCCACGCGGCAACGCAGACCCGCCCGATCTTGGCGGTGTCGCCCATGACCAGAAGCCGGGCGGTGCCGACGGGCTGTCCGTCGATGCGGACCAGATAATGCAGCGCCTCATCGTCCAGATCGTCCATTTCCTCGGCCTCGGGGACGGATTGTTCACCGATGAACACCTCGCGGCGCAGGGCGTGGCAGGCGGCCAGATCGTCGGTGCGTTCGATCTTCATGCGAAAAACCGTTCGAGAATGCGGTGATAGACCCGTTGCAGGTCGCGCACCTGGGCTTCGGGGACGCGCTCATCCACTTGGTGCATGAAATGGCCGACCAGACCGAACTCGACCACCGGACAATGATCCTTGACGAAACGCGCATCCGAGGTGCCGCCGGTGGTGGACAGAACCGGATCAAGCCCGGTTTCGGCGCGCACCACGCCCGCGACCAGATCGACGAAGGGGCCGGGTTCGGTCAGGAACGCCTCGCCCGTCAGGTGGGGGGTGATCTCTAGCCGGACGCCGGTATCCGAGGCCATCGCCTCGGCCCGGTCGCGCATCATTCGGGTCAGGCTTTCGCCGCTATGCAGGTCGTTGAAGCGGATATTCACCACCGCCTGCGCCCGCGCCGGGATCACGTTCGAGGCCAGATTGCCGCAGTCAATCGTGGTGATCTGCAAGCCCGAGGGGTCGAAATGTGCGGTGCCGTCGTCCAGAGGCCGCGCGATCAGCCCCTCCAGATAGCGGGTCAGCGCATGGAGCGGGTTTTTCGCGCGATGCGGATAGGCGGCATGGCCCTGCACGCCGGTCGCCGTGATGTCGAATGTGACCGAACCGCGGCGCCCGATCTTGATCATCTCACCAAAGCGTTCGGGGTTGGACGGCTCGCCCACAATGCAGACCTCCATCCGCTCACCCTGCGCATCCATCCAGTCCAAAAGCGCGCGGGTGCCGTCGCGGCCCGGGCCTTCCTCGTCCCCGGTGATGGTCAGGATCACAGCGCCCTCGGGCGGGGTCCGGGTCACGAAATCAATCGCCGCCGCCACAAAGGCGGCCACGCCCGATTTCATATCGGTCGCGCCACGCCCCCAGATCAGGCCATCCTCGACATGGCCGGAAAAGGGCGGGTGGGTCCAGTCGGCGGGATCACCGGGCGGCACGACATCGGTGTGACCGTTAAAGCCAAAGGCCCGCGCGCCCTTTGCGCCCCAACGCGCGAAGAGGTTGGGCGTGCCGTTGCGGTCCACGCGATGACATTCAAAGCCCGCCACCTCCAACTCGGCCTGCAAAAGCTGCAACGCGCCGCCCTCCTCCGGGGTGACAGAGGGGCAACGGATCAGGCGGGCGGTCAGTTCGGCAGCATCGGTCATGGGGCGTCCTTCGTTTCCCTGTTGGTTACGCGCTTGATGGCGCGAAGGCCAGCCCGACATATTCATGCGCTATACAATCTATATGCGCATTATAGTTGCGCTGCGGTTGCGAAGGCCCTATTCATGCTGCAATGCCGCAAGAGGGGTTCCGCCATGTCCGATCAGATCCAGTCCGCCACCGCGATTCTGCCTGAAATCGCCCAGCTAGAGACCCGCGCCACGGAGGCCGTGCGGGCCATGGTCAGCCGCGATGGCAAGGTTGACCCGGAGGCGCTGGAGACCCACCAACATGCCGCCCATGCGCTCAGCTGGCTGGTCACCTATGCCGAATCGCTGCGCCAGATGGCGGCATGGGCCGGGCGTCTGGCCGAGGCGGGCGCGATGGGACGGACCGAAACCCTGATCCTGCAAATCGGCTTTGGCGAATATCTGCGCCAGATCGAGGGCGGCATCCCGATGAGCCAGACCGAATTCGCCCGCCTGTCGGATATGGGCGTCGAATGGCAGCCCTCGGACGCCGCGCGGGCGCTGATGGCGGGCAACTCGCCCGAGGCGCGGGCCGAGCTGGCGCGGATCATGGCCGAGAATAGCGGGCGGGCGACCTTCGGCGCGACCGGGCTTGACGAAGACCTTGAGATGATCCGCGACCAGTTCCGCCGCTATGCCGATGACCGCGTGATCCCGCATGCGCATGAATGGCATATGAAGGATGAGCTGATCCCGATGGAGATCATCGAAGAGCTGGCCGAACTGGGCGTGTTTGGCCTGACCATCCCCGAAAATCTGGGCGGGCTGGGCATGTCCAAGGCGGCCATGGTGGTGGTCTCTGAGGAACTCTCGCGCGGCTATATCGGCGTAGGCAGCCTTGGCACGCGCAGCGAGATCGCCGCCGAACTGATCCTTGCGGGCGGCACCGACGCCCAGAAATCGCACTGGCTGCCGAAGCTGGCCTCCGGTGAGATCCTGCCGACCGCCGTGTTCACCGAGCCGAATACCGGCTCCGACCTTGGCAGTCTGCGCACCCGTGCGGTGCGGGCGGGCGATGATTGGGAAATCACCGGCAACAAGACCTGGATCACCCATGCCGCCCGCACCCATGTGATGACCCTACTGGCGCGCACCGAACCCGACACGACCGACTGGCGTGGGCTGTCGATGTTTCTGGCCGAAAAGACGCCCGGCACCGAGGCCGACCCCTTCCCCACCCCCGGCATGACCGGCGGCGAGATCGAGGTGCTGGGCTATCGCGGCATGAAGGAATACGAACTTGGCTTTGACGGCTTCAAGGTCAAGGGCGAAAACCTGCTGGGCGGCGTGCCGGGTCAGGGCTTCAAGCAGCTGATGCAGACCTTTGAATCGGCCCGCATCCAGACCGCCGCCCGCGCGATTGGCGTGGCGCAATCGGCGCTTGAACTCGGCCTGCGTTACGCGCTTGATCGCAAACAGTTCGGCAAGGCTCTGGTCGCCTTTCCGCGGGTGGCCGACAAGCTGGCCATGGCCGCGGTCGAGATCATGATCGCGCGGCAACTCACCTATTTCAGCGCATGGCAAAAGGACCATGACCGGCGCTGCGACCTTGAGGCGGGGATGGCGAAACTGCTGGGCGCCCGTGTCGCTTGGGCAACAGCCGATAACGCATTGCAGATCCATGGTGGCAATGGCTTTGCCCTCGAATATGCCATCAGCAGGGTGCTTTGTGACGCGCGAATCCTGAATATTTTCGAAGGCGCCGCCGAAATTCAGGCGCAAGTGATCGCGCGCCGCCTGCTGGGCTGACAAATCAGTGAGTTGACCATTTGCCCTTCAGGTGACAATCGGCAATCATCTTGAAATGAAAATATAACCCGAGGATGCTGCCATGATCCGCAATCTTTCCCTCGCGGCGGTCGCCGCCGCCACCCTCACCGCCTGCGGCCCCGTCGCGACCGGGCCGGTTGATCCGCTCGCCCAGATCCCGACGGGCGGCTATGTGCTGTTCAATATCGGTGGCGAGGTGCTGTCCACCCGCCACACCACCATCGACGTGCAGCCCGGCGGAATTACCGGCCGCACCGGCTGCAACAACTTTGCTGTCCCGACCTCTGGCACCCCGCCGGAACTGAGCGTGGGTGAGATCCAGACCACCGGCCTGACCTGCCGCTGGTCCGATCAGGAAACCCGCTTTTTCAACGCTCTGCGTCAGGCCAACCGCATCACCTACGAAGACGGCGTGCTGCGCATCTCGGGCGGCCCGGCCACGCTGACCTTTGAATACGGCACGCTGGCGACCCCGCCCGGCCCGATCGGCCGCAACCTGCAGTAAGCTGTGACGGGCGGCGGATGCCCGCCGCCCTGTCGCCACGCCACAAAAAATGCGGCCCCTTCGGGGCCGCGTTTGCGTTTCGGCAGGGATCGTGACGTTGCGTCAGACGTTGCGGACGCGCAGCTCGTCGCGGATCTGGATCAGCAGTTCTTCCTGGGTCGGGCCTGCGACTTCTTCCTCAACCTTTTCCTGGCGAATCGCGGTTTCCTTGACGCGGTTCACCGCCTTGACCAGCAGGAACACGACAAAGGCGATGATCAGGAAGTTGATCACGGCGGTCAGGAACGAGCCATAGGCGAACACCGCAGCGCCCGAATCGCGGGCCGCTTGCAGGCTGGCACCGGCCGGCGCATTGCCCGACAGAACCACATAAAGGTTCGAGAAATCAGTGCCGCCAGTGATCAGACCGATGATCGGGTCGATCAGGTCGCTGACCAGCGAGGTGACGATAGCCGTAAAGGCTGCGCCGATGATGATGCCCACAGCCATGTCCATCACATTGCCGCGGGCGATAAAATCCTTGAACTCTTTTATCACGGGATTACCTCATATTGTTCACGCATTGCGTATCTTCATACAGCTGCGCCATAGCAGATTTTAAACAAACCGCAACGGAGCGATAATCTCATGCAGATTTTAGGCGACTTTCCGATCACAGGGCGTTGGCCCGCCACGCGGCCCGGCGCGATTCAGCTTTATTCGCTGGCGACGCCGAACGGGGTCAAGGCCTCGATCATGCTGGAAGAGACCGGCCTTGATTACGAAGCGCATCGGATCTCGATCTCCGACCCCGCCGATCAATTGACGCCCGAGTTTCTCTCGCTGAACCCCAATAACAAGATCCCGGCGATCATCGACCCGGACGGCCCCGGCGGCAAACCCATGGGATTGTGGGAATCCGGCGCGATCCTGATCTATCTGGCCGACAAGACCGGCCAGTTCCTGCCGCGTGAGGGGGCGGCCCGCTATCAGGTGCTGCAATGGCTGATGTTCCAGATCGGCGGGGTCGGCCCGATGTTCGGGCAGCTTGGCTTTTTCCACCGCTACAAGGGCCGCGAGATCGAAGACCCCCGCCCGCGTGAGCGCTACTATGCCGAAGCCCGCCGCCTGCTTGGCGTTCTGGACCGCCAGCTTGAAGGCCGTGACTGGATCGCTGGCGATTACTCTATTGCCGACATCGCCCTTGGTCCTTGGGTGCGCAACCTTGAGACCGGCTATGACGCCACCGCCGAGACCGGGCGCGATGAGATGAAAAACGTGCTTCGCTGGCTCGACCGCTTTCTGGCGCGCCCGGCTGTGCAGCGCGGGTTGGTGGTCGCGGCATAAGGGGCGGGGCTCGTCGGGCAACTTGTCTGCTGGGCAGGGTTAACAGCCTGGCGGAGCCCGGTATGCACCCGATGCTATGTGATTGCTCTCGTCAGCTTGAGAGCTTCCTCAGCGGCAGCCCTCGCCCGACCGCCTGAGCATAAGCGCAGAATGATCGCGCAGGTGGTGAGGTGTTCGCCGCGAATGCGAGGTGACCGGCTTTCCTTGCGCTGACTGTCGGTGGGCAGGCGCCTGCCTCAGCTTGAGCAGAAGATGATAGCGAAGGCATTTGCGGTCATTCAGGCGGCGGGCGCCGTTTATATTGTCCGCTTCAGGGTGGCGGTGTTGGGTCCAGAGGCGAGCCTTTTTCCTAGCTGACCGGATAAAAAGGCAATTTGCGTTCACTCGCGACATGCCCGGCAATCATCCTAACGCCGCTTGGGCGCGGTCAGCGACTGCCCCATCAGAAACCATCCAGCAACCGGTCAAGGTAATCGCGTTCATCCTGCGGGCGGGCCTGTTCGCCAAGGCGGCGGCGGATCTCGTCGCGCAGGTCGCGGGCGCGGCGGCTTTGGTCGCTCGCCTCGTCGTCCAGCCCCTCATTGCTGGTGACGCCGTCGCCCGGCAGGCCCTGCGCGGTGCGGCCAAGCGGGTCGGCGGAACCGTCGGGCGTCTCACCCCGCGCGCCGTCCTCGCCTGCACGTCCGGCGCGGTCCAGACGGTCCAGCGCGCGCATCCCGCCCCGCATCGCCTCGATCGCGTCGGCCTGAAGCTGCATGGCGCCCGCCAGATCGCCGCGACGCAGCGCCTGTTCGGCCTGCTCCATCGCCTCACCGGCGCGGTCGAGACTGTCGCGCGCAGCCGCCCCCTCATCGGTGCCGCGCCCGGGCAAGAGGCCGCGCTGACGGCCCAGATCTCGGCGCAGCTCGGCCTGCCGGTCGGCGAGTGTCTCACTGGATTCGCCCTTGTTTTCCGAGCCACCGACGCTGCGATCCTGAAGGCCGCGGAAAGCCTCATCCGACAGGCGCTGCTGTTCGCGCAGCGTCTCACCCAATTGCCGCGAGGGCGCGTCACCGGGCTGGCCCTCACCACCCGCACCCTCACCGCGCCACATCTGGAGGTTTTCCATCATCCGGTTGAACTGCTCCAGCAATTCCTGCGCCTCGGCCATGCGGCCCTCGGACATCAGCCGCTCAATCTCGTGCATCATCTGCTGGATCTGGTCGCCCGAGAGCATGATATCGGGGCGGCGCGCACCGGGGCTGTCGGCCTCATCCTCATTCACCGGCAGAGCGCGCTTGTAGGCCTCGGTCGCCTCACGCAGCTCATTCATCAAGCGTTGGATTTCCTGCGGGCTGGCGCCCTGACGGATCGCCTCGGACAGCCGTTCCTGCGCGCGGCGCATCCGCGCGATGGCGTCGTCAAGCCCGCCATCCTCAAGCTGCACCGCCACCTGCCAAAGCGTTTCGGCAACCTGCTCACGGGCGTCATCGGGCATGTCGCCCTGTTCGATGCGCAGCACGATGCCGTAAAGCCCGCGCGCCACGGCCTCATCCATGAAGCCTTCGGATTCCCAGATCAGCGCCCGCATCAGTTGCGCCGTCCGCGCCATATTTTCGGGCGACCAGAGCATATCTCGGCGCAGCTCGATCATCGCCGCCGCCAGAGGGTCGAAAAACCGCCGCCCCGGCAGCACCATCGCGACCGGCGCCGCCGCGGCTTCCTGCCCCAGCCCGTCCGTCGCATAAAGCTGCATGGTCACGGGCAGGTTCGCCCAAGGATGCTTCATCAGATCGGCGTTCAGCTGGCCCACCACGCGGCTGCGGTCGCCCGAAGGCATGGGCAGCGCCAGTTCGACCGCCGCGCGCGGCGCGGGCTGGGCGGCCAGACCAAAACGACGCTCCACCCGGTCGAGATCAAGGCGGATCACCGCCCGCGCCTCGGCAACGCCGAAATCGTCGGTGGCGGTGAATGGCTGGATGAAGCGGCCATCGACACGGCGTTCGGGAACCGCGCCTGCCTCGATCACCGGGGGGGCATCGGGCTGCATCGTGATCTGGAAACGCTGGCCCGCGACGCGCAGCGTCCCGTCGCGTTCCAGCCGGTATTCGGGCGCCTGCGGATCATCGCTGATGGCTGTGCCGATGCTTTGGTCAATCGCGACGCCATCGCCATAAAGACGAAAGCCAAAGCGCGTGCCTTGCGGCAAGGCCAGTTCCGCGCCGGGCTCAAACTCGTTGAGATAGATCGTCGGGCGATTCGTATAGGCGGGCGGCACGGCCCAGCCCTCCCAGCCGCTGCCCGCCGGGCGCGGCAGGGCCTGCGCCTCGGGCCGCCATGTCGCCGCAATCGCGCCAAGCCCCGGCCCCAGTTGCGCCGCGCTGCCAAAAAGCAACGCCATGACAAGCGCCGTCACCGCGACAAGGCGCAGCGCAAACGGGTCGCGCCGGGCCAGCCCCGCATCAGGCGGAACCGCGCGGGCATCGGCCGCGCGGGCCTCCATCTGCGCCAGATGCGCCTGCCACAAGGCACCCTCACCGCCAAGCGCCGCGCGGTCGCGCATCGCGCTGAGCGGGCGGCCCTCAAGCAGGTCATCGACGCGCCGCAATTCCGCATCAGGGGCCGGTGCGTGAAAGCGCAGCGCCCCCCAAAGCGCCGTCGCCACAAGCCCGATCACCGCCAGCGCAAAACCTAGCCGCAGCGCGAGCGCGGGCAAGGCCGCAGGCAGGCCCAAAAGCATTGCGGCCAGAACCGCCGCGACCATAGCCGCCAATGGCCAAAAGGCGCGGGCAAGCGATTCCCACCACAGCCCGGCGCGGGTCAGGCGCAGGGCGCGGCCAAGGCGCGGCACGCGCGTGATATGGTTCTGCTCGTCCAAGCCCTGCCCGTTCGCGGCTACGTTACCCTTCATGTTGCGGGCCCTGCCCCGACAAGACAAGCCCCCAACCCGCCATAGCACCAAGGAATGAAGATCGGGTTAATCCCAATCCGGCAGGTGCTCACGGCCCAGAATATCCTCAAGCGTCGGTCGCGGGCGGATCACGGCGAAACGGTTGCCATCGACCAGAACCTCAGGGACCAAGGGCCGGGTGTTATATTCCGACGCCATAACAGCACCATAAGCCCCCGCCGAGCGGAAGGCTATCAGATCGCCCGGGCCCAAAGGCGGCATCTGCATCGCCTTCTCAAACGTGTCGCCGGTCTCACAAACCGGGCCCACCACATCGACCGGCGAGACGGCGGCCCCCACCGCGGGCTCAATCACCGGCACGATATCGTGATGCGCATTATACATAGCGGGCCGGATCAGGTCGTTCATCGCGGCGTCGAGGATCAGGAAATCGCGCCCCTCGCCCTGTTTCAGCCAGATCACCGAGGCCATCAGCACGCCGGCATTCCCCGCGATATTACGCCCCGGCTCAATCACGATCTCACAGCCCAGATCGCCCACCGTCTCACGGATCACCTGCCCATATTCGATGGGCAAAGGCGGCGCGGCATTGCTGCGCGTATAGGGGATGCCCAAGCCGCCGCCCATATCCAGCCGGATGATCTTGTGGCCGTCACCCCGCAGCGCGCGGGTCAGATCGGCCATCTTGGCATAGGCTTGGCGGAAGGGCTCAAGATCGGTCAGCTGGCTGCCGATATGCATATCGACGCCCTCAACCCGGATGCCGGGCAAGCTGGCGGCGCGGGCATAGGCGTCGCGCGCGCGGGCGATGGGGATGCCGAACTTGTTCTCAGACCGCCCGGTCGAGATTTTCTCATGCGTTTTGGCATCGACATCGGGGTTGATCCGCAGCGCAATCGGCGCCTCGCGGCCCAGCGAGGTGGCGATTTCCGACAGAGCCAGCAGCTCGGGCTCGGATTCCACGTTGAATTGGCGGATGCCGCCTTCAAGGGCCAGCCGCATCTCCTCGCGCGTCTTGCCGACGCCGGAAAACACGATCCGCTCACCCGGCACGCCTGCGGCGCGGGCGCGGGCATATTCACCGATCGACACCACATCCATGCCCGCGCCCATATCGCCCAGAACCTTCAGCACGGCGATATTCGAGTTCGCCTTGACCGCAAAGCAGACCAGATGATCGGTCCAGTCCAGCGCCTGCGCGAACAGCCCGAAATGACGCCGCAGCGTGGCCGCCGAGTAGATGTAGACCGGCGTTCCGACCTCAGCCGCGATCTCGGGCAGGGCCACGTCCTCGGCACAAAGCACGCCGTTCGAATAGTTGAAATGATCCATCAGACAATCCTGCGAGAGCGGATAAACAGATAAAGCGGCAGCGCGGTGGCGATGCCGAACGCCATGGCAGGCAAGGTCAGCAGCGCCCACCAGTTGCGCCGCACCATGGTCTCAATCAGGCACCAGAGCGCCAGAACCGCCAGCGCCAGCCAGTCCGAAGGGCCGCGCGTTACGTCAGTGGCCATCGCCAGCACGAGACCCAAGACCGCCGCGCCCAGCCAGACAAGCCGCAGCGGCGTCAGATCAAAGCCCACGCCCGGTCCCGATCTGGAATGAGCCGGTGAAGCCCGTTTCAGGCCGCACCGGCGGGCCGTCAACGCCGCAGGACGCCAGCACGACGATCAGCACGATCACAACGATGGTTATCAGACCAAAGCGCATCAGAGTTTCTCCTTCCAGCGGGCGATCTGGGCGCGGACCTGATCGGGCGCGGTGCCGCCATAGCTTTGCCGCGAGGCGACCGAGTTATGCACGCCCAGCACATCATAAACCTGCTGGGTGATACCCGAATGCACCGATTGCATCTCGGCCAGCGTGAGTTCGGGCAGGTCGATCCCCGCCGCCTCAGCCTTGGCGACAAGCGCGCCCGTGACGTGATGGGCATCGCGAAAGGGCAGGCCCAGTTCGCGCACCAGCCAGTCGGCAAGGTCGGTCGCGGTGGAAAAGCCCGCCGATGCGGCGGCCTCCATGTTCTCGCGATTGGCGGTCAGGTCCGACAGCATCCCCGCCATGGCCGCCAGCGCCAGCATGAGGCTGTCGGCGGCGTCAAAAACCTGTTCCTTATCCTCTTGCATATCCTTGGAATAGGCCAGAGGCAGACCCTTCATCACGGTGAACAGCGCGACCGTCGCACCAAGAATGCGCCCGATCTTGGCGCGGATCAGCTCGGCCGCGTCGGGGTTGCGCTTTTGCGGCATGATGCTGCTGCCGGTGGACCATTTGTCCGACATCGACACGAAACGGAACTGGGCCGAGGACCAGATGACGAGTTCCTCGGCCAGCCGCGACAGGTGAACCGCGCAGATACTGGCCGCCGACAGGAACTCCAGCGCGAAATCGCGGTCGCTGACCGCATCGAGGCTGTTGGCCATGGGACGGTCAAAGCCCAGAGCCTGCGCCGTCGCCTCGCGGTCAATCGCGTATCCCGTGCCCGCCAAGGCCGCAGCGCCCAAGGGCGATTCGTTCATCCGCCGCAGCGCGTCCTGAAAGCGGCTCAGGTCGCGGCCAAACATTTCCACATAGGCCATCATGTGATGCCCCCACGTCACCGGCTGCGCGGTTTGCAGATGGGTAAAGCCCGGCATCACCCAATCGGCCCCCGCCTCGGCCTGGCCCAGCGCGGCCCCGATCAGCGCGCCCAAGCCCTCAATCGCCGCATCGCATTGATCGCGCACCCACAGCCGGAAATCCGTCGCCACCTGATCGTTGCGCGAACGCCCGGTATGCAGCCGGCCCGCCGGCTCACCGATAATCTCTTTCAGGCGGGATTCGACATTCATGTGAATATCCTCCAGCGCCTCGGAAAAGGGGAAATCGCCCGCCTCGATCTCTGACATGACCGTGAGCAGCCCTTCACGGATCGCCTCGGCATCGCTATCAGTGATGATGCCCTGCGCCGCCAGCATCGCGGCATGGGCGCGGCTGCCGCGAATATCCTGCGCGTAAAGCCGCCGGTCAAAGCCGATTGACGCGTTGATCGCGGTCATGATCGCGTCCGGCCCGGCGGCAAAACGCCCGCCCCACATGGCGTTGGCATTGGTATTCTTGGGCTGGTCGGACATGGAAAGAACCCCGGAGGTGGTGAAATGCTGCGAATGATTGTCCTTTATACGGCGCTGTTGGCCGGTGCAAACGGCCTTGCCGCGCAAGAGCTTGATATCACCGCCGCGCGTGAGGCCGGAATGGTCCGCATCGCCGCGACCGGCCCCGAACAGGTGCCGGACACCGCCTTTCTGGCCCGCGACGGGGTGGAACATCGCCTGAGTGATTACGCGGGACAGGCGGTTTTGCTGAACTTCTGGGCGGTCTGGTGCGTGCCCTGCAAAGAGGAAATGCCCGCCCTCGACCGCCTGCAGGCCGAGCTGGGTGGCGAGGATTTTCAGGTCGTGACCATCGCCACGGGCCGCAATTCCGAAGCCGGGATCGACCGCTTTTTCGAGGAAGAGGGCATTGAAAACCTGCCCTATTTCACCGATGCGCGTATGGCACTGGCGCGTTCGATGGGGGTGGTCGGCCTGCCCGTCACGGTGCTGATCGACCGCGAGGGCCGCGAGGTGGCCCGCGTCATCGGCGAAGAGGAATGGGATTCGCCCGCCGCAATGGACCTCATCCGGCAGTTGAAAGAGCTTTGACGGGCGCGTGCCGGTGGCAGGTCGTGACATGGTCGTTCACCATGCCCACGGCTTGCATGAAGGCATAGCAGATCACCGGGCCGCAGAACTTGAAGCCCTTTGATTTCAGCGCCTTGGACATGGCGACTGCCTCCGGCGTCTGCGCGGGAACATCGCCAAGGGCGGCACGGTCAGGCTGGATCACGCGGCCTTCGGTGAATTGCCACAGAAAGGGCGCGAATCCCTCGCGCGATTCGATATCCAGATAAAGGCGCGCGGCGGTCACGGTCGCCTCGATCTTGCCGCGATGGCGGATGATGCCGGGATTTTGCATCGCATTTGATATATTTTCTTCGTTCCACATTGCGAGTTTTTCCGGGTCGAACCCCTCAAACTGCGCGCGGAAGCTCTCGCGCTTGCGCAGGATCGTGATCCAGCTCAGCCCGGCCTGAAACGCCTCAAGCATCAGATTTTCGAACAAAATCAGAGGGTCGCGCTGCGGAACGCCCCATTCCGCGTCGTGATACCGCTCATAAAGCGGGTCGCCCTCGCACCAGCCGCAGCGCATGACCATCGCGTTAACCACCCTGTCAGAATCTGGAACATGTTTAGAACATTTTAAGACATGATTGGGATAAGAAGGCCAGAGCGGCGTGAGGACAAGATGATTCCCGAACCTGACATGAACAACACGGCATCGCCTCTGGACGCGGTAATCGCCTTGCAGCGGGCGAACCTGCTGCCGGATATCGAACAGGCGGTCGGGCGCGGCGACGCCATGCTGGCCTTTCAGCCGGTGGTGCAGTCCGAACGAACGCGCCATACAGCCTTTTATGAGGGGCTGTTCCGCGTCATCGACGCCACCGGCAGATTCGTGCCCTTGGGCGACTTCATGCCGCAGGCCGAAAGCTCGGAACTGGGGCGCCAGATCGACTGTCTGTCCTTGGCGATGGGGCTGCGGGCGTTGCAGGACGACCCGGGCCTGCGGCTGTCGATCAATATGTCGGCGCGCTCGATCGGGCATCCGGTCTGGACCGAAACCCTGCGCCGGGGGATCGCCCATGACGAACGCATCGCCGAACGCCTGATCCTTGAGGTGACGGAAAGTTCCGCGATGGCGGCCCCCGAAAAAGTCAGCCCCTTCATGCAGGATTTGCAGCGGCGCGGGGTCAGTTTCGCGCTTGACGATTTCGGCGCGGGCTATACGTCCTTTCGCTACCTGCGTGAGTTCAATTTCGACATGGTCAAGATCGACGGCCAGTTCGTGCGCGAAATCTCGCGCCAGTCCGACCATCAGGTTCTGACCCAGGCGCTTCAGGCCATCGCGCATCATTTCGACATGCTGACGGTCGCCGAACAGGTCGAAACCGCCGATGAGGCCGCCTATCTCATCTCGATCGGCATCGACTGCCTTCAGGGCTTTTATTTTGGCGCGCCGACGATCTCGCCGCCCGGATCGTCGCCCAAGACGGTGGCGATGCGCGCGGCTCCCGGCTGGTAGCGGCGCGATGTGGTCTTCGGTCTTTCGCGGTTTTGCGGCTCTGGGTCACCTGATCCGCTTGACGCTGCGTCTCATAGTTGCATGCTTGAGCCAAGGCCGGGTGAATCCGGCTCTCTATCGCAGCGTCGAAAGGACCATCCATGACCAAAGCCGTAATTGTCGCCGCAGCCCGCACGCCGGTCGGCAGCTTTCTGGGCAGTTTCGCCAACACCCCCGCCAGCGATCTTGGCGCGGCGGTTCTGGCCGAGTTGGTGAAACGCGCCGGCATCGACCCGGCCGAGGTCTCGGAAACCATTCTGGGTCAGGTGCTGACCGCCGCGCAGGGCCAGAACCCCGCCCGTCAGGCCCATATCAAGGCGGGCCTGCCGCAAGAGGCATCGGCCTGGCTGATCAATCAGGTCTGCGGCTCGGGCCTGCGCACGGTCGCACTGGCCGCGCAGCAGGTGATTCTGGGCGATGCCGCCGTGGTTCTGGCCGGTGGTCAGGAATCCATGTCCATGTCCACCCATGCCGCCTATCTGCGCGCCGGTCAGAAAATGGGCGATATGAAGATGATCGACACGATGATCCGCGATGGTCTCTGGGACGCGTTCAACGATTATCACATGGGCCAGACCGCCGAAAACGTGGCCGAGAAATGGGGGATCTCGCGCGAACAGCAGGACGAATTCGCGGTGGCCAGCCAGAACAAGGCCGAAGCGGCGCAGAAAGCGGGCCGTTTCGCCGACGAGATCGTGGGCTTCACCGTCAAGACCCGCAAGGGCGAGACCCTTGTCGATCAGGACGAATATATCCGCCATGGCGCCAGCATCGACGCGATGCAGAAACTGCGCCCCGCCTTTACCAAGGACGGCTCCGTGACGGCGGCCAACGCCTCGGGCATCAATGACGGTGCCGCGGGCGTCATGGTCATGACCGAAGATGAGGCCGCTCGGCGCGGCCTGACCCCGCTTGCCCGTATCGCCTCTTACGCGACTGCGGGTCTTGATCCCGCGATCATGGGCACCGGCCCGATCCCGGCCAGCCGCAAGGCGCTGGAAAAGGCCGGCTGGAAGGTGGCCGATCTGGATCTGGTTGAGGCGAACGAAGCCTTTGCCGCGCAGGCTTGCGCCGTGAACAAGGATATGGGCTGGGACCCCGATATCGTGAACGTCAATGGCGGCGCGATTGCCATCGGCCACCCGATCGGCGCATCGGGGGCGCGCGTGCTCAACACGCTTTTGTTCGAGATGAAGCGCCGCGATGCGAAAAAAGGTCTGGCCACGCTGTGCATCGGCGGCGGCATGGGCGTTGCCATGTGTCTTGAGCGTTGAAAAACCGGCGCGCAATCTTCTTGCGCGCTCAGCCTCTCGTTGTTAGCAATATTACAACAGCCAGATCTGAAGAGGGGGAATCATGTCAAAAGTTGCAATTGTCACCGGCGGCTCGCGCGGGATCGGCGCCGCCATCAGCAAGGCGCTCAAGGCCGAGGGATATACTGTGGCGGCCAATTACGCGGGCAATGACGACGCCGCGCGCGCCTTTACTGAGGAAACCGGCATCAAGACCTATAAATGGTCGGTCGCCGATTACGACGCCTGCGCCGCCGGCATCCGCAAGGTTGAGGACGATCTGGGCCCGGTCGCCATTCTGGTAAACAATGCGGGCATCACCCGCGACGCGATGTTCCACAAAATGACGCCAGAACAGTGGAAAGAGGTGATCGACACGAACCTGACCGGGCTGTTCAACATGACGCATTGCGTCTGGGGCGGGATGCGCGACCGCAAATTCGGCCGGGTCATCAATATCAGCTCGGTCAACGGCCAGAAGGGACAGGCCGGGCAGGCGAATTACTCGGCGGCCAAGGCGGGCGATATCGGCTTTACCCGCGCGCTTGCGCAAGAGGGTGCACGGGCCGGAATCACCGTGAACGCGATTGCGCCGGGCTATATCGGCACCGAAATGGTCCGCGCCATCGACGAAAAAGTCCTGAACGAACGGATCATCCCGCAGATCCCGGTCGGGCGTCTGGGCGAGCCTGAGGAAATCGCCCGCTGCGTGGTGTTTTTGGCCGCCGACGAGGCCGGGTTCATCTCTGGCTCGACCCTCTCGGCCAATGGCGCGCAGTTCTTCAGCTGATGCGATGGGAAAGCGCGCGGGTTGCGGGCTTTCCCTTTTTCTTGCGGTCTTGGAGAGGTGACGAAATTCTGCGGATTGCTCGAAAATACGCTGGCCGCGCAGCCGAGATCGATCAGTCACGCCAACGGATTGCATGTGCTTGATCGTCTTGCGACAGTGAGCTGTGCAGCGCAGCGCCCAAGCCATTGTTCCGGCGCCGAAACGGGACCGCCGCGCGCGCTCTGACCACAACCGCGCAACGCGCCTACACACTCCCCTCCCGCTCAATGACAAGGACGCGCGCGATGCCGCGCGGGTCGGCCTTATGTTCGCAGCCTGCCTCGGCATAAAAGATGTCGCCGGTCGCGAGAGGCAGCACGCGCGCGCCGGTCGCATCGCGCATGTGCATATCGACCGCGCCGTCAAGGACGACGAAAACCTCGGCGCCGTCATTGACGTGCCAGCGATAAGATTGGTCGGTCCAGTGCAGGCGGATCGTCGTCGTGCCGGTCAGGCGCGCGATGTCGCGGGCGTCCCAGGCGCGGGCGGCGGTGAAATCGGCGGGGGTGATTTTCTGCATATCGGTCTCCGTCTTTGCACCGCCAGTTAAGCGCAAAGCGGCGGCGCGCGCCTCTTGCGCATGGTCGGCATTCGCCTTCATATCGTCGCCATGGCGATCCAACCGGCTTGAGCCGACCGGCGCATCCTCGCGCTGCTTGAGGCCAGCGCGCGATTCAGCGTCGCGGAGATCGGGCGCCGCATCGGCCTGTCTCGGCCTGCGGTGCAAAGCCGCATCAATACGATGGAGCAAGCGGGCCTGATCCGCGGCTATCACGCCGATCTGGGTGATGGCGCGGGGCTGGTCCGGGCGGTGCTGTTCATCCGCATCGCCGAGCGGCCGTGCGACCGGGCGCTGGATTGGCTGCGCGCGCAAGAGGGTGTGACCTCGGTTGCCTCGGTTGCCTCGGTCGCGGGTGAGATCGACGCGCTGGCCACCGTGTCGCTGCCATCGGGTGAGGAGCTGTCTGCGCTTAATGACCGGATCGCGGCATCCGGGCTGATCGCGGATGTGCAAAGCCATGTCCTGCTGCGCGGTTCGCTGCGGGGATAGTCGCGCTCTGTGCGTGGCGGTGAGCGCGGGAGGAATGGGCCGCGCGCCTATCCTTGCGGCGGATTTTTTCACCGTCAGCATTGCCGCCGGTCATCGTTATTGTATCAAGAGCGCGCGCCTTAGCCGGGTGGCGAACTGGCAAGGCTCGTGGCGAATTGCGGTGGCAGCTTTCACGCAAAATCCACGCCACGATTGGCCGGCTTTACAAGTTGCGCGCCGTTTCGCGGTTGGCTCGAACGCGTGAGAAGCCAAGCGCACCGCAAGGCGTCTGCGACAGCCTGATCCGGCGGCCCATGCGGGCGACTAACCCGCGCGCCGTCATGCTTAAGCGACAGTCGGATCCGGCGCGGCAGACTCAAACAACAAGCCCCGCGCCCCGGAAGGCGCAGGGCGATCACATCTTTCGTTTATCCACGTCTTGCCGAATCACTGCGAGAGGCGGGTGATTTCTTCTTTCAGGCGCAGCTTTTCGCGCTTCATATCAGCGATTTCCTGATCGGTCGTGCCGGGCGCGCGCTGGGCCTGTTCGACGGCTTTTGACAGGTGATCGTGCTTTTCACGAAGCTTTTCGACATGGGAAGCAACAGACATTTTCGTCCTCCTGTTCTGGATCGAATGTCACAACTCCATCACATTCGGCGCGGTCTGTCACCCCGTTTCAGAGGGCTCGGTCAAGATCGGCGCGCCGTGGCGCAAAACGGCCTGCGCGGCGGGGCTGAGATCGTCTCCATCGCCTGAATGTGACGGTTTCATATGCATCACAAAGGGCGCGAGCAGGCGCAGCGGTGCACGCGCGCCCTTGCGGGCGATCACGATCACGCGGCCTGCATCGCGCCCGTGACGCGCGGCGATGGGCAGCACGGCGACGCCGCCCGCGCGCGCTTGCAAGCCCGCCAATATCGCCCCCAGCCGCGCGGCAAGGTGGATCATGGTCAGATGCCCGCCCGGCCGCAGCCGCCGAAGCGCCGCATCAATCCATTGATCCAGTTCGGTTTCCTCGTGCCTTGCCATGGCGCGGGCGGGATCTGGCGAGGGCTGGCCCGGCCCGAAATAGGGCGGGTTCGCGATCACATGGTCAAAGACCTGCGCCCGCAGCTCGCCGGGCATGGCGGCAAGGTCGCCCTCAACCACGCGCAGCACTGCCCCATTGGCCGCTGCATTGCGCCGGGCCAGTTCCGCATAGAACCCGTCGCGTTCCAGCCCCGACAGTTCCAGCCCCGGCACGCGGGCGTCAAGGCACAGGCTGGCCACCCCTGCCCCGCAGCCCAGCTCCAGCACCGCCTGCCCCGCCAGCGCCGGGCAAGCCGCCGCCAGCATCACCGCATCGGCCCCCGCCCGGTAGCCACGGGCGGGCTGTTCGATGCGCAAACGCCCACCCAGAAAGCCGTCGATGCGGGTCTCCATCGCGTTAATCGTGATCCAGATCGTTGTCGCGCAGGATGGCGCGGGCCATGAACTCATCACGGTCCGCAATCATCAGGCGCTGCGGGATGGCGAGGGTCGAGCCTGCCAGCACGCTCATATGCTGGTCAAGCGCGTAGGTCTCGATCCCCTCGCTGCGCAAAAGGTCCTGCGCCCGGATCAGGCGCAGCGTGTTGGTGGTGCGAAAAAGCTCTTTCATCGCGGAAAAGTTAGCGGGCGGTTGCGTCGCTGTCCATGCCGTGGCAATGCGCAGGCAGCGTAAAGGCAGGCAAATGAACGTGACGACCATGCAGACCCCGATTGACCGGCTAAGCGCCATGCTGTCGCGCGAGATGGCGCAGGTGAACGACCTGATCCGCGAACGCATGGCCAGCCAGCACGCGCCCCGCATTCCCGAAGTGACCGCCCATCTGGTCGAGGCGGGCGGCAAGCGGGTGCGGCCCTTGCTGACGCTGGCCGCCGCGCGGTTGTTTGGTTACCCGGGCCCCTACCACATCCATCTGGCGGCGACGGTCGAGTTCATCCACACCGCCACCTTGCTGCATGACGATGTGGTCGATGAAAGCCAGCAGCGGCGCGGGCGGCCCACGGCAAACCTGCTGTGGGACAACAAATCCTCGATTCTGGTGGGTGATTACCTGCTGGCCCGCGCGTTCCAGCTGATGACCGACACGGGCGTGATGCGGGTGCTGACGATTCTGTCGAACGCCTCGGCGACGATTTCCGAGGGTGAGGTCTTGCAGCTTTCCGCCGCGCAGGATCTGGCGACGACCGAAGAGATCTATTTGCAGGTTGTGCGCGGCAAGACGGCGGCGCTGTTCTCAGCGGCGACCGAGGTTGGCGCGGTGATTGCAGGCGCTAGTGAGGATCAGATCCGCGCCCTGTTCGATTATGGCGATGCTTTGGGGATTGCCTTCCAGATTGCCGATGATCTGCTGGATTATGGCGGCAAAACCGCCACGACCGGCAAGAATATCGGCGATGATTTTCGCGAACGCAAGCTGACCCTGCCGGTGATCAAGGCGGTGGCGAAGGCTGATGCGGGAGAGCGGGCGTTCTGGCAGCGGGTCATCGAGAAGGGCGATCAGCGCGACGGCGATCTCGAACATGCTCTTGAATTGTTGGGCCGTCACGGCGCGATGGAGGCCGCGCGGGCCGATGCGCTGTCATGGTCGGGCCGGGCCAAGGACAGCCTTCGAGACCTGCCGCCCGGTGAGTTGCGCGATGCGCTGCGCGATCTGGCCGATTTCGTGGTCGCGCGTCTGGCGTGACGAAAAAGGGGCGCTGAGCGCGCCCCTTTGCCGCCCGTCGGGCAAAGCCTATTTGGCCAGAACAAAGTCGGGATAGGCGTTCATGCCCATCTCATGGGTGTCCAGCCCGTTGATCTCGGTCTCGGTGCTGACGCGCAGGCCCATCGTGGCACGAAGCACCATCCAGACCAAGGCGCTTGCCAGAAACACAAAGCCCGCAATGGCCGCAAACCCCACGAATTGCGTGACAAAGCCGGTCTCAGGATTGGACAGCGGCACCGCCATCGTCCCCCAGAACCCCGCGATGAGGTGAACCGGAATCGCCCCCACCACATCGTCGATCCGCAGCCGGTCCAGCAGCGGCACCGCCACCACCGCAATCACGCCGCCCACCGCGCCAATCGCCACAGCCCCGCCGATGGACGGAAACAGCGGCTCAGCCGTGATCGAGACCAGACCGGCCAGCGCGCCGTTCAAAACAAGGGTGAGGTCGATCTTGCGATAGATGAACTGCGTGGTCAAAAGGGCCGCGATCACGCCCGCCGCAGCGGCGGCATTGGTGTTGACGAAGATGCGCGACACGTCCGAGGCATCGTTGATCGTCCCAAGCGCCAGCTGCGAGGCGCCGTTAAAGCCGAACCAGCCCATCCACAGGATAAAGGTGCCAAGCAGCGCCAGCGCCAGATTCGAGCCCTGCATCGGGTTCACGCGCCCGCCCTTGTAGCGGCCCAGACGCGGCCCCAGGAAAATCGCCCCCGCCAGCGCCGCAGCACCACCCGCCGCGTGAACCAGCGTCGAGCCCGCGAAATCGGAAAAGCCCAGCGCGTCCAGCCAGCCCTCACCCCAGAGCCAGCTTGCCTCGATGGGATAGATCAGCCCGGTCAGCACAAAGGTAAACAGCATGAAGGGCCAGATCTTGATGCGCTCGGCCACGGTGCCCGACACGATCGAGGCGGTGGTGGCGCAGAACATCAGCTGGAAAAAGAAATCCGAGCCCGCCGCATAGCTGTCGCCCGCCACCGCGCCCGCGACCGGCTCAATCACGGCAGGCGAAAAGAGCGTGCCAACCCAGCCCGCAATCGTCCAGCCGTCGCCGGGATACATCAGCTTGTAGCCGATCAGCCAATACATCGTGCCCGCAATCGAGAACAGCGCGATATTCTTGAACAATTGTGTCGTGACGTTCTTCGCGCGGACCAGCCCCGCCTCAAGCATGGCGAAACCGGCTGCCATCCAGAACACCAATATACCGCCCAGCAGAAACAGCAGCGTGTTGAAGATATATTCGCCATCGGCGCCAATCCCGCTCGCAGGGGTAATGTCCTGCGCGGCAAGCGGCCCGGCCGCGGCCAGTGTCAGAGCCGGGGCGAGAGCCGGCGCGAAAAGGATCAAGTTGCGTCTCATCATGCGTCACCTTTGTCAGAGTGCAGCCCTCAAGCGGCTGCGATAGGCCAAGCGAAGCGCGGGCGGGCGCGCAGGCTCAAGCCGGGACGCTCATGCTGCATGGCAGAAAATCGCCTTGCCTGCTGCTTGGGCAGAACCGCGCCTCCATGGCGCGAAAACGGGCAGCTCACGCTTGGGTCATTTGACTTCGCTTTGTCTTGCGATTTGTGTATGCTCACGCGGGAAAACAGCGCCGGAAAGCCGGGCAGCAGGATACAGGCATGACAAAACCACCAAGCAAGCGCCGCATCGTGGCGGATAAACGCTATTCCGCCGCACAGCCCACGGCGCCGCAACCGCCGCGCGGCGGGCGGGGCGGCAAACGCGCTCCCGTCCGGCGCGGCAATCCGGTGGCAAATGCGGTGGCCGGGTTCTTTTCGCTGATCTGGCGGATCATCTGGGGCACGTTCTGGCGGCTTGGCTTTGCGGTCGCGCTGATCATGGGCATCTCGACCTTCTATTATTACGCCCAACTGCCCGAACCGCAGGCCCTGTTCGACGGGCGGGCGCGGGGTTCGGTCACGATGCTCGACCGCGACGGGCGGGTTTTCGCCTGGCGGGGTGAGACATTCGGCACGGTGACTGAGGACCATATCGCGCCGGTTTTGCGCGATGCGGTGATCTCGGTCGAGGACCGGCGCTTTTACAACCATCTGGGCATCAGCCCGCGCGGCATCGCGGGTGCGATCCGCACCAATATGGCCGCCGGGCGTGGCCCGCTTGAAGGCGCGGGCGGCTCGACCATCACGCAGCAGGTCGCGAAACTGCTTTGCCTTGGCGAAACCTATGACCCGATCAAATGGCGCGACGAGGCCGCCTATGAGGCCGATTGCCGCGAATCATCGGTCTGGCGCAAGATCAAGGAACTGCCCTTCGCCTTCGCGATGGAGGCGAAATACAGCAAGGACGACATCCTCAACATCTATATGAACCGCGCCTATCTGGGCGGCGGGGCGCGCGGTTTTGAGGCAGCGGCGCAGCGTTATTTCGGCAAGAACGCGACCGAGGTGAACGCCGCCGAGGCCGCCATGCTGGCGGGCCTTCTGCGCGCGCCCAGCTATTTCGCGCCGACCTCGAACCTGTCGCGCGCGCAGGACCGCGCCAGTCTGGTTCTGTCGCTCATGCACGAACAGGGCCGCCTCACCGACGCGCAATATGCCGATGCGCGCGCCAATCCCGCGCAGCTTTCGCGGGCGGCGGCGGCGCGGGCGGGCGGCTATTTCGCGGACTGGCTGATGGAAAGCGGCCCCGGTTTCCTGACCACCGAGACGACTGAGGATGTAACCATCCTGACCACCTTTGACCAAAGGGTGCAGCGCGCCGCCGAACGCGCGCTTGCGCAGGTGTTCGAGGACCGGGTGCGCGACGGCTCGCAGGCGCAGGCCGCCGTGGTGGTGATGTCCGCCGATGGCGCGGTCCGCGCGATGATCGGCGGGCGCGACACCACCACGACGGGCGCGTTCAACCGCGCCACGCAGGCGATGCGCCAGACCGGCTCCAGCTTCAAGCCGTTCGTTTTTGCCGCCGCTCTGGATCAGGGGATGACCCCGAACAGCACCGTGCAGGACGCGCCGCTGACCATCAATATTCGCGGCGGCAGGCCGTGGTCGCCGCAGAACTACACGCGGAATTATCGCGGTGAGATCTCGCTGACCACCGCGCTGGCCCAGTCGATCAACACCTCGACGATCCGCCTGCAAGAGGCGGCGGGCCGCGATCAGGTGCGCCGCATCGCGCAGGATTTCGGCGTCGGCAGCAACCTGCCGAACGTCCCCTCGCTTGGCCTTGGCGCGTTGGAATCCACGCTTCTGGACATGACCGGCGCCTATGCGGGCATCCGCAACGGTGGCCGCGCGGTCAGGCCCTACGGCATTGCCGAGCTGCGCATCGCAGGCGATGACCGCCCGCTGATCAACCAATATGGCGGCATGGGCGAAAGGGTGATCTCGCAAAAGGCCGCGGGTGAGCTGATCCAGATGATGCAAGCGGTGATTGAGAACGGCACCGGCACCCGCGCGCGTCTCGCGGGCCGTCCGGTCGCGGGCAAGACCGGCACGACCTCATCCTATCGCGACGCGTGGTTTATTGGCTTTACGGAACAATATGTGACCGGCGTCTGGATGGGCTATGACGACAACACGCCCTTGACCGGCGTGACCGGCGGCGGCCTGCCCGCCGAGATCTGGCAAGCGGTGATGGCCGAGATCCATGACGGTCTGCCCGCCCTTCCGCTGGGTGGCTTCGTGGCCGACAGCGCAGGCCCGCGCATCGTCGATGTGCCGGGAGATGAGGGCGGCGTTGACCCGCTGGCGGCGGCTTTGGGGCAGGCTTTGGGTCAGGGCGGCGCGCCCGCCCCACAGCCCGCAGCGCAACCGGCCACCGCCCCGCAAACGCCCGCGCAAACGATCGGCAGCAGTCCCTCGGACCCGCCGCGCCGGGTGCGTGTTGAGCCCCCGCCCGACAGCGCGACCGAGGATCTGCTCAGCGACGTCTTGCGCAATATTGAGGGGCTTTACTAGGCCCGGATCAGCGAAGTCTTAATCTTTCGCCCCTATAGATGGTCATGCGCGGCGATTCGCCGTGGCCCGTGGCGCGGGGTCGCGCCCTGACAGGGGGACAGATTGCGCGACGCGAATGTGCATCTTGCCAGTGACAGTCTGCGACAGGCGCGGGCGGCCATCTTGCCGCTGATGGCGGTGATCGCGCTGTTTTCGGCGGCGGTGAACGTGCTGATGCTGACCGGGCCGGTCTTCATGCTGCAAATCTATGACCGCGTGTTGACCTCGCGCTCGGTTGAGACGCTGGTCGCGCTGTTTGCTCTGGTCACTTTTCTGTTCGTGATGATGGGCATCATGGATCTGGCCCGCAACCGGCTGTTGCAACGCGCCGCGCTGCGCTTTCAGGACGCGCTGTCGCCGCAGGTGTTTGAGGCGGGGCTGAGCTCACGCAGCGACGGCTTGCGCGACCTTGAGGCGGTGCGCCGCGCCATGGCCAGCCCGGCCCTGCCCGCGCTGTTCGATCTGCCATGGACGCCGCTGTTTCTGGGGCTGATCTTTCTGTTTCATCCGATGCTTGGCTGGCTGGCCGCGCTTGGCGGCGTGGCGCTGGTGGTCGCGGCCCTGCTGAGCCAGCTCGCGACCCGTGCGCCTCTGTCGCAGGCCGCGCCCCACGCCCGCGCCGCCGCCCGCACCGCCGCCCTGTTCCGGCGTGAGGCAGCGCGGATTCGCGCGCTTGGCATGGTTGCCAGCGGCTTTGTCACCTGGCAGGGCCACCGCGCCCGTGCCGACCACGCGACCCTTGTCGCGGCAGAGCGCGGCGTGGCTTTTTCAGTTTTCACCCGCAGTTTTCGGCTGTTTCTGCAAAGCCTGATGCTGGCGGCGGGCGCGTTTCTGGTGCTTGGCGGTGAGCTGGGCGCGGGGGCGATGATCGTGGCCTCGATCCTGATGGGCCGGGCGCTTGCCCCGGTGGAACAGATCGTCGCGCAATGGCCCGTTCTGCTGGCCGCCCGCGAAGGTTGGACCCAGACCGCCCGCCTGCTGGCCCATCACCCGCAGCCCGCACCCCGGACCGAACTGCCCGCCCCGGTCGCGCGGATTGAGGCGCTTGGCCTTGGCCTCCATGCTGATCGGGCGGGGCCGCCCATCCTGCAGGGTATCGGGCTGCGGGTCGGGCCGGGTCAGGTTCTGGGCATCACCGGCCCGACCGGCGCGGGCAAATCGACGCTTGCGCTTGCGCTCACTGGCGCGCTGCCGCTCAGCGCGGGGCAGATCCGGCTCGGCGACGCGCCGATCAACCACTACCCCGCAGAGGCGCTGGCCCGGCATATCGGCTTTCTGCCCCAAAAAGTGCAGCTTTTTGACGGCGGTATCGGCCAGAACATCGCCCGATTGTCCCCCGCAGCCAGTTCGCGACAGATCATTCAGGCGGCGCAGATGGCCGGCGCCGATCCGATGATCAATGCGCTGCAAAACGGCTATGACACCCGGATCGAGGGCGACGCGCCCGGCCTGTCGGGCGGTCAGATTCAGCGAATCGGGCTCGCCCGCGCCTGTTTCGGCCATCCCCGCATCCTGATCCTGGATGAGCCGGACAGCCATCTAGACCAGACCGGACAGGCCCATCTGATCCAGATGATCGACAAGATCACCCTGCGCGGCGGCGCCGTGATCATGGTGGCGCATGGCGCGGCTTTGCTGGCGCGATGCGACCTGATCCTGCGGATTGAACGCGGTCGGGCGGTCAGTTTTGGCCCCAATCGCGCAAAAGAAAGGGCGCTGTCGCGATGAGGCATCAGCCACCCCCCTTGACCCAAAGCCGCGCCGCCCTGCCCGCTCATGGCGTGTCGCGCATCGTCACCCAAGGGCTGGCGGCGCTGTTCTTTCTGGTCGCGGGCGCGGGCACATGGTCGGTCATGGCACGGATCGACAGCGCCGTCGTGGTGCAAGGCGCAGCCGAGCTTGACGAACGCCGCCGCATCCTCCAGCACGCCGCGGGCGGCACCCTGACCGATATGCGCGTCGCCGAAGGTGATCATGTCAGCGCCGGACAGCTGCTGATGCGCCTTGACGACACTCAGATCGCTACTGAGCGACGCATCACTCAGGCACGGCTGGCGGAAACGAAGATCCGGCGCGCGCGGCTTGAGGCCGAAGCGGCGGGCGCCGCGCAGATCACCCTGCCTGAGGGGACGCAGCCCGATGATGAGATCGCCGCCGGTCAGATGGCGCTCTGGACGGCCCGCCGCGCGACCACCGCCCAGCAAGAGGCGCGGCTTGATGAGCAACATGCCCAGCTTGCCGCCCAGATCGACGGGCTGAGGGCAAGTATGACCGCCGTTGAGACTGAGCGGGGCCTGCTGGCGCAGGAGCTTGCCGATCAGCAAAGCCTGCTGGCACGCGGCCTGACCGCGGCCCCACGTGTGAGATCGCTTGAGGCGGATATCGCCGCGCTTGATGGCCGGGCAGGCGAATTGCAGGCACAGGTCGCGCAGGCGGCGCTGCGACAGTCCGAGCTTGCGCTGATGCGGCTTGAGGCCGAGGCGTCGCGCCGCCTGACGGCTCAGGCCGAGCTGCGCGACATGACCCATCAGGAAACCGAACTGGCCGCGCGGCTGGCGGCGCTGGACGACCAGTTGGCGGGGCTTACGATCCGCGCGCCGGTCGATGGCGTGCTTTATCTCTTGCAGCCCGCGGGCGAAGGCGCCGTGATCCGCCCGGCCGAGACAATCGCCGTCATCGTCCCGCAGGATCGCCCGCTGATCTTTGCCGCGCGCGTTCCGGCTTCTGAGATCGACGCGGTCGCGCTTGGCCAGGAGGTTACGCTGCGGCTCAACACAGCGCGGGCCGGCGACGGTCCCGAGCTGGCCGGCCGCGTCAGCCGTATCGCCCCCGCGGCTGAGCTGGACGAGACAACCCGCGCGCCCGTCTACCGCGTGGATGTCACGGCGGATCAACTGCCGCCCGAAACCCGTCTTTTGCCCGGCATGCAGGCCGATCTGTTCATCCGAACCGGCCTGCAAAGCCCCATTGCCTATCTGCTGGCCCCGCTCAGCGCGCATCTGAGCCGCGCGATGCGTGAGGGATAAATGGCCCGATCAGACGCCCAGACACCACCGCATCACGGCTTTTTGCGCATGAAGCCGGTTCTCCGCCTCATCAAAAATCACCGAATGCGGGCCGTCCATGACCGCGCTTGTCGCCTCATCATTGCGATGCGCGGGCAGGCAATGCATGAACAGCGCGTCCGGCTTGGCGCGCGCCATCAGTTCCTCATTCACCTGATAGCCGCGAAGCTGGTTGTGGCGACGCTCTTTCGCCGATTCGGGGTCATGCATCGACACCCAGGTATCGGTCACAACCAGATCGGCGCCCTCGACCGCCTTTTGCGGGTTGCGCTCAATCTCAACCGTGGCGCCGCGCGCGCGGGCGAACTCAACCCATTCGCGTTCGGGGTCCAGTGTCGGCGGCCCGGTAAAGGTAAAGTCAAAGCCGAACTGCCCCGCCGCATGCAGAAACGAGGCGCAGACATTGTTGCCGTCACCCGACCAGACCACCTTGCGACCGGCAATCGGGCCGCGATGTTCCTCAAATGTCATCACATCGGCCATGATCTGACAGGGATGCGTGCGATTGGTCAGGCCGTTAATGACCGGCACGGTCGCATGTTCGGCCATCTCTTGCAGAGTAGCCTCCTCAAAGGTGCGGATCATGATCAGGTCCACATAGCGCGACAGCACCCGCGCCGTGTCGGCAATGGTCTCGCCATGGCCAAGCTGCATTTCCTTGCCCGACAGCACCATCGTCTCGCCGCCCATCTGTCGCACGCCCACATCAAAGCTGACACGGGTGCGGGTCGAGGGCTTTTCAAAGATCAGCGCGACCATTCGCCCGGCCAGCGGCTGCTCATCGTCACGCGCGCCGCGCGGGCGATCCTGGCGCGCCTGTTTCATCGCGCGGGCATTGTCGATCATCGCCCGCAATTCGGCGGGGTCGGTGGTGTGAATGTCAAGAAAATGCTTCATTTGTGGGCCTTGTTTATGTCCCCACAACAAGCCCGCTTGAGACCGGCGCGTCAAGGGCATTGCGTCATTGGCAGATGTGCGGGGTTGGTGGGCGGGCGCCCCCGGCCCTCCTCGGCATATAGGCCAAGCGAGGTGCATATTGCCGCGTCTCGCATCTTGAGACGCCATTCGGCGCGAGCCGCGCGAGGGAAATCGGCGTCCGAGCGCCCCGCAACTAAGTTCTTGCCCATGGCTCGGCACAGGATCGAGGCAGAAAGCCGACCTTCTCCTCTGAGAGAGTGCGATGCAAAACGCTTAATTCCAGCTGTGCAAGATCTGGATAAGCATCAGGGCGGCGGGTGGCGTCGGTAATCCGCCAGCCAAGCGGGCGCGACCATGCGAGTTGCTACCGCTCGCGCGGCTTGGACGATGCCGTGCCATTTGCCAAAGTAAGTTGTTGCGATTTGCGACGGGCAAATAAGAGCATCGAGAGAAGAAGCCTTTTCGCAGCAAACAGAGAAAAGCCGCGGCAAGCCCTTCCGACACACCGCCCCCACAGCCAGTCGCGCAAGATCGTGATCAGCTGCAGGTCGGGGGACGGAATTGGATAATCGGCCAGCCACACCGACGCGACCCATGCAGCTTGCTGCCACCCTCACAGTTGCACCATGCCTCACCACTTTCCGCAGGCAAGATGCGTTGTTGCAATTTGCGGCGGGAAAGCAGAGGTATCGAGCGATAAAGACCGTTCGCAGCAGTCAACGCCCCCCACGCGCCGCCCCTACAGCCAATCGCGCAAGATCGGGATCAGCGGCAGGTCGGCCGGGGGCATCGGGTAGTCGGTCAGTCGCGCGGGGGCGACCCATGCCAGTTGCTGGCCCTCGCGCGGTTGCACGATGCCTTGCCATTTGCGGCAGGCGAAAAGCGGCATCAGCAGGTGGAAATCGGCGTAAGCATGGCTCGCGAAAGTCAGCGGGGCGAGGCAGGAGGTCCATGTCTCGATGCCCAGTTCCTCATGCAGTTCGCGGATCAGGGCGGCCTCGGGGGTCTCACCGGGCTCGACTTTGCCGCCCGGGAATTCCCATAGGCCCGCCAGCGATTTGCCCGGCGGGCGCTGCGCCAAGAGAACCCGCCCGTCAGGGTCGATCAGGGCGACGGCGGCGACGAGGACGATCCTCAAGACCGATAATCCGCGTTGATGTCGATATAGCCATGCGTCAGGTCGCAGGTCCAGACCGTGCGCGCGCCGTCGCCAAGGCCCAGATCGACGCCGATCACTAGATTGTCGCGCTTCATATAGGCGGAGGTCGCGGCCTCATCATAGGACGGCGCGCGCCAGCCGTTTTCGGCCAGAACCATGTCGCCAAAGCGGATCGTCAGCCGGTCGCGGTCAGCCTTAGCACCGGATTTGCCGACGGCCATGACGACGCGGCCCCAATTGGCGTCCTCACCCGCGATGGCGGTCTTGACCAGAGGCGAGTTGGCGATGGCCATGGCGACCTTATGGGCATCCGCCTCGGAGGCCGCGCCGGTCACGGCGACCTCAACGAATTTCGTCGCCCCCTCGCCGTCGCGGACGACCTGATGGGCAAGGTCCAGCATCACATCGCGCAGCGCCCCCGCGAAAGCCGCGCCAACCCCTGCGGAAAGGTCGGTGATTGGGGCGGCAGGGCTGCGGCCCGTCGCGGCAAGGATCAGCGCATCCGAGGTCGAGGTGTCGCTATCCACCGTGATCGCGTTGAAGGTGCTGTCGATATGCGCCCGCAGCGCGGCGTCCAGAAGCGCGGGCGAGCTCGTCGCATCGGTGAAGATATAGACCAGCATCGTGGCCATATCGGGCGCAATCATGCCCGAGCCTTTGGCAATGCCCGCGATGCGGATCTCCCCCCCTTCGCCCTGCACCACGGCGGATGCGCCCTTGGGGAAGGTGTCGGTGGTCATGATTGCGCGGGCGGCGTCGGCGATGCCCGCCTGATCGAGCCCCACCGCGAGTTGCCCCACGACCGAGGCGATACGCTCGGCCGGCAGCGGCTCACCGATCACGCCGGTCGAGGAGGAGAACACGCGCGCAGGCGGCAGGCCAAGCGCCTCGGCCACCGCGCCGGTGACGCGGTCCACGGCCTCTTGCCCGTTGCGCCCGGTAAAGGCGTTGGCATTGCCCGAATTGACGATGATCGCAGCACCCTGATCGCTGACCGGAAGACCCTTCAGCTTGGCCTGATTGTCCAGCACACAGGCCGCGCGCGTCGCGGAACGGGTGAACACGCCTGCAACCGAACTCCCGGGCGCAAGCGAAATCAGCGTCACATCGTCGCGCCCCTGATATTTCACCCCCGCCGCCGCCGAGGCGAAACCCACGCCGTCAATGACCGGCAGGTCGGGAAAACTGGCGGGTGCCAGCGGAGAAATCTTTGTCGTCTTTGCCATGATCCGGTCCCAGCGTATTGTCATTCGCGGCCCCTCCCCCGGCAGAACCCGGGTGCAGGGCCATGCCGCAGCTTGAGGTCACTCCACCCCGAGAAGCGCGCGGTCGTCCAGCAGGTCGGGCGACAGGTCTTCGTTCTTGTCCACAAGCGCCTCGCCGGTGACGCGGGCAATCTCCGCCTCGGCGCGGGCGCGGCGGATCTGCTGATCCAGCGCGGGGCGCACTTCGGCCAGATCGGGCGGGGTGGTCTGGCGGGTGTCGTGCAGCATGATGACATGCCAGCCGAATTGCGTCTGCACGGGTTCGGATGAGGTCGCGCCCGGCTCCATCTCAACCACGGCCTCAGCAAAGGGGGCCACCATGCGGTCGGCGGTGAACCAGCCCAGATCGCCGCCAGTCGGCCCGGTCGGCCCGGTCGAGCGTTCCTCAGCCAGGGTCGCGAAATCGGCGCCGCCGGCCAGTTCGTCGATCACGGCCTGCGCGGCCTCTTGCGTCTCAAGCAGGATATGCGAGGCGTGATATTCGGTCGCAGGCTCAAACCCGCCGAAGGCCGCGTCATAGGCGGCCTGCACCTCATCATCGCCGGGCTCGGGCAGCACGACACGTTCCAGCGCGGCCCCGGCCAGATAGGCGCGGCGGTCGATCTCAATCGCGGCGGCGTCGCGGGCGTTCATCTGGCGTTCGCCCTCGATCGACATGGCGGTCTGGCGGATCAGCTGATCCAGCATCATGTCCCATTTCGCCTGATTGGGCAGGCCCTCCATATCGGCGGGCAGGTTCTGGTTGAGGGTCAGCATCTGGCCCAGCGTGATCTCAACCCCGTTCACCGTCGCGACAACGGTATCAGCCGTGGCCTGCCCGGTCGCTGCGGGGGCCTGCGCCTCCACCTGCGCCGCAGCAGGCGCCTCGGTCGGCGCCTCAGCGGGGGCAGCATCCTGCGCCTGCGCGAATGAGGCCGCCACCATCATCGGCGCGGCAAGGAAAAGGGCGGCAAGGCTGCGTTTCGACATGATATTCCTGCACCTCTCTGGCCCGCATTTTTCCGTCAGCGGCGGGGCCAAGCGTTGACACTGTGGGGACGCGGGCCTACATCCGGCGCAACCGAAAAGGCGCGCCCGCGCCGTTATTCCCCGCATTGATAGGCGGGACCGACGGTCCGGGCAAGGGGCCGGTCCGACCTGACCCCATAGCCTTTCCCGAAATTGATGGCGTGAGGCAAGATGCTGGGCTTAGGTAATATCGCGAAAAAGATCTTTGGGACGCCCAATGATCGCAAGGTGAAGGCAACCCGCGCTATCGTCGCGCAGATCAACGCGCTTGAGGATGAGGCGAAGGCCCGTTCCGATGAGGGGCTGATCGAGAAAACCCGCGAATTGCAGGCCCGCGCGCAGGGCGGCGAAAGCCTTGACGCGCTGTTGCCCGAAGCCTTTGCCAACTGCCGTGAGGGCGCGCGCCGTGCGCTTGGGCTGCGGGCCTTTGACACGCAGCTGATGGGCGGGATCTTTCTGCATCAGGGTAACATTTCCGAGATGAAAACCGGCGAGGGCAAGACCCTTGTTGCGACCTTTCCGGCCTATCTCAATGCGCTGAACGGGCGCGGCGTGCATGTGGTGACGGTCAACGACTATCTGGCCAAGCGTGACGCCGAATGGATGGGCAAGGTTTTTGCCGCTTTGGGGATGACCACCGGCGTTGTCTATCCGCACCAGCAGGATGCCGAAAAGCGTGACGCCTATCAGGCCGATGTGACCTATGCGACGAATAATGAGCTGGGTTTTGATTATCTGCGCGACAACATGAAATCCTCGGTCGAGCAGATGGTGCAGCGCGGCCATGCCTTTGCCATCGTCGATGAGGTGGACTCGATCCTGATTGATGAGGCGCGCACGCCGCTGATCATCTCGGGTCCGGCGCAGGACCGTTCGGAACTCTATCGCACGCTGGACAAGTTCATCCCGGAACTGGACGAATCGCATTACACGGTGGACGAAAAGACCCGCAACGCGACCTATACCGAGGAAGGCAATGAGTTCATTGAGAACCGCCTGTCCGAGGCGGGCATCCTGCCCGAAGGCCAGACGCTGTATGATCCCGAATCGACCACTATCGTTCACCACGTCACGCAGGCCCTGCGCGCGCATAAGCTGTTCCAGAAGGACCAGCATTATATCGTGCGCGACAATGAGATCGTGCTGATCGACGAATTCACCGGCCGGATGATGGTCGGGCGGCGCCTGTCGGACGGTCTGCATCAGGCGATTGAGGCGAAAGAGGGCGTCGATATCCAGCCTGAAAACGTGACGCTGGCCTCGGTCACATTCCAGAACTATTTCCGCCTTTACGACAAGCTGGGCGGCATGACCGGGACGGCAGCCACCGAGGCCGAGGAATTCGCGGAAATCTATCGCCTTGGCGTGGTCGAGGTTCCGACCAACCGCCCGGTGCAGCGGATCGACGAACATGACCGCGTCTACCGCACCGCGCAGGAAAAATATCAAGCCGTGATCGAGGCGATTGCCGAGGCCCACGCCAAGGGCCAGCCGATCCTTGTCGGCACGACCAGCATCGAGAAATCGGAAATGCTGTCGCAGATCCTGACCCAGCAGGGCATCGCGCATAATGTGCTCAACGCGCGTCAGCATGAACAAGAGGCCAAGATCGTGGCCGATGCGGGCAAGCCCGGCGCGGTGACCATCGCCACCAACATGGCCGGTCGCGGCACCGACATTCAGCTGGGCGGCAATGTCGAAATGAAGGTGATGGAGGCGCTTGCCGCCAATCCCGAGGCCCATCCCGACGAATTGCGCGCCCGGATCGAGGCCGAACATGCCGGTGAAAAGCAGGCGGTTCTGGATGCGGGCGGGCTGTTCGTTCTGGCCACCGAACGCCACGAATCGCGCCGCATCGACAACCAGTTGCGGGGCCGCTCGGGCCGTCAGGGCGATCCGGGCCGCTCACTGTTCTTCCTGTCGCTTGAAGACGATCTGATGCGGATTTTCGGCTCGGACCGGCTGGAATCGGTGCTCTCCAAGCTGGGCATGAAAGAGGGTGAGGCGATTGTTCACCCTTGGGTCAACAAATCGCTGGAACGCGCGCAAAGCAAGGTCGAGGGCCGTAACTTTGACACGCGCAAACAGCTGCTGAAATTCGACGATGTGATGAACGACCAGCGCAAGGCCGTGTTCAGCCAGCGCCGTGAGATCATGGACAGCTCGGAAGTGGATGAGGTCGCCCGCGACATGCGCCACCAGCTGATCAACGACCTGATCGACACCCATCTGCCGCCGCGTTCCTATACGGATCAATGGGATACCGAGGGGCTGGCGCAGGCGGTGCGCGAAAAGCTGAATATCGAGATCCCGGCTGAGGAATGGGCCGGTGAGGATGGCGTCGATCAGGAGGTCATGCGCGAACGGGTTGAGGCGGCATCGGACGCCTATATGGTCCAGAAAGAGGCCGGTTTTGGCGCCGATGCCATGCGCCAGATCGAAAAGCAGGTTCTGCTTCAGGCGATCGACGGCAAATGGCGCGACCATCTGGTGACGCTGGAGCATCTGCGCTCGGTCGTGGGTTTCCGCGGCTATGCCCAGCGCGACCCGCTCAACGAATATAAAACCGAGGCGTTTCAGCTGTTTGAAAGCCTGCTGGACGGGTTGCGCTCGGATGTGACGCAGCAATTGTCGCGCATCCGCCCGCTGACCGAAGAGGAACGCGCCGAGATGCTGCGCCAGTATCAAGCCCAGCAAGAGGCCACGGAACGCCAGATGCAGCCCAGCCATGAAGAGGCCGAGGGCGGTGAACCATCGGCACGCGCGCCGGGCTTTGACGAAAACGACCCGTCCACCTGGGGCAATCCGTCGCGCAACGATCCCTGCCCCTGCGGTTCGGGGAACAAGTTCAAGCATTGTCATGGCCGTCTGGCCTGACGAAAAGCCCCCCTCGCAGGGGCTTTTTCTTGCGCTGTTAAGCGAATTTTAGGGGTTTTCGGGCCAGTCTGGCGGCATGGACCCGAATCGCGCCTTTACCGAAGCCCCGATGCCGCTGTTTTTGGCGGCTGATGACGACATTCCGGGCGGACATCCGGGCCGCGCCCCGCCCGGGCGCAGGCCGCCCTCTTATATGGCGGATCATCGCGCCCGGCTGCGCGACCGCTTTATGCAGGGCGGCGCGGCGGCGATGCCTGATTACGAATTGCTGGAACTGGTGCTGTTTCGCGCGATTCCGCGTCAGGATGTCAAACCGCTGGCCCGGCGCCTGATCGAAAGTTTTGGCGATTTCAACCGCGTGATCTCGGCCAGCCCCGCCCGTCTGGAACAGATCGAGGGCGTGGGCCCAGCCGTCATATGTGAGCTGAAAATCATCGAGGCGGCGGCGCAGCGCCTGTCCCGCGCCCGCGTGATGCAGCGGCCCGTTCTGTCCAGTTGGGACGCGCTGCTTGATTACTGTCACACAGTCATGTCGCATCAGGAAACCGAGGCTTTCCGCGTCCTTTATCTCGACCGCAAGAACGTGCTGATCGCGGATGAGGAACAGGCGCGCGGCACCGTCGATCATGTCCCCGTCTATCCACGCGAGATCCTGCGCCGCGCGCTTGAACTCAATGCCTCGGCGCTGATTCTGGTCCATAACCACCCCTCAGGCGACCCCACCCCCTCGCAGGCGGATATCGCGATGACGTCCCAAATACAGAGTGCCTGTCACGCCCTTGGGATCGCTCTGCACGACCATCTAATTATTGGCAAGTCAAAGGAAGTCAGCTTCCGATCATTGGGGTATCTGTAGCTTCAACCGTTATCCTGCTCGATATCGTTCGAGCATTTAGAGCCCCGCATAGTTTTGGTGGATTCCGAAATAAGGCGCTTCAATAATCCGTGAACAGGCCGGGATGCTTCGACGCAGCGCTAAGCACGAACAATCCCACCTAGATTAGGTGATTCATTGATGGAAAAGCGTTTGCAATCACGGAAACTTGCCGCGCCATGCGTTGTTAGCGACTGGACATCCCGGGGGCCAGAGAAGCTTGCTTTGTTGTTAGACCGCGTAACGAAAGCTCTACCGAGCCCAAGCCCCGCTGAGCAGTTGATCACACCAAACCGGAGCGTCACATTGCCCCGATGCGGCCTGCTGTACAAAGCTGCGCTCCCAGCCGTCGCCAGCCGTTAGCCGACTTGCGCCCAGTCGGGATGCTGAACTGCCGCACTTCCCCAAAGCAGCGGCTAACTTGGCGCTTCCGTAAGAGCCCATCATCTTATAACAAGGGAGCTTTTTTCGATCAAGCGAGCGCCTTGGCAATTCCACCAGATTTGGATGAGCAAGATGATCCGAGATGGCGGCCTCTTCGGCTAGGCTCTTTCTGTATTCATCAGAGCCAATCGAGGCTGATATGAGGAAAACAAAGCCCATGAAGCTGGCAAGCATCTTCTCGCAGCGCAGGGCGATGCGGCGGAATTGCTCGATCCGTTGAAAGACGTTTTCGACCTTGTGGCCGTCGGCATCTAGGTCGAGGTTTTCGAAAGGCTTGATTGCGCGGGAATGGTTAGCCTAGATATGGGCCTCTGCACCCCGAGTTCTTCTTCGATCTTGTCGCGCAAGGCCCCGACTCATAGGCCGCATCGGCGATGACATGGCCCACAGCGTCGAGTCCGTCGATCAGGGCTGCGGCTTGCGGGGGTGTCGCGGCGCCAGCCCGCCGTCGGGATCAGCCGAACAGGGAGCCCGAGGGCATCAACGGCGGCGTGGATTTTGGTCGTAAGGCCGCCACGCGATCACCCGATCCCGCGCGCATGAGTCCCCCCTTACGACAGTCGCATCCGCGTAGGCTCTGCAGATCGTACTGTCGATCAGGACATATTAGAAGTCGGGCTCTGCGCTCACCTCGTTGAAAAAGGCGCTCCCAAACCTCTATCATCGCCCAGCGGCGAAAGCGGGCATGCGTCCCGGTCCACCGGCCGAGATCAGCCGCCAGATCGCGCTAGGGCGGAGCGGTTCGCGCCTGCCACAACAATGGGTCCACAAACAGAAGGTTGTCCGCCGCGCTCCGACAGAGCAAACCCTCTCGCCTTGGAAGATGTCACTTACTGCGCGTCCGTCAATGTCCGCCTGCTAATATCCCCTCCGCTTTCATCCTGAATCAGAACTCACACAGCATGATAAGCTAATGAATGTAGACAGTATTCGGAGCCTTCGACGCCGTCATCTAGGACGCCGTTGCGTCACCGGGCCATCAATCCAGGAACTTCTTATCGAGCACCGTTCGAGTTTTCTTGGAAAGTAGATGCGCCATTTCGAAATAGATTGCGTGCTGCCCCAGGCGCCGAAGCCTGATCAGAGAGACGAGCAACAACATCAGGCAGAAGTCCCCACGGCACCGCACGAAATTGCTGCATGAGAGCTTTCTCGGTATTAGAGTTGATGCGGTCGTGGAGCTGTTGCTCTACATGCGGCTATAATGCGTAGACCGGCTCAGCGGCGAAAGCAGCTGCATTGAGGCGTAGAACAACGCCCTCATATGTGCGAATTTCTTGTGTCAGCTAAAGGACATATTTCTCGACTGCCTCAGGAAAGTCGAGTAGAACACTTTTTACAATGGAAACGCAAACAGCAATGCGTTCGTCTTGACCCCGCAGCGGTCCTTTCCTTTGCCAGAACATTTCCACGACTTCAGGGTCGCGCGCGTCGAATGGCATTGATCAAAAAGCTGAGATTCAGGCGGTAGCGCCGGGCGGACTAGGTCGGATGATGACCAAACTCCATCAGAAGTCGAAATCCTTGCTGGGCAGTCTCGCCTTTCGAAGAAACGAACGGGCTCTCCTCCTGCAAGAAGTCCTGCGCCTGGGCTTTTGTCGAAACGCGCATGAAACGCGACGATATCTCCGGGGCACGGTGAGCTATGACCTTCATGAGCCACAGCATTGCTTCCACATCTGACATTGCTTCATGCGCGCTGATGGACATGAAGCCTCAGGCGTTCGCCACATCATTCAGCTTAATCGAGCCTTGCCCCCGAACCGTAGTCAGCGGGAAGTTATCAGGGCGTAGCTTTGAAACCGCACCGACCAGTTTGAGCACGTGGTCGCGAGCATTGCCTATGCCGGTTACATAAACGACTTAAGGTTTAACGTTGCTATTGTGGCTATTGGATCAACCGAATTCGGTGTGAGCTGGGAGCAGAGGTATCGTGATGTCTTTCGATTTTCTGACCGCCGGTAGGCCCGAACACCACCCTTGGAGCAAGGGGCGCGTCATCGGCCAGTAATGCTCATTGATGCTGAAGTATCCTTAGTGCATCAGTGCCCGCCTTGAAATGGCGAACAACCTTTATCATCGTTCACCCTTAACTATGGCCATCGACAGAAAGCTTCGTGGCCGGACTTGAAGTTTGGCCTGAACACTCGTGACGTCTTCTGGACACGCAAGGTGGAGGAACAAACCTCGATCACTGAGAGTAAGGCGAGTAAGCTCGTTCGCCTCGAGGTCGCAGACACACCAAGGCAAGCCCCCGAACGCCGGATTGCTGATTCGGAAATGCTTAGGCCGGAGCATCTTGAGCCCAGCCGTTTACACTAGGGCCCGCATCCAGTTTGATTGGGTCACATCGGCGGTGTCGGGCAGAGTACTTTCGGGACGCAGTCGATGCGCCGGACGAAGGTTGCGCAGATTAACACAAAGACCGTTTAACTGCTGACCGTTCAACAGTTACTCGGTCACACCAAAAATGGCAGCGCTGCCCGATATCTGGGCGTCACTCTAACAACGCACTAACCATATTTGAGAGTATAGAGTTGCAGCTACCCGCCTATCGAGCTTCGCCGCGCCAGTCTCAAACGCGGACGGTGGAGCGCATTAAAGCGAAGGGAATGAGTCGAGATTCGTCGGGACTCGCCGGAGCCATCAGCGCCGTCGACGAGGGAATAAAGCACAATGCCGAGGGAGGCCCATCGCAACTGCACAAAGGGCGCATTGCCATCGCAAACTTGTTTCAAAAACAATGGCCCATATATGGACACGCTCTCTGCCCTCTTGGACAACTCTCACAACTCAGAAACAAAACCGTTTCGCATTCAGGCAGAGCGTTTCAATCGGCAGCATTGGCTCGAATCGATCACCCGAGGTTCGGCTCTCTTCTCTCAGACAGCGCATCAAATGTGCATATTCCATCCGAAGGTTGGTTGCAAAAATCCCTGGATCATCCGAACCGACCACTAAATCGACTGGTGTTTTAAGCGATTCAGCACCGACACCCAACCAGTTCAGCGAATGGTGTTGCTCATAGCGCTGGTGGACGCTGATCCTAACATTGCTGCTTGGAAGCGTTTCGATAGCAATCCGACGGCTATTCAGCACTTGCAATACGCAGCGCTGCAATGCCCGCAGGGTTTCGATGTCAAGAATATCCGAACGGCGCGCGACCATGATTTGCTTTGCCCCTCGAGCGACTTCGTCACGCATCTGCCTTGCTGTGAACGTCTTATCTGCTGCATGGATGCCGTGCCGACGTAGAAAATGCCGGTAGGCGAGGGGCTGTTCGCGTTGGGCACTTTCACAAAGCAGCGCCTCCGCCCGGCGGTGTGGATCGGGGTCCCCGATACGGAACCGCCGTGACAGAGGGTCAAGATGGCGCAACAGCCATGCTTCGGTCAAGAGGTCCGGCGTGATCTGCGGATCGGCCCAGATCTGCATCGCCAAATTCCAGATTTCGGCGTCGATCAGAGCTAAACGCTCTGGGAGAAGCGCGTTCGAAATCAACATGTAGCGTGCAAAAATCAGATCGTCGAGCCGGTCCTCGGTCGGCAATACAGCACTGTTTCCGATCCCCTCCCACCATGCCTCGGGCAAGAGACCTGCAGCAGTCCCATGGCCAAGCCGACATCCCGCATCAAGCTCAAGAAACTGGACGGCCTCGAACATCGTACGCATCCCAGATGCGAGATGTGCAAAATCTTCACCCGCGTGGTAGGTGAACCTCTGGAGGCCCGCGCGGCGCAGGGTGCGAAAGACTGGCGCCAATACCTCAGGACCGGCATGGCGTTCATTAGCGGCGGCATCTGCGCCACGAATGAAATGGCGCAAGTCGGAGACCTGCTCGAGCAGGCTGACCAAAATTCGGGCCTGATGCTGCGTATCTTTCCGCATGCGGGAGTGCCGACACTCTGGGCATGGCGAAACTGCGGTTACGAAATTGCGCTGTTCACCGAGATCAAGATTCTTGATGAAATGCGCGACCAGACCTAACCGCAATCGCCGCTTCCCGATGGAAACTGGCGCAGGGCGCCTTTGCGCCGGTGCGTCTTGGCTCACGCCTTCAGGGATAACCGGGAGCGTCTGGGCCTCGACCTCTCTTCTACGCACCAACGCGACCAATTCGGCGAAAGAGGAATATTGCGCGGTGGCGGCCGGCGGGCGAGCCTCGCCAAGCGCATCTTCGCCAAGAAAACGAAAGTAGCCGTGCAGTATCCGCCCTAGTAAGTCAACCATTTTGTCGATGTCCTTTTTCGGTGCGAAACGACCTTCCAGGAAGTCAACGATGCGCTGATGGCCGCGCTCGATCTGCCGAAAGCGCTCGGCGAAATCGAGTTCAGTCGTCTCGCGTAACTCGTTCAGGGTGATGTACTGGAACTGGTCGAAACCTGTCTGACCGGATTGCTGCACCAATAGGCGGCAGAATTGCGCCCTCAGAAGAACATATTGCCACAGCTGCCATTGCGCATAGGCCTGTTCGCGATGCGCCTCACATGAGGCGAGGATGCGGCAAATGTGCCAAGCCTCCTTGACGACCATTGGCAAATGTGGCGGCAGATCACGCAGACTCCGGGCCCGCTCTTGCGCGCAGAACTCTGCGGGCGACGGCAGATCGCTAAGCAGATCCGTTTCCGGCCCGTTTCGCGCAGCAAACAAAAGCAACGCCTTCAGCGTTGCGGCTCTCGTTACACGCCCGAGCAAGAGATCGGCAGTCAGCTGAGAATCTTCCTGCCGTAACAGGCGATCCAAACCGCTGCCAATCGACAGGCGCAAACCGGACTCACGCCTATTTTTTTGTTCTTGGACCAGTTTCCCCACAACTTTTTGTGGTGTCCGCAGGGCGTCGCACCAAACTTTCTCTGCCTCGGTTGTCCCCATGAGGTGCATGTGAACCTCGTCGAGGCCATGCTGGCGGCACAGGTGATCAAGCGCGGGATCGTCATCCACCGGCAGGGTGGAATCGCACAGCCACCGCGCCATCCGGTTGACGGCGTCTCGCCGGTCGCGATGGTTGTTCAAGGCTTTGGGCCGCACACGGCGATAGATCCAGGCGCTTGAAATCAACAAAGGTGGTACGACGAGGATCAGATCCTGCCAGTAGCCAATCAGCCGACTACGCACACGCAGCGACCCGTCCGGCGCTTCTCGAAGGAACGTCTCCGCAAGAACCCCAAGCATATTGGGCAGGTCGTAAAGGAGGTCATCAGAGATTTTGCAGCCTTCGTCGCGCTCATCCATTACGGGGGACGGGCGGCGGGATTGTCTGGCGCAGAGCTGGTGCGAGACGGCGCGCAATCGTTCGGCGATCAAGCTCAGTCTGTTTTCAAGCGCCTCGTCCGTCATGTGGGGCATTTGACGGCGCATCTGCAGAAACAGGCCTTCGCGATGTGCTGTCTTGATCGCTTGCCGTGCCTCGCGGTCACGGATGAAATAGTCGGTTGGCAGAGTTTTGCCGAGCGGCCTCGGGCAAGCCTTTTCCAAGGCGCGCAAAAGCGTCAGGTTGCAGAAGTGCGCCGTGGCAAGCGTGACTATCCCCTCGACGAATTCTGGATCGTCATCATTCAGCATCGATCAGCTTCCCTGATTTCACGATCACTTCGCATCATCTGCGTAACGGGGCACCACGTTAAGCAGATCAAAGAAACCATTCACCATCACCAGCCGCTGAGTTCCCTTTTCGGCGATTTTGCTGATCTTGACCTCAATCTGAGGAGGCGTCGTCCACAGTTTGAAGTCCACTGCTTTCGTATCCGCAGCGGGCTCAGACGAGCTTCGCCAATTCTCGAGCGCAAAACAGGCCGCATCGGCGACCCAAATCGTCGTCTTGTCCTCGGGCTCCGTGGCGGTCGGCTTCGGTTTCAGGAAAACCCAAATGAGCGGGCACGACAACATGATGACCGCAATCGGGTGCAGCGACTTGCCGCGTTTGTGCAATGCGTTGATCAGCGGTACATCAGACAGCTTCGGGCTTTCCTTGCGCCCCTGCGCCTCCGAGGTAACAGCCACAACAGCATTGAGGATGTTCGTGATCTGCCGGTGCAGGATATCCCCGCTTCCCCAAGAGGCTGTGACGGCCTGATCAAGATCAGACAGGTCGTCGTGAATGCGTGTTGCAAGCGTCCCTAGAAGTGACGGAGAAAGAGCGCTGGCCGTTGCCAGGCTTTGCGCAAACTCGTACCATGCTTCCATTTTCGACATGAAGGCGTCGTACGCATCCTGCGGTCCCGATACCTCATCGGTCGCGGCGTCGGCTGACCTTTCTGCCTCGGCGTCCTCGCTGCTCGCTGCACCGCCAACTTTCGCGCCGCCCGACTTGTTGGGTTGCGGCCTTACAGGCGCCCTTTCTTCTAGCTCGTCATCATCAGACAAGCCGTCGCTTGCTACCGTATCCGTAGCTCTTTCAACTACTGCAGCACTTCCAAAGGCAGAAATGATTGTGTCCGCCGAGAGCGTGTCTAGGCCAGCCCAGTCTCCGCGAAGCAGCAGTTCGGCAATGACCGCTAAAAGCGAGAGGGCTGAAATCGAGCGGAAGGTTTCACCGCGTTCGCTGTAGCGCTTGAAGAAGATCAGATTCAGGATTTCACCGAACTTACCGCAACGCTCGCGCTCAAGCAGGTCGTCGATCGTGAACCAGCCAGCACCAAATTGAGCGTTTAGAGACTTGTCAGCGGCCTCCATCCGCTCGATCCAGCGCCGACTTGAACGATTTTGGGCAGACCTCACGTATAGTTTTTCGATGGTGAAATCATGAGGGACCTCCTTTTCTTTCCCGAAATTTACGCCGTAGACACGCTCTATAGCGGCTTTTCTCGTGAGGCTGCCGCTGTCCTTGCCTGCAAGACCCACAGACCCGAAAGAGCTGGCTTGGGCCTTTCCGACACTCTGGAGTGCGCGGTCCACCGCACTTATGCGCGCCGCAATCTCGGGCAGAAACGGCCTTGAATGCCCCCAGAGGTAGTCGAGAACTTGCTTCTTCTTTTTCGGATTAGCAAGGAGTGGCCGTTTGAGCATGGCCATCGGCAAGGCTAGGCTCAATAATGCCTTTAAGCCGTTACCGGGTGTTTCGAGCCCCTGCGCCATCGCCAAGGAAAGGCAATGCAGGACAATTGCTTGGTTCGACTCGCCGGGAGTACCAAACCTAACCAGCGTTGCAGGCTCCTCTTGTCCCGACATCCAGTTGAAAACAGTCTTCAGCGTCAAGTCGAAGCTGTCTGTATCGAGCAAGTCGATCGGAACTTCCGCCATTCTCAGGCGGGTCTCGAAGACCTTTAGCACCGCCGCCCGACTAGCGCGCTTATCTTCCGGCGAGGCCGCTTTGTTGCTCGCCAGATCGAGGGCCCGTAGGTAGCTGAGGACAAGCCGAAGATGCTCACGCCAGATCACGTTCACAAAGGGATGGACTGTCTCTCCACGCTCGCCCAGAACCTCGCGAACGCGCTTTGAAATCCATTTGGGCAGCGCCGTTTCATCTTTCCCCTCTACGGTATTCGCCGAGATCACCTCAATTTTTTCAGCATCCCTGAGCCCACCCAGAGGCATCATCCGTATGCGGTTTTGTGGCGGCAAGAGCTTCAACAGATACTGTTCTTCGAGTTCGCGGACTGCGGTCTGCAAATCTCTACTGCCAGATTTTGTCACGTTGGAATCATGCTCGAGAATATCTCTCCCGAATGTAGAATAGATGTTTTTGCGTATCAACCGGCCGTAAAGATCGAGATCCCCCGACAGGACGATAATCAACTGCTTCGAGGTCAGATACTTGCGGATGGTTTCGAGGATGATATGGCCATGGCGGAAATTCGTGTCCACGTCGTCGAAAGCCAGCACGAAGGCCTTCTTGCCCATAACCTCCAGAGCGCACTGAAGATAGATGTTGAGCTTCCTTTCGAAGGAGCGGCCCTTCTCCGCTTTGCGAAGTCCCTCGCTCATCACCCAGCGTGCATCTTCCCAACTACTGCCGTAGGGCTCTTTCTGGCCAATCCCATCAAGCATCGTCAGACCTTCGGCCAAGGCCTCCCGAGTCGCGTCTAGCCGACCCAGCTTTTCCCCAGGGATAGTGTTCCGCCCATCCATAGCATCGATCGCCATTTCGATCATTTGCACGATCAGGATGATCACATTGTCCTTGGCTTCGACCAGCGTCGGGTCGATCATCGGCAAGACGTGAACATCCTGGGAAATCGCCGCGAAGCTATTGGCTTTTCCCTCATTGGAGCTTCCAGCACATTCAGGCAAGCCTTGGCGGATGTGATGCAAGTGGGTGAGGAGGAAAGTTGTCTTGCCGCTGCCACGGCCGCCTTCTACCAGTATTGCCCTATGCGGGCGATCATAGGAAATTGCGGTCGGCTCCACCTCGTCGTAGCGGACTCGGTCACGTGGAATTTGGCTTGCGATAAGTTCACGAAGCTTGTCGCCGCCTTCGCGCTGCAGCTCGCCGTAAGGCTCCTTCAGCGTTCGGGCATCGGAAAGGGGAAATTCAGCTTGGTTCAAATCGATACGCACGGACACATCCCTCTACGGTTCCGAAATTCAGGTCTCTTTGGGAGAGCATTGAAGCATAACCAAGTAGTTACAACCCCAAATTGCGGTTTTATGCCGAGCCTCTCTAGTCTGGCGCTCCGAATTAAAGGTCTATTGTGAACCTCAGTGTACTGGCCGCGATGTTGCAAGGTGCATGAGCCGCCACATCGACGCGTGCAAGCTTACCAACTCTGGAGGAACTCTCGGCAACCCATGTCGATCACGCAAGACCCGAAGTTCTGGCTCGGTATGACCGCTTCCGCCACTTGCCGCGTACGCGTTGCGATACTGCAACCGCACGGACCTCTCTCCGCCCTTAATACCGCCTGGATGGTATGAAGTCGTGATCGTCATCGTCGCCGAACAAATGCTCAGCTTCGAACCGGTTCTCGAGTTCTCGTGCTGACAAACGGGCTTCACAATTTGTGATATGATCCTCCACCCAAGCTAGGAATGTCCGCAACCGATTGGTCGGCTCGCCCAAAACGTCTGCTGCAAGAAGATGAACGAGGCGACGGATCCGGTCCAGCTCTTCAAGTTCCGACAGGATCACCCCCAGACCTGCAACGCGTCGATCCTCAATATGCCTGATGCGCGCGGTACGTTCGCGGCGCTGGCGTTCTTCGTCGGCCTTCCGCTGATCCGCCTCGCGCCTAAGCCGCTCATCCGTCTTGGCGGCCGCAAGCACTGCCAGACCTACAGCGATGTCACTGGCCATATTCTCCAGCCGCTGAACCTTGGCGTCACGAAAGCTGCGACGGGGCGATGCGCCCCGAAAAACATACACCTGCTCCAGTTCGAACGAAAGCTGCCCGGTCGGATGGTAATCCCAATCGGAAAAGCTGGGACTGTCGAAGAAGATGCCGTCCCAGGAGTTTCTTCGCAACGCGCGATCCCGCTTCCGCTCCCAAGCCTCCTGCTTGGCCTGCTCGGCATCGGTCAGCACGTGCTTCACTCGCTTGATCGTTTCGCTGATCGAGAAGCCGACGATCTCCGTTTCGGATCTGAACCCTGCTGACCCATCTCCGGCGACAAGCTCGAACCCCTGAAGCGAGGCAGCGCGAACAATCGGTGGCAGGGCGGCGGCAAGGCGGTCGATCGAAGAGGGCGCAACCTCGCATTTGATGAGCCCGGGCCCATCAACGGTGACGATGCCTCTCTCGGATGGCTTCGCGTTCTTCAGAAGGGCGAGCGTTCGGTCGATGATCGGATGGGACTGGGCTGCCTGGCCGTCATCGCTTTGAGATGCGCGGATGCGTGCCTGCTCACGGATGCTTGCAAGCGCTGCGGTCTCATGGCGGAGGTCTGTATTGGCGATGGTGATCTTCCCTGCAGTTCCGGCCTTGGCCTTCGGCAATGGCGTCTGGGTTACCTTCTTTCCGGCCGCCTTCTTTGCCCACCAACCGAGCGGTGGGTTGGGGATGTCATGCTTCCGACAGATTTTATGAAGCGCGACATCAGAGATCGCGAACTCCTTTGCCAGATGCGTCAACGGCCTGGACCAGACGAGTTCGTAAAATTCCTCGCGTGTGAAAACCCGAACCACAGTGGTCCTCTCGAAGTGCGGCGCCTCCGGTTCCACCGCCAAAGCGACTGTTGGGGCAAACCCAATGGAGGACACTATAACAATATGAACGAGACGGCTTCGTCAACGGGTATGCTGGTGACGGACCGCCTTGATGAGAGCTTGCGGCCAAACTCTATCATCAAATGCGCTTGATATCAGATATCTGTCGGCAACGCCTTTTGATGTCAAAATATGGTTGCATTCCGTTGCCAAATGTCCTTGGTGCAACTAGGCTATCACCAACCCGCGTTCAAAACAGAATCAACCCCAAAATGGCCATCAAGCCCTACGATCTGACAGAGGCCGTAACCTATCACATCGGCACCTTTCCTCCGGCCTCCCTCGATTACGAGGTCCTTCTTGGACCGCTCGAAGAGGCCGCAGCGTCTCTTGCACGCTACGATACCAAGATGTCGGGCATGGTGAACAGCGAGTTGTTCCTTGCGCCGCTGCGCCGCCAGGATGCGGTTACGTCCTCGCGAATGGAGGGGACAATCTCGACCATCGAGGAACTGTATCGGCTTGAGGCCGAGGAAGACGGAGGCAGCGCCAACCCCTACCGGGAGGCGCGCAACGACGACGTCGAGACCTATCTATATTCCCGCGCCTTGCGAAACGCACAACAAGCACTTGCAGACGGGGCTCCGCTTGGCGAGCACCTGATACGGACAGCTCATCAGCAACTGCTTTCGTTCGGCCGCGGCGCCCGCAAGCGCCCTGGAAGCTACAAGGTCGAGCAGAACTATATCGGGGATGAGCGACGGGGAAAGATCTACTATGTCCCGATTGCTCCCGAGCAACTTTGCCCGGCGATGGCCGAACTCGTGCGCTACATCAATGAAAGCACGATGCGGCCGCTGATCCGCACGGCCATAGCGCATGTCGAATTCGAGGCTCTGCACCCCTTTGAAGACGGAAATGGCCGAATCGGCCGAATGCTGATCACGCTGATGCTGTGGAAACTCGGCGTCTTGCATCAACCGAACTTCTTCGTCTCGGGATATTTCGAAATCCACAAGGACGAGTATATTGAGCGGATGCGCGCTGTCTCTGCAACCGGCGACTGGACCGGATGGGTCGCGTTCTTTCTTGAGGCCATGCATGCGCAGGCGACGGTCAACATCCAGACGGCGGACGCGATCTTCCAGCTGCACAGCGAGATGCGCGAGCGATTCCGCGTGGTGCTGAATTCACAGTTCCACGATCAGGCATTGGACTTCGTGTTCGCCAGCCCAATCTTCCGCAACGACCGGTTTGTCGACCGCTCCGGTATCCCGTCATCCTCGGCGCGCGCCCTGTCGCGCAGGCTGGTGGAGGCAGGCCTGTTGCGCACGATTGAACCGGCCTCGGGGCGCCGCGCAGCCATGTACGCCTTCGATCCACTGCTTGATCTGCTGAAGGTCTGAAGCACCCTCCAACGTCGAGGCACGATAGCCAAGCGGGCGGGAATGACGGCCGACAATATCATATTGCGCCGGTCTCGGGCTGTAAGATTTGTGGCCACAACCGCGATGGATGTGCACCGCAGCAATGTGCATATTACGACATGACCATGTCCTTGGGGGATTAGGCAGGTCTTCGCGAGACATTCAAGAATCACTTTTGGATACAGTCACTGCTCCCCGTGCAAATCCCTCCAGAGCAACTTAGAAAGTTGAAATACAGCCATTTTCCTGAATTTCTGTCTGGTCCACAACCACCCATCAGGCGACCCCACGCCCTCGCAGGCGGATCTCGCGATGACCGAACAGATCCGGCAGGGCGCCGAGATCATGGGCCTGACCCTCCATGACCACCTGATCATCGGCAAGAATCGTGAGCTGAGCTTTCGTTCCTCGGGGCTGTTGTGAAGCCCTCTGGCCCATGATGGGGGAATTGCGCCACAGATGCGGCGTTTTGGCCACCTCTTGACGTGGAACCGCGCTGGACTGGCGGAAAATTGAACGCTAGAACCGCGAGGCGAAGGTTGCATCCGCTGCAACCGTTCAGAGATAGCGGCCCGCTTGGGCCACAACTGGAGATGAAGCCGTGTCCCACGCAGAAGAACACGCAGGCACCCGGAGGGACTTCCTCTATTACGCTACGGCCGGTGCCGGTGCGGTTGCAGCCGGTGCCGCCGGCTGGACCTTGGTCAATCAGATGAACCCGTCCGCCGATGTGCAGGCCCTTGCCTCAATCATGGTCGATGTCAGCGCGGTTCAACCCGGGACGCAGATCACCGTCCAGTTCCTTGGCAAGCCGGTCTTTGTGCGCCGCCGCACCCAGGACGAGATCGAGCGCGGCCGCGCCGAAGACAGCGCGGGCTTCATCGACAACAGCTCGCAGAACCCCAACAAGCCCGGCACCAATGCCGACGACCAGAACCGCACCCTTGACGAAGAGGGCGAATGGCTGGTCCAGATCGGCGTCTGCACCCATCTGGGCTGTGTGCCGCTGGGCAATGGCGCGGGCGATTTCGGCGGCTGGTTCTGCCCCTGCCACGGCAGCCATTACGACACCGCCGGCCGTATCCGTCGCGGCCCCGCGCCGCAGAACATGCATATCCCGGTTGCGTCCTTCATCGACGCCAACACCATCCAGCTGGGCTGAGGAGGCGTCATATGTCAGGTATTCCACACGATCATTACGAGCCGAAAACCGGCGCCGAGCGGTGGCTTCACCGCCGCTTGCCGATTGTCGGGCTGATTTATGACACGCTGATGATCCCCACCCCGCGCAACCTCAACTGGTGGTGGATCTGGGGCATCGTTCTGGCCTTCTGCCTTGTCTTGCAGATCGTCACCGGCGTCGTGCTGGCCATGCACTATACGCCCCATGCCGACATGGCCTTCGCCTCGGTTGAGCATATCATGCGCAACGTGAATGGCGGGCATATGCTGCGCTATATCCACATGAACGGCGCCTCGCTGTTCTTCTTTGCGGTCTATATCCATATGTTCCGCGGCCTTTACTACGGCTCCTACAAGGCGCCGCGTGAGGTGACCTGGATCATCGGGATGCTGATCTATATCCTGATGATGGCGACCGCGTTCATGGGCTATGTGCTGCCCTGGGGGCAGATGTCCTTCTGGGGCGCGACCGTGATCACCGGCCTGTTCGGCGCGATTCCGGGCATCGGCGACTCGATCCAGACCTGGCTGCTGGGCGGCCCGGCGGTCGGCAACCCGACGCTTAACCGCTTCTTCTCGCTGCATTTCCTGCTGCCCTTCGTGATTGCCGCGCTGGTCATCGTCCATATCTGGGCCTTCCACCACACCGGCAACAACAACCCGACCGGGGTTGAGGTCCGCCGCAGCTCGAAAGAAGAGGCCAAGCGCGACACGCTGCCGTTCTGGCCCTATTTCGTGATCAAGGATCTGTTCGCTCTGGCGCTGATTCTGGTGATCTTCTTTGCGGTCGTGGGCTTCATGCCGAACTATCTGGGCCACCCCGACAACTATATTGAGGCCGACCCGCTGGTGACCCCCGCCCATATCGTGCCGGAATGGTATTTCCTGCCCTTCTACGCGATCCTGCGCGCCTTCGATTCGGGCGTCTGGCTGGTGAAGCTGGTGAACTTTGTGACCTTCGGCATCGTTGACGCGGCCTTCTTCGGGGTGGTCGCGATGTTCGGCGCGATCATCGTGATGGCGCTTGCGCCTTGGCTCGATACCTCGCGGGTCCGCTCGGGCCGCTATCGCCCGCAATTCAAGTGGTGGTTCTGGCTGCTGGTGGTCGATTTCATCATCCTGACCTGGGTTGGCGCCATGCCCGCCGAGGGGATTTACCCCTATATCGCCCTTGCTGGCGCGGCCTACTGGTTCGCCTATTTCCTGATCATCCTGCCGCTGCTTGGCGTGATCGAGAAGCCCGAACCGATGCCCGCGACGATCGAGGAAGATTTCAACGATCACTATGTCGCCAAACACCAACCTGCCGAATAACGGAGAGCAAGGCATGACCATGAGAATCAAGACCCTCACGGCAGTCGCTGCGCTGTCGATCTCGGCAGCGGGTGCCTGGGCGCAGACCGCCACCACTGAGGCCCCCGCGACCGAGGCGCCGGTCACCATCGACGTGGCGCCGCAGGCCCCGGCGGGCGGTGAGACCACCATCACGGTGCCGATCACGCCGCCGGCCACCACCGAGGCACCTGCGGCAGAGGCACCCGCCGCCGAGGCCGCTCCGGCGGCAGAGGCAGAGGCTGAAACCCCGGCTGAGGCAGAGGCACCGTCGGCTGAAACGCCTGCGGCAGATGCCCCCGCGACTGAGGCCGCTGTTCCGACGCAAACGCCTGCGGTCGAAGAAACCGCCGCCAACGAGGCTGAGCTTGAAGAAGCCGCGGCCGAGGAAGAAGCGGTCGCGGATGCACCTGCCGAAGCCGCTGACGAGGCAACGCCGGATGAGGTTGCCGCCGATCAGGCGGTCGCGGATGCAGGCGCCGCCGATCTCGCGGCGGCTGAGGAACCGGCTGCGGCCTCGCATGGCTACGGCCATATCGAGGACGTGGCCTTCAGCTTTGAAGGTCCGTTCGGGCGCTATGACCAGTTCCAGCTTCAGCGCGGGCTTCAGGTTTACACAGAGGTTTGCGCGGGCTGCCACGGGCTGCGCTATGTGCCGATCCGCACCCTGTCCGACAAGAACGGCCCCGGCCTTCCCGAAGATCAGGTCCGCGAATATGCGACCCGGTTTTTCGTGATGGGCGATGACGGGATGGAGCGTCCGGCGGAGCCCACCGACCATTTCCCAGCCCAGCTGGCCGAGGGCATGGGCCCGGATCTGTCGCTGATGGCCAAGGGCCGCGCGGGCTTCCACGGCCCCTATGGCACGGGTCTGGCGCAGCTGTTCCGGGGCATTGGCGGCGCGGAATATATCCACGCCATCCTGACCGGCTATGACGGCGAAACCAGTGAACAGGCAGGCACCCTGTTCTATCACAACAACGCCTTCTCGGGCGGCCTGATCGCGATGGCGCCGCCGCTGTTTGAGGGCTCGGTCGAATATGCCGACGGCACGCCCGCGACCATCGACCAGATGGCGATGGACGTGTCCGCCTTCCTGATGTGGGCCGCCGAGCCCCGCATGATGGAGCGCAAGCAGATCGGCCTTGTCTCGGTGCTGTTCCTGATCGTGCTGACGGTTCTGCTCTATCTGACCAACAAACGCCTCTGGGCGCCGATCAAGGGCAAAAAGCACTAAGGTGCCGCCCATATGAAGCCGAAACGCGCCCTTTCGGGCGCGTTTTCTTTTGAGCGATGCGCGGCTGTCAGACGGACAGGATCAGGTTGAGGCTGGGTAAGCTCACGGCTCAATTCCACCGCTGCACTTCTCGGTCAAGCCAGCACAGCTTGTCATCCAGCTTGCCAAGCACCCTCCGGCAAATCTCGCCCCGCGGCGTTATCGTAGCGGCAACAGACTCCGCCCGGAAGCTCAAATCACTATGCCCTCAACCCTTCTCCCGTGGTTGAGCAGCCAAGCTTTCGCGCCATCAGCTTCAATCTTGGTGAGTATCGGAGCCTCTGCCTGGGCTGGCCCTAGCATTCAACCCGATCAAGTCAGTGTGAGCCTTTTCCGAATGCCTAGGAGAGGCGCGACCAGTTCACCCCGCGCTGCCGCCCGGTGGCACGGCAATAGCCAACCGCGCCGTCTCGCCCCTGCGCTGCCGGAAAAAGCCAGATAAGCCGCCGCCTCGCCAGCCATCCCGTCCACTCTATAGGTGATGATTCCGCATCACGGTCTGACCAGTCCAGCGCCGCTTCACCCCGCCGCCAGACCGCTAACCCACCGGCGTCTGTTGGTGGCACAACAACAGCCAGCGCGACCCGACGCGCCCGTAGGTGCTGGAGCAAAGCGCGCGGTAAGGCGCCGCATCGCCGCGCTGCCCAGTGGCATGATAGGTCAGGATCAGTGTCTCGCCAGAACGCAGGGCGCCCCTTTGCGTGATCTCGACCGCATCCCACCGCGCCGCGCCCTCAAGCGCCGCGATGATCGCCTCGCCGGACAGAATCCCGACCGGCTCGGGGAAAACCATCACGGCATCAGGCGCAAGATTGTCGCGATAAAACCCGGCCCCGTCGAGCCAGAACGCCTTTTCGGTCGGCCATGGGTCGTCCATCACAGAATCCTCCTTCTGGCGCGACCGGGCCTGCGGAATGGCCCGCCAAGTGCCGCGCAATCCCTCATAGCACATAGCCAGAGTTGCGCACAGTCCGCCCCAACTCCGGTATGAAAGCCGTCAGCGCCAAAGATCTGGAACAACCGCGACGACGACGTCGCCATCACCACAGCCGCCCAACCAAGCAGCCCCGTCTTTTGTCCCCAAATATCCCCGCCGGAGGCATCCGCCACGCCCACCATAAAAAAACGCCGCCCGAAACAGGGGCGGCGCCTTTACCATACCGACAAGGGTCACCCCAATGCATACCCCGTTCCGCGCACGGTGCGCACGGGGTTGTCGCCGCCATTGGTCATCAGCGCCTTGCGCAAGCGGCCCACATGCACGTCGATGGTGCGGGTGTCGACATAGATGTCGCGGCCCCAGACGCGGTCCAGCAGCTGTTCGCGCGTCCAGACCCGGCCCGGCTTTTCCATCAGCGTGGAGAGCAGGCGGAACTCGGTCGGGCCAAGGTGCAAAGGCTGGCCCGCGCGGAACACGCGATGTTCGCCCGAATCGAGGATGATGTCGCCAAAGCTCAGCCTTTCGCCCATCGTCGCGGGGCGGGTGCGGCGCAGTTGGGTGCGCAGGCGCGCCATCAGCTCAACCACCGAATAGGGCTTGACCACATAGTCATCCGCGCCGGTTTCCAGCCCGCGCACCCGGTCGCCCTCATCGCCGCGCGCTGACAGCATCACCACGGGGATGTTGCGGGTGGCGGGGTCGGCCTTGATCTGGCGGCAGACCTCGATCCCCGAGACATTGGGCAGCATCCAGTCCAGCACGATCAGATCGGGCTGTTCCTCACGCACCAGCAACAGGGCCTCATCGCCGTTCTCGGCCATGACGACCTCAAACCCTTCGGCCTCCAGGTTGTATTTGAGAACGGCGCGCTGCGCGCCTTCGTCCTCGACGACCAGCACACAAGGGGTCTGCCGGGCCGCCATGGATCAATCCTCGCCTTCGTTCAGCTCGGCGCGGCTGACGCTGTCGCTTTTGGGGCGCGGATCGTCAGGCATTTCGCCGGTCGCCAGATAGATCACCTGTTCGGCAATCGAGGTCGCATGATCGCCCATGCGTTCGATATTCTTGGCGATGAAATGCAGGTGCATACAGGCGGTGATGTTGCGCGGGTCCTCCATCATATAGGTCAGGAACTCGCGGAACAGCGCGTTATACATCTGATCCACCTCAAGGTCGCGGTGGCGGACATCGGCGGCCAGCTTGGCGTCACGCTGAATATAGCTGTCCAGCGCGTCCTTCATCATCCGCTCAACCGTTGAGGACATGCGGCGCAGCGCGATGCCCGATCCGTTGATCGCCGGAAGATGCGCCAGAACGTGGCTGCGCTTGGCCATGTTCTTGGCATAATCGCCCACCCGTTCCAGACTGGCGGCGATTTTCATCACGGTAAGGACGACCCGCAGGTCGGTCGAGTTCGGCGCCCGCAGCGCGATGACGCGGGCGGCCTCTTCGTTGATCTGGAGTTCCAGCTCATCAATGGCCTTGTCGCGGCGGCGCACATCCTCGGCCAGTTCCTCATCACGGGTTTCCAGCGCGGTGGCGGCGTCGTTGATCGCGGTCTCCACCATGCCGCCCATCTTGATGACAAGGCCCTGAACGGTCTCAAGGTCGCGGTCGAATGCAGAGGAAATATGCTTTTCGGTATGGGGCATGGAAATGTCCTTTCTCAGCCGATCTTGCCTGAAATATAGCTTTCCGTCCGCGGGTCCTGCGGGTTGGTAAAGATCTGGTCAGTGTCGCCGAACTCGACAAGGTTGCCCAGGTGGAAGAAGGCGGTTTTCTGGCTGACCCGCGCGGCCTGCTGCATCGAGTGGGTCACGATCACCACCGAATAGGTCTGCCGCAGCCGGTCGATCAGCTCTTCGACCTGCGAGGTGGCGATGGGGTCCAGCGCTGAACAGGGCTCATCCATCAGCAGCACTTCGGGTTCAGTCGCCACAGCGCGGGCGATGCACAGGCGCTGTTGCTGGCCGCCCGAGAGGCCGGTGCCAGGCTCACCCAGACGGTCCTTGACCTCATTCCACAAAGCCGCGCCGCGCAGGGCCTTTTCGACGATCTCATCGGTTTCGGCGCGATTGCGGGCCATGCCGTGAATGCGCGGGCCATAAGCCACATTGTCATAGATCGACTTGGGGAACGGGTTCGGTTTCTGGAACACCATGCCGACACGGGCGCGCAGCTGCACCGGATCGACGCGCTTGTCATAGATATCCTCACCGTCCAGCAGGATCTGGCCCTCGACCCGGGCCACGCTGATCGTGTCGTTCATCCGGTTGATACAGCGCAGAAAGGTCGATTTGCCGCAGCCCGAGGGGCCGATGAAGGCGGTGACGGTCTTGTTCTCGATATCGACATCGACATCCTTGATCGCGTGCTTGTCGCCATAATAGACCTGCACGTTGCGGGCCTTCACCTTGATTTCGTGTTGAGTGGTCATTTGACGCTCCGCCAGACTCATGTCGTTCATTTGTTCAAGCCTCTGGTTGTTCGCGCATTACCAACGGCGCTCGAACTTGCGACGCAGATATATAGCAAGAAGGTTCATGCACAGAAGGAAGATCAGCAGCACGATGATCGCCCCCGAGGCACGTTCAAAGAAAGCAGGGTCAGACCGCTGAGTCCAGTTATAGACCTGCACCGGCAGGGCCGAGGCGGGCTCACCCAAACCGCCCGCCCATGGGGCCGAAGGGTGGGTCTGGACAAAGGCCACCATGCCGATCAGCAGCAGCGGCGCGGTTTCACCCAAAGCCTGCGCCAGCCCGATAATGGTGCCGGTCAGGATGCCCGGCATGGCCAGCGGCAGCACATGGTGGAACACGGTCTGCATCCGGCTGGCCCCCACACCAAGCGCCGCATCACGGATCGACGGCGGCACCGATTTCAGCGCGGCTCGGGTCGAGATGATGATCGTGGGCAGGGTCATCAGCGTCAGCACCAGACCGCCCACGATGGGCGCCGAACGCGGCATGCCCGCGAACTGGATAAAGGCGGCAAGGCCCAGAATACCGAACACGATGGACGGCACCGCGGCCAGATTCGAGATATTCACCTCGATAATGTCGGTGAAGCGGTTCTTGGGCGCGAATTCCTCAAGATAGATCGAGGCGGCCACGCCGATGGGCAGCGCAAGGCATAGCACGATCAGCATCATGTAAAGCGAGCCCAGCAGCGCCACGCCCAGACCCGCCGATTCGGGCATATTGTCCGGCGCATCGCCCGAGGTGATGAAGGCCCAGTTGAACGGACGCTCCAGCACGCCGGCCTCATGCATCGCCATGGCCAGCTGATATTGCGCGGGGGATGTGCGTTGGTCGATGGCGGCGATGTCCTGAGTGATGCGGCCCTTGAGCATCCCGTCGATACGAGAGTTGGCAAGGGCGTTGATCTCAACCGTCTGGCCAACGATTTCAGGGTCGTTCAGCACGCGGTTGCGCAGATCAAGATTGGCGCGCGACGAAAAGATCGAGGCGACGTCACGGTCGGACAGACCCTCGATCTGCGTGCCGCTTTGCTCGATCCAGTTATTGACCGCACCGACCAGCAGGGGCGCATATTGCGTCGTGATGGTGCGGCGCATCTCAGCCGGGTCGCGATTGCCTTCGGGGTCAACCACTGCCGGATCGATATAAACCGGCATCGAGACATAGGTTTGCGTGAAGGCGGGCAGGCCGTCGCGCACAACGGTAAAGACCAGCACGACAAGGGCCAGCGCGGCAATGGCGATGGCGGTGATGCCGTAGGCCTTGAACCGCGCCTCGGCGGCATTGCGGCGCTTGGTCCGCGCGTCCAGCGTCAGCAGGGACTTTCGCGCCCCGGTCGTCGGGCGCGCCGGGCTGCCCGCGTTTTCGTGGGTTGCGTCGGTCATTCGTATTGCTCCCGATATTTGCGCACGATGTAAAGCGCCAGGACGTTCAGGCACAGCGTGATCACGAACAGGCTGAGGCCCAGCGCGAACACGACCAGCATTTCGGGCGCGGTAAAGTCGCTGTCGCCCTTGAGCTGACCCACGATTTTCACGGTGATGGTAGTCATGGCCTCGAACGGGTTGGGGCTGATGGTGGCCATCGCCCCTGCGCCCAGAACCACGATCATCGTCTCACCGATGGCCCGCGAGGCCGCCAGCAGAATCGCCCCGATAATCCCCGGAAGCGCGGCGGGGATCACCACCTTGCGCACGGTTTCCGAATGGGTCGAGCCAAGGCCAAGGCTGCCGTCGCGCATCGACTGCGGCACGGCGTTGATGATGTCATCGGAGAGCGACGACACGAACGGGATCAGCATGATGCCCATGACCAGACCGGCCGTCATAACCGAGGCGCCGGAACTGCCAAGCCCCGCAGGCTGCGCAATCCAGTCGCGCAGCAGCGGACCCACGGTCATCATCGCGAAAAGGCCGTAAACGATGGTCGGAATACCGGCCAGCACCTCAACCACGGGCTTGGCCACGCTGCGCACGCGGCGGCTGGCAT
>JAUNTZ010000004.1 GCA_030538425.1 Paracoccus sp. (in: a-proteobacteria) | reverse complement strand
GTATAGGGCAGGCAGAGCAGCGTATGGCCCAGAATGACGGTCAGCAGCGACAGCTGCACCCCCATCCCAAGCAGCACCACCAAAAGCGACATGCCGACGATGATTTCCGGCAGCACCAAGGGCAGCATGATCAGCCCCATGATCCCGCCCTTCAGCGGAAAGCGGTAGCGCGTCGAGGCCCTTGCCGCGAAAATGCCAAGCACGGTTGCGAAGACGGCGGTGCTGCACGCAATGGTCAGCGAATTATAGACCGCGCTGCGCAGCGATGTGTTGCCCGCCATCTGCGAGAACCACTCGGTCGTAAAGCCCTTGAGCGGAAAGGCAATGATCGTGCCCGAATTGAACGCAAAGATCGGCAGCAGCAGGATCGGCGCGTATAAAAACAGCAGATAGGCGATGGAATAGGCGCGCAGGACCGGGAATTTCATTGCTTCACCCCCAGAAAGCGGCGGTTCAGGAACAAAAAGATCAGCGCAAGGATGGTCACGATCAGCATCGCGGTCACCGCAATTGCCGCGCCAAGGGGCTTGTTGTCCAGAGCCATGATCTGCGTCTGCACCAGTTTCGCAATCATCGGGATGCGCCCGCCGCCGATCAGCTCGGGCGTGACGTAATCACCCATGGTCGGGATGAACACGATCAGCACGGCGGCCAGCACGCCCGGCATGGCCAAAGGCAGCGTGACCCGCCAGAAGGTCATCAGCCGCGTCTCACCCAGATCACGCCCCGCCTCCAGCAGGGATCGGTCGATGCGTTCCAGCGCGACAAAGATCGGCAGGATCGCAAAGGGCGCATAGGCATGGGCCAGCGTGATCACGATGGCGTTGACGTTATATAGAAGAAAGCCCAGCGGCTCGGAGATGACGCCAAGCCCCATCAGTGAGGCGTTGATCACGCCCTCATAGCCAAGGATCACTTTCCACAGGAACACGCGGATCAGGTAGGCGGTCCAGAACGGAATGGTGATCAGAAACAGCCACAGCGCCTTGCGTTCCGGCCGCACGACAAAAGACACGAAATAGGCCACCGGGAAGGCCAGAACCACCGTGAACAGCGTGACCAGTGACGCCACCGCCAGCGAGCGGCCCATGACCTGCCGATAGATCGGTTCCGTCAGCACGGCGCGGTAATTGTCGAAGGTGAACTCTCGGATGATCTCCAGATAGCCGTCGCGCATGAACGACACGGCAAGGATCGTGACCAATGGCGCGGCCAGCATCAGCAGCGCAAAGATCAGCGTCGGCGAGACCATCGCCAGACCCTGCCGCGCCTCGCGGTCGAAATGCGGTTTCGTCATCGGCGCCCCTGCCCTGTATCCTGCCCTCTGCCCCCTCCGCCGCGTCGGCGAATGAGCGAGGAAATAGGGCGGAACCCCTCAGCGGGCAAGGTAAATATTGCGCGAATGGGGACGCTTTGGCGCGGGCGTCCCGGCTGCGTGCAAATTGGCCACCCGCCCGGAAATACATCTCGACACGCGGGGGCTGTCGTGCAGAATACCGCCAGTCATGCGGGGCATCTAAGCGCGCCCCGTGACAAGGAGGGAACACATGACCAAAAAAACCAATTTCGACCGTCGCGCCTTTCTGACGCGCGCCTCTGTTGGCGGTGCGGCTGCGGCTGCGGCCACCACGCTTGCCGCCCCCGCCATCGCGCAGGAACAGCCGACCGTGAACTGGCGGCTGACCTCGTCCTTCCCGCCGGCGCTTGACACGATCTTCGGCGGCGCGGGCACCATGACGGAATTCGTGCGCGAGGCCACTGACGGCAAGTTCCAGATCGACGTGTTTGCGGCGGGCGAACTGGTGCCGGGCCTTCAGGCGGCGGACGCGACCATGGAGGGCACCACCGATATGTGCCACACGGTCGGCTATTACTATTGGGGCAAGGACCCAGTCTGGGCCATCGCCTCGGCGATTCCGTTTGCGCTGTCGGCGCGGGCGCATAACGCCTGGCTTTATCATGGCGGCGGGCAGGAGCTGTATAACAAATTCCTTGAACCGCAGGGTCTGATCAGCTGGCCGGGCGGCAATACCGGCACCCAGATGGGCGGCTGGTTCCGCAATGAGATCAATACTGTGGCCGATCTCAACGGGCTCAAGTTCCGGGTCGGCGGCTTTGCCGGTCGGGTGCTGGAAAAGCTGGGCGTGGTCCCGCAGCAGATCGCGGGCGGTGAGATCTATGCCGCTCTGGAACGCGGCACGATCGACGCGGCGGAATGGGTCGGCCCCTATGACGACCAGAAGCTGGGCTTTGTGCAGGTCGCGCCCTATTACTATTACCCCGGCTGGTGGGAAGGCGGCCCGACCGTCCATTTCTTCGCCAACAAGGCCAAATATGATGAGCTGCCGCAGCATTACAAAGACGTGCTGCGCATCTGCTGCCGCGCCGCCGATGCGGATATGTTGCAGAAATACGATCACCTGAACCCGAACGCGCTGAAGGAACTGGTGGCCGAAGGCGCACAGCTGCGCCAGTTCAATCAGGAGATCCTTGAGGCCAGCTTTGACGCCGCCAATGAGGTCTATGCCGAGATGGAAGCGACCAACCCGGCATTTGCTGAGATGTGGGGCTCGATCAAGGCGTTCCGCAATGACTGGTATCTCTATAACCAGACCGCCGAGGCGACCTATGACGGCTTCATGATGTATCTGCAATCGCAGAACCGTCTGTAAGCCGCGCGGCTGGGGGCATCGCCTGCCCCCGCCCGAAGGGTGACAATTAGGGTGCGCCGATCCGTTCGGCGCACCTTTTTTAGTGTCGTGACTGAACAGGCGACGCGCTCAGATTAAAAAAGGGGGCCGAGGCCCCCTTTTCGTCTCAGTTCCCGGTTGCGCCGAAATTCGGCACAGGGCGCGGGGCGAAGCCGCCGCCAGATGGTGCGGGCGCGGGTGCGGGTGCCGCGCCGAAATTCGGCGCGGGGCGCGGGGCAAAGCCGCCGGGGGCGGGTGTTGGGGCCGGTGTTGCCGTCCCGTCGGCAGGTGCGCCAAAGTTCGGCGCAGGCCGGGGCGCAAAGCCGCCCGGTGCCGGACTTTGCGCCGGGGCCGCAGCCCCGCCGTCGGGCGCTGCGGGCGGTGCGAACCCGCCCGGCGCGCCGCCTTGCGGCTGAAAGCCCCCGAAGCCGCCAAAGCCACCGCCGCCGCCCGGCTGGGTCGGGATGGTGTATTCGACATTGCTTCGGTCAATCGGCGGCCCCTTATAGCGCATGACCAGTTGCGGCCAGGCAATCACCACCCCGATCATCACCACTTGCAGCATCACGAATGGCACCGCCCCGCGATAGATCTGCAAGGTGGTGATGCGCGGGATGCGCCGCTTGGTCACCGGATCGTCGTAATCCTCTTTCGCGGCCACCGACCTCAGATAGAACAGCGCAAAGCCGACCGGCGGGGTCAGGAACGAGGTCTGCATGACCACGCCCAGAATGACCCCGAACCAGACCATATCAATGCCCAGCTCTCGCGCGACCGGCGCCAGAAGCGGCACGATCACGAAGGCCAGCTCAAAGAAGTCAAGGAAGAAGGCCAAAAAGAAGATGATCGTCGCGACCACGATCAGGAAGCCGGTCTCACCGCCCGGCAGCGCCAGCAGCAGATCCTTGACCCATTTCTGGCCGTTCACCCCGTAGAAGGTCAGCGAGAACACCGTCGCGCCGATCAGGATGAACATCACGAAGGAGGACAGCCGCACCGTGGAATGCAGCGCCTGCTGCACCACCGGATAGTTCAGCCGCCCCTTCATCGCCGCCAGAACCACCGCGCCGACTGCGCCCATGGCGCCGCCCTCGGTCGGGGTGGCCACGCCGATAAAGATCGTGCCCAGCACCAGAAACACCAGCGAGAGCGGCGGGATCAGCACCATGATCACCTCGCGCGCCATCACCGACAGCAGGTTCAGCTTCAGCACCGCGTCCAGCTTGGCAATGACCGACAGAGCCAGAATGGCAACCACCGTCGCATAGATCCCGGGATGCGGGTTGTCGGCCAGCAGGAAATGATAGGCCCCCGCCCAGATCAGCGCGCCGATCACCAGCGTCACGATCAGCGACACGGTGCCGTTGCGATAGCGCCGCGCCTCGGGCGGAAGTGAAGGCGCCGCATCGGGCCGGATGATCGTCAGCGCAAGGATATAGACCATATAGATGCCGGTCAGCATCAGCGCGGGCAGCAGCGCACCGCGATACATATTGCCGACCGAAACCCCCAGCTGCGAGGCCAGCACGATCAGCACCAGCGAGGGCGGGATGATCTGCGCCAGCGTCCCCGAGGCGGCAATCACCCCGGTCGCAAGCCTGCGGTCGTAATTATAGCGCAGCATGATCGGCAAAGAGATCAGCCCCATCGCGATCACCGAGGCGGCAACAACGCCCGTCGTCGCCGCCAGCAGCGCGCCCACGATCACCACCGCATAGGCCAGACCGCCACGCACCGGGCCGAAAAGCTGGCCGATCGTGTCCAGAAGATCCTCGGCCATGCCGGATCGTTCCAGCACGATGCCCATGAAGGTAAAGAAGGGGATGGCCAGGAACAGCTCATTCGACATGATGCCGAACAATCGCTGTGGCAGCGCGCCCAGCAGGTTCCAGTTCAGGTTGATCTGGCCCGCCGCGTAAGGCGTCAGCTCGACCCCGATCACAAAGAACAGCAAGCCGTTCGCGGCCAATGCAAAGGCGATGGGATAGCCGAACAGCAAAAACAGCGCCATCGACACGAACATGATCGGCGCAAGGTTATGGGCGATGAGTTCAATCATGGCTTGTCGCCCTTTGCGTGATCATCGTGATGGGGCACCTGCACGCCGGGCGGCAGGTCTCCGGTCTCGGCCAGATGGAGGGCGACATGCTCTTCGGCCTCGCGCAGCGCGGCCTCTTTGTTTGACAGGGCATGCGGGTCAGGCACCACGCCGCGCATCACGGCGATTTTCTTGATCAGCTCCGAGATCCCTTGCACCGCCAGCAGCACAAAGCCCGCAAGGATCAAAAACCGCGCGGGCCACAGGATCAGGCCGCCCACGTTCTGCGACATCTCACCCGTGCGAAAGCCGCGCAGAAACCACGGCCAGACCAGCCAGATGACCAGAAAGGTGAACGGCATGAGGAACAGCAAGGTGCCGATCAGATCGACCCAATGCTGCACGCTGCGGCGCAGCTGGCCATAGATGATGTCGATGCGGATATGCTCATTTTCCTTCAGCGTCCAGGCGGCGGCCAACAGGAAGGCGGCGCCGTAAAGATACCATTGCAGCTCCAGATAGGCGTTCGAGGCCCGTATGCCCCAGCTTTGGAACAGCGCGGTGTTCTGGAAATAGCGGATCAGCGCATTGCCGGCCGAGACCAGAACCGCCAGCAGGATCATCCAGGAGACCAGACGCCCGATAAAACTTGTGACGGCATCAATGCCGCGCGACAAGGCCAGAAGGCCACCCATCGCATTCCCTCCCTCATTTTTTGTTGTCCTTGGGTTGGTCATCCAAGGGACAAGTCGCAATCCAATGGACCAGCCGCCGCCGTCGATCAAGCATTTTCCGCGGCAGGTCCGTCACGTTTTTGCGCCGGGTGCGGCGGCGGGGATGTGGATGTCCGGGTGAGCGGCGCGTCTTGCGGGGTTTCGTGGGTGGCGTTGCCTTTGGCGTGTTGATCCACGGGGCCATCAGTCGCTGTCTATCATGCATTTTCACCGCAGGCCCGTCGCGTTTTTCGCCGGGTGCGGCGGCGCGGCTGTGGACGCGCCGCGGGCGGGCGGCGCGCTTTGGGACTGTTCGCCTAAGGCTTTGGCCGTGGCTTGTTCATCCGAAGGGTAAGTCGTCGCTGTTCATCAAGCATTTTCACCGATTGCCCACAACGTTTTGCGCCGGGCTCGCCTGCCAGGCTGTGGACGCAGCAAAAGATATCCGCGCGGGAAGCGCGCTTTGCGGCTGTTCGCCGGTGGCGTTTCCCTTGGCATATTCATCCAAGTGACAAGCTGCCGCCGTTGATTAGGCATTTTCACCGCAGGCCCGTTACCACCTGCGCAGGACTTGCCCGCGAGGCTGTAGACGCGGCAGAGCATATCCGGGCGGGAAGCGCGCCTCGCGACCTTTCGCCTCTGGCGTTGCCCTTGACACGTTCATCCAAAGGACAAGCCGTCACCGTTCATCAAGCATTTATCACCATGTTCTTGCTGCAAATGCGCCTGCGGGGAAACGGAAACGGCGGCAGATATCGGGGCGGGCGGCGCGTTTCGCGGTTTTGCCTGTGTGGCGCTGCCCGCGGCATGTTCATCGAGGGACAAGGCGTCGCCTTCGATCAAGCACTTTTCGCGGCAGTCCCCTCACCTTGTTGCGCCGGGTGCGTCCGCCGGACGCGGGCAGCGGACACCACGCTTCGCGGCTTTCCGCCTGTGGCGGCGTTGGCGGGGCCTTTTACATGGGGCGCGGCTCGGCTATCCCTAGCGGCGAATATATGTCCCTCGCGATTGGCCCTTGCCCATGATCCGTTGTCTTATTGCGGCAGCCCCGCTTGCGCTGTGTCTCGCGACGGCGGCCCCGGGCGAAGAACCGGCTGAGCAAACACCGGCTGGCATCTACCGCTTTGCGCTGCAATATCCGGTCGCCGCGCTTGACCCGCAGGCCGCGCAAAGCCGTGAGGCGGGCGATCTGGTGCGGCTGGCCTTTGAGGGGCTGTTCGAGGACGACCCGCAGGGCCGCCCCGTCCCGGCCCTTGCCGCCGCCCATGAGATCAGCGCCGATGGGCTGACCTGGACCTTCACCCTTGCGCCCGCGCGATGGTCGGATGGTGCGCCGGTGGTGGCGGGTGATTTCGTGGCCGCATTTCGGCGCCTCGCCAGCCCGCAGATGGCCTCGGGCAATGGCTGGCTGATCCGTGAGATGGCGATTGAGGCCGGGCCTGCCGTGGCCAATGGCACCGCCCCGCCCGAGGCTCTGGGCGTGCGCGCCCTGCCCGATGGGCGGCTGGAGCTGCGGCTGGCCCGCCCGGTGCCGCATCTGCGCGAATTGCTGAGCCATCAGGCGACCTTCCCGATCCCTGCCCATGTCCAAACCGCCGCCGCACCCGCAGCCGAGCCGCCGGTGGTCAACGGCCCGTTTCGCCCCGACAGCGTGACCCTTGAGCGCGCCCGCTTCCTGCCAAACCCGCATTATCGCCGCGCGGGCGAGGTCCGGCTGGAGGCCATCGAGGCGATCACTGTCAACGATGCCGAGGCGGGGCTCGTCGCCTGGATGGACGGGCAGATCGACCGCGTGACCGCGCCGCCGGGCCTCTTCACCCAACTATCCGAACGCTATCCCGAGGAAACCCGCGCCAGCCCGCTGGCCTGCACCTATGGGCTGATGGTCAATCTGGGCGATGGGGGCGCTGATATCCTCAAAAACCCCGATATCCGCCGCGCGCTGAGCCTTGCCACCGACCGCGAGCGTCTGGTGCGCGATATCATGGTCAGCGCCCACCGCCCCGCCTACGCTTGGACCGACCCCATGCTGGCCGGTTTCACCGCGCCCGAAAACCCGATTGCCGCCATGGCGCAGGAGGAGCGCTTTGAGCTGGCCCGCGCCATTCTGGCGGGGCTCGGCTATCACGCCGAGGCGCCGCTGCGGCTGCGGCTCAGCCACAATGCGGGCGACGACCACCGGCTGATTGCGCGGGGCATCGCCGCCATGTGGCGCGAGGCGGGGATCATCGTCTCGCTTTCCTCAAGTGATTGGGCCACGCATGAGGCGGCGCTGCGCTCGGGTGAGTTTCAGATTGCCCGCTATGGCTGGTGCGCCGATTACAACGCGCCCGACCCGTTTCTGGCGTTTTTCGGGGAAAACGGACCCAATTACGCGCGCTATGACAGCGACGCCTATCGCGCCGCACTTGCCGATCTGGCGGCGGGCGAGGCCGATGCCGCCAGCCGTGCCGAGGCGCTGTTGATCGAGGATCTGCCGGTCATTCCGCTTTATCATTACGCGCGGGCCGAGCTGGTGTCGGCGCGGAGCCGAGGCTTGCCGGATCACAACCCGATGCAGCGGTGGAACGCCCGCGACATCTCTATTCAGGACTGACCCATGGCCCCCCGCCCGCGTGAGATCCCGCAGAATTATGCCGCGCGCTTCGCGGCGATGAAGAACATCCCGCCCTTTCTGCGCATGGTCTGGCAGGCGAGCCCCGGCCTGACCATCGCCATGGGCGGGCTGCGGCTGGCCCGCGCGCTTTTGCCGGTGACGATGCTTTATGTCGGCAAGCTGATCATCGACGAGGTGGTGCGCCTTCACGGTGGTGAGGCGGCGGGGCTTGGTCCCTTGTGGGAGGCGGGTGAGCTGAACCTGATTGCCACGCTGGTTCTGGTTGAACTGGCGCTTGCGGTCGGCTCGGATCTGCTGGGGCGGCTGGTCCGGCTGACCGATCTTTTGCTTCAGGAAAAGCTGGTGATTTCGCTGTCCACGCGGTTGATGACCCATGCCGCCGAGCTTGACCTTGAGGATTTCGAGGACGCGGTCCTGCAAGACAAGCTGGAACGCGCGCGCAGGCAGGCGGCGGGGCGGATGTCGCTGCTGGGGCAGCTTTTCGGGCAGATGCAGGACAGCCTGACCGTGGCGACATTCGCGGGCGGGCTGATCCTTTACAACCCGTGGCTGGTCGTGCTGCTGCTGATCGCGCTGATCCCCGCTTTTGTGGGCGAATCGCATTTCAAGGCGCGGATCTATCAGATGAACTATCGCCGCACCCAGCAGATGCGGGAACGCGACTATCTGCGGCAGGTCGCGGCCAGTGCCGACAGCGCGAAAGAGGTCAAGATCTTCGGGCTGAGCGCGTTCCTGCGCGACCGCTATCTGGACCTCTCGCGCCAGTTCTACGCCGAAAACCTTGCCATCGCGCGGCGCGAAACCGGGGTCATGGCGCTGCTGACCGGCCTTGGCACGCTTGGCTATTACGGGGCCTATGTCTGGATCGTGACGCGGACCATCTCGGGCGATCTGAGCCTTGGCGACCTGACCTTTCTGGCCGGATCCTTCCAAAGGCTGCGCAGCCTTCTGGAAAGCCTTTTGACCTCATTTTCCGACACCGCGGCGCAGGCGATGTATCTGGACGACCTGTTCGATTTCCTGCGCGTCGAGCCAGAGATCTTTTCCAAACCCGACGCCCTGCCGGTGCCGGTCCCGATCCGGCAGGGGTTCGAGTTTCAGGATGTGGGCTTTTACTATCCCGGCTCGACCCGTTGGGCGGTGCGCCATCTCAGCTTTACGCTGCGGGGGGGTGAGACCGTGGCACTTGTGGGCGAGAACGGGGCGGGCAAGACCACGCTGGTGAAGCTGCTGGCGCGGCTTTATGACCCGGATGAGGGCCGCATCCTGCTGGACGGTCGCGACCTGCGCGATTACGATCTGGACGAATTGCGCGCCTCGATCGGGGCGATCTTTCAGGATTTCGTGCGCTATAACATGAGCGCCGCCGACAATATCGCGGTGGGCCGGATCGAGGCGCGCGACGACCGCCCCCGCATTGAGCGCGCCGCCCATCAGGCGCTTGCCCATCGCATCATCGAAAAGATGCCCGCCGGTTACGACCAGATGATCGGCAAGCGTTTCGCCAACGGGGTCGAGCTGTCGGGCGGCGAATGGCAGCGCATGGCGATTGCGCGCGGCTATATGCGTGAGGCGCAGGTGCTGATCCTGGATGAGCCGACCGCAGCCCTTGACGCCCGCTCGGAATATGAGGTGTTCAAGCGGTTCAAGGAACTGTCGGCCGCGAAAACCGCCGTGCTGATCTCGCATCGCTTCAGTTCGGTGCGCATGGCCGACCGTATACTTGTGCTGGCCGAGGGCCGGGTCGAGGCCGAGGGCACCCATGACGAATTGATGGCCCAGGCCGGGCGCTATCGCGACCTGTTCGAGTTGCAGGCGGCGGGCTATCGCTGAGACGAAAAAGGGGGCCACGTGGCCCCCTTTCGCGTCACTATCGCGGCGCGGTTACTGGGTCGCGCCCGCATCTGCCTCGGCTGCGGCGCGCAGCTCGGCCACGACTTCCTCAAGCGCGGTATAGCCTGCGGTAAAGCCCGCCAGCGACAGTTCCAGATCAAAGGCCTCGCTTTCGGGGGCGCCAAAGGGCAGCAGCACGACATGGCCCAAGAGCCCGCGCTTCATCGAGTTCAGCTCGGCATTGGTGAAGCCCATGCGGGCCACGCAGCCAACCGGCGCGCAGAAGCTGAACGGATAGCGTTTCGCATCACCCGAATCGATCTGATAGCCGACGCCGAATTGCAGATCGGTTTCCAGAGGCGCGACCACGCTTGCGCCGGTCACGGCCTGCCCGCCACCCTCAAGCGGGATCAGCGTCATTTCGGCCACCGAGGTGCCGTCGCTATCCTGCAAAAGCTGGTAAAGTTCGCACGGATCGTTGCCGTCGGGTGTGCGGATGCAACGCAGCGTCCAGTCGGTGAAGGTCTCACGCACATAATAGGCGCCGACCGGCGGTTCGGTGGTCTCAGCCGTGGCGGCCGGGGTCTCAGCAGGCGTCTCAGCCGGGGGCTCGGCAGGCGCTTCGGTTGCTGCGGCGGCAGCATCGGTTGCGGCATCTGCGGCAGCCTCGGCGGCTTGCGCTGCGTCCTCAGCCGCATCGGCTGCGGCACCGGCAGCGGCCTCGACCGCCTCACCCGTTGCAGCGGCGGCCTCGGCTGCGGCCTCAGACGCGGTCTGGGCGGCGGCCTCGGCGTTGCTGGCGGCCTCGGTCGCGGCATCGCTGACCGCCTGCGCGGTCTCACCGGTCAGCGGGCTGGCCACCTGCGCCAGAGACACCGCAGGAAGGCCCGCCAGAATGGCTGCGGCAAGTGCGGCTGAAATCGTCTTGTGGGCCATGGGTAATGTCCTCTTGGTCACTCATTCCGCCGATGCCTTAGCATGCGCATGCGCGATTGTCAGGCCGCATCCGCGCTGACCGCTGTCACAGTTGCGTCACGGCGCGCCGGCATCAGCTTTGTCCCGCAACCCCATCTGCTATAAAGACAAAAAGGGCCGCGACAGGCGCGACCCTTTTCCTCCCCGCCGGACTGGCCGGTCTTATTGGCTGCACGCTATTGCGACAATTGGCTTGCGTCAACTGTCTGAATCGTCAGGCAAAGCCATGAAAAAACCGCGCCCGAGGGCGCGGCCAGTTCAACAGGGAGGAAAACGTCCGGGCCAAAGGGTCTGCCAAGGCCGAACAAGCATAGACTGGCACAGATTCGTTAAATAAAGATGAGCGCAACGCACGCAATCCGCAACAAAGAGGCCGGGATGAACATTGTCGATCTGGATCAGGGCACCGTTTTCGTCGGCGGTGGCGGCGAGGATTACGGTCAGCCGCAGGAATTGCTGCTGCGCTATGCCAACCGCCATGGGCTGATTGCGGGCGCGACCGGCACCGGCAAGACGGTGACGCTGCAAACCCTGGCCGAGTCGTTTTCAGCGGCGGGCGTGCCGGTGTTTCTGTCCGATATCAAGGGCGATCTGGCTGGTCTGGCCAAGCCCGGCAGCGCAGAGGCCAGCCTGCATGCGCCGTTTTCCAAACGCGCCGAACAGATCGGGCTGAGCCTCAACTATCAGCAATTCCCGGTCACCTTCTGGGATATCTGGGGCCAGCTTGGCCATCCGGTGCGCACCACGCCCGCGCAGATGGGGCCCTTGGTGCTGTCGCGGCTGATGTCGCTCACCGATGTGCAGGAAGGCGTTCTGAACATCATGTTCCGCGTGGCCGATGAACAGGGGCTGGCGCTGCTGGACATGAAAGACCTGCGCGCGATGCTGAACTGGATGGGCGAGAACCGCGCCGATCTGACGCTGCGTTACGGCAATATCAGCGCGGCCAGCATCGGCGCGATTCAGCGCTCACTGCTGGTTCTGGAAAATCAGGGCGGCGATCTGCTGTTCGGCGAACCCGCGCTTGAGCTGTCGGATATCGTGCGCCAAGACGCCTCGGGCAAGGGGATGATCAACATTCTGGCGGCCGAGCGTCTGATGCAGTCGCCCCGCCTTTATGCGACCTTCCTTCTGTGGCTGATGTCCGAATTGTTCGAACAACTGCCCGAGGTCGGTGACCCCGCCAAGCCCGTGGTGGCGTTCTTTTTCGATGAGGCGCATCTGCTCTTCAACGATGCCCCCCGCGCTTTGCTGGAAAAAATTGAGCAGGTCGCCCGGCTGATCCGCTCTAAGGGGGTCAGCATCTGGTTCATCACCCAGAACCCGACCGACGTGCCCGACCGGGTGCTGAGCCAGCTGGGCAACCGCGTGCAGCACGCGCTGCGCGCCTTTACCGCCAAGGATCAGCGCGCGCTGCGCCAGGCCGCCGACAATTACCGCGCCAATCCCGATTTCGACACTGCCGACGCGATTCAGCATGTCGGCACCGGCGAGGCGGTGACCTCTCTGCTGGAGGCCAAGGGCGTGCCGGGGGTGGTGCAGCGCACGCTGATCCGGCCGCCCTTCGCGCAGCTTGGCCCGATCACTGAGGCTGAGCGGGCCGCGATCCTTGCCGCCTCCTCGCTTGGGCTGAAATACAACAAGACTTTGGACCGCGAATCGGCGCATGAGATCCTTGACCGCCGCGCCGCCGAGGCCGCCGCGCAGGCCGAACAATCCGGCGCGCGGGACGATGATCTTTGGTCGATGGGCGGCGAGAAAAGCGAAAGCCTGACCCGCGCGCGCCGCTATGATCACGGCATTGACGGGCTGAACATCCCGGGCGGCGCCCGCAGCGCCAGAAGCCGCAGCACCAAAAGCAACAGTGATTCGGTGATCGACGCATTCTCGAAAACCGTCGCGCGTGAGATCGGGCGGCAAGGCTCACGCGTGATCCTGCGCGGGGTGCTGGGCGGGCTCTATCGCGGGCGCTAGACCGCGCGCAGCACCGCCTTGGACACTGGGCGCAGGGCCGCACCCGGCGCGCGACGCGCGGCGGCGATCAGGTTCATCTCGGCCAGAATGGCAATCATCAGCGTGACATGGCGGGCAAGGTCATAACCCGCCTGCCCGCTCAGCCGTGCCTCGTTCAGCGCCTCTTCGATGATGGTTAACCGCCGCAGCGCCTCCTCCGGCGCGGGCAGGTTTTCGCATTTGAGAATGCGCCGCAAACCGCGCCCGCGCCGCCAGCCGGATTGCCCGGCACGCGCCGCGCGAATCAGCGCGGAGGGGCGGCGGATGGAAGTCTGCGCGGCGGCGGCACCGCCTGCAATTACGGCAAAACAGGGGGTGAAATCGGGGTTTTGGAAGGACATGGGAAACCTCTGGATGATGCTGTGCTGTCACAGTCACACAATCTCCGAGGGTGTTGCAGGAATATGCAGGGCAACGCGCGGTTGCGGCAGGAATCTTTAGGATTTGTTAGCAAATATGCCATTTTGTTAACCAATGTCCTGTCCATAAGGACAATATGACCGCCATCGCCCGCAGCGCGCTCACGCCTGCCAGCCTGAACCTAAGGGAACCGAAATGAGCCTTTTGTCCGGTGAGTTTTCCGCCGATCACGCCATCCTTGCCCCTGCCTGCCGCAGGGATGACGGGGACATGCAGATTGGCGCCGATGCGGCGCTGTATCTGCGCCATGTCGAGGGCGGCGAATCGATCCGGGCGATTGCCCGCGACCTGAATTGCCACGCCTCGACCATCCTGCGCCGCATCCGCCGGTTTGAGCAGAAACGCGACGATCCGCTGATTGATCTGGCGCTTGACCGCGCGGCCTCCGATCTGCCGCGCCGCGCCGACCGCAAGATGATCGATCAGACCCGCAACGCGCTGCGCAGGCTGGCAGAGCCCGGCGCGGAAATGATCGTCTCATCCGGGCTTGATATGGCGATCATCACGCGCGGCGAGATCCGCACCATGACCCTGCCCCGCGATCTGGCCGAGCGTTTCGCGCTGAACGCCTGGGTTGAGGCGCTTGGCGGATCGGCGCGGCTGACCCGTTACGGGCTGACCCCGGCGGGGCGGGCGGCGCTGCGCGATCAGGCGCGCGGCGGCCTGCCACGCGGGCGCGATTTCGACACCGCCCAGCCGGTCGCCGATGGCGATGTCTTTGCCGAACAGCACCGCGTCTGGGAAAAGCAGACCATCACCGATCCCGAAGACGGCAAGCGCAAGCGGATGCGCGTGAACCTGGCCGAAAGCCCGCTGATGCTGTTGGCGCGCAGGCGCGACGCCTCGGGCGCGCCGTTCCTTGCGCCCGAACTGGTCACGGCGGGCGAACGCCTGCGTGAGGATTTCGAGGTCGCGCAGATGGGCCCGCGCGTCACCCAGAACTGGGACCGTTTCCTGACGGCAGGGGTCAGCGAAAGCCCATTTTCAGGCCGGATGGGCGGGTCCGAGAAGGCGCGCGACCGGGTGGCGGCGGCGCTGCGCGAACTTGGCCCCGGCATGGGCGATCTGGTCCTGCGGGTGTGCTGTTTTCTCGAAGGGCTGGAGATGACCGAACGCCGCCTTGGCTGGTCGGCGCGGTCGGGCAAGGTGGTGCTGAAACTGGCGCTTGAGCGGCTGGCGCGGCATTACGAGGAACGCTATGGGCCGGGCGGCCCGCTGATCGGATAGCAAAAAGGGGCGCCCGAGGGCGCCCCTTTCGCGCTTTACTGAGGGGCCTCATCCTTTTCGGCCAAGGCCTTGCGGGCGGCGCGGATGCCTGCGCCATAAGCCGGGCTAATCCGGTCGTAATGGGTCAGCACATGCTCGATCACCCGCTCATCCGCGCCATCCATCGCGGCGGCGGTGTTCTTATAAAGACGGTCGCGCTCCTCATCATTCAGCACATCGTCATGCAGCGCGCGCGGCTGGGTGTAGTCGTCCACCTGCTGCTGATGCTCATGCCGCCCGGCCATGCCCGAGATTTTCAGCGGCGGCTCCGCGAAAGAGGGATCCTCGACCGGCCCGCCCATCGTGTTCGGCTCATAATAGGCGTCGGGGTTGTCGTTCATATGGCCGAAAAAGTTCATCGCGCCGTTGAGGTGATAGGACTTCATCGGGCATTTGGGCTGGTTCACCGGCAGGGCCTCAAAATGCGTGCCGATGCGGTAGCGATGCGCGTCATTATAGCTGAACACGCGGGCTTGCAGCATCTTGTCGGGGCTATAGCCGATGCCCGGCACCTTGTTCGCGGGGTTGAAGGCGGCCTGTTCGATCTGCGCGAAATAGTTCTCTGCATTGCGGTTGAGCTCAAACTCACCCACCTCGATCAGCGGATAATCGCCCTGCGGCCAGACCTTGGTCAGATCGAACGGATCAAACGGCGTCCGTTCGGCCTCTTCCTCTTCCATCACCTGAATGAACATCTTCCAGCGGGGGAATTCGCCGCGCTCAATCTTGCCGAACAGCGCCTCCTGATAGGATTCGCGGCTGTTGCCGATGATGTCGCGGGCCTCGTCATTGGTGTGGTTCGCGATGCCCTGTTGGGTCTTGAAGTGGAACTTGACCCAGACGCGCACGCCCTCATTGTTCCAGAAGGAATAGGTGTGGCTGCCGAAGCCGTGCATCCGGGTCGGGTCCTGCGGGATGCCGCGATCGGACATGAGGATGGTGACCTGATGCAGCGATTCGGGCTTTTGCCCCCAGAAATCCCACATCGCGGTCGGGCTGCGCAGGTTGGTTTTCGGGTGGCGTTTCTGGGTATGGATAAAGTCGGGGAATTTCAGCGGGTCGCGCACGAAGAACACGGGCGTGTTGTTGCCGACCAGATCCCAGTTGCCTTCCTCGGTATAGAATTTCAGCGCGAAGCCGCGCACGTCGCGTTCGTGATCGGCGGCGCCCATCTCACCGGCCACGGTCGAGAACCGGGCCAGCATCTCGGTCTTCTTGCCGACCTCGCCGAAAATCGCGGCGCGGGTGTAGCGGGTGATGTCATGGGTCACCGTGAAGGTGCCGAACGCGCCCCAGCCTTTGGCATGCACGACACGTTCCGGCACCCGCTCACGGTTCTGATGGGCCAGTTTTTCCAGCAGCAGGAAATCCTGCATCAGCACCGGGCCGCGCGGGCCTGCGGTTTCACTGTTCTGGTTATCGGCGACGGGGGCGCCGTTGGTCGTGGTGAGGGTCGGTTTGGACATGGCTCGCTCTCCTGTGGTTGGGCTCGCAGATATAACGGCAGGCTAACAAGGCGGTTCGATCATTTGAAATTGAATATTTTATGCAATCCGATAAGATTTTCTTATGAACATCACCCTTCGCCAACTCAGCTATTTCCGCGCCCTGGCCACCGAGCTGCATTTCGGCAGGGCGGCCGAGCGCGTCTCGGTCACCCAACCCGCCCTGTCGGCGCAGATCCGCGCGCTTGAGGCGCAGACCGGGCATCAGTTGATCGAGCGCGGGCCCCCGGTGCAGCTGACGCCCGAGGGCCGCGCCTTGGCGGAACGGGCCGACGCGGTTCTGGCCCAGATGCGCCAGCTTGAAGGCGCGATGCGCGACAGTGCCGCGATTCGGCTGCGGCTGGGGGTGATCCCGACCGTTGCGCCCTATCTGATGCCCGCCGTGATCCGCCGCCTGCGGGGCGAGGACGACGCGCCCGCGCTGATGCTGCGCGAGGCCACCACGCAGGTTCTGCTGTCCGAGCTGGCCGAGGGGCAGCTTGACGCCGTGGTCACGGCCACCCGCCCGCCTGCGCCGGATCTGGTCGAAACCGCGCTTGGCGATGACCGCTTTTTGCTGGCGGGCCATCGCGACAGGCTCGCGCGCCTGACCGCCATCGAGGCGCTGCGCCCCGACCGGCTGGACCCCGACGAATTGCTGTTGCTGGATGAGGGGCATTGTCTGGGAGATCAGGCGCTTGCGGTTTGCGGGCTGAGCCGGGGGGCGCTGCGGGTCGATCTGGGCGTGGCCTCGCTGGCGACGCTGTCGGGGCTTGTGGCGGGGAATATGGGGCTGAGCTTTCTGCCCGAGATCTCGGCCCGCGCGGAACTGGCGGCCAATCCCGATCTGGCGCTGCGCCGCTTTGCCGCGCCCGAGCCGCTGCGGACCTTGCGCCTGATCCGCCGCGCGGGCGGTGCCGCGCCGGTCTGGTTTCGCAGACTCGCCGCCGCGCTGCGCTGTGAGATCGCCGCCTCAACCGCCGAAACGCGCTGAGACCCGGGCCGATTCCTGTGCCCGAATGGCAACAGAGAGGGGCGGGATCATGTCGCGGCTGTGGCAATTCGGTAACAAATTTTCGCCGCGAAAAACACGCATTTTAGCGCCGCCTCAGCCCGGATCACATCAGACCGATCATTTTTTATCTTTTAAAATCATAATCATACGAAACACGCCCGCGCACATAACGACAAAGCAGAAAGGTTTCATAGATTTTTGTCACGCTTTCGCGAGGCGACGGAATCCGCGCGTGATCTGGCAACCCGTCCCTCAGAGGCGTAGTTATTCCGGTGCAGAGATGCTCGGGCGTCGTTTGGCGTCACGATCACCAGATTAACGGTTCATGAGGATTTAGAGACATGAAAAAAACCGCTCTTCTCGCTGGCGCCACCGCGTTCACCGCGCTGTTTGGCACCGCAGCTTTCGCTCAGCAAGAATATGCCACCGGCGCTTCGGCGACCGGCGTTGGCGCCATTGAAGACCGCATCACCGACGTCGAAGACGCGGTGCGTGACGATTTCGCCCGTTCGCAGGACGCTTCGCGCTTTGGCCCGGCTGACCGCCGTCAGGGCACCTCGGGCTCGGTCGCGCTGACCTATACCGGCTCGACCGGCAACAGCGACGCGCAAGACCTGTCGATCGCCGGCCGCGTCAGCCACAACCAGGGCGTGTTCGCGCAGTCGATCGGCCTGCTGATCGAGTTCTCCGAGAACGACGATGGCGTCAAGGACAAGCAAGACACCTACGCGATCTATGACGCGCAGTATTACTTCAACGACGCGTTCTACGCGTTCGGCCTGGGCCGCATCAAGGTTGACGGTCTGGCTGAAGGCACCGACCTGGAGCGTGACGGCCTGCTGGCTTTCGGTCCCGGCTACCGCATCATCAACACCCCGACCACCGCATGGCGCGTGCAGGCCGGTGTTGGCGTCCGCTACACCAAAGCGGCTGGCGAATCGTCGGATACCGAACTGGGCTACATCGCCTCGTCGCGTTTCTACCACTCGTTCAACGATCAGTTCTTCCTGACCAACGACACCGACTATGTTACTTCGTCGGATGCGCCGGACGTCATCTCGAACGAGCTGGGCCTGAACTTCCGCATGACCGATGCGTTCTCGACCCGCGTGTCGTATCGCACCGAGTATGAAGAAGACCGCGACATCCGCACCGACAACCGTCTGGGCGTCTCGCTGGTTTACGGCTTCTGATCCAACCCGGATCATCAGTCGAAAGGGCGGCCTTTGGGCCGCCCTTTTTTTCGTTGCGCCGGGCCTGTGCGAAACCCGTCCGCGCATGAAAAAACCGCCCCTAGGGGCGGCTCTGGGTGGCGGGAACCGCTGCATCCGTGGCGGCGCGAGATTTCCCGAAAGCCTGGAGTACCAGGTGGGCGCCGGGTAACATGGCCAGGGCCATGACAGAGCCAGCACCCTCGGAGAAATTATAGGCCAGTGGAAAAATGGCCCCCACGAGAAGAGCAGAAACCCGCCGGATTGATGAGATAGGGCTCTGCGGCGGGGTTTTCAAGGGCGGTGTGATGTGGGGCGGGTGAATGGTGGGCGGTCCGGCATTTGCGGCTGGCACGGCGTGGCGGGGCGATCTGCCCCATTCGGCTGCAAGCCGCATCGCAGCATGAGATAAAAAAGCACGCTTCATGCCTTGCACCCGGCGCAAAGCGTATCCTGACCTTAAACGCAGTTAAGACTTAGCGGCCGGCTTCCCGCCCATCCCCCCGCCCCGCTTGCCCAATGTTCTCCATTTGTCTACAATCGCCCCATGATAACCGATCAAGACATTCTGCCCGCGCAGCCGGGTTTCAGGCTGGCGCGTGGGGTGGCGCGGCTGCTGGTCTCAATGGGACATGCGCCGCTGGCCGAGTTCGTACCAAGGCGCGGCTTGCGTGTCGATCTGATCTCCGTGGCGCCCGATGGTGAGATCTGGATCATCGAATGCAAAAGCTGCGCCGCCGATTTTCGCGCCGACCGCAAATGGCAGGGCTATCTTGATTATTGCGACAGGTTCTTCTGGGCGGTCGATTGCGACTTTCCAGCCCAGATGCTGCCCGAGGATGCGGGGCTGGTCATGGCCGATGCTTACGGGGCCGAGCTGATCCGCCCTGCCCCCATGTCTCGCCTTGCCCCCGCGCGGCGCAGCAAACTGACGCGCGATATCGCCCGCCATGCCGCGCTGCGCTTGCTGGCAGAGCGCGATACGGGGTTCAGCGCTTTTTCTTAGGCTTGCCGCCCTGGACACCCATGCCGCGCGCAACCTCGACCGCGGCCAGCAATTCCTCGGCGATCTCGGCGGCCTCGTCGGGGTCGAAATCAAGCGGCAGATCGACGCCCTCGCCCTCGACATAGATGCGCACCATGCCCTGATCGGTCGGCCCGATTTGCAGATTGGCGGCGATATCGCTTTCGCTGTTGATGCCCATGACGCATCCTTTCCGTTGTTTTCCATCTGTTACCCTCTTGCGCATTTTGCCACAAGTCGGGCTTGCATCCGCAGGCATGGGGCGCTAAATCACCCCGACATGCCGCCTTAGCTCAGTTGGTTAGAGCGCTGGATTGTGGATCCAGAGGTCCCCCGTTCAAGCCGGGGAGGCGGTACCATCCCCCCCACTCATGGCCAGATGTTGACGGCGCAAGACGCGCGGTTTACCCCTGTGCAACACCGCGAAGCGCCGGAAGATGGGACCACGCCCTTGACGAATGACAGACAGCGCCTTGCGGGCAAAAAGGTTGCCGTGATCGTCGGAATGCACCGCAGCGGCACCTCTTTTCTGACCGATTGTCTGGGTGCGATGGGCTTTGCCCTGCCCGCCGACCGGGGCGGCCCTGCCCCTGACAATGCCAATGGCCATTTTGAGCCGCAGGGAATCGTCGCGCTGAATGACCAGATCCTGGCCGGGGCCGGGGCCAATCTGCTGCGCTTGGGGCCTTTGCATGTCCCGCTTGACGATGACATGGCCGCACGGATGGCGCAGGCGATGGCGGACAGCTTCGGCGATGACAGCCATATCGCGCTGAAAGATCCGCGCATCTCGATCCTCATGGAGCCATGGTGCGACTGGCTGCGGGGTGAGGGCGCCTCGGTTCTGGCCATCGTCGCGCTGCGCGACCCGCGAGAGGTGGCGCAGTCACTGGCCCGGCGCGACGACACGCCGCAGGGTTTCGCGATGCTGGTCTGGCTGAACTATACTTTGTCCGCCCTGCGCGGCAGTGCCGATCTGCCGCATCGTCTGGTCCTCTTCCCCGACTGGACCGCCACGCCGCAGCCGGTGCTGCGCGACATCGCCGAAATGGCCGGGCTGGATCATGCCGATCTTGCCACAATCGCGCAGCGTTTCGACCGCGATCAGGTCCATGCTCAGGCCGCGCCCTTTACCGGCAGCGACGATCCGGCCGAAACTCTGGCCATGGCGGTTTTCGCAAGGCTTGCCGATCTGGCCCGCAGCGGCGGCTGGCCCGAAGCGCAGGAATTGCGCGACTGGCAGGCGGCCTTCGCGCCCCTTGCCGCCGCCCATGCCGAGTTTGAGCAAGCCTATGCCGCGCATCTGCGGCAGGCGGGCCAGATGCTGCGCGACACCACAGAGCAACGCGACGCCTCCATCGCTCAGGCGCAGATACAGGCGCGTTCGGCCCAGCTTCTGCAAGAGACGCTGACCGCGACCGAGGCACAGCGCGATGAACTGCAACGCCTGGCCGACGCCCATCACCTGAACACGCTGGCGCTTCAGGACGAACTCGACCAGATGCAGGACCGGCTGGCGCAGGCGGGCGCATCCGGGCTTGCCGCGCGGCAGATCGCGCGCAAGATCTACCGGCGCGGCTACCATTTTGCGGGCGGCCATCTGCGCCGCTTTGTCCCCCATGAAATGGTCGAGCGGATCAAGCGCTTCGTGCCCGGACCGGGCGGCGTGCCAGCCGCGCTTGCCCATGCCCCCCTGCCTGAGACGCCGCGCAATCTGGTCGCCTTCGACGCGATCCGGCGCAACGATGAGGGCGCGGACCGGCCCGATATCTTTATCCTGTCCATCATCAACTGGGATTTCCGCACCCAACGCCCGCAGCATCTGGCCTCTGAGATGGCCCGCGCAGGCCATCGCGTCTTCTATATCGAGATGGAGCGCGACCAGTCCGGCGGCTCGGCCCGCGAGGTCGCGCCGAATGTCTGGGTGATCCGCCTGTCCAATCGCGGGCTGCGCGCGCTTGCCAATTATACCGGCCAGCCAAGCGGGACACAGGCGCGGATCTGGCTGGACCATTTCCACGCGATGTCTGACGCGGTGGGCGCCTCGCCTGTCGCGCATGTGGTGATTGAGCATCCCTATTGGTGGCATTTTGCCCGCCATCTGGCGCCGCAATACCGGCTCACCTTCGATTGCATGGATGAGATTTCGGGCTTTGCCAATACCGAGGCGCATATCCTTGACGCCGAGGCCGAGATGATCGAGCGCGCCGACCGGATGATTGTCTCCTCGCAATATCTGTTCGACAAATACAGCCCGCAACGCCCGGTCGCGCTGATCCGCAATGGCACCGATGTCAGCCATTTCACCGGCCCCGATACCGGCGAGATCCCGGCCTTCCTGCAAGGCAAGCTGCAAGAGGGCCGCATCCGCGTGGGCTATGTGGGCGCGATTGCCGAATGGTTTGACGTGGGCCTTCTGGACGAACTGGCCCGCGACAACCCCGATTTTGACATTCACCTCTGCGGCGCCGTCAGCGCGACCGAGCCCTTGCTGCTGCGCGCCCATCCCAATGTGACCTTCCACGGCGAAATTGCCTATGCGCAAGTGCCGGATTTCCTGCGGGCGATGGATGTGCTGATCATCCCGTTCCGGCTTGACCCGATCATTCTGGCTTGTGACCCGGTCAAGTTCTACGAATATTCCGCCGTGCAGCGCCCGACCGTCGCCACCGCCCTGCCGGAACTGGCCCGCGCGGGCGATCTGGTCGCGACCGGCTCTGATGCGGCAGGCTTCGCCGCCGCGATCCGCAAGGCCGCCCCCCTTGCCCGCGACCCCGATCACGGCGCGCGTCTGCGGCAATATGCGCTTGATAACGCATGGTCCTATCGCGCCGCCGATATGCTGACTGAGATGACCCGCGCGCCGCGCCTCTCGGTCATTGTGCTGGGTTACGGCGACCCTGCACTGACGCTTGAGACCCTGCGCTCACTGGTGGCCATTGGTGAGGTTTATCCCGATCTTGAGGTGATCCTGTCCGATAACGGCTCGGCTGAGGACGCGCTCACCCCGATCCGAGAGATGGCGGCGCGTTACCCGCAGATCCGCCTGATCGAGAATGGTGAGAATCTGGGCTTCGCGCGCGGCAATAATGTCGGCATCCGCGCCGCGACCGGCGATTATGTCCTGTTGCTGAACAATGACACGTTTGTCGCGCCGGGTGCGCTGTTTGCGATGGTGGATCATCTGGAGCGCAACCCTGAACTGGGCATCGTCGGCCCGCTCACCAATAATATCGGCAATGAGGCCAAGGTCGATCTGGTTTACGCCGATATGGACGCTATGGCCCGCGCCGCCCGCGAACTTGCGACCGGCTATCGCGGGCAGGTCTCACCCATGCCGGTTGCGGCCTATTTCGCCGCCATGTTCCGCCGCGCCGATCTGGAGCGTGTGGGCCTTTTGCCCGAGATCTACGGGCGCGGCATGTTCGAGGATGACGATCATTGCGCCATGTTCCGCGCGGCAGGGTTCGAGATCGGGCTGGCGGAGGATGCCTTTGTCCATCATCACCTGTCGGCGACCTTCAACGCCATTCCATCGGCTGAAAAGCAGGCGCTGTTTGCCCGCAACAAGGCCCTTTTCGAAGAAAGATGGGGCGAATGGCAGCCGCATCGCTATCGCACCACCCGACCCCAAGGCAGCCTGCCGGAGCGCAAATGACCGACACGAAACGCACCGTCATCGTCCATTATCACATCTACAAGAACTCAGGCACGTCCTTTGACCATGTGCTGCGCCACAGCTTTGGCGATCTGCATGAGACATTCGACGGCCCCTACCCGTTCTTTCTGGTCGATCAGCTGCAACTGGGCCGGGTGATCCGCCACCGCCCGCAGATCGTGGCCTTCAGCTCACACCAGATCATGTTCCCGCAGCCCAGCTCGCTTGACTTTCGCGTTCTGGGCGCGGTGTTCCTGCGCCATCCGATCTTGCGGATCGGCTCGATCTATCGGTTCAAGCGCCAGCATGCCGACGGCACCTCGACCTCCGAGGCGGCGCAGCGTCTGGATTTCGGCCCATGGGTCGATTACTGCCTGCGCGACCGGCTGGAGGTCGGCCAGATCTCGAATGCGCAGACGCGCTATTTCGCGGCCCCCTATGGCGATATTCCGCTTTCGGCACAGCGGAACGGGCGGATGTTCTACGATCTCGACACCGCCTTGCGGCAGCTGGGCGGCGTCGAGATGCTGGGCCGAACTGAGAGTTTTGAGCGCGACGTGACCCGCTTTGCCCGCATCAGTGCCGCGCATGGGCTGACCATGAGCCTGCCCGACGATCTGCACCGCAACGTCACCGAGGCCGCGCAAGGCAGCATCGAGGACCGCGTCGCAGCCCTGCTCGACGGCATGGCGCCGGAATTGGTCAAGCGGCTGATGGATGCCAATGAGCAGGATCTCGCGCTTTACGCCGAGGCCGGACGCCTGATCGCGCAAAGCGAGGCGAGCCGGTTGGGGTGAAGGCTGGCTTTGCGGGCGGCTGGGCGTTATGGGCGCGCGGCGCGCGGATGGGCGAAGCCAACGCAAAACCATAGCAATGCAGCAAGGCCGGGCGGCTGATCGCGCAAAGCGAGGCGAGCCTTTTGAGCTGACGCTGGCCTTTTCAGGCAGCACTTTGGGGCGTGGCAGTTGGCGCAGGACGGGCGCCCGGGGCAGCGCGCGGCTAGGCCAGAATGCAAAGCCGGACGGTTTTGGGGGCGACGGATGCGTGTAACGGCGCGCAGTAGGGGATGCGTCGCGGCCAATGCAAAACCATAGTAAAGTGGCGAGGCCGGGCGGCTTGAGACAAAGGATGCGCGGGACCGCGCGCGTGGTCTGAGGGCCGCGCCGTCAATGCAAAAACATAGCAATGCAGCAAGGCGGGCGGCTTGAGCGGACGCACGGGATCGCGCGGCGCTCCTTCATCGTGGCGGATAATTTTGCCTGACCACAGCTTTACGATGCGCCAGAGTGCCTCGAACACGCAGGTCGATTGCCCACGCTTTAGCGGCGAAACATTCGGGCTTACGCCGTCGTGCCGCCCGCTTCTCGCTTATTATTGACGGCAGACGTCGCGCCGAGCTGGCATATCGATCAGGCAAATCCACCCGCCTTGCGCATCATCCGCAAGGTCCAACGGCGGTTTCAGAAAAAAACCGCGCTGAACGATGAGATCCCACGCTCATCACCCATGAACCAGACGCCGCCAAGATCCTGCGATGAGACATATTCCCCGGTCGCGCTGCCGAGCCAAGCTTAGCCAGACTCCCAAACCGTCAAGACGAAACGCCCCGGGCCGCCGACAGGTTCATCTGATCCACACCGCCGCCAAGGTCAAATAGCAGCGTCTGACCCTCGTCCGTCAATCGCCATTGCGGGTCACGCCATTAACCAAGGCCACCGCGACAAGTGCTTCACACGGCCGCCAAGGCTAAACCACCGCCAATCCCGCAATCAATCGCCGTTGCTAAGCGTCCCTTCAGCCGAGGCCACCGCGACAAGCGCGCGTAGATCGGCATCCTGGGTCAGGTCGGCGAAGGCATATTGCTGGGTCAGGTAGTCCGCCGACAGCTCAACATTGCTGACTACCTGCGCGCCCGGGCGCGCCGGGCCGTAGGTTTGACCGTTCACCGCGAAATAGATCGCGCCGGAATTGCCGGTGCGCAGGCGCGGGGCCTCTTCCAGCTTGGGCAGGGCGAAACGCTCACCCGCATCCATGGTTTTTTCCAGCAAGACCGTCCCATCCGCCGAGGTCACACGCACCCATGCCGGACGCGCCGCGACCAGCTCCAGTTCCGGCGCATCGGCGGCCACGGTGCGCACGGCGACCTGTTCGGGCGGAAGCTGCGGGCCATGCTCCATCGCCTGACCGGCAGGCAGCGGCGTCTCAGCCTCAGCCGCGGGGCGATTCGCCACCGCCGCCATGGCCAGATCGGCGGGGGTCGGCAATTCGGGGTCAATCGCCAGAATCGGGCCGTCGCGGGCGACCAGAACCGGCACCTCAAGCACCTGAGGGCGATAAATGCGGTCGATGCCCTCGGGCTGGGGAAGATTGACGGCAAGGTCGGTCACAGTCGCGCCGCTATCTGCGGCATTGCTGACCGGATCAAGCGTCGTCACCACACTGGGCTGCTGATCAACCGGCGTCAGCGTCACGCGCTGCACCTCTTGCAGCACCGACCAGCCACCATAGGCCAGACCGCCCACAACCACCGCCAGAACCAGAATCGAGCCGATCGCCCTGGGTTCGGCCCCCGACCAGAACGGTTCCGGCTGCGGAATGAACAGCGCGCGCGGATTCGCCAGAGCCTCAGCCGGGTCCGAGGGCCTGCGCGAGGGTTTCGGCCCCGAGGCCGCCGCCTGCATCCCATGGACCGGCTCAAACCCCGATTCGGCGCAGAACCGGCGGAACACCCAATCGGCATCCATTTTCAGATAGCGGGCATAGGAGCGCACATAGCCCGAAATAAAACTGGGCGCGTCAAAGGCCGAGATATCGCAATTCTCAATCGCCGCGATATAGCTGGCCCGGATGCGCAACTCACGCTGCACATCCAGCAGGGACTTGCCCATCGTCGCGCGTTCCCCGCGCATGATATCGCCCAGACGGGTGTCGAAATCGTCAAACCCGTCCATGCCTTCTGGCGCGATATCAACCACTTGCGTCGGGGTTTTACCCCGCAGCCCGAACATATGCCTGCCCCGTCCTTTTCTTGCCTCGCCGCGAATCGCAGCATCGCAGATATTGTTTAAGGAAAGATTATCACAGGCGCGAGAGGGCTACACCCCATTTGACGTCAGGCAACTTCTTCGGCACGATTCAGCTTGCATTGCGACCACAGCGCATCCATCCCGCGCACCAGACCCTCGATCTGGTCGGGCGTATGCACCGGCGAGGGCGTAAAGCGCAGCCTTTCGGTGCCGCGCGGCACGGTCGGGAAGTTGATCGGCTGCACATAGATGCCGAACTGGTCCAGCAGCATGTCCGACAGGGACTTGCAATGCACCGGATGGCCGACATGGACCGGCACGATATGGCTGCCATGGTCGATGATCGGCATGCCCAGCCCCTTGAGCCGCATCTTGAGAATCCGCGCGTGCAACTGCTGGGTATCGCGCAGCTTTTGCCCCTCAGCGGTCTTGAGATGGGCAATCGAGGCCGCAGCCCCCGCCGCCACCGCAGGCGGGAGCGAGGTGGTGAAGATGAACCCCGGCGCATAGGACCGCACCGCATCGCACATTTTCGCACTGGCCGCGATATAGCCGCCGAACACGCCGAACGCCTTGCCAAGCGTGCCGTTGAAAATGTCGATCCGGTCCATCAGCCCGTCACGCTCGGCCACGCCGCCGCCGCGCGGGCCATACATGCCGACCGCGTGAACCTCATCCAGATAGGTGAGCGCGCCGAATTCCTCCGCCAGGTCGCAAATCGCCTCGATCGGGCCGAAATCGCCATCCATCGAATAGATCGACTCAAATGCAATCAGCTTGGGCGCGGCGGGATCGTCGGCCTCCAGCAATTCGCGCAGATGCGCGACATCATTATGGCGGAAAATGCGCTTGGCCCCGCCATTGCGGCGAATCCCCTCGATCATCGAGGCATGGTTCAGCGCGTCCGAATAGATGATCAGCCCCGGAAACAGCAGCGGCAGCGTCGAAAGCGTCGCGTCATTGGCGATATAGGCACTGGAAAAGACAAGCGCCGCTTCCTTGCCATGCAGATCGGCCAGCTCGGCCTCAAGCCGCTTGTGATAGACGGTCGTGCCGGAAATATTGCGCGTCCCGCCCGAGCCCGCGCCGGTCGCCTCTAGCGCCTCATGCATGGCATCCAGAACCACGCGATGCTGGCCCATGCCCAGATAATCATTGCCGCACCAGACCGCGATTTCCTTCTCAGAGCCATCCTCACGCGTCCAGACCGCGAACGGATAGTTCCCCTTGCGGCGCTCGATATCAATAAAGGTGCGGTAACGGCCTTCATCATGCAGCTTGCCGATGGCCTGATCGAGTGCGGCGGTATAGTCCATAGCGTTCCCTTGCCTTGCTTGCGCGGATGCTTGCTTGCGGCGATCTTGGCAGACCGCTTGCGGGTTTGACCTTGATAAGCATCAAATTGGCAAAGATACAGGGTAAAATCTGGCGGCTGCGACAAAATGACTGCGCGGGCTGCCGCCAACAGGTTGAAAAGGATGGGATAAGGCCATGACGAACATGCTTGACCAAGTGCTTGATGAGCTGGACCGGGGCCTGCCCGACGCTTTGGAGCGGCTGAAAGAGTTCCTGCGCATCCCCTCGATCTCGACCGATCCGGCCTATAATAGTGAGGTGCGCCGGGCTGCAGAGTGGCTGCGCGACGAACTTAAGGGGCTTGGTTTTGAGGTGGCGATCCATGACACGCCGGGCCATCCGATGGTCGTGGCGCATAGCCCGAAAGGCGACGGACGCAGCTTGCTGTTTTACGGCCATTATGACGTGCAGCCGGTCGATCCGCTGGAATTATGGGACAACCCGCCCTTTGAGCCCGCGATTGAGGACACCGCCAGCGGCGCGGTGATCCGCGGGCGCGGGGCCTCGGATGACAAGGGCCAGCTGATGACCTTTGTCGAGGCGTTCCGCGCGTGGAAGGCGGTCCATGGCAGCCTGCCCTCGAACCTCACCCTGCTATTTGAGGGGGAAGAGGAATCCGGCTCGCCCTCGCTGGTGCCGTTCCTGACCCAGAATGCCGATCTGCTGCGGGCCGATCTGGCGATGATCTGCGACACGGATATGTATTCCGACGGCCGCCCGGCGATCACGACGCAGCTGCGCGGCATGGTCACGGCTGAGGTGATCCTGCGCGGCGCCGACCGAGACCTTCATTCCGGCATGTTCGGCGGGCTGGCCGCGAACCCGATCCAGATCCTGTGCAACGCCTTGGCCGCGCTGAAGGATGAGACCGGGCGGGTGACGCTTGAGGGGTTTTACGACGGCGTTGAGGATCTGCCCCCGGACATGGCCCGCGACTGGGACGCATTGGGCTTTGATGCCGCCGATTATCTGGGCCGCGTCGGGCTGGCCCATCCGATTGGCGAAGCGGGTCGCAGGCCGCTTGAGATGGTCTGGAACCGCCCGACCGCCGAGATCAACGGCATCACCGGCGGCTATACAGGTGAGGGCTTCAAGACCGTCCTGCCCGCCGAGGCCCGCGCCAAGGTCTCATTCCGCCTGACCGGGCGCCAGGACCCCGCGCGGGTTGAGGCCGCGTTCAAGGACCACATGCGCCGCTTTGTGCCAGAGGATTGCAGCATCGCGTTCCGCACCTTCGGCGCCGACCGCGCCAGCGTGATGGATGTCTCCAACCCCGCCTTCGGACTGGCCCGCGGGGCGCTTGGCGCGGAATGGGGGCGCGAGGCGGCCTTCACCGGCTCGGGCGGCTCGATCCCGATTGCGGGGCATTTCAAGGAGTTGCTGGGCATGGATTCCATGCTGATCGGCTTTGCCCGCGACGACGACCGCATCCATTCGCCCAACGAAAAATACAATGTCGAGAGCTTTGCCAAGGGCGCACGAAGCTGGGCGCGCATCATTGCCGCGCTGCAAGACTGAGCGCCTGAGGCGGGCGGCGGATGCCTCCGGCGGGGATATTTGTAGACAAAAGACGCATGGGCCTGCGCGGCATTGAACTGCGCGGGGGCGGGCCGCGCCTGTTCCAGTCTTGTGTGTAAAACCGCGTAAAGCGCTCGCCCGCGCAGGCGCAACCCTTTCGCAACACCCCGCGCCGCACCCCCTTCCCCCGCAGCGTCTTGCGCCCGGCTTTCCCCTCTGCCACATCTGCGCCATGCAGCAACCCGTCTCCGCACATAGCCCCACCGATGACGCGCAGGCTCTGGCCTTTGGCAGTTTCATGGCCGCCGTGGGTGTGTTGCTGCTCAGCCATATGAGCTTTGTCACCGGCCAGACGGCGGGGCTGGCGCTGTTGATCTCCTATGCGACGGGATGGGGCTTTGGGCCGGTGTTTTTCGTCGTCAACCTGCCGTTTTACTGGTTCGGCTGGAAGCGCTTTGGCCCCGCCTTCGTGGTGAAAAGCCTCATTGCGGTCAGTATCTTGTCGGTTCTGGCCGCGATTCTGCCGCAATACCTCCAGTTCGGCGCGATCCACCCGGCGGTGGGCGCGGTGCTGGCGGGCGCGATTGTGGGCACCGCGCTGTTATCGCTGTTCCGGCATGGGGCAAGCCTTGGGGGCGTGGGCATCGTCGGGCTTTATATTCAGGACGCGACCGGGTTTCGGGCGGGCTGGGTGCAGCTTGGCTTTGATGCGGTGATTTTCGGCCTCGCGCTGACCTTTATCGACTGGCGCACGGTCGCATGGTCGGCTTTGGGCGCGCTGATTGCCAATCTGGTGATTGCCATCAACCACCGCCGAGACCGCTATCTGGCCTGAGCCCGCGCGAATTTCTGAGACGCGACGGAACCGCCCGGCTTTGCGCGGCGTTAGCCTGACAAGCCTATCCAAGCGGAGAAAAACACCATGAATTCCATCATCTACATCGTCGGCCTGATCGTCGTCGTCCTGTTCATCCTGTCGATCCTTGGTCTGCGCTAAGCGCGGCACATGGACGGCATGATCCAGGTCGCGGTCGTGATCGTCACCGTTCTGGTGGTGCTGCGCCTTGTGCGCTTTGCCTGAACTTCGGGCAGCCAAATCACCGTAAAAGCGCCGATATCCTTATAAACAGGCAGCAAAAACAGGCAGTGCGTTTTGTCTGGTCTTTCGCCCCCGTCTGCGTTACGGGGGCGCAAGTTTTTCTGACATATGCAAGGCCGCTTAATGGATATCCGCAATATCGCCATCATTGCCCATGTTGACCACGGCAAAACCACCCTGGTTGACCAGCTGCTGCGGCAGTCCGGCTCGTTCCGCGAGAATCAGGCCGTGGCCGAACGGGTGATGGACAGCAACGACATTGAACGCGAACGCGGCATCACGATTCTGGCCAAGGCCACATCTGTTGAATGGAACGGCACCCGCATCAATATCGTGGACACGCCCGGCCACGCCGATTTCGGCGGTGAGGTGGAACGCATCCTCTCGATGGTGGATGGCGTGTGCCTGTTGGTCGATGCCGCCGAAGGGCCGATGCCGCAGACCAAATTCGTGACCTCGAAGGCGCTTGCCCTTGGCCTGCGCCCGATTGTCATCCTGAACAAGGTGGACAAGCCCGCCGCTGATCCTGAAAACGCTCTGAATGAGGTGTTCGACCTGTTCGCCAATCTGGGCGCCACGGATGAACAGCTTGATTTCCCGCATCTTTATGCCTCGGGGATTGGCGGCTGGGCGGTCGCAGAACTGGGCGATGAGCAAAAGGATATGTCGCCCCTGTTCGATCTGGTGCTGCGCCATGTGCAGCCGCCCAAGCAGGTTGAGGCAAGGGATGAGCCCTTCCGCATGCTGGCCACCACGCTTGGCGCCGACCCGTTTCTGGGCCGCATCCTGACCGGCCGGGTTGAGGCGGGCACCGCCAAGGCGGGCGATACCGTCAAGGCTCTGTCCCGCGATGGCGAACGGATCGAACAGTTCCGTATCTCGAAGGTGCTGGCCTTTCGCGGCCTGACCCAACAGCCGATTGATCTGGCTGAGGCGGGCGATATCGTCAGCCTTGCGGGCATGGCCAAGGCCACCGTGGCCGACACGATCTGCGCGCTTGAGGTTGAGGACGCGATCCCCGCCCAGCCCATCGACCCGCCCACGATCAGCGTGACCTTCGGCATCAACGACTCCCCCCTTGCGGGCCGCGATGGCAGCAAGGTGCAGTCCCGCGTGATCCGCGAACGCCTCTTCAAAGAGGCCGAGTCGAACGTCGCTATCCGCATCGAGGACACGCCGGGCGGTGAGGCTTTTGTGGTCTCGGGCCGGGGCGAATTGCAGATGGGCGTGTTGATCGAGAACATGCGCCGCGAGGGGTTTGAGCTGTCGATCAGCCGCCCCAAGGTGATCTTCCGTGAGGAAGACGGCCAGCGGATGGAGCCGATCGAGGAAGTCATCATCGACGTGGACGACGACTATACCGGCGCGGTGATCGAGAAACTCACCGGCGACCGCAAGGGCGATCTGGTCGAAATGAAGCCCGCAGGCGTCGGCAAGACCCGCATCGTCGCCCATGTCCCCTCGCGCGGGCTGATCGGCTATCATGGTGAGTTCATGACCGACACGCGCGGCAATGGCGTGCTGAACCGCATCTTCCACGACTGGGCGCCTTACAAGGGCGCCATTCAGGGCCGCCGCCAGGGCGTGCTGATCTCGATGGAGGACGGGGTGTCCGTCGCCTATGCGCTGTGGAATCTTGAGGAACGCGGCAAGATGTTCATCGGCGCGCAGGAACAGGTCTATGTCGGCATGATCATCGGCGAACATAGCCGCGACAACGACCTTGAGGTGAACCCGCTCAAGGGCAAAAAGCTGACCAATGTGCGTGCCTCGGGCACGGATGAGGCGGTGCGGCTGACGCCCCCGGTGCGCATGTCGCTGGAAGAGGCGATTTCCTACATCGACGACGACGAACTGGTCGAGGTCACGCCCAAGAATATCCGTCTGCGCAAGCGCTATCTCGACCCGCATGAGCGCAAGCGCCAGGCCCGCAGCGAGGGCTGAGCCGGGCGGCGTCAGGACCGGGGCGCTGCCCCGGACCCCAGAGTATTTGCGCACAAGAGAAAACAGGGCGTGGCTTCGGCTGCGCCTTGTTGCGTTCAGGGGCGCAGCACCTCGCGCAGCCAGTTGGTGATTTCTGCCGTAATGGCGGGGGTGTTCTGCGGCGACATGATCCGGCCCGCGATGACGTGGTGGTCGGGGTCGTCGCCCTCGGGCGTGGTGATCTCGGTCAAGGTGACAGGCCCGCCCCATGTCGCGGCGACAGGCTGGGCGGCTTGCGGGTCCACAACGCGGTCGCGCGGATCGGCAAGGATCAGCAGGGGTTGCGTCGCCTCAGCATAATCGCCTTGCGCCGACAGGCGGACGAGCTCAGCCATCGGGATCAGCGCGCGGGTCGGGTAGCAGGGCGTCCAGAACCGGGCGTGATCGTCGCTGCGGGTCTCGAAACAGCGCTCGCGCCCTGCGATGAGCGGCAACCAGTGCCGCGCAAGGGGAAGCGTCAACAGCGGCGCGGCGCGGTTTTGCAGCGCAAAGTTCGGTGACAGCATCACCACCGCGTCGATCTCTCCACCGATCTGCGGGTCGCGGGCGGCAAGCGCGGCAAGGGTCGCGCCGGTCGAGGTGCCGATCACAACCACCCGTTCCCCCAAGGCCCGGCCCATCGCCACCGCCTGCGCGACATCCTGCGCCCAACCCGCCACGCTTGCCTCACCCATCGCGGCGGCCCCCTGCCCGTGACCGCCCAGCCGCGCGAAATAGAGGTTCGCGCCAAGCGCCTGCGCGACCTGATCGGGGACCGGGCGGATTTCCTCGGGGCTGGCGGAAAAGCCGTGCAGATAGACAATCGCGACGGGGGTCGGCACATCGGGCCTGCCCGCCCAGATGATCCGCGCGGCCAGTTCCGGCGCGATGCCCTGTTCCTGCGCGGCCAGCATCGCGTCGAGGTCTTGTTCCAGCATCACCGGCTGCGGCGCAAAGCGCGGCGCGGGTCGCAGCAGGATCACGGCTGCGACGATCAGCGCAAGCGCCGCGATCAGGCTAAGCACGCGCAAGGGCGTCCTCAACCGTCTGTTCGATCAGCGCCAGACAATCCGGCGTGGAAAAACGGTGATCGGCGCCCTTGACCAGATGCAGCCGCATATCCCCGCAAGTCGCGTGCTCGATCAGCCGCAATTGCCAGTCAAGCGGCACATCGGCATCCGCCGTCCCGTAAAGCAGCCGCACGGGAAAGGGCAGCGCAAGCGGGCTTTCCAGCACCAGATGACTCGCCCCGTCCTCGATCAGCCGTTTTGTGATGACATAGGGCGAATCGTCATATTCCGAGGGCAGTTCGACCCGACCATCGCGCAGCAAAGCCGCGCGCTGAGCGGCGTCGAAACCTGCCCAGAAGCCGTTTTTCGTAAAATCCGGCGCGGCGGCGATACCGACCAGAGCGGCGACCCGTTCGGGCATGGCGCGCGCCACCAAAAGCGAGATCCAGCCGCCCATGGACGAGCCGACCAGAATCTGCGGCCCCTGGGTCAGCGCGCTGATCGCGGCCATCGCATCCGCCGCCCAGTCGCCGATCGCGCCATCCTCGAAAGCGCCCGCGCTTTCGCCATGGCCGGAATAGTCGAACCGAAGAAAGGCCCTGCCCGTCCGCGCGGCCCAGTCAGCCAGATATTCGGCCTTCGATCCGCGCATATCGGATTTGAAACCGCCCAGGAAAACCACGCCCGGTCCCCCGCCCGGCTGCTGCGCGTAGGCGATGCGCCGCCCTGATGGGGTATCCAGAAATTCGGTCATCACCGCTCCGTCAGTTTGAGTTCGATGCGCCGGTTCTGCGCGCGCGCCTCAGGCGAGTTGCCGGTGGCAACGGGCCGGAACTCGGCAAAGCCGGTCGCGGCAAGGCGTTCGGCGGGAAAGCCCTGATCCTCGACCAGATAGCGCACCACCGCAAGGGCGCGCGCCTGCGAGAGTTCCCAATTGTCGCGAAACCGCCCCTGCCCCGACAAAGGCACGTTATCGGTGTGGCCATCGACGCGGATGATCCAGTCGATCTCTGGCGGGATCTCATCCGAGATATCGCGCAGCATCGAGGCCACCTGCGCAATGCCCGCGCGGCCCGCATCGGACAGCACCGCCTCGCCGGTGCCAAACAGCACCTCGGAGGAGAAAACAAAGCGGTCGCCCACGACATTCACCCCCTCACGCCCCTCAAGGATCTGGCTGAGCCTGCCGAAGAATTCGGACCGATAGCGGGCCAGATCGGCGGCCTCTTGTTCAAGCCGGGTCCGTTCGGCCTCTTCAAGCTCCAGCCGCGCCTCTTGTTCACGGGTCGCGCGCAAGAGCGCCGCGTTGAGCTGCGCGCCCAGATCGTCCAGTTGCAGCGCGTCTGCGGCGCGGTCGGCCTCAGTCGCGGCCAGCACCGATTGCAGCGTGCCAAGCTGCGCATTGAGCGCCGAGACCTGTTCGTTCAGCAGGGCCACGCGGCGCTGCGCCTCACTCGAAAGTTGTTCCTGATCAGCCAGTTGCGCCTGCGCTGCGACCAAAAGGCCCGCCTGCCGCTCAGCCTCCGTGAGTTGCTGTTCGGCATCCGCGACAAGCCCCGCGCGGGCAGCCTCAGCGGCGGCAAGCAAGGTCAGGGTTTCCTCAGCCTCACGGCGGCTTTGCTCCAGCGAGAGGGTCATGGCGGTCAGCTCAGCCTCAGCCCCCTCCAACCGCGCGCGCAATGCCTCGGCCGCCGCAGCATCGGCCAGACGCGCGGCCTCGGCCTCCGTCAGACCGGCCTGCGCCTCACCTAACGCCTCCGCAGTCTCCGCCTGTTCAGCGCGGATCTCGGCCAGCAAAGCCTCTAGCGCCTCGCGACGCGCCGCCGCCAGCCGGGCCTCTTCGGCCTGCGCGTCGATCTCATCCCGCGCGGCAGAGAGCGCGGCCTCCGCCTCACCCGCCTGCGCCGCAACCGCATCACGCGCGGCGATCAGCGCCGCGACCTGCGCCTCAAACCCGGTGATCCGCGACAAAGCCTGCCCCAGATCATCGTCCAAAGCCCGCACCCGCGCCTGCTCAGCCGCCAGATCCGCGCCAAGCGAATCGCGCTGTCCCTCGGCCACCGCAAGGGTTGAGGTCAGCCCGGCAATCTGTTCGCCCAGCTGATCCAGCTGACTTTCCTGCGCGTCCACCTGTTCCCGCAGCACCGATTGCACGACCATGAAAATCGTGATCACGAACATCAGCACCATGAGCAGCGCGGTCATCGCATCGACAAAGCCCGGCCAGATGGTCGAGTTGAAGCGATTGGCCGAGCGCGCGCGGTGAAGCGCCATCAGCCGCCTCCGCCCAGTCGTTGCACCGATTTCGTCAGATGCGCGATATCGCCGCGCAACTCGGCCATCATATCCTGACGCGAGGCGGCGATTTCCTCAACCAGACGGCCAAGCGTCACGTCGATCGACCGCAGCCGCATCCGCGCCTCGGCCCCGTCATCGGCCTGCGCATAAGCCTCAACCTCGGCCGCGCGATGAGCGGCAAGCGCGGCGATGCCTTCGTCGATCGAGCGCAGCAGATCACGGCTTTCCGGGTCAGGCTGCAAGGCTGCGGGCGGGGCTTGCAGCGCGGCAAGCGACGCGTTGATCGAGCGCAGCAGCGCGCGGCTTTCCTCATCACCGTCGGGGCGCGCGGTCTCGGCCTGCGCGGCCAGATAGATCAGCGATTCGTCCATGGACCGCAGCCGCATATGGGTGTCGGCCTCATTCGCGGCATGGGCGACCAGCCGGCCCAACGCCTCATCCATGGATCGCAGCACCGCGCCGCCCTCATCATTGCCCGCGCCTTCGGCCAGGGCGACAAGCCGGGTCTGGCCCTCGGCCAGCTGGGCCATTGCGTCCGTCATGCGGGCGCGGTCAGCGGCGCGGGTCTGCGCATCCTCGGCCAGATAGGCACCCAGCCGCGCGGTGTCATGGCCAAGCGCGGCGATGCGGCTGTCATTGCCCGCAGCCTCCGCCTCGCGCAATTCGTCGCGTTCCAGATAGAAATCCTGCATGACCGCCATCTGATCGGCCATGCGGTCAAGGAAGGCGGCAAGGCTCGCCTGATCCAGCTTGTCGCCCTCATCCCCGCCAAGGCCGATGCGGGTGAAGGACGACATCCATTCCTCAAGCTCACGGTAAAAGCGGTTCTGGCCATGGGTCACGAACAGCTCCAGCAGGCCCACGACAAGCGACCCGGCAAGCCCCAGAAGCGAGGATGAAAAGGCCGTGGCCATCCCGCCCAACTGCGCCTCAAGCCCGGACATCAGCTTTTCAAAGACCTCAAGCCCGGTCTCCCCCTCTTGCGGGGCAAGCGCGCGGATCGTCTCAACCACCGCCGGAACGGTCGTGGCGAGGCCATAGAACGTCCCCAGAAGACCAAGAAAAATCAGCAGGTTGGACAGATAGCGGGTGATGTCGCGCGCCTCATCAATGCGGGTCGCGACCGAATCGAGGATCGACCGCGCCGAGCCGGTCGAGATCACGCCCCCCGCCGGTCCCCGCCCGCCCAAGAGCGTGGCCAGAGGCCCCAGCAGGCGCGGCGGGACGACATCGCCCTGCCCCTGCGCGGCAACGCCAGAGGCCGCGGCATTGCGGCGCGCCTCGGCAAAGCGCTCGATCCAGATCACCGACTGGATCAGCTGCGCGACCTGCCAGAAACAGGCCAGAACGCCCAGCACGAACACGCCAAGGATGATCCCGTTCAGCACCGGATTGGCGGCAAAGATCGAATAGATGCGCCCGTAAGCAAACCAGCCGCCCGCCGCGACCAAAGCCAGCACGATCAGCATCAGCAGGATCTGGCGCACCGGCTGGCTGAAGCGCGGCTGTTGCGCGGCCCGCGCCTCGATCCGCCGCGCCGAGAGCCTGCCTCGGGTTGCGCCCTCGCGCGTCGCACCCTCGCGGGTGGCGGGCTCGGCTTCGGGTGGCGTGCTGGTCTCGTCGGTCACGGGCGGCGTCCCTCTGGGCAAGAACCTGTCGCCCCGACCTTAGGCAAGCCGCCCCTCTGTGCCAACGGCTGTTTTCGTTAAAATCGCACGGCTTGCGGCAGGCTACTGCGCACCCTGCCCCGCGTCCTGCCCCTGCGCCAAGATCGCCCGGACCTGCCCCGCCAGATCGTCCATCTGCGGACAGCCCAGCCCGATCCCGTTCAGATGCGCCGCCGTGTTGAACAGATAATCCGCATTCGGCCCGCGCCCGCCTTGCGCGGTGGCGATGATCCGGGCCTGTTCGGACAGGTGCAGCCCGCCCGCATATTGGTGATGGTCGCGGCGCATCACATAGGTCACGGCGCGGACATGGCGCCCGTCCTCAAGCGCAACCGGCAGGATTTCCTCACGATAGGCGCTTGTCGTCAGCTCGCGTTCGCGCAGATAGGCCAGCACCTCGGGCCATGGCCCATCCTCAACCCGCATTGCAAGCCCGGTGCAATGCGCGGCCTCATCCGCGTCAAGGCCCAGCACAAGCCCCGGCGCCTCCGGCGTGCCGCGATAGGTGACCGAGCGCAGGCAAAAGCTGCGCGCATAGCCCTCCAGCCGCGCAACCTGCCGCTCAACCATATCGAAGCCCGGATCCCACAAAAGTGAGCCATAGGCGAAGACCCAGTTGCCGTCATTCTTGTTCATATCGTGCTTCTGCCCTTTCGCTGAGGGGCAAATTACGCTTTGATATGCGCGTTTCAAGGGGTGTGATGGCGGGGGACTAGTGATGCGCGGATTGTTGATAACGGTTCTGGTGGTCGCTTTGCTGGCGGTCGGCGGCTGGATGGGCGGCGAAAGCTGGCTGAGCAACCGCGCCCGCGAACAGATCGCGGCCAGCCCCGACATTGATGCGGCCTCAGTCGCGCCACTGCGCGCGCCGGGCCGGTTCGGCCTGCACCTGACCGGGGTCGAGATGGGCGATGGCACGGACGGGATCAGCGCGCCTGCGCTTGATCTGTTCGTGCCGGTGACGCGGCCCAATGCGTTCAGCTTTGATCTGCCGCCCGAAATGGTGATTCGGCAGGCCGGTCTTGATCTGCCCGTCAGCATCGGCGCAGGCACGGGCTTTGCCGCGCTATCACCCGCCAATCGCGGCGCGTTAAGCGAGGCACAGCTTGACGCGCAGAGCGTCGCTCTGGCTGGCGCACCGCTGCTTGAGAGCCTGTCGGCCCACGCGCGGCTGGCCGTGCCGGGGCTGCAAGCGCCGATCCGCAGCAACGCCGCCTATGATGTCACCCTCGATATGCAGGGGCTTGCGCCTGAGGCGCTGACCGGCATCGGCCTGCCTTCGGCGCTTGATGCGACGGGCGCGGCGCGGGTCTGGCTGACCGAGGCGCCGGGCGCGGGATCCGCCAGTACGCCGCGGCTGACCGGCATTGAAACGCAGGGCGTCACGCTCACCCTTGGCCCGGCCACGGCGCGGCTGATGGGCCGGGTCATCGCCGACGCCGAGGGCCGGGCCGAGGGGCAGCTCGGGCTGTATTCCACCGATGCGCAAAGCTTTCTTGAAGCCGCCGCCGCGATGGGGCTGATGCCGCAAAGCATGGTTCTGCCGGTCGTGGCCGGGCTGAACAATCTGGCCAGCTTTGGCGCGGCGGAGGACAGCCTGCCCCCCGCCGCACCCGGCGAGATGCGCATCGCGCTGCGCTTTGAGGATGGCCAGACCCAGATCGGCCCGGTCACGCTCGGCCCCGCGCCGGTGCTTTTGGCGGACTAAGCCCGCGCGGCCAGCCAGCCCTGCGCCTGCTCGGTATCCTCGGGCGACAGCTCATGCCCGGCCTCGAGCATCCGCGCGTCGAGTTCCGCGCCACCCTCGCGCAAAGCGGTCTCAAGCGCGGGAGCCATGGCGCCGAAATAATCGTCACGCCCCGACAGCATCAGCACCTCATGGCCCGAAAGATCGGCGCGGGGGGCGTCCTCCAAAACCTCGATCCCGCGTAGCAGAATCGCGCGGCGCACCGTGCCGGGATGGAGCCGCATCACCGCGCCCAGAAGGTTTGCGCCGTTGGAATAACCCAGATAGCTGATCCGCGCCGCGTCCAGCCCATAAGCCCGCTGCGCCTCCTCCATGAAACCCGCGAAGGCCGCTGCCTCGGCGCGGATATCGGCCTGATCATAGCTGACCGCGCTATAGCGGCGAAACCAGCGGTTGATCCCTTCCTCGGTTGAGCGTCCGCGCAGGCCCAGAAGGGTGGCGCGCGGGTTCAGCCGATGAGCCAGCGGCATCAGGTCGGCCTCATTCCCGCCAGTGCCATGCAGCAGGACGATGACCGAACCGTCAGGCTCAGCAGGGTGATGAAATCGGTGAATAAAGGGCAGGTCACGCATCGGCATCCTTTCATCGCCGGGCATGGCAAACTGGGGCAGCATCACGCGCAGATCATCGGCGCGGCCTGCGTCATGGGGCGCAAACATCAGCGTCTGGCCAAGCGCATCTTCGGGCTCATCGACCGCAAAACCCGGCCCGTCGGTGGCATATTCCACCAAGAGCCCGCCGGGCGCCCGGACATAAAGCGACAGGAAATATTGCCGGTCATGGACATTTGTCACGCCTTCATGGTCGCGCAGATCAAGCCGCATCTGCCGCACAGCATCCGCGTCTGTGGCGCGAAAGGCCACATGATCGACCACGCCCGCCCCCGCAATTGCCGGAACAAAGCCCGCGGAGGCCCGGATCTCAACCTGATCACGGTCAGAGGAGAGGCGGATGAACGGCCCCTCGCGCCCGGTCTCGCGATAGCCGAAGCGGGTGATGAAGCGGGCGGTGGCCTCGGCCTCATCGCTCAGCACGGTCACGGAATGGATGCGGGCGGGCGCCTCGCCCCATGGGACGGTGGGCGCGGCATCAACGCCGGTCAGCTTGATGATCAGACCGTCGGGGTCGCGCAGGCGCAGGACCGGATGGCCGCCCTCAGCCGCGGGGCCAGTCGCCTCAACCCCCGCCTTCATCGCGCGGATCAGCCAGTCACCGATCTGCGCGGCAGGCACCGCCAGAGCGATTTCCGAGACCACGCCCAGACCCGTGCGCCCCCGCGCCCCGCCCTGCCAGACCAGGAAGCTGAGCAATGAGCCGGGACTGCCCGCCCCGTCGCCATAAAACAGATGAAGCTGCGCGCCGTCCTCATAACCGCCGGTCTGCTTGACCAGACGCAGGCCCAGAAAGCCCGCATAGAAATCGACATTGCGCTGAACGTCCGCGGTGATCGCGGTCACATGATGGATGCCAGAGGTCATGTTCTGCCTTTCGCTGTTGCCGCCAAGATAGGCCGCGCGCGGCCTGCATCCAACCCGCGTCAGAGAAAGCCCGCGTTCGGGCTGGCCGAACGGTGGTCGCGCGGCGGGCTTGGGCGAGACGTCCACCCGCGCGGCACCGGCCTGCCCCGCGCTCTTGCAAGTCGGCTATCGGCGGTCGTGCCACGCCACGCGCATATGAGCGTGGACGAAACGAAGGGCATGGGGATGCCATGCGCCGTCCGTGTTTTGTCCGCTCAACCGCCACCGGAGCAGAGGCGCTTGACCCAACCGACGCCGTTTGCGCGAATTTATCAGCCGATGCGTTTCAAAGAAGCGAGGGAAAACCTGCCGTGAGCGGCCCGCTCAGTCGCCACCCGAGCAGCCGCGCTTGCCCAAACCGAATGACGCCAAAAACGCCCCCCGCGTTCGGGCTGGCCGAACGGCACCGCCCTTGCGCGGCCCTCCCCGCGCGCTAGGTTGGAAAAAACCGCAGAAAGGCCCCGAACATGAGCTGGAACCCCCTGTTAGCCCCCGGCCATCCCGATCAACTGAGCGCCGATGCGATCGAGACCGTCATTGTGCCGCGCGCCCGCGATATCGGCGGCTTCGAGGTGCGCCGCGCCTTGCCCGCGCCCAAGCGCCAGATGGTCGGCCCGTTCATCTTTTTCGATCAGGCGGGCCCGGCCGAATTCCTGACCGGCCAGGGCATCGACGTGCGCCCGCATCCCCATATCGGCCTTGGCACCGTGACCTATCTTTACCGGGGCGATTTTCATCATCGCGACAGCCTCGGCACCGACCAGATCATCCGCCCCGGCGCGCTGAACTGGATGGTGGCCGGGCGCGGCGTCACTCATTCCGAGCGCACAAGCGAGGCCGCCCGCCAAGGCCCGCACAGCCTGTTCGGTATCCAAAGCTGGATTGCCCTGCCCGAAGAGGTTGAGGATATGGCGCCGATCTTTGAGCATCACCCGAAGGAAAGCCTGCCCGTGATCGAGGCCCATGGCGTCACAGCCCGCCTGATCCTTGGCGCGGCCTACGGTGAGGCCGCCCCGGCAACGATGTTCTCCGAGGCGTTTTATCTGGACGTGACGCTCGCCCCCGGCGCGCGCTTTCCCCTGCCCGACAATCACGAGGACCGGGGCATTTACGTGACCCAGGGCGCAATCCGGTTCGCGGGTGACGACTTCGCCGCCGGTCGGATGATGGTCTTCCGCCCCGGCGATGCGATCACCGTTGAGGCGGGGGCCGAGGGCGCGCGGCTGATGGCTCTGGGCGGGGCGACGCTGAGCGGGCCGCGCTATATCTGGTGGAACTTCGTCGCCTCAAGCCGCGAGCGGATCGAGGCCGCCCGCATCGACTGGGCCCGCGCCGATTGGGGCCGGGGCGCGTTTACCCTGCCGCCGGGCGACGATGCCGAACATATCCACGCGCCCGAGCCTGCAAGGCCCAGAGGGTGAGGGCTACGCCGCCTGAGCCCGCTCAACCCTTGTGTCTCGGAAACCGGCTGTGGCGCGGTCCATCTCGGCGCGGCTCTCCATCAGGCAACAGGCCGTTGACAGCGCATCCGCCACCGCCGCCGAGCCCGACGACACCGAGACCGAAGCCCATCGCGCAGGGGCAGGCTCTCTGCTGCGCGGGTCCAGAATATGCCCGACCCGTCCGCCCGCATCAAAGCTGGTGCCAAGCGGCGCCGATGTGGCAAGCGCGCGGTTATCGAGCCCGCAAGGCCCAGACGGTGAGGGGCTACACCGCCTGAGCCCGCTCAACCCTTGTGTCGCGGAAACCGGCTGCGGCACGGTCCATCGCGGCGCGGCTTTCCATCAGGCAGCAGGCCGTTGACAGCGCATCCGCCACCGCCGCCGAGCCCGACGACACCGAGACCGAAGCCCATCGCGCAGGGGCAGGCTCTCTGCTGCGCGGGTCCAGAATATGCCCGACCCGTCCGCCCGCATCAAAGCTGGTGCCAAGCGGCGCCGATGTGGCAAGCGCGCGGCTCTCCAGCCCGATCTGCCCGCCGCCCGCAAGCGTCACCGGCCAGTCGCGCCCATCCGGCGCGGTGCCGATGGCGTGCAGCTCACCCGTATCGACCATGACGCGGTCGTAGCCCCGCGCCCGGATCAGCGCCGCGACCCGGTCCGCGATATAGCCCTGCGCAATCCCGTTCAGCGTCAGGGCCATGCCCTCACCCAGGCTGATCCGCGCGGGGTCCAGCCGCACCCCCTGCCACCCCATCGCAAGCGCCTTGAGCCGCGCGGGCGCGGGCGCGCCTTGCGCATCGGCATAGGCCAGCCAGAGCGATTGGACGGTCGGATCGAACAGCCCGTGGGTCGCCTCATGCACCCGCCCGGCAAGGGCAAGGCAATCGGCAAGCTCAAAGGGCGGGGCCTCGATCACGCCGTCGCGGTTGAGCCGCGACAGGGCGGAGCCGGGGCGATAGAGGCTGAACACATCCTCCAGCCGGGCAATCTCGGCGCGGATTGCCTCGAACAGCCCCGCATCGGGCGCCTCAAGCGTGATCCGCGCCCTTGCGCCAAGCGCGACCCCTTCCCACTGCGCATAGCCGCCCGCCCGAGCCCCACCGGGCAGCGCCGCATAGGCGCACATCGCCGCCGTGATTGTCAGAAACCGCCGCCTGTTCATCGCTTTCTCCTCAATCCCGGCCAAGCCTGCGAAGCCGGTCGGCATAATCGCCCGCGCTGTCATCCTCAGCCGCGGCGCTCGCCCCGTCATCGGGGCTGAGCACCTCTTCGGTGGTGATCTGGTCAAGGGCGCGGATCTCACCGCCATGGTCCGCGATAAAGGCCTCGGCGGCCTCTCGCGTCGAAAAGGGGATCGTCTCGGCCGCGCCCATCCCGCCCTCGCGGTCAGAGCCCAGAACATAGACCGCGCTTTCCTGCGCGATCCAGTTATCCGCGCCGGGGAAATCCCAGCTTTCGGCCTGCGCGATATCGCTGACATAGACCGCGATCACCTCGTGGCTTTGCTCAGGCATCCGCTGATAGGCAATGGCGTCGCGCACCTGACTGAAGAACAGCGGGTCCATCACGTCCTTGAGATGCACCTGCGCCTTGGGGCCGGGATGTTCCAACACGTTCATCTGGCAGAAGTGACCCACCGCCGATTCGGTCATCGTCACAGGCCCCGGGATGGCGGCCTGTTCCTCTCGGCAGGCGCTCAGCGCGACAAGGGCGATCAGGGCAAGACGTTTCATGGCTGCACCCGACGAAAGACAAGGCTGGCGGCGGTCAGCATCGCGACCGGCCACAGTAACAGGGACAAAAGCGAGGCCCATGCGGGGATCGTGTTCGCAGCCCCGCCCAGACCTGCCGCCGCCGCCGTGGCCTCAGATGCGGCAAGATTATACAGGCGGAACGCATCGGCGGGGTTGGCCAGCAACAAAGCGGGCAGCGCCGCGCCGAAGGCCCCCTCGCCGCCGGTGGCGACCAGACCGGCCAGAAGGCCAAGGTCGTAAAGCACCACCGCGACCAGCCATGCGCCAATCGCCAGACCCGCCGCCCCCGACGGCCTGCGCGACAAAGCCGACAGCACATAGCCAAGACCCAGAAAGCTCGCGCCCAGTAAGAGCGAGGTCCAGAACAGGCGCCACAAGGCGGGCAGACCGGCGACTGCGCCGCCATCAACGGCAATCGCGGCAATCGCGGCCAGACCGTAACCCACCGCGACCGCCAGCCCCAGAATGGCCAGATGCGCCAGCAGGCGTCCGGCCAGGATCTCGGCCCGCGCAATCGGATAGGTCAGAAGCAGCGGCAGCGTGCCGCGCTCAACCTCGCCCGCCACCGCGTCGAATGACATCAGCAAAGCGAGCAGCGGAACCAGATAGACGGCAAGATTCGTCAGTGAGGCCACCACCACCGACAGCCGGTCCGCGCCAAGTGCCCCCGTGGGCGCCGAACCCGCCGCCGACAGCACAAGCGCAAACACCGCCATCATGGCAACCGCAATCGCCACCCAACGGTTGCGCAGCGCGATGCGCAATTCAGCCTGCGCCGTGGCCAGAATACGCCCGATCATGCTGCGGCCCCCTTTGCGCCGAAATGGCTGTAGATATCTTCCAGACTGGGCGGCATCACCTCCAGATCCGCGACCAGATCCGGCATGGCCGCGATGCGGCGCAGAGTCTCCAGCTTGTCGCTTTGCGCGCCCGACAGGATCAGGCCCGCAGGGTTGTCGCGCGCCTCGGGGAATGCGGCGCGCAGGCCCGGTTCGGCCCCCGGTTGCGGGATCAGCAGATAAGAGACCGGCAACGCCGCCTCACGGCGCAGATCGGCCAATGTGCCCTCAGCCACGCGACGGCCCTGCGACAGAATGACGATGCGATCGGTGCGCGCCTCAACCTCGGTCAGGGCGTGGCTGGAGAGCAGGATGCCCGCGCCCTCGGCGGCCAGACCGTCCAGCAATTCGTAAAACGACCGCCGCGAGACCGGATCAAGCCCCGAGGTCGGCTCATCCAGAACCAGCAGGCCGGGCCGCCCGATCAGCGCCTGCGCCAGACCGACCCGCTGCCGCATCCCCTTGGAATAAGTGCCGATGCGCCGCTTCATCGCATGGCCAAGCCCGACCCGCTCCAGCAAGCCGGGTGCCTCGGAGACCGGCTGACCGCGCAGCCGCAGATAATAGCGGACCATCTCAAGCCCGCTCAGCGCGGGGTGAAATGCGACGTTCTCGGGCAGATAGGCGACGCGCGCGCGGGCCTCGGCGCTGCCCGGGCCTGAGCCCATCACCGACACCTCGCCGCCATCAAAGGGGATCAGCCCCAGCACGATCTTCATCAGCGTGGATTTGCCCGCGCCGTTATGGCCCAGCAGCGCGACCCGCTGACCGGGCTGAACGGCAAGCGCCACATCATTCAGCGCGGTGAAATCGCCGAAGCGTTTAGTGAGGTGCGAAAGCGTCAGCGCCATCGTCATCGGTCCTTACGGTTTTCCAAAGCGGCGCGCGAGCCGCCATTTCTGCAATTTCGGGGGGCAGGTCGATCACCACAGGGCGGGTCAGCGGAAAGCTGTCCACGACGCCGCCCGGCAGGGTGGCCGGGAAATTCGCCTGGCTCCAGCGGATCAACTGCACAGCGGGGCTGCCGGTCAGAAGCGCGGCGGCGGGCTGCGACCAGAGAATATGATCCATCAGATCATTCGGCCGAAACCGGCTGTCGGCAATCCCGTCGCCGTTCAGATCGAAAACCGGGTGATCCGACCAGTAATTGCCGCGCCCCTCAAGGCTCCATTCGATATCGCGGGTGCCGACATATTTCACCTGCGTGCGGTTGCCGATAAAGGCGTTTCCGGTCAATGCGTTGCGTTCGGAACCTGCGGTGAAATGGATGCCAATATCGCAGCCCTCGAAACGGTTGTCCACGATCAGGTTGCGATGCGCGTTATAGATGAAGGTGCATTTTTCCGGCCCGCCGGTAACCAGATTGCCCGCCACATCCGCGCCATTGGCATAGTTCAGCATCACCCCATGGTCGCGGTCGTTGATCGACAGGTTATCAGTGATCGTCACCCGGTCCGAGAACATCATCGCATAGCCCAGATGGTTCCCCACCGAGATATTGCCGCTGACCTCGCTGTCATTGGTATACATGTAATGCACGGCGAAACGCAGATCGGTCATCATATTGTCGCGAAACACGTTTTGCCGCGATGAGTTGGTAAAGATCCCGTCACGCCCATAGCGGATGCGGTTCCCGATCACCTGCGCGCCGGGCGCGTTCCAGACATAGACGCCATTGCCCCGGCTGTTCATCCGGTGGTCGCGCCGCCCGATGATCACGTTGTTCTGGACGATGCTGTCCCGCGCGCCGTGAATATCGACGCCGTAAAGATTGCCCTCCAGCCGGTTATTCTCAACCAAAGCGCCATGGGCGGTCCGGGTCAGCAACACGCCCGAATCGATATCCTGATGCGAATTGCCCGATCCGGTCAGCAGCAGCCCGCGAATGGTGACATTCTCGGCGGTGACAAAAATCACGCTGCCCTGCCCGCCGCCGTCGATCTGCGCGCCCTCACGCCCTTCAAGCGTCAGGGCGTGGTCGATGGTGACGGGGCCGTGATGCAGCCCCGGCTCAAGGATCAGCACATCGCCGGGCGCGGACCCGGCGATGGCGCGTTGCAAAGCATCCCCGCCCGCAGGCACGACCGCAGTGGCGGCCCCGAGGGGACCGGCCAGCAGGATCATGGCAAGGGCAAGGATGCGGATCATCATCAGGCCGCCTTGGGGTTAACCAGCATCCGGCCGCGCATCTCCATATGCAGCGCGTGGCAGAACCACTGGCAATAATACCAGTAAACGCCGGGCTTCGCCGCCTTGAAGGTGATCGAGGACGTGGCCATAGGCCCGACCTCCATCGCGATACCGTGATTGCCAAGCGTGAAGCCGTGGGTCAGGTCGTCGATATCGTCAAGGTTGGTGACGATGACGGTGACCTCGTCGCCCTCGTTGACCTCGAACATGTCGAGGGCAAAGTTCGGCGCCTGCGAGGACATATAGACCCGCACCTTGGTCGGGTCGGCCTCATCGCGGATCACGCTGTCCTGCCAGTCGTCAAGGTCGATCCCGTCGGCCTCGGCCTGTGCGCGGGTCTCTGCCCACATCGGATCGTTGCGGTCCCAGACCGATTTGATGATCGGCGTCATCAGCGCGGCCGGAACGGCAATCGCGTCATGCGGCTCGGCAAAGTTCGGGCCGTCATGGACCACCACCATCTGATCGGTCGAGATGTCGATCAACTGGTCGTTTTCGGGCTTGAGCGGGCCGACATTCAGGAAGCGGTCCTTCGAGAACTTGGACAGACAGACCAACCATTTGCCATCGGCATCAAGCGTTTCGCCAAGCGTGGTTTTCAGGTGGCCCGGCTGATAATGCACATCGACCTTGGAGATGATCGGATCGACATTTTCGCCCGCATAGGCGCGCACGGCACGATCAAGGTTCCACTTGACCACCTGACTGTCGAGGAACAGCGAGGTATAGCAGTTCCCCTCGCCGTCAAAGGCAGTGTGCAGCGGGCCAAGGCCCAGCTCGGGCTGTGCGACGATGCAGCTTTCGGGTTCCGCCTCATCGGCAAAGACCGGGGGCAGCAGGCGCACGTCGATCACGCTGACCGTGGGCGACAGCTTGCCCGCGATGCAGAGGTGGATCTTGTCCGGGGCCATGTTGCAGCCATGCGGGTTGTTCGGGATCGGGACGTAACGGGTCAGCCGTGCAGCCGCGTTTTCCTTGCGCCCGTCCAGCACCTTGGCGCCGTTGAGCTCCTCATACTCGCCACGTTCGATCGCGGCCTCGATCGCCTCAATGTCGAAAATCACCACATGGTCCATTTCGGCGGCGGTCATCTCGGGCTGGGTCATCCCCATTTCCGAGTTATACGAGGTCGAGAACGCATATTTCCCGTCATAATCGGCGTCGCAATTGTCAAGGTTGCCCGAGACCATGATCTGCCAGGCCACATCCATGGTTTCGCTGTCCACGGCGCTGAACAGGTTCACATAGGTGGAGGTGTCATGCATGGTCGTGCCGTCATTGACCAGCGGCGTTTCATCCTCACTGTTGCAGAAGATATAGTTCGAGGACGGCACCTTGCGCGGGCGCATCCCGTGCATGGCGGTGGCGTTGGGCATTTCCAGAATGGCGTCGCATTTCATCACATCGCAGCGGATCCGCGCGATGCGGCCATTGGCCTTGTCCTGCATGAACAGATACTGGCCGTCATAGCGCCCGTCCGTATAGGACATATGGATATGGTGAAGATCGCCGTTGTCGTGGATCTTCTTGCCATTCGCCTCAAGGAAAGCGCGGGTCTTGTCGCTCATCGTCCGCTGATGGATGCGGATCGATTCATTGGTCTGGCCCCAGCCGGTCGCGGAACAGCGGTTGAACACCGGAATCCGCATCAATTCGCGCATGGACGGGATGCCCAGGATCCGCGCCTCGCCGGTCTGGCCCGAGGACCAGAAGCCGTAATAGGTATCAAGCTGGCCGGGCGCGATATGCACATTGGGCGCGCCAGAGGCCGCTTGCGCCTGCGCCGCGCTTGAGGCGGCTGCGGTCGCCGCGCCGCCGGTCGCGGCGGCAAGGAAGGCGCTGCGCGTGGTGATGCCACCGCCCAGCAGGGCTGCGCCGCCTGCCGTTGCGCCAAGCAGGCCGCGACGGCTGATCCGGGTCTTGTTGTCTTCAATCATCTCAGACTCCCTTCGTCACAAGATTGGGGTGGTTGGTGATGCCCGCGCGCGGCCCAAGATCGGGCACGCCGCTGTCGCTGATGCTCTTGCGGCGTTTCAGCCGCTTGATGACGACGGGGCATTTCGTCTCCGAGTGATACAGCACCTGACAGTGCATACAGTTCAGACACTCGTTGGGGTTGATCTGGCCCTCGGGATGGATGGCCTGCACGAAACATTCCTTGGCGCAGGTCTGGCACGGATTGCCGCATTCCTTGTAACGCTTGAGCCAGTCGAACATCCGCAGCCGCGCCGGGATCGCCAGCGCCGCGCCAAGCGGGCAGAGGTAACGGCAATAGAACCGCTCGATGAACAGCCCGGCCCCCAGCAGCACGCCGACATAAAGCAGGAACGGCCATGAGCGTTGGAAGTTCAGGATAATCGCGGTCTTGAACGGCTCGACCTCGGCCAGATGCTCGGCCCGGTCAAGGCTCATCAGCGAGACCCCGAACAGGCCAAGGAAGATCATGTATTTCACCGCCCATGCCCGTTCATGGATGAACCACGGCACGGTGATCTGCGGCACGCTCAGCTTGCGCGCGATCTGGTTGGTCAGTTCCTGCAATGCGCCGAACGGGCAAAGCCAGCCGCAATAGGCCCCACGCCCCCAGAAGATCAGCGCCGCCGCGACGCTGAACCACAGGATGAAGGTCAGCGGGTCCAGCATGAATGCCTGCCACGAAAACCCGTCGCGCAGGCTGGCGAACAGCGCGAGGATATTCACCACCGAAAGCTGCGCGTTCCACATCCAGCCCAGAACGACAAGCGTCACGGTCAGGAAGGACAGCCGGAAAATCCGCACCGCGCGTTCCGAGCGGGTGAAAAAGTCCTGAAAGAAGAACGCCGCCGTCAGCACGCCCAGCATGGCGACCACAACCGCGATCTGCGGGCGCTTGGCATCCCAGACCCGTTGCCACAGCGCGGCCTGCGCGGCGGCCTCGTCCAGATCGGCGGCGACGGGCGCGGCGGGCGCAGGAGCGGGTTCCGGCGCGGGCAGCGGGGCCAGATAACGCTCGGGCAGTTGATAGCCCAGATCATAGGTCAGAAACGCCTTGTCCAGGGCCGAGACATCACGATGCACCAGAAGCTGAATGCGGAAGGGCCGCGCCGGATCAAAGCCGCTATCGGCGGGGATGCGGAACAGGTCCATCTCGGTAAAATCGGGCGCGCCTTCTAGGGCGATGGTGGTGCGGCGATGCTGGCGGTCGCGGAACCGCACCGAGATATCGTCCTGAATCAACTGGATACGGTCAAATATCCCGCCGCGCACATAGCCCGACCCCTTGAAGGAATAGATGCCAAGACCGGCAATCGCGATGGCGCTGTCGCCTTCCTCCAGCCATGTCTCGACATTGCCATATTCCGCCGCGCCAAGGATCGGCAGACCGATGGAGGGCACCGAGACAAGCGCCGCCTGCATGTCGATGAACACCGTCTCCGGCTCATTGGGCAGGGGGCGTGCGGCGGCGCGCAGGTCGTCATGGGCGTCGAAGGCCTCGTTGATCTCACCCACGGTCAGGACCAGACGGCGGATGGTGCCATCGCCCTCACCCTCGGCCCAGTCGGTGATCGGGGCGGCGTCCTCGGCAATCTCGCGCGGGGGCGCGGCCTCCGCCTGATCGGGACCAAGCCCGCCCAGACCCAGCGCCCGCGCCACCCGCAGGCCCGCGCGCACGATATTGTCGTCGATCACCATGACCGTAACGGTTGCGCCCGAAATGATGTTCAGATCATGCGCCGAGCCGCCCGCGAGCGCCTCAGCCACCAGATCGAGGCCCACATAGCCCGCCACCATCTCGACCATGCGCGATTCGGGGATGCCGATCAGCACGATGGGTTCGGAATGTTTCACCAGCTTGACGCCGATCACCTGCGCGCCATCATCGACCGCGACCATGGTGTGAATGGGCTTGCCCGAATAGCCGGTGGTGCCAACGAAATCGCTGGTGATAAAGGCCCAGCCGATCCGATCTGCGCCGCGCATGACGGGGGCCACCGGCAGATCGTCCCGCAACGGCCCGAACCCGTCCGCGCCGGGGGCCAGATCGGCGGGTGCGACGGTCTCAAGGAATTGCGCGAGGACCGGCGACTGCGCCGATGCAGCACCTGCGGCGATGAAAAACGCGGCGACCACGACATGAAGAAAGGCCGCGATGCGGCACCAAAATCCGGTTTGGGCTGATCGTTCCAATCTGGCTTCCTGTCCACAAGTGCCGCCTTCATGCAGGACAGTGGAACAGGCGACGCGCGCGGGCCTTGACCAAACTCAAGTGCCGTGTGGAAATTCGCGACCCGATCAAAAACGTGCGGTCAGCAGGTTTGTGGCGGGGCGCGGGCCGCTAATATACATCGGGCCAATGCGCGCCCTGCCCGGAATCGACCACCAAAGGCACCGACAGCTTAACCGCAGTCCCCAGCACGGCAGGGCCCGCACTAATGCGCAGCTCACACCCTTCCCGCATCAACGACCAGAGGCACAGACAACTTCACCACACGCTCCGCCGAGCGCTCCGTCACGGCGCTAGGCGCTAATGCGCGGCGGCCCAGTTCGCGCCCTGCCTCGCATCAACGACCAAAGGCAACGACAGCTTGCGCAGCCTCCGCCGAGCGCTCCATCCCCCCCGCCCTAATGCACAGCGGCCCAATTCGCGGGCCGCCCTGCATAGACGACCATAAGAACCGAAAGCTTCACCGCAGGTTCTGCCGCGCACTCCATCACGGCGCGGCCCGCCCTAATTCGCGGCGGCCCGGTTCGCGCCTTGCCCTGCGTCTATCACCAGCGGTACCAACAGCTTCACCGCAAGTTCGGGCGCGGTCGCCATCACCGCGCGGGCCGCTAATTCGCGGCGGCCCGCTTCGCGGCCTACTTCGAAGCGACGACCAGAAGCACCGACAGCTCCACCGCGCGATCCGCCGCCCACTCAATCACGGCATCGCCCGCACTAAGTCGCGGCGGCCCAGCTCGCGACCTGCTTCGCATCGACAACCAGAGGCACAGACAGATTTGCTACGGCTGCGCCGAGCGCTCCATCACGGCCCGCCCTAATGCGCGGCCGCCCAGTTCGCGCTCTGCCCTGCATCCACCACCAGAGGCACAGACAACTTCACCGCAGGTTCCGCCTAGTGCTCCATTACGGCAAAGCCCGAAATAATGCGCAGCCGTCCAGTTCGCGCCCTGCCCCGCATCAACGACCAAAGGCAACGACAGCTTGCGCAGCTTCCGCCGCGCCCTCCATCAGCGCCCGCCCTAATGCGCAGCCGCCCAGTTCGCGCCCTGCCCGGCATCCACGACCAAAGGCACCGACAGCTTCACCGCAGGCTCCGGCGCGGTCTCCATCACCGCGCGGGCGGCGTCGATCAGCGCGGCTTCGGCGCCCTGTTCGACCTCAAACACCAGCTCGTCATGCACCTGCAGCAGCATCCGCGCGGGCAGGTCTCGGACCGCTTCACCCATGCGGATCATTGCGCGGCGGATGATGTCGGCAGCGGCGCCCTGAATCGGGGCGTTGATCGCCGCGCGGCGGGCGCCACCGGCGGCGGGGCCTTTGGTATTGATGCCCGGCGTCATGATCCGGCGGCCAAAGATCGTGCGCACGAACCCGTCGCGCTGCGCTTTGGCGACGGTGTCGTCCATATAGGCGCGGATCTCGGGGAAACGCTGGAAATAGGTGTCGATGAACTCTTGCGCCTCGGCGCGCGGGATGCGCAGGTTGCGCGCCAGTCCAAAGCCCGAGATGCCATAGATCACCCCGAAATTGATCGCCTTGGCGCGGCGGCGGATCATCGGGTCCATGCCCTCGACCGGGACGCCGAACATCTGGCTGGCGGTCATGGCGTGAATATCGATGCCGTCGCGGAACGCCTGTTTCAGCGCCGGAATATCCGCGACATGGGCCAGAATCCGCAGCTCGATCTGGCTGTAGTCAAGGCTGACAAGGCTATGACCGGGGGCTGCGACAAAGGCTTCGCGGATGCGCCGCCCCTCGTCGCTGCGCACGGGGATGTTTTGCAGGTTCGGATCGGTCGAGGCCAGCCGCCCGGTCTGCGCGCCCGCGATGGAATAGGACGTATGCACCCGGCCCGTATCGGGGTTCACATGGGTTTGCAGCGCATCCGTATAAGTGCTTTTGAGCTTGGCAATCTGCCGCCAGTCAAGCACGCGGGCAGGCAGTTCGTGCCCCTCGGCGGCCAGATCCTCCAGCACATCGGCACTGGTCGAGAAGGCCCCTGTCTTGCCCTGTTTGCCACCCGCAAGCCCCATCTGCCCGAACAGGATATCGCCCAACTGCTTGGGGCTTGCGACATTGAACGGGCCACCGGCAAGGGCGTGGATCTCATCCTCAAGCCCGGCCATTTTCTGCGCGAAGGCGTTCGACATCCGCGACAGGTGATCGGTATCGACGCGAATGCCCGCCATTTCCATCTCCGCCAGAACCGGGATCATCGGACGCTCCAGCGTCTCATAGGCGGTCGTGACCTGCGCCGGACCCAGCCTTGGGCGCAGCACCTCGCGCAGCCGCCAGGTGATCTCGGCATCCTCGGCGGCATAGGGCGCGGCGCGGTCGATCTCGACCTGCGCGAAATTGATTTGCGCCTTGCCCGAGCCGATCAGATCCTTGATCGGCAGCGGGTGGTGGGCCAGATAACGCTCGGACAGCTCATCCATGCCGTGATTATGCTCACCCGCATAAAGCGCATAGGAGAGCAGCATGGTATCCTCCAAGGGCGCCATGCGGATGCCGTGGCGGGCGAGGATCTTCCAGTCATATTTCGCGTTCTGGCCGATTTTCAGCGTGGCGGAATCCTCAAGCACGGGCTTCAGCCGCGCCAGAACCAGATCGCGGTCAAGCTGGCCCGCGACCTTCTCGACCCCGCCGAACAGATCCCCCCCGCCCGCGATATGGCCGACCGGAATATAACAGGCCCGCCCCGGTCCAAGCGCCAGCGAGATGCCCACCAACTCGGCCTGCATTTCATCGAGCGAGGTTGTCTCAGTATCTATGGCAACCGCCCCCGCCTCACGAATCGCGGAGATCCAGCGGTCAAGCGCGGCCTCATCGGTGACGGTCTCATAGGCCGCATGGTCGATGGCGGGCCAGTCGGGCGCGGCGGCGGCCTGTGCGGCAGGGGTGCTGACCGGCGCGGGGTCGGGCACGGCGGGGGCGTCGGCGCCCAGACGCTCGGCCACGCGGGCGGTCAGGGTGCGGAACTCCATCTGCGCCAGAAAGCCCAGCAGGGCCTCAGGCTCGGGCGCGCGGACCTCAAGCGAGGCCAGATCAAGATCAAGCGGCGTGTCGCAATCAAGCGTCACCAGCCGTTTCGAGATCCGGATCTGTTCTGCAAAATCGATCAGCGTCTGGCGGCGCTTGGGCTGTTTGATTTCCTCGGCGCGTTCCAGCAGGCTTTCCAGATCGCCATATTCGTTGATCAGCAGCGCGGCTGTCTTGACCCCGATGCCCGGCGCGCCCGGCACGTTATCGACCGAATCGCCTGCGAGGGCCTGAATATCGACGACCCGATCCGGCCCGACGCCGAATTTTTCGCGCACCTCATCGGGACCGATAATGCTGTTCTTGATCGGGTCCAGCATATCGACGCCGCCCCCGATCAGTTGCATCAGGTCTTTGTCCGAACTGATGATCGTGGCCGAGCCGCCCGCATCGCGCGCCCGGCAGGCAAGGGTCGCGATAATGTCGTCGGCCTCGAACCCCTCGGTCTCGATACAGGCGATATTGAAGGCGCGGGTGGCGTCGCGGGTCAGCGGGAATTGCGGGCGCAGATCCTCGGGCGGCTCGGGGCGGTTGGCCTTGTAATCGGGATAGATCTCATTGCGGAAGGTCTTGGACGAATGGTCGAAGATCACCGCCGCATGGGTCGGCCCGCCCGAGCCGTTGGCATCCTGCACATATTTCCACAGCATATTGCAGAACCCCGCCACCGCGCCCACCGGCAACCCGTCCGATTTCCGCGTCAGCGGCGGCAGCGCGTGATAGGCGCGGAAGATAAAGGCCGATCCGTCGATCAGATGCAGGTGGTGGCCTTTGCCGAAACTCATGCGCGTGGTCCTTTGTGGTCGGGTCTTTGGGGCCTTGTCGCATGAAGTTGAGCCGGGGCAAAGGGGCGCTGTCGGGCCGTGTGGTTTGCTGAGGCGTTCATCTACGGGAACTTTGCCAGCAAAAGGCACTCTTCTGGCGAAAAGCCAATCAAGCGGGCGGTCCACGCCGCAGGGTCCATTTGCCGCAAATCGCCCGCCGTCCGATAGGGTCGCGGGAAAAAACTTGCCCCGCGCGCGATTGCGGGTTCTCCTGCCCGCGCGCAACACAAGGATCACGCCATGCACCCGCCGCCCGATATCTATACCGAACCGCCGGTCTCGGCTGATACGCTTGCCCATCTTGGCCCGCTGCGCGCCCTGGCCGGCACATGGGAGGCGCAAAAGGGTCTCGATGTCAGCCCCAAGGCCCAGGGGCCAGAACGCAAGCAGTTCATCGAAAGGGTGCGCTTTGATCCGATCGACGCGCAGACCAACGGGCCGCAACTGCTTTACGGGCTGCGCTATCACATCCATATCAACAACCCCGAGGAAAAGATCACCTTCCACGATCAGGTTGGCTATTGGCTGTGGGAACCCGCCAGCGGGCTGTTGCTGCAAAGCGGCACGATCCCGCGCGGGCAGGCGTTTCTGGCCGCAGGCAAGGCCGAGAAGGACGCCCGCCGCTTCAGCGTCGAGGCGCGGCGGGGGGCTGCGGATTACGGGATCGTCTCGAACGATTTTCTCGAACAGAACTTCCGCACCGACCGCTACCGCATCGAGGTGACGCTGCATGATGACGACAGCTGGTCCTACCGCATCGACACCACGCTGATGATCCGGGGGCGCGAGCCGTTCGACCACCACGACGAGAACCGCCTGCGCCGGGTGGCCGGGCCTAGCGCCAATCCTCTGGCGGCGGGCTGAGACCTCTCAGCCGGAACCCAACGCGCGCTGAGGCCCTTCAGCCGGAACCCAACGCGCGCTGAGGCCCTTCAGCCGGAATCCAAGGCGCGCCTAATACGCGTGGCCGGTCCGGTCGCCAATCCTCTTGCGGCGGGCCGAGACCTCTCAGCCGAAACCGACGGCGCGCTTAATGCGCATCCCCCGCATGGGTGGGGTCAAGAATATAGCGCGTGTCGCAATAGCCGCATTCGACCATGCCGGTATCCTCAGCCACGGCCAGCCAGACGCGCGGATGTCCAAGGCCCAGCGAAGTTTCCCCGTCGCAGGCAACACGGCGGCTTGTCACCATGACGCTGCGCGGCGCGTCGGGCAGGGTCACGTCTTGCAGGGCACGATCGGCGTGGGGTGCGGTGTGTTCAGTCATGGCGGGCCTTCTTGTGATCGGGCGCGGGGTTTGATCTAAGCCCACATAACCCGTCCCTGCCCCCGCAGACAAGAGACCGCCATGACAACACCAAACGCCATCGAGATCACCGGGCTGCGCAAGATCTATGCCGCCTCGGGCAATCAACCCGCGAAAGAGGCGCTGCGCGGGATTGACCTGACGATCCGCGCAGGCTCGATCTTTGGGCTTTTGGGGCCGAACGGGGCAGGCAAATCGACCACGATCAACATTCTGGCCGGTCTGGTGAACAAAACAGCGGGTCAGGTTGTGATCTGGGGCTTTGATCAGGACATCAATCCGCGCAATTCGCGCGCCGCGATTGGCGTCATGCCGCAGGAATTGAACATCGACCCGTTCTTCACGCCCCGCGCCAGCCTTGAGGTGCAAGCCGGGCTTTACGGCGTGCCGCGCGGTGAGCGGTGGACGGATGAGCTTCTGGAGCTGGTCGGCCTGACCGCGCAGGCTGATGCCTATGCGCGCAGCCTCTCGGGCGGAATGAAGCGGCGGCTTCTGCTCGCCAAGGCCCTGGTTCATCGCCCGCAGGTTCTTGTTCTGGACGAACCCACGGCAGGCGTGGATATTGAGCTGCGGGACATGCTCTGGCGCAATGTGCGGCGGCTGAACGAACAGGGCATGACCATCATCCTGACCACGCATTACCTTGAAGAGGCTGAGGAAATGTGTGACCGCATCGCCATTATCGACCGCGGCGAGGTGATCGCCCTCGATGACACCGCGGCCCTTGTCGCACAGGCCGATGGCAAGACGCTTGTGATCGACCCGGGCACCGAGGCCCCCGACCCCGCCCTGCCCGAAGGCGTCACGATGGAGCGACGCCGGGACGGGCGGCTGGCCTTCAGCTACAAGCCCTCATCCATGCGGGCGGATGCGCTGATCGACGCGCTGAGGGGCGCGGGGCTGCCGATCCGAGATATTGCGATTGAACAGCCCCGGCTGGAGGATGTCTTCGTCGACCTGACCCGCAAGCACAGCTGAAAGGCCGATCAGCCCGCCGCCAGCATCGGCCCGGCCATGGCCCCGCCCAGAATGTGCAGGTGGAAATGCGGCACTTCCTGCACGCCATGAGTGCCCGCATTGGTGATCGCGCGAAAGCCCTGCCCGCCCGCAGCGGTCGAGACCCCCTCACCCTCAGCCACCCGCGCACAGACGCGCATGAAATCGGTGATCTCCTCGGGCGAGGCATGGGCAGCGAAGTCGTCAAAGCTCACATATTTCCCTTTGGGGATCACCAGAACATGCACCGGGCGCTTGGGCTGAATGTCGCGAAACGCCAGCGTGTGTTCGGTTTCAAGCACCGTGTCATTGGGGATCTCACCGCGCAGGATACGGGCAAAAATGTTGCTGTCGTCATAGGTGAACTGCATCAGAACCTCCGGTCAGTCGGCAAAAAGATGGGGCGTCTCGGCGATGCGGGTCGCATCTTCCGGCGGAATGTTCAGGAAGGCGGCAATCTTGCGCGCATTGCGCTCCACCCCCGAACTGGCCGAGATCTGGCCGAAATTCTCGAACTCCATGTCCTGCAAACGCTCGGCCTCATGTTCCAGATCGCCGCGCACGACGGGCAGCAGACGCTCCACCACCTCGGGCGGGGTCGATTGCCCGGCCAGACCCACGCGCTCGATATGGCCGCGCACATAATCATCGTCGAACTCGGCGTCGATGAACAGGATGCGGGTTTCGGCCTTGTCATTGGCCAGATCCTGCACCAGCTCAAGCGCCGAGGGATCAAGGCACAGCACCATGCGCGAAGTGCCAAATTCGCTGAACAACATGCGGATCAGCGCGCGGCGATGGCGTTCGCGCTTTTCAAGGGTTTTCTCGATCCCGCCCATATCGGGCAGGCCCGCCTGCGTCTCATTGAACAGGTAATCGACCGCCGGAATATCGGTATGGTCGCGGATCGCCTGGGTCAGCCGCTTGGCGACATGCCATTTCTTGGCGACCACGATCAGCAACTCGTTCTGGCGGCCCAGACTGCCCTCGGTTTCCCAGAAACGCGGGGCAAAACGCCGCCCGATCCGGCCCCGCCCGGTCAGGAAACGAAACAGGCTTTTGCCCTCGCCCGAGATCGGGAAATGCTGCCCCTCAACCCGCCAGAGCGCACCCATTTTCTCTTTCATGTCCGTGGCTTCCGGGCTGATCTTGCGGGCGAACAGATAGTCCTGGCCCAAGAGCATATCGTAATGGTCGTTGCAGAAGACGACCGGCATCCCGTAATCGGTAAAGATCAGATAGGTCAGCGTCCGCGAGCGGATCTCACCGCGCGGCACGACATGGCGCACGATGGTCTGGAAAAACGTCTCATCCGGAATCCATGTGGTCGAGAAAAACCGCATCACATCGGGGCGCGAGTCGCAGAAATCAAGAACCTTTTCAATGGTCTGGCGGCGCAGGCACCACCATTGGCTGCCGATCATCATCTGGATGTCGCGCGGCACCTCACGGGTCAGGCCAAAGCGGCGCTGAAGGTTATAGCTTGCGTAAAACAGCCGCGACTGGCTGCGTTCGTTGAACCAGTGGCGATAGATCAGCCGCTCTTCCTTGAACCCGGTCTTGATCCAGTCGCTTTCAAAAAAGTCAAAACTTTCAATATAATCGACGTGCTCTCGGTCAAGGAAATCATGCGCATATTCAGCCGATTTGATCGGCATGCAATCGCCCGAGAGCATGTAGAAATGCGTCGCACTTGTGAAAGCCTCAACCGCCGCGCGCACCGCCTCAAGCGTGGCGGCCACCAGCGACCACGCGCCCCAGCCGCAGCGCAACCGCTTGCGCGCGAAGGTCACCGAGGGGTTGCCCTGCAGCGCATCTTCGATCAGCCGGAAATCCTCAGCCCTGCCGTTCGCGTCGAAATGGATCGACACGAAATCGCCCGTCGCCGTCAGCCGCTCGGCCTGTGCGATCACCCCCTTGGGATCTTTATGGGTCAGCAGGATGAAGGCGATCTTTGACATATGCTGTCTGAGAGTTACAAAGTTACAATTTTTTAAGCACGCCAGACGTTGTAAAATCTGCGCCGATTTGCTTTCTGTCTGTGAACGATTTTGCCAGCCCCCGCAAGAAGCTGGCTTGTGATAAGAGGTAAAACCATGGGGTTCCCCGGCACCTGGATGACGGAAAGCCAAAGCATCACCTATCGCGTGGTGCCCAAATGCGCCTGCTCGACCATCGGTCAGATCATGTATTACTCGGATAACGGGCGCTATTTCGACGGCGACATCCATGATGCGCGCGAGGGCATGCATAAATGGTCGCTGGACCACAGCCAGGCCCCGATCGAGGCCGCCGTGCGCGCCCGCAAGGGCGTGACCTTCACCTGCGTGCGCAACCCTTACGCGCGTATCCTGTCGTCGTTTTTTGACAAAATCTGCGGGATTCAGCGCAATGGCAAGCGCTATCGCGGCAATCTGGTGCCGCAGCTGATCCAGGAATACGGCATCGAGGTCGGCTCACCCGAGGATAATTTCGACTTCGATCAGGTCCGGTCGTTCCGCCGCTTTTTGCTGTTTGCGCGCGACACCATCCGCTGGCGGCGTCCGATGGACCCGGATATTCACTGGTCGGCCATGTCGGGCCATATCTCGACCTTTATCGTCAATGGCGGGCGCTACGACCAGATTTTCTTCACCGAAAAGTTCAATCAGGGGATGCAGGCGGTTCTGGACGCCGCCGAGACCCCGTTTCAGGTCAATGTCGAAGAGGTGCCGCGCTTTAACGAATCAGAGGGCCACGGCCCCAAGCGCGCCCATAAGGTCAGCGATTATTTCGACGATCTGTCGCGCCATCTGGTCTGGGAGATCTATAAAAAGGACTTCCAGCTGTTCAAATATGACTTTGACGACCCCGACAACAAATTCCCAAGCGCCGAGGTCGATCTGGACGAGGTTCACGCGAAACTTGGCCGGTAAGGCGTTGTAATGTGAGGGGAAACCCGCGCTCGCAGCGCGGGTTCCGGCACTCAGACGCCCAGATCCCGCCGCGCCTGCGCAATGAACTCCCGCATGTCCGAGCGCGAGATATCGCCGAAATGCGCCTCATGCCCGGCGATGAAGGTCGGCGTGCCCGCCAGCCCCATGGAATCGGCCAGCTCATGCGAATGAAGCAGATGAGACGACACCGCCTGCCCCTGCATATCCTCACGCAGACGGGCCTCATCCAGCCCGACCTGACGGATCACGCGGTCCACCGAAGCAGGCTCGGCCCGGCCCCGGATCTTCATCAGCGCGTGATGGGTCTGCCAATATTTGCCCTGCGGCAGTGAGGCCAGCGCCACCTGCGCGGCATAGAACGAACCCTCGCCAAACACCGGCCATTCGCGGAAAACGATCCGCAAATTGGGGTCGCTTTCGATATAATGCGGAATATCGTCCACCAGCTTGCGGCACCACTGGCAGTTATAGTCAAAGAACTCGACCAGCGTGATATCGCCGTTCGGATTGCCCAGAACCGGCGCGTTGGCCTCGCGCTCTAGCGCCTGGCGCAGTTCCGGTGGCATCGGGTTGGCATGGGGTTGCTGCGACAGCGCGGCGGTGGGGATGACCAGAACCGATCCGGCGGCAAGGCCACGGGCGATAGATTGACGGCGGGTCAGCATGTTTATTCCTTTCAATCAATCGGATATCATCGATTTCTCATATGATTTATGAGGTTCGTTATTTGACCCATAGTCTAGCGCAGCACCCCATGGCGGCAACCCGCGACGTCCAACTTTCGCGTGAGGATGCGCAAAATCGCGGGCGGCTTAACCCGATCTCAACCTTTTTGGGCGCATCATCGGGGCATGATCCTGCGTCTGGTGACATTGCTGATTCTGACATTGCTGCCCCTGCCTGTGCTGGCCGGGGCGCCCGCTGAGATGTGCGAACGCGCCGCCCTTCAGGTCGCCTCTGAGACCGGCGTTCCGGCCGATATTCTGGCCACGCTGACCCTGACCGAAACCGGGCGAAGGCGCGGGGCCACGGTGCGCCCCTGGGCGTGGAGCGTGAATGCCGAAGGGCGCGGGGTCTGGTTCGACGACCGCCCCTCTGCCGTGGCTTTTGCCGAAGAGCGGGTACGACAGGGGCGGCTGAACGTCGATATTGGCTGTTTTCAGCTGAATTATCGCTGGCATGGTCAGCATTTTTCCTCGCCCGCCGCGATGTTCGATCCGCTTGAGAACACCCGCTACGCGGCCCGCTTCGTGACCGAGCTTTACCGCGAATTCGGCGATTGGCGCCGCGCGGCGGGCGCGTTCCATTCACGCACACCGCAGCATGCCAACCGCTATCTGGCCCGTTTCGATGAGCTTCGCGCGGGCTTTCGGCAGCGCGGGTTCGACGGCATGACCGGCACGTCTGAGACTTATAACAGCTTTGCCGCGCTCTCGCCCGAGCTTGCGCCCCATATTGTGCCCGACCTGATGCCCGCAGGCCGCACCCGCCGCTATCGCCCGGCCCCCGAACAGCGGCTCACATTGCTGGGCAGCGCGCCCGGCGCGGGCGGCGCGGGCGGCTCGCTGGCGATTATCGGCGGCGGGGGCAGCGGGCTTTTGGGACAGGCGCAGCCGCTGCTTGGGCAGGGCCGCGCGCTGATCGGCAGCTAGGCGATTGCTCTTGCCCGCCCCGCCGCTTAGGTCTGGCGAAACAGTCTCGGGGGCAAGATGCGCTGCGTGATGATACAAGGCACCGGCTCGAATGTCGGCAAATCGCTTTTGGTCGCGGGGCTGTGCCGGGCCTTCACCCGGCGCGGGCTGCGGGTCCGCCCGTTCAAGCCGCAAAACATGTCGAACAACGCCGCCGCAACCCCCGATGGCGGTGAGATCGGGCGCGCACAGGCGATGCAGGCCATGGCCTGCGGGGTTAGCCCTTCGGTCGATATGAACCCGGTCCTGCTGAAACCCGAATCCGAGACCGGCGCGCAGATCATCGTTCAGGGCAAGCTCTGGGGCCGCGCCCGCGCCGCCGACTATCGCCGCCTCAAGCCGCAATTGATGGGCGCGGTTCTTGACAGCTTTCAGAGGCTGAGCGACGGGGCCGATCTGGTCATCGTCGAGGGCGCGGGCAGCCCCGCCGAGATCAACCTGCGCGAGGCCGATATCGCCAATATGGGCTTCGCCCGCGCCGCCGCTGTGCCGGTGGTGCTGGCAGGCGATATCGACCGTGGCGGCGTGATCGCGCAGATCGTCGGCACACAGGCGGTCATCGCGCCGGATGATGCGGCGATGATAAAAGGCTTTCTGGTCAACAAGTTCCGAGGCGATTCTCAACTTTTCGACGATGGCTATGCCGAGATCTCGCGGCGCACCGGCTGGCCCGGTCTGGGCGTGTTGCCATGGTTCCCCAAGGCGCATCTTCTCCCTGCCGAGGATGCCGCCGACCTGCGCCGCAGCGCCGGGCGCGGCGCTTTTCTCATCGCCGTGCCGCAACTGCCCCGGATCGCGAATTTCGACGATCTCGACCCGCTGATGCAGGAACCGGGCCTCAGCGTTGAACTTGTCCCGCCCGGCCGTCCTCTGCCGCGGAGCGCCGATATGATCCTGCTTCCGGGCAGCAAATCGACCATGGCCGATCTGGCCGCCCTGCGCGCCGAGGGCTGGGACCGCGACATCGCCGCCGCCCGCGAGAGGGGCGCATGGGTTATGGGGCTCTGCGGCGGATATCAGATGTTGGGCCAGAGCATCGCCGATCCGGGCGGCGTTGAGGGTCAGGCCCATGCGCCGGGCCTTGGCCTCTTGGACGTGACCACCACGATCAGTGCGGAAAAAACCGTCCGCCCGGTCCACGCCACCGACCGCGCAAGCGGGTTGGCGCTTGAGGGCTATGAGATCCATCTGGGCCGCACCACCGGCCCGGACTGCGCCCGCGCGCCTTTCGTGCTGGACGGTCGCCCCGAGGGCGCGGCCAGCCCCGACGGGCGCGTGATCGGCAGCTATCTGCACGGGCTGTTCAGCGACGACGCCTTTCGCAGCGCTTTTCTGGCCCATCTGGGCGTCGCGCCCTCACGCTTTGCCTATCGTGCGGGGCTTGAGCAGGTGCTGGACGAGCTGGCCGAGCACATCGCCCGCCATCTCGATCTGGACCTTCTGTTGCAGATCGCAGCGCAGCGGCCCCGGCCTGATAGCTGAGCATTTAGAAGAAGCACAAAGCGCCTCTCTTGTCCCAATACCCCGCCGAAGGCGTCGCCCCCTCAGACCTTCCGCGGGCGTCTTGAACAAGTGCTTGGCCATCTGGCTGGTCACATCGCCTGCCAGCTCGATCTGGGCCTTCTGTTGCAGAGGGCCACGCGGCGGCCCGGGCCCGAAAGATGAGTATTTACGCACAGAAGAAGCATAAAGCGCGCCTTTTGTTCCCCCAGTATCCCAGCCGGAGGCGTCACCCCTCACGCCTTGCCCATCGCGCGGCGCTTGAACAAGTGCTGGACGATCACATCACCCGCTATCGCCAACCTTGACCTTCCGTTGCAGAGCGCAGCGCATCTACGCGGCCACGAAAGCTGAGCATTTACAAGCCGCTCAAAGCGCACCCTTTGTTGCCGATACCCCGGCTCGGCATCCCCCTCACGCTTTGCCTCTCGCGCGGGGCTTGAGCAGGTGCTGGACGAGCTGGCCGATCGCATCGCCCGGCATCTGGACCTTCTGTTGCAGATCGCATCAGGGCGGCCCGGCCCGGAAAGCTGAGGCTTTACAAGCCGCACAAAACCCGTCTTTTGTCACCAAATATCCCCGCCGGAGGCGCGTCCCTCCGCCAGCGCGGCGTCAGTATTCGACCCCGGCCTGCGCCTTCACGCCTGAACGGAACGGATGTTTCACAAGCGTCATTTCGGTGACCAGATCCGCCGCCTCGATCAGCGCCTCGGGCGCGTTGCGACCGGTCAGCACGACATGGGTCATCTCGGGCTTTTCATCGCGCAAGAACCCCACCACCTCGTCCGCCGAGAGATAATCATAACGCAGCGCGATATTGATTTCATCAAGCAAAACCATACGGTTGCGCGGATCTCGGATCAGCTCGCGGGCCTTGTCCCAGCCGGCACGCGCGGCGGCGATGTCGCGTTCTCGGTCCTGCGTGTCCCAGGTAAAGCCCTCACCCATCGCGTAAAACTGGACCAGATCGCCGAAATGGCCGGTCAGCAGGCGCCGCTCGCCGGTGTCCCAGGCGCCCTTGATGAACTGGACCACCGCGCAGGGCATGCCATGCGCCACCGCCCGCAGAATCATCCCGAACCCGGACGAGGACTTGCCCTTGCCCGGCCCGGTATGGACGATGATCAGGCCTTTTTCGATGGTCTTGGCCTCCATCATCTTCGCTCGGGCGGCCTGAATTTTGGCCTTTTTCTCGCGGTGGCGGGTGGCGTCGTCATTCATCGGGCGCATCCTTGCTTGACTTGTCGTGGGCCCGGTCGCAAAAGGGTCGGGCTGGTGCCTGTTTAACGCAGGTGAAAAGGGAATGCGACAGGGGCGGGCAAGACCACCCTCAAGCGCAGCCGCCCCCGCGACCGTGACCGGAGAGGTCGCCCCAATGCCACTGGCCGCGCGCCGGGAAGGCGGGGCCGCCGCCCAAGGCCCGCCCTTGGACATCCGCAAGCCGGGAGACCTGCCAGCATCGGAAGACGAAACCGGACGGGGTGTGCCGGTGACGGGTCAGCTTTGCGCCCGCCATCAAACCCTGTCCCCCCAATATGTTGAGGGACAGATGAAGAAACTCTTGGCTCTGCCAGTCGCGCTGCCAATCACTATGATCGCGGCCCCGGCCTTTGCCCATCACCCGATGGGCGGCGAGGCGCCGCAGACATTTGCTCATGGCCTGCTCAGCGGGCTGGCCCATCCGGTGATCGGCGTCGATCATCTGGCCTTCGTGCTGCTGGCCGGGATCGCGGCCACGGTCAGGGGTGTGGGACTTGCCGCGCCCTTGGCCTTTATCGCCGCGACCATGGCCGGCACGCTGCTTATTCTGGCGGGTGTGACCCTGCCGGGCGCGGAACTTGCCATCGCGCTTTCGGTGGTTTTGCTGGGTGCGCTGCTGGTCTCGGGGCGCGATATGGCGCGTCCGGTGGCGCTGGCGGGCTTTGCCGCCGCCGGTCTGTTCCACGGCTGGGCTTATGGCGAGGCGGTGATCGGGTCCGAGCCGATGCCGGTGGCCGCTTATCTGCTGGGCTTTGCCGCGATTCAGTTCGCGATTGCCGCAGCCGCCGCCAAGGCGACCGAGGCCGGGATGCGTGCGGGCTATCAGCCGCGCATCGCGGCGGCGCTGCTGACCGGCGTTGGCGTGGCCTTCATGGCCGAGCATGTCGAGCATCTGATCCTTGGCTGATTGCCGATGATCCGCCGTGGCCCGGGCTGTCCCGGGCCGCGCATCTCCATGACCGTATCCCATGACCGCAGCGCCCTTGCTGCACCCAAGCCGTGACCTGATAGCCCATGTCCGCCCCCGCCTCCCCCTCTGCGCCGGTCGAATTGCTGATCTGCACCACCTGCCGCGTGACCGGCGCGGTTGCCCTGCCTGACGCACCCCGTGACGGGCAACGGTTGGCCGATGCCTGTGCCACCGCCCTGCCGCCGGGGGTCAGGCTGCGCGGGGTCGAATGCCTGTCGAATTGCGACCATGGCTGCACCGCCGTTTTGCGCGGGCCGGGCCGCTGGAGCTATGTTCTGGGCCGTCTCGACCCCGAGGATCACGCCACCATGCTGACCGAATATGCCGCAGCCTTTGCGGCGGCGCCCGCGGGGCTTGTTCCCTGGCGCGAAAGGCCCATCCATATCCGCAAGAACACCATCGCCCGCATCCCCCCATCCGAGGACATGCCATGACCGATCTGTCGAAAATCCCCGTCACCATCATCACCGGCTTTCTGGGCGCGGGGAAAACCACGCTCATCTCGCATCTGATGCGCCATGCGGGCGGGCGCCGTCTGGCGGTGATCGTCAATGAATTCGGCAGCGTCGGCGTCGATGGCGAGATGCTCAGATCCTGCGCGATCCCCGATTGCCCCGAAGAAAATATCGTCGAGCTGGCCAATGGCTGCATCTGCTGCACGGTCGCCGATGACTTTATCCCAACGGTTGAGGCTTTGCTGAAACTGGACCCGCGCCCCGATCATATCCTGATCGAGACCTCGGGTCTGGCGCTGCCCAAACCCTTGCTGCGGGCCTTTGACTGGCCTGCGATCCGCTCTCGCATCACGGTGGACGGGGTGGTGGCCCTGGCCGATGCCGAGGCGGTTGCGGCGGGGCGGTTTGCGCCGGACGTGGCGGCGGTCGATGCGCAGCGCGCCGCCGATGACAGCCTCGACCATGAGACGCCCTTGGCCGAGGTGTTCGAGGACCAGATTGCCTGCGCCGATCTGGTGATCCTGACCAAGCCCGATCTGGCCGGGCCTGACGCCGTGGCCCGCGCCCGCGAGGTCATCGCCGCCGAGGCCCCGCGCAAGCTGCCGGTGATCGAGGCTGCCGAAGGCGTGGTCGATCCGCGCGTCGTTTTGGGGCTAGGCGCGGGGGCTGAGGACGATCTGGCTTCGCGTCCGTCGCATCATGACGGGGCCGACGATCACGAACATGACGATTTTGAGACCGTGGTGGTTGAGACAGGCGCTTTCGCCTCGCCAGAGGATCTGGCCGCGCGGGTTGAGGCGCTGATTGCCGCCCATGACATCCTTCGGGTCAAGGGTTACGCGGCAATCGAGGGCAAGCCGATGCGCCTTCTGCTGCAAGCCGTCGGGCCGCGCCTGCGCCATCAGTTCGACCGGCCATGGCGCGCGGATGAGCCGCGCCGCTCGGCTCTGGTGTTCATCGCGGAACATGACCGTCTGGATGAGGCCGCGCTGCGGGCGGGGCTGACCGGCTGACATGCATGTCGTCTTTCGTGAGCGTCACGGGCTGGAGGAAAGCGACAGCCCCGCCGATCCGGGCCAGACGCCCGCCGATCTGGCGGTGCTGTCCTATTCGGACAGTGAGCTTGCGAGTTTCGCCGCAGCGCATCGGGGCGGCCCGTCGCTTCTGCTCGCCAATCTGAGCCTGCTGCGCCATCCGCTTTCGGTCGATCACTATCTGGATGTGACCCTGTCGGGGGCGCGCGCGGTGCTGGTCCGGCTGATCGGCGGGGCGGCCTATTGGGATTACGGGCTTGCGCAACTGTCGCGACTGGCCCGGGCGCGCGGCATCGCGCTGGCGGTTCTGCCCGCCGATGGCAGGCCCGATGCGGCGCTTGAGGCGGCCTCGACCCTGCCCGCGCCGCTGCTCGATCGGTTGCGCAAACTCTGCGAGACGGGGGGCACGGCGGCGGCGGGGCAGGCTTTGGCCCTGCTGGCGGGCGCGGCGGGGCTGTCTTATCCGACCGCGCCCGCGCCGGATGCGGAACTGCCGCTTGCGGGCGCATGGGATCGGCAAGCGGGCTGCGCCGCCTGCCCTGCCGCTTTTCATCTACAGGCCAGCCGCCCCCGCGTGGTCATGGTGTTTTACCGCGCTTGGGCCGCAGCCGGTGATCTGGCCGCGCTTGACGCCTTGGCGGCAGAGCTTGACGCGCAGGGATTCGACGTGATCGGGCTTTATGTCCCCAGCCTCAAGGCGGCTGAGGCCCGCGCTTTTGTGCGCCGCTGGCTGGAGCATCTGGCGCCGCGCATCGTGGTCTCGGCGACGGGGTTTTCCGCGCGGGATGCGGCTGAGGCGCCCTTGGATTGCGGGGTGCCGGTCGTGCAGATCGCCCATGCGACCTCCGACCGCGCGGCTTGGGCGGGGGCCGAGCGCGGCCTCTCGCCCGCCGATCTGGCCATGCATGTGGTCCTGCCTGAGATCGACGGGCATATCTTTGGCGGCGTGGTCAGTTTCAAGGAGCAGGCCGCGCGGTCCGAGGCGCTGCAATTCGCCCCCGCCCGTCACGCCCCCGAGCCCGCCCGCATCCGCGCCACCGCCGCCCGCATTGCCGCGCTTGCCCGGCTGGGCAGCCTTGCGCCGGCAGAGCGCAGGCTGGCCATGGTGCTGTCCTCTTATCCGGGCAAGCCATGGCAGATCGCCCATGCGGTCGGGCTTGATGCGCTGGCCTCGGCCCAAGCGATTGCCGCGATGCTGGCCGAGGCGGGGTATGATGTGCAGCCGCCGGATATGGAGGCGCTGCATGAGGCGGAGATCGGCTTTGGGCTGGCCGACTATCGCGCGGCATTCGCCCGCCTGCCCGACGCGCTGCAACAGTCCGTGACGGCGGCTTGGGGCGCGCCGGAGGACGACCCCGATTGCAGAGGTGGTGCGTTCCGGTTTCGCGCGATTTGGGCGGGTCGCCTGCTGATCGCTGCGCAGCCGGAGCGAGGGCGCTCGGATGCCCGCGCCGAAGACTATCACGACCTGTCCCGCCAGCCGCGCCATGCCTATGTCGCCTTCTATCTTTGGCTGCAAACCCGCGCCGATGCGCTGATCCATCTGGGCGCGCATGGCACGCTGGAATGGCTGCCGGGCAAGGCGGTGGCGCTGTCGGACGCATGCTGGCCCGAGGCGCTGACCGGGCCGCTGCCGGTGGTTTATCCCTTCATCGCCAACGACCCGGGCGAGGCCGCGCAGGCCAAGCGCCGCCTGGGCGCGGTCACGCTGGGCCATCTGCCGCCGCCTCTGGTCACGGCGGGCCGGGCGGCGGGCTTGGGCCAGCTTGAGGCTCTGCTGGACGAATTCGCGACCGCCGACGGGCTCGACCCGCGCCGCCGCGACCGGCTGCAAGAGGATATCCGCGCCGAGGCCACCGCCTTGGGGCTGGAGGCCGAACTGGGCCTTGCCCCCGACACCGAGGCCGCCGAGGCGATCACGCGGCTGGACAGCTTTGTCTGCGACGTAAAGGACAGCCGATTCGGCGATGGGCTGCATATCTACGGCGCGGGCGAATGTGGCGCGGCGGAACGCGCGGGGCTGCTGGCCGCGCTGGACGCGCGTTTCGTGGCGGCGGGGCCGTCGGGCAGCCCGGCGCGGGGGCGTTCGGATGTGAAGCCCACCGGGCGCAACCTGTTTGCGGTGGACCCGCGCGCGGTGCCGACCCGCGCGGCCTTCGCACAGGGTCAGCGGCTGGCGGCGGAACTGATCCGGCGGCATCTGCAGGATCACGGCGATTATCCGCGCGGGCTGGTGGTCGACCTGTGGGGCTCGGCCACGATGCGCACGGCGGGCGAGGAATTCGCCATGGCGCTGTCGCTGATCGGGGCAAAGCCCGTCTGGGACGAGAGTTCAGGCCGGGTCTCGGGGGTTGAGATCGTCCCGGTGACTGAGCTGGACTACCCCCGGCTTGACGTGACCTTGCGTGTCTCGGGCCTCTTCCGCGACGCCTTCCCGACCCTGCCGCAGCTGTTCGCGCAAGCGGTCCGGGCGCTCTCGGCGCGCGATGAGGCCGCCGACTGGAACCCTTATGCCGGTCAGGCGCAGGGCGCGCGCGTCTTTGGCCCCGCGCCCGGCAGTTATGGCGCGGGGATGGGCGACCCTTCGGCCGATCTGTCGGATGATGCGCGCGCGCGGGCGGGGCGCGCTTGGCTTGCCGCCTCATCCCATGCGCTTGATCTGGGCCGCGCCGATGAGGCCGGGCTGCGGGCGCGGGTGGCTGTGGCGGATGCCTTTGTCCATGCGCAGGATCTGCCCGAAAGCGACCTGCTGCTGGCCGCCGATTATGCCGCCCATGAGGCGGGCTTTGCCGCAGCCCAAGGCGTCACCGGCGGGCAGGCCGCCATCTGGCATCTGGACGCGACCGACCCCGCCCGCCCCCGCGCCCGCAGCCTTCCCGAGGAGGTCGCGCGCATCACACGCGCCCGCGCCGCCAATCCCGACTGGCTTTCGGGCATGATGCGGCACAGCTTTCGCGGCGCTGCGGAAATCGCCGCAACGCTTGATCACATGGCGGCTTTCGCGCATCTGGCCGATGCGGTCAGCGATGCGGCCTTCGATCTTTATTATGATGCGACATTGGGCGATGCCGCGATCCGCGCTTTTCTGGAGCGCGAGAACCCCGCCGCTCTGGCGGCGATGCAGGCGCAGTTTGCGGCGCTGCGGGCGGCGGGGCTATGGGTCACGCGGCGCAACAGCATCGCCGCCGCCATGGACGGGGACGCGGCATGAGCGGGCGCGTCAAAGGCTGGTGCCCCGGCGCGCTGCGCCCGATGGAATCGGGCGACGGGTTCATCATCCGGGTGCGCCCGCGACAGGCGGCGCTGAGCGGGGCCGAGGTCGCCGCGATTGCCGAGGCCGCGCGGCGCTTTGGCGCGGGGCTGATCGACCTGACCAACCGCGCCAATCTGCAAATCCGTGGCATTGCGGCCCAGAATGTGGCCCCGGCGCAAGAGATGCTTGCCGCAGCCGGGCTTCTGGATGCAGATGCCGCGACCGAGGCGCGGCGCAATATCCTGACCGCGCCCGACTGGCAGGAGGGCGACGACACGGCGCGGCTGTCGGCGGAACTGGCCGCGCGGCTGGAGGAACTGCCCGACCTGCCCGCCAAGTTCGGCTTTGCGATTGACGCAGGCCCCGCCCCGATCCTGACAGACGCGCCCGCCGATCTGCGGATTGAGCGCGCCGCCGAGGGGCTGATCCTGCGCGCCGATGGCCGCGAGTGGGGCTGTCTGCTGCCGCATGAGGGTGAGATCGACGCGCTGATCCGGCTGGCGCATTGGTTTGCCGAGGCTCGGCTCAGGGGGGGTGATGCGCGTGGTGACGACGCGGCGACAGCCGACGAACACAACGGCGCATTGGACCACGCCAAGGATCAGGCCCCCCTCAGCGCGGAACCTAACCTGATCCGCGCCTCGACCGCTCACCCGGTGCCGCCTGCGGAGCAGAACGCACCCCGCCACCGCTATGCCCCGCAAATGCCAACCCCGCAATGGCCCGACCCGCAATCGCGCAGACCGCACTCGCCCGACCAACAATCTCCCACCCCGCGATCACCCAACCACCGCCCCCCCACGCGCATGGCGCGGCTTGACGCAGCGCTGCCGGACTGGGCCGCGCCGCGCCTGCCCGCCCTGCCACCGCGCCCGGCGATCAAACCGGGGCCGGGCGCCTTGGGTCTCGCCTTTGGCCAGATCAGCGCCGACGATCTGGCGGCGATTGGCGCTGCGGGTCTGCGGGTGACGCCCTGGCGCATCATACTCAGCGATGCACCCGCGCCGCCCGCGCTGATCCGCGACCCGGCCAACCCCCTTCTGCGGGTGGATGCCTGCGCCGGCGCGCCGCTTTGCCCGCAGGCCACGGTCGCGACCCATGCGCTTGCCCGCGCGCTTGCCCCCCATATCAAGGGGCGGCTGCATGTCTCGGGCTGCGCCAAGGGCTGCGCGCGGGCGCGCCCTGCCGCCGTCACCCTGACCGGGCGAGAAGGCCGCTTTGACCTGATCCAAGACGGGCTTGCATCCGACCCGCCCAGCCGCGAAAAGCTGACCGAAACCGTAATCCTGCACCTGTTCCGAGACCCGAATGCCCCATTTCTATGAGACTGACGGCGCGGCGATCTATCGCCAGTCCTTTGCCACGATCCGCGCCGAGGCCGATCTGGCCCGGTTCACCCCGGATGAGGAACCGATTGCCGTGCGGATGATCCATGCGGCGGGGATGGTCGAGCTGGCCCCCTTTATCCGCATGACGCCCGAATTTTCGACCACCGCGCGGCTGGCGCTGGCCTCGGGCGCGCCGATCTTTTGCGATGCGCATATGGTTGAGCGCGGCGTGACCCGCGCGCGGCTGCCTGCGGGCAATGAGGTGATCTGCACGCTGAACGATCCGCGCGTGCCGGATCTGGCGGCAGATATGGGCAACACCCGATCCGCAGCGGCGCTTGAGCTGTGGCGCGACCGGCTGGCGGGCGCGGTGGTGGCGATCGGCAATGCACCGACCGCGCTGTTCCACCTGCTCAACATGCTGGAGGACCCCGCCTGTCCGCGCCCCGCAGCGATCATCGGCTTCCCGGTGGGTTTTGTGGGCGCCGCCGAGTCCAAGGCCGCGCTGTGGGCCGCGCCGCCGGTGCCTTGCCTTATCGTTGAGGGGCGCTTGGGCGGTTCAGCCATCACGGCGGCCGCGCTGAACGCGCTTGCGAGCCGCGCGGAATGAGCGTGGGGACGATTTACGGCCTGGGTCTCGGCCCCGGTGCCGCCGACCTGATGAGCGTGCGCGCCGACCGGCTGCTGCGCGCGGCCTCTCATGTGGCGTTTTTCCGCAAGGCGGGGCGGCGCGGGCGGGCGCGCAAGATTGTCGAGGGTCTGATCCCCGATGGCGCGGTTGAAATCGCGATGGAATACCCCGTCACGACCGAGATCCCGCTGGACGATCCGGCCTATAATGCCGCGCTTTCAGGCTTTTATGCCGAGGAAACCGCGCGTCTGGTGGCGCTTGCGCAGGCCGGTCACGATGTCGTCGTGCTGTGTGAGGGCGACCCGTTCTTTTACGGCAGTTTCATGCATCTTTACACCCGCCTGTCGGGCGTGGTCCCGGTTGAGGTCGTGCCGGGGATCACCGGCATGTCGGGGGCATGGACGGCCTCGGGCCAGCCGATCACATGGGGCGATGACGTCCTCACCGTGCTGACCGCGACCATGCCCGAGGACGATCTGGCCCGGCGTCTGGCCGATACCGATGCCGCCGTGGTGATGAAGATCGGTCGCCACCTGCCCAAGCTGCGCCGCGCCCTGGCCCGCGCGGGTCGCGAGGATGAGGCGGTTCTGGTCCAGTTCGCCCAGATGGAGGGTCAGCGCATCCTGCCCTTGTCCGAGGCGGGCGATGTGACGCCCTATTTCTCGATCCTGCTGATCCACGGCGCGGGGCGGCGGCCATGAGCGGTTGGGAAAGGCGGATTAAGCGGGGCGATGGCCTTGATCCGGCGGGTCGTGGTGGCTCGGGTTGGCGTGGGGCCGGGCACCCGACCATGATGGCCCGGCAGGTGGATCAGATCACGGTCAAGGCGGCGCGCCCCACCGGGCAGCAGCCTGTCACGGTGCAGCGATGAGCGGCTGGGTCGCGGTCGCGGGTCTGGGTCCGGGGGATGAGGCGCTTGTCACCCCTGAGGTGAGCGCGGCCTTGGCCGAGGCCGAGGACCTGATCGGCTATTTCCCCTATGTCGCCCGCGTGGCGGACCGCCCGGGCCTGACCCGTCATGCGTCAGACAACCGGGTTGAGCTGGACCGCGCCCGTCACGCGCTGACGCTTGCAGCAGCGGGGCGGCGGGTGGTGGTGGCCTCATCGGGCGATCCGGGGGTCTTTGCCATGGCCTCGGCCCTGTTCGAGGCGGTTGAGGCAGGCCCGCCCGAATGGCGCGATCTGGATATCCGTATTCTGCCCGGGATCACCGCGATGCTGGCCGCATCGGCGCGGGCGGGCGCGCCTTTGGGCCATGATTTTTGCGCGATCAACCTGTCGGACAATCTCAAGCCGTGGTCGCTGATCGAGCGCCGGTTGCGCCTTGCGCTTGAGGGGGATTTCGCGATTGCGCTTTATAATCCGCGCTCGGCTTCGCGGCCCGAGGGGTTTGTGCGCACACTTGAGATCCTGCGCGAATGCTGCGAACCGGAACGGCTGATCCTGTTCGCCCGCGCCGTCACCACACCGGACGAGGCGCTGCGCACCGTGGAGTTGCGCGAGGCGCGACCCGAGATGGCCGATATGCGCACCGTGGTCATCATCGGCTCCAGCCGGACGCGGCGGGTTAGCGGCTGGCTTTACACGCCAAGGTCGGCGCCATGATCCAGCCAGTCGAGAACATCGGCTTCGCCCGCACCGTCACCACACCGGAAGAGGTGCTGCACACCGTGGCGCTGCGCGAGGCGCGACCCGAGATGGCCGATATGCGCACGGTGATCATCATCGGCTCCAGCCGGACGCGGCGGGTTGGCGGCTGGCTTTACACGCCAAGGTCGGTGCCATGATCCAGCCAGTCGAGAACATCCACGACGGTTTGCGCCTCGGGCCGCGCGGGAATCGCGGGCCGGTCGATCATCAGCACCGGCAGGCCAAGCGCGCGGGCGGCCTCCAGCTTGGCGCTCGCGCCCGTGCCGCCTGCGTTCTTGGCCACGACCAGATCAATGCGATGCGCGGCCATCAGGGCGGTATCGCCCGCGACGGTGAAGGGGCCTCGATCCACGACCACGGCGCAATCGGGCAAGGGCGGGGCCTCGGGCCGGTCCACCAGCCGCAAAAGGTAGAAATGTTGCGTTTGGGCCGCGAAATCGCCAAGATTTTGCCGCCCCGTGGCCAGAAACACCCGCCGCGCGGGGCCTTGCAGCGCGGCAACCGCGCCCGCGATATCCGCGACATGCTGCCAAACGTCGCCCGCCCCCGCCTGCCATGCGGGGCGGCTCAGCGCGATCAGCGGCACAAGGGCGGCGCGGCTCGCCGCCACCGCATTGGCGCTAATCTGCGCGGCAAAGGGATGGGTGGCATCGACCAGATGGGTCACGCCATGGGCGCGCATCCAGTCCGCCAGCCCCCCGGCCCCACCAAAGCCGCCGATACGCAAGTCGACCGGCTGCGCGCGCGGGCTCTCGGTCCGGCCCGCATAGGACAGGGTCGCGCGGATGCCGCGCGCGGCCAGTTCGCGGGCAAGCGCGCTTGCCTCAAGCGTGCCGCCAAGAATAAGGACATGGCGCATGGCTGATCCGTGGTTGACCATTATCGGCATCGGCGAGGATGGACCGGACGGCCTGCCGCCCGCAAGCCTTGCCGCGCTGCAAGCCGCCGAAATCGTGACCGGCGCAGCGCGACATCTGGCGCTTTTGCCCGAGCTGAGCGCCGAGCTGCGCGAATGGCCCGTCCCATGGACCGAGGGCGTGGCGGGGCTGCTCGCGATGCGCGGGCGGCGGGTGGTGATGCTGGCCTCGGGTGACCCGTTCTGGTTCGGCGCGGGGGCAAGCCTTGCCCCGCATCTGGCGCCCGGCGAGTGGCGCGCCATGCTCGCGCCGTCCACATTTTCGCTTGCAGCGGCGGCGATGGGCTGGCGGCTTGAGGATTGCGCCTGCCTTGGCCTGCACGCCGCGCCTTTGTCGCGGATGCGCCCGCATCTGGCCCCTGGCGCGCGGCTGATCGTGCTGTTGCGCGACGGTCAGGCGGTGGCAGAGGCGGCGGCTTATCTGGACGATCAAGGCTTTGGTGCCTCGCGCGTCAGCGTGCTGGAATCGCTTGGCGGGCCGCATCAGCGGATCACCGCGACCACTGCCGCGGGCTTTGCGGTGCAGCCCGCCCACCCGGTCGCGCTTGCGGTCGAGGTGGCGGGCGGGCCTGCGTTGTCCCAAGCTTCGGGCCGCGCAGATGCGCTGTTCGAACATGACGGCCAGATCACCAAGCGCCCCGTCCGCGCGCTGACCCTCTCGGCGCTTGCGCCGGTGGCGGGGGAATTGCTGTGGGATATCGGCGCGGGTTCGGGGTCGATCGGCATCGAATGGCTGCTGTGCCACCCCGCCAACCGCGCCATCGCCATCGAAGCCGACGGGGCCCGTGCCGCCCGCATCGAGAGAAATGCCCGTGCCATGGGCCAGGACCGGCTGCGCATCGTGAACCTGCCCGCCCCCGAGGGCTTGGCGGGCCTGCCGCGCCCGGATGCGGTCTTTATAGGGGGCGGGCTGTCCGATGCGCTGCTCGCGGCGCTTGAGGCGCAGGCCAAGGGCGCGCGGCTGGTCGCGAATGCCGTGACGATCGCCTCACAATCGCGGCTGGCCGGGCTGCATGAGCTCTGGGGCGGCGAGTTTCTGCGCGTTGATCTGGCGCGGGCCGCGCGCTTGGGCGGCGGTCACACATGGCGGCCCGCTTTGCCCATCGTGCAATTTTCCACGGTGATCGGAGGGGTGGCGTGATGGCGCAGAGTGTAACCGGTAAGGCGCCTCTGGTCGTCGCCGGGTTCGGGATGAACAGCCGCGCCGATCTGCGCTCGCTTCGCGCGGCGCTGATGGCGGCGCAGGCGGGGGGACCGCCGGTTACGGCACTGGCGGCGCTGCGCGACCATGCCGCCCGGCTGCACCCCCTGGCCGAGGCGATGGGCGTCGCGTTGATCGTGCTTGAGCCTGCCCTGCTGCGCGGCACCGCCACGCCCAGCCAAAGCGCCCGTTCCCATGCCGTCTATGGCACCGGCAGCGTGGCCGAGGCCTGCGCGCTGAGCGCCGCTGCACCGGCCAGATTGCTGTCCCCGCGCGCCACAGCCCCCGACCGCAACGCCACCTGCGCCATTGCCGAGAGGGTGCCGCAATGACCCTCACCGCAGCGCGCCACACCATCGCCGGAAGGATGCCATGACAGTTCATTTTATCGGCGCGGGCCCCGGCGCGCCCGACCTCCTGACCTTGCGCGGGCGCGACCTGATTGCCGCCTGCCCGGTCTGCCTTTACGCCGGATCGCTGATCCCCGAGGCGGTTCTGGCGCATTGCCCCGAGGGCGCCACGATCATCAACACCGCGCCGATGTCGCTGGATGAGATCATCGCCACCATCGCCCATCACCACGCTCAAGGCACTGATATTGCACGGCTTCATTCGGGCGATCTGTCGGTCTGGTCGGCCATGGGTGAACAGATGCGCAGGCTGCGCGCCCTGGATATTCCGGTCAGCGTCACGCCCGGCGTGCCGTCCTTTGCCGCCGCTGCGGCTGCGCTTGGGGCTGAGCTCACCCTGCCGGGGCTTGTGCAATCGGTGGTGCTGACCCGCACGCCGGGGCGGGCAAGCGCGATGCCCGAGCGTGAAACGCTGGCCGCCTTCGCCGCCACTGGCGCGACACTGGCGATCCATCTGTCGATCCACAATCTCGCGCAGGTCGTCGCGGAGCTGGAGCCGCATTACGGCCCCGACACCCCGGTCGCGGTGGTCTGGCGGGCAAGCTGGCCCGATCAGCGCATCATCCGCGCGACACTGGCCACCATCGCGGCGCAGGTCGACGGGATCGAGCGCACCGCGCTGATCCTTGCAGGCCCCGCGCTTGGAGCCGAGGGGTTCGCGGAAAGCTGCCTTTACGCGCCCGATTACGACCGCCGCTTTCGCCCGCAAAGCGCGGATTCGCCCTTTGCCGGGGGGCGCGAATGATCCCCGGCCTGATGATCTCGGCGGCGGCCTCGGGTTCGGGGAAAACCACCGTCACTTTGGGCCTTTTGCGCGCTTGGGCGGCGCGTGGGCTGGCGGTGCAGCCCTATAAAAGCGGGCCGGATTACATCGACCCGGCCTTTCATCGCGCCGCCGCCGGGCGCTGTTCGTTCAATCTGGACACATGGGCGATGGAGCCCGGGCTGCTGGGCCATATCACGGGCGCGGCGGCGGGCGCCGATCTGGTTCTGGCCGAGGGCTCGATGGGGCTGTTTGACGGCGTGGCACGCGCGGGCGCGACGGATAACGGCAGCTCGGCCTCACTCGCGCGGCTTATGGGCTGGCCGGTGGTGCTGGTGGTCGATGTCTCAGGTCAGGCGCAATCGGCGGCGGCGGGGGCTTCGGGCTTTGCCCACTATCCCGGCGCGCCGCAGATTGCCGGGGTGATCCTGAACCGCGTGGCCTCACCGCGGCATGAGCGGCTGGCGCGGCTGGGGATGGAGGCGGTCGGGTTGCGGGTCTTCGGCGCCCTGCCCCGGCGCATCGACCTGACCCTGCCCGAGCGGCATCTGGGTCTGGTGCAGGCCGCCGAACATCCCGATCTGGACGCGGCGATTGCCGATTACGCGGGGTTTCTGGCGGATCACGTCGATCTGGACGCGCTGCGCGAGACCGCCCGCGCGGGGGCCGCACCCGAGGCTGCGAGCGCGCGGATCACGCCCCCGGCGCAGCGCATTGCCCTGGCCCAAGACTCAGCATTTTCCTTTACATATCCGCATCTTCTGGCCGCCTGGCGGGCGGCAGGGGCCGAGATCATCCCGTTCTCACCCCTCGCCGACGAGATCCCCGACGCGGGCGCCGATCTGATCTGGCTGCCCGGCGGCTATCCCGAATTGCACGCGGGCCAGCTTGCGGCGGCGCATCGTTTTCGCAGCGCGCTGCACCGTCACGCGGAAACCCGCCCGGTCCATGGCGAATGCGGCGGTTACATGGCACTTGGCGCCGGGCTGACCGACAAGGACGGGGTGCGGCACGAGATGGCGGGGCTGTTGGGGCTTGAGACTAGTTATGCCAAGCGCCGGATGCATCTGGGCTATCGCATGGCGCGCCTTGCCGCGCCCATCCCGGGCTTTGCCACAGGCGACCGGCTGCGCGGGCATGAGTTTCATTATTCGACCATCACCGCGCAGCCCGATGCGGCACTGGCCTGCGTCACCGATGCCGATGGCGCGGCGGTGGCTGAGACCGGGTCCTATCGCGGCCATGTCAGCGGCACCTTCTTTCACCTGATTGCGGGGGCGGCATGACTGTCACGGTTGATCTGATCGGGATCGGCAGCGGCAATCCCGAGCACCTGACGCTAAGCGCGATTGCGGCGATGAACCGCGCCGATCTGATCCTTGTGCCGCTCAAGGGGGACAAGGTTGCTCTGGCCGATCTGCGCCGCCAGATCCTTGCCCGGCACCTTAGCGCGCCCGCCCGCGTGGTCGAGTTCGACCTGCCCGCGCGGGGGCGTGACGGCGATTATCTGGCCGATGTCGCATTCTGGCATGACGCCATCGCGCAGCAATGGGCCGCGCTTATTAACCAACATCTGCCAGGCGGCGGGCGGGTCGCTCTGCTGGTCTGGGGCGACCCCTCGCTTTACGACTCAACGCTGCGGATTGCCGGGCGGCTGGGGCTGGCGGTGCGGGTTGAGCCGGGGATCACCTCGTTGCAGGTGCTTTGCGCCGAACATCGCATCCCGCTCAACGGGTTGGGCGGCGCGGTCTGGCTGACCACGGGCCGCCGCCTGCGCGCCGAGGGCTGGCCGCCGGGCGCCGAGACCGTCGCGGTGATGCTCGACGCAGGCGGCGCCTTTCGCGCGATTGAGCCCGCAGGCGTCACGATCTGGTGGGGCGGCTGTCTGGGCCTGCCCGAACAGCGGCTTGTCGCGGGGGCTTTGGCCGAAGTGGCCGCGCAGATCGATGCCGAGCGCGCCGCCCTGCGCGCGCGCCTTGGCTGGGTCATGGACATCTATCTGATGCGGCGCGCCTGATGCGGGATCTGGCCGCCATCTGGGGTCAGACGGGCCCTGCAACCCTGCTCAACCGCTCGGAAAATGAGATCTGGGCGGCGGGCGATCTGGTCATCCGGCTGCATCGCGAGGGCTATCACAGCCGCGCTGAAATTGCCTCGGAACTGGACTGGCTGATGGCCTTGCAGGCGACCGGGCTACGCTGCGTGACGCCGCGCCGCGCGGTCTCGGGGGAGCTGATCGTTGAGGTGGGCGCGCGGCTGGCCGTGGCCTTTACCCGCATCGACGGCCACCACCCGCAAGCGGGCGACGATCTGGCCGCCTGGTTGCCCGAGATCGGGCAAATCGCCGCCCGGCTTCACGATCACGCAAAGGCCTGGGCGCGGCCCAAGGGGTTTATCCGCAAGGTCTGGGACGCGCCCGCGATGATCGGCGCGGGGGCGATCTGGGGCGACTGGCGCGCGGCGATCGGGCTGGACGAGGCCGGGCGCGAGCTGCTGGAGGCCACCGCCGCCGACCTTGCCGCCCGGCTGGCCAGCTATCGCGGCGGCTTTGGTCTGATCCACGGCGATTTGCGGCTGGGCAATCTGCTGGTCACGCCGCAGGGGCTGGCGGTTCTGGATTTCGACGATTGCGGCATGGGCTGGCTGATGTCCGATTTCGCGGCCACCGTCTCCTTCATTGAGACCGACCCGCGCCTGCCCGATTATGCGCGGCTCTGGGTTGAGGGGTATCGCGCGCTGCGCCCGCTTGGGGCCGAGGATCTGGCGATCCTTCCGGTGATGGTGATGATGCGGCGCATTCAGCTGACCGCCTGGCTGACCTCGCGGGCGGGCAATGACACATGGGCCGAGTTCGGCGGCCCGCAATTCGCCCGCGAAACGGTCGGGCTGGCGCGGGACTATCTGGGGGGCGCCGGATGGTGGGGGGCGCGATGATCGGCGCGGGTCTGATCGTCGCCGCATTGGCCGCGCTGATCGAGGCCGCCTTCGGCTGGCCGCGCGGGCTTTACGCGCGGATCGGGCATCCGGTGACATGGATCGGTGCGGTGATCGGCGGGGCCGAGGCGCGGCTGAATATCAGCGCGCCCGCGCGGCGGCGTTTGGCGGGGGCGGGGTTGGTTGCGGCGCTGCTGGCGGGCGCGGGCGGCGTTGCTGTCGTGCTTGCGCTGATCCCCGGCGCGGCTGGCCTTGCCGCGGCGGTTCTGCTTGCCGCCAGCCTGCCCGCGCAGCGCAGCCTTTATGTCCATGTCGCCGCCGTGGCCGATGCTTTGGACACGGGCACCGAAGCTGCGCGGCGGGCGGTCGCGCAGATCGTGGGCCGCGACCCCGATGCGCTTGACGATCACGCCATCGCGCGCGCCGCCATCGAAAGCCTGTCGGAGAATTTTTCCGATGGCGTAGTCGCGCCTTTGTTCTGGACGGCGGCGCTTGGGGCCGGGGGCGGGCTGGCCTATAAGGCGGTGAACACCGCCGACAGCATGATCGGCTATCGCTCTGAACGATATGAGGATTTTGGCAAAGCCGCCGCCCGTCTGGACGATCTGGTGAACCTGCCCGCCTCGCGGCTCTCTGCCCTGCTGATCGTCGCAGCGGCGGCTTTGTCGGGCGCGGATTGGCGCGGCGCGGGGCGGGCCGTGCGGCAAGACGCGCGGGCGCATCGCTCACCCAATGCGGGCTGGCCCGAGGCGGCCATGGCGGGCGCGCTTGGCCTGTCTCTGGCGGGACCGCGCGCCTACGCGGGCGAAATGAGCCGCGACCCGGCCATGAACGCAAGCGGGCGGCGTGAGGTCGCCGCCACCGATATCCGCCGCGCCTTGCGGCTTTATGTCGTCGCGGATGCGCTGTTCATCGCGCTGTTGGCGGGCTTGGCGGGGGCGTTCTACCTGTGATTGACCGAGACCACAGCCCAAGTATCGCCCGCCCGGATCAGCCGGGTGACCGACAGCGGATCTATGCTGAAGGCCAGCCCGGCGCCGACCTGCCCAAGCGCCATGGACAGCGCCGCCCGCACCGTTCCGGCATGGGCGACGATGGCGACGCGCCCCGTCGCGGCCTCGAGCGCGGGGCGGACGCGGGCGTAAAGGCTCGCAAAACTCTCACCGCCGGGCGGGGCGAGGCGCGCCAGATCGCGCCGCGACATGGCGCCGTGATCGGGGATCTGGTCAAAGAGCAACCCCTCCCACGCGCCGAAATCCTGCTCCCACAGCCGCGGATCAAGGTGCGGCGCGGCATCGGGGAACAGCCAGCCTGCGGTCATCCGACAGCGCAAAGCGGGGCTGGCCACCACCGCATCCACCGCGCCGATGCGCGCCCGCGCGGCGTGAAGAACCGCTCGCTCGGGCCGGATCGCCGCCACATCGCGCCGCCCGGCCAGCCGTCCCTGATGGTCGGCGGGCGCATGGCGGATCAGGATCAGTTCGGACATACACCACCTGCGAGGTTAGAATGACGCATATTCTCATCACAGGCGGGGCCGCCTCGGGCAAGAGCCTTTATGCCGAAAACCGGCTGACCGCCCTGCCCGGCCCGCATCATTACATCGCCACCGCCGAGGCGGGCGATGCCGAGATGGCCGCCCGCATTGCCCGCCACCGCGCCCGCCGGGGCAGCGCATGGATCGAGCATCACGCGCCGCTTGATCTGGCGGAGGCCTTGGGGCGCGCCGAGGGGCCGGTTCTGGTCGATTGCCTGACGCTGTGGCTGTCGAATCTGATCTTTGCCGAGCGCGACCCCGAGGCAGAGACAGCGCGGCTCCTTGACGCATTGGCCGCACGCACAGCACCCGCCATCCTTGTGACCAATGAGATCGGCCTTGGCGTGGTCCCCGACAACGCGCTCGCCCGCCGTTTCCGCGATGCGCAAGGCGCGCTCAATCAGGCCGTGGCGGCAGCGGCGGCTGAGGTGCGGTTGGTCGTTTCCGGCCTTTCGATACAGGTGAAGCCATGACCCAAACCGTTGATTTTTCATCCTTTGACGCGCTGCGGGCGCGGGGCCTGCCCGCCGCTGATCTGGCCGCCTCCGACAACGCGTTCGCCCGCCATTTCCGCGATGCGCAAGGTGCGCTCAATCAGGCTGTCGCGGCGACGGCGGCTGAGGTGCAGTTGGTCGTTTCCGGCCTTCGATACAGGTGAAACCATGACCCAAACCCTTGATTTTTCATCCTTTGACGCGCTGCGCGCGCAGCTTGCGCGGGGCCTGCCCGCCGCTGATCTGGCCGCGTCAGACAAAGCGCAGGCACGGCAGGACAGCCTGACCAAACCGCAAGGCAGTCTGGGACGGCTGGAAGACATCGCCTGTTTCATCGCCGGCTGGCAAGGGACCGAGCGCCCGCATCTGGATCACGCACAGGCCATTGTTTTCGCAGGCAATCACGGCGTCGTCGCGCAGGGTGTCAGTCCCTTCCCCGCCGAGGTCACCGCGCTGATGGTCGCCAATTTCGAGGCCGGCGGCGCCGCCATTAACCAGCTTTGCCGCGCCGGTGGTGCGACGCTCAGCGTGGTGCCGCTGGAGCTGGAGCGCCCGACCGGCGACATCACCCAAACCCCCGCCATGAGTGAAGCCGAGACCCTCGCCGCCATGGCGCGGGGCGCGGCGGCCTTTGATCCGCAGGCCGATATCCTTCTTCTGGGCGAGATGGGGATCGGCAATTCAACCATCGCAGCGGCGCTTGCGGCGGGGCTGTTTGGCGGTGCGGGCGCGGATTGGACCGGCCCCGGGACCGGCATGGATACGGCAGGTGTCGCGCATAAGGCGCGCGTGGTGGATGCCGCACTGGCCCGCCACCCGGACCGCGCGGACGGGCTTGCGACATTGGCCGCGCTTGGCGGGCGCGAACAGGCGGCGATTGCGGGCGCGGTGCTGGCGGCGCGGATGGCGCGGGTGCCGGTGCTGCTGGACGGGTTCATCTGCACCGCCGCCGCCGCCACGGTGGCTGGGTGGGGCGGGCTGGATCACTGCATCGCCGCCCATGTCAGCGCCGAGCCCGGCCATGCCCGCCTGTTGGAGGCGGTGGGTCTGACCCCGATCCTGTCGCTTGGGATGCGCTTGGGCGAGGGCTCGGGCGCGGCACTCGCGCTGCCCCTGATCCGGGCGGCGATTGCGGTGCATGACGGCATGGCCACCTTTGCCGAGGCGGGCATCACCGCATGATCCGCGCCCGGCTGACCGAGGCGCAACTGGCGCTGTCGCTGCTGACCCGGCTGCCGGTGGGGGCCGTCCATGACGCGCCCGCGATGGGCCGCGCCTTCTGGGCCTATCCGCTTGCCGGGGTCGCGGTGGGCGGCATCGTGGCGGTTGTTCTGACGCTTGCCGTGGGCGCCCTGCCCGCGATGGTGGCGGGCTGGCTGGCGCTTGGCGCGGGATGGCTGGCGACGGGCGGGCTGCATGAGGACGGCCTGGCCGACAGCGCCGACGGTCTGGGCGGCGGTGCCACCCCCGCGCGCAAGCTGGAGATCATGCGCGACAGCCGGATCGGCTCTTACGGGGTGATGGCGCTGATCTTTGCCGCAGGGGTCAAGGTCGCGCTGCTGTCCGAGATGGCGGGCGGCGCGGGCGGCTGGCTGGCGCTGATCGGGGCCGCCGCCTTCAGCCGCGCGTTGCTGCCGGTCATCATGACCTGCCTGCCCAACGCGCGCGGTCAGGGTCTGGGGGCGGCTGCCGCTGATGGCGCGCGGGGGACGATCTGGGCGGTGCTGCCTGCCGCGCTTGTGATCCTGTTGATCCCCGGCGGGCTTGCCATGTTGCTGGCAGGGACCGTCGCCGCCGCGCTGACCGCCGCACTTGCCATGCGCCAGATCGGCGGCTGGACCGGCGATATTCTGGGCGCGGCACAGGTGGCCGCCGAACTGGCCATGCTGGCGGCTTTTGTGGCGATCATGCCGGGCGGATGAGCGGGCTTGATGCCCGCAAGGCTGAACCGTCGCACCAGACCACCTGACAAAGAATATAGAGGGACGGGCCTTTCGCCTCACATACAAGGCAGGCGAGCGCGCGGCGGGTTGTCAGCACTGGCAACCGCGACGACCATCATGCCGGGCGGATGAGGGGCTTGGCGCTCTCAAGGCTGAACCTCTGCCGGGCAGCACAATAGAAACGATAGAACAGGGTTGGGCTTTCACGTCAAATCCAAGGCAGGCGAGCGCGCGGCGGGTTTCCGGCACTGGCCGGGACCGGCCCATCTACCAGTCGCTCCATGCCTTCGGCTAAGTCTCGCAGATCTCGGACCGGGTGAGAAACCGCTTTTCCCGCCCGTTATCAAGACTGAACATGCCGCCGCGCCCCGGCACCACGTCGATAATCAGATTGGTATGTTTCCACGCCTCGAACTGGCTGGCCGAGATGTAAAACGGCATCCCGCCGATCTCGCCCAGTTTCACGTCCCGCTCACTGATGCGGAAATCGCCCTGCGGATAGCACATGGGCGATGAGCCGTCGCAGCAGCCGCCCGATTGGTGAAACAGAACCGGGCCGTGATCCGCGACGATCTCGGCCAAGAGATCCAAAGCGGCTTGGGTGGCGGTGACGCTTGACATCGCTTGGGCCTTTCTTTTGTCCGAAAATATCCTCGGGGCTTTGGAACGCTCGGAAAAAGCTCCGGTGGAGCTTTTTCAGTGGAAAAGGGGCCGGAAGGCCCGAAGCGGGGGGCAGACAGCCCCCCGCCGCCTCAATCAGTCACGGCCACTCAGAAAAAGCCCAGTTTCTTGGGGCTGTAGCTCACCAGCATATTCTTGGTCTGCTGATAATGGTCCAGCATCATGCGGTGGTTCTCGCGCCCGATGCCGGACTGTTTATAGCCGCCAAAGGCCGCATGGGCCGGATAGGCGTGATAGCAGTTGGTCCAGACCCGCCCCGCCTTGATACCCCGTCCCATCCGGTAACAGGTGTTGGCATCGCGCGACCACAACCCGGCACCCAGACCATAAAGCGTGTCATTCGCAATCGACAGCGCATCGTCCTGATCCTTGAAGGTGGTGACGGAGACGACCGGGCCGAAGATCTCTTCCTGAAAGACGCGCATCTTGTTGTTGCCGCGCAGCACGGTCGGCTTGATGTAATAGCCGCCCGACAAGTCGCCGCCCAGATCCGCGGCCTCGCCGCCGGTTAGCACCTCGGCCCCTTCCTTGCGACCGATGTCGAAATAGGAGAGGATCTTCTCTTTCTGCTCGCTTGACGCCTGCGCGCCGATCATGGTGGCGCTATCGCGCGGGTCGCCCTGCACGATAGCCTCGACCCGTTTCAGCGCGCGTTCCATGAAGCGGTCATAGATGCTTTCCTGTATCAGCGCGCGCGACGGACAGGTGCAGATCTCACCCTGATTGAGCGCGAACATCACGAAACCCTCGATCGCCTTGTCGAAGAAATCGTCATCCTCGCGGGCGACATCGGCGAAGAACACATTGGGCGATTTGCCGCCCAGTTCCAGCGTGACCGGGATGATATTCTCAGCGGCGTATTGCATGATGAGCCGCCCCGTCGTCGTCTCGCCGGTAAAGGCGATTTTCGCGATGCGCGGGTTCGAGGCAAGCGGCTTGCCTGCCTCCAGCCCGAAGCCGTTGACGATGTTCAGCACGCCCGGCGGCAGCAGGTCGCCCACCAGATCGGCCCAGACCATGATGCTTGCGGGCGTCTGCTCGGCCGGTTTCAGCACGATGCAATTGCCCGCCGCAAGCGCAGGGGCGAGCTTCCACGTCGCCATCAGCAGCGGAAAGTTCCACGGGATGATCTGGCCCACCACGCCAAGCGGTTCGTGGAAATGATAGGCAATGGTGTCGTGGTCGATCTCGGAAATCCCGCCTTCCTGCGCGCGCAGCACGCCCGCGAAATAGCGGAAATGGTCGATGGCAAGCGGCAGGTCGGCGGCCATGGTCTCACGGATCGGCTTGCCGTTATCCCAGGTCTCGGCGGCGGCCAGCATCTCCAGATTGGCCTCCATCCGGTCGGCAATCTTCAGCAGGATGTTCGAGCGTTCAGTCGTTGAGGTCCGCGCCCAAGCGTCCTTTGCGGCATGGGCGGCGTCAAGCGCGGCCTCGATATCCGCGGCGTCTGAGCGGGCGATCTCACCCACCTCGGCGCCGGTGATCGGGGTGGTATTGGTGAAATACTTGCCCGATTTGGGCGCGACCCATTTGCCGCCGATGAAATTGTCATAGCGGCTGGCGAATGGCAGGGCTTTGACCCCCTTGAACGCATGTGTCTGGTCGTTTGGCATGTTGTCCTCCTCATTGGCCCGGACCCTCCTTCCGGGGATGGGGGCAGTCTGCCACAGGGCGGGGGTGGTGCAATCGGCTAGGGCGGGGTGCGAGGGCGCGACTGTCTCAAAACCGGGACAGGTGGCGGGCTCAGGCGCCGTCGCGGGCAGCGATGCCCAGCCTGTTCATGCGCCGGTAAAGCGTCGCCCGCCCCACCCCAAGCGCCCGCGCCGCAGCCGAGACATTCCCGCCAGAGCGCGCAAGCGCGCGCATCACCGCAGCACGTTCGGCGCGGTCGAACCCGCCCGCCTGTTCCGCCATGCCCAAGAGATCGACGGCGGGGCGGGGGCGAATCGCGCCCTCTCGCTCCAGCCCAAGGGCACGGCGCGCCGCGCGGGTCGCGCCAATCGCCAGATCGTCGCGATCCACCGCCAGCAGCATCGCGGCCTCTGCCGCATCGTCATGGGCAACCACGATCCGCGCGCCCGGAAAGCTGGCGCGGAAATAGGCCGTCTCAATGGCGCGGGCGGTCTGCGCCACCTGCGCGGCGATCAGCCGGTTAAAGCGCGCGGTCTGATCGGCCCGGGCTGAACTGACGTCAAGCGCGGCCAGAAGCCGCCCATCCGGCCCCCAGATCGGCGCATCCATGCAGGACATGCCGGTGTTGCGGGTGTGGAAATGTTCCTCGCGATGGATGGTCACCTGCCGCCCCTCGGCCAGACAGGTGCCGATGCCGTTGGTGCCCTGCGCGGCCTCGGACCACAGCGCGCCCTGCCACAGCCCCCAGTCGCGGAACTGATCCGCATCGGCATCGCTGACCCTCTGATCCAGCACAAGCCCGTTGCAATCGGTCAGCATCACATTGCAGCCCGAGAGCCCGACAAGCCCATAAAGCTGGTCCAGCTGCGGCGCGGCAACGCGCAGAAACGCGCCCACCGCCTGTTTGCGGGCGGCAAGTTCGGCATCGCTGGCCCGTTCCGGGCGGCGGTGACAGGCGGGGTCCAGGCCGTAGCGCATGGCCGAGCGCCGCCATGACGCGGCCAGCGCCGAGGCGGCGCTGTTTGACTGCAACTCATGGGCCACCCGCTCGGCGTGACTGCGCGTCATGTTTCCTCTCTCCCGCCCTGATCCTAGCACGAGGCGGGCGCGGTCTGGCAAGAGGATCATGCTGACAAGCGCCGCGCGGGGGCCGACGCGGCTTTGCTGGGGATGTGTGGGCGGCAGTGGGCTGAGCGCCCGCCATCGCGACAATATTCCGCTTTTTGCGATTCATCCGGTCGTGTTTTCTTGAACCTTTCCGCCAAAAGGTCCACAAGGCGGCATGATCACGCAAAAGATGAAATATGCGCTCAAGGCCCTGCTGGTTCTGGCCGATGAGGCCGCAGGGCAAGGCCGCGCGCTGCGCATCGGTGAAATCGCCGAAGCTTCGGGCGCGCCCAAGCGGTTTCTGGAACATATCCTGCTGGATCTGCGCAATGCCGGCATGGTCGCATCCCTGCGCGGGCGCGCGGGCGGCTACAAGCTGATCAAAGCGCCGTCCGAGATCATGGTCGCCGATCTGCTGCGGCTGATTGACGGGCCGATTGCGCCCCTGCCTTGTCTTTCTCGCAACGCCTATCAGCGCTGCGAGGATTGCGCGAGTGAGACCAATTGCCGAATCAGGGCCGTGTTTGCGGACCTTTATTGGGGCTATCTGCTGCTGGTCGAATCGCTCAGCATGGCCGATTTCATGGCCAAGGGCGGGGTTGACGCCGTGCTGCCGCAAATTGCGGCAGAGTTGAGCAAGTAGCCGCAACCTCTTGAACTCAAAGGACATAACCAACTGACCCGCGCTACATTTCCGGCGCGGATCGAATACACGACCAAGTTCGACGTGTTTTCTTCTTGATTATATCGACAATCTCTGTCGTGATTGTCGTATAGGCCGCCGCAAGCAGCGACAGCCAACGAAATCGGGAGAGAGAACCATGTTTCGGACCATCGCCATCGGCAAACATACCCTGGCTCAGGGGATCCAGACCAAGGCCCATCCTGACGGCCGCATCACGGTGAACACGGGTGTGGGGCTCAAGACCGGGGTTCCGGTGGCGCGCTTTCGCGCCGCGCGCAGCCTGCTGGCCTCAGGCGCGGGCGCATTGGCCTTGGCGGTGATGTCCTGGGCCGCCCCGGCCCCGGTTCACGCGCAGGAACTGCTGAATGTCAGCTATGACCCGACCCGCGAATTCTACCGTGATTACAACGCACTGTTCGAGGCGCATTGGGCCGAACAGGGTCATGGGTCGGTCCGGGTCGAGACCTCGCATGGCGGCTCGGGCGCGCAGGCGCGTTCGGTGATCGACGGGCTGGATGCGCAGGTGCTGACCCTTGCGCTTGCCAGCGATATCGACCGCGTGGCGCAAGAGGGCCTGCTGCCCGAGAACTGGCAAAGCCTGCTGCCGCATAACTCGTCGCCCTATGTCTCGACCATCGTGTTCCTTGTGCGTGAGGGCAACCCAAAGGGTATCACCGATTGGGGCGATCTGGTGCAGGAGGGCGTTCAGGTCATTACGCCGAACCCGAAAACCTCGGGCGGGGCGCGGTGGAACTATCTGGGCGCATGGGCCTGGGCGGAACGCAACGGGCAGGACCCGCGCGAGTTCGTCGGCAATATCTATCGCAATGTGCCGGTTCTGGACACCGGCGCGCGCGGCTCGACCACGACCTTCGCGCAACGCGGCATCGGTGACGTTCTGCTGGCATGGGAGAATGAGGCCTACCTTGCGCTGAAGGAACTGGGTGAGGATCGGTTCGACATCGTCGTGCCCTCGGTCTCGGTTCTGGCCGAACCGCCGGTCGCCCTTGTCGAACGCAATATCCATAGCGAGGACCAACGCGCCGCCGCCACCGAATATCTGAACTTCCTCTATTCACCCGAAGCGCAGGCGCTTGCCTTCAAGCATTTCTACCGCGCATGGGACGACAGCGCCGCAGCGCCTGAGGACACCGCCCGCTTCCCCGAGCTGGAGCTGGTCAGCATCGACGATTTCGGCGGATGGGCCACAGTTCAGCCGGAACATTTCGGCGATGGCGGGATCTTCGACCAGATCTATGAGGCGCGCTGATGTTCGGACGGGGGGCTTTGGTTCAAAAGTCCCCCATGCCGGGCCTTGGCCTGAGCATGGGGGTCACGCTGACAATGCTGTCGCTGGTGGTGCTGTTGCCCATCGGCGCGCTGCTGGCGAAAGGCGCGAGCTATGGCGCGGCCGGCATTTGGGACACCGTCAACCGCCCGCGCGTCTGGTCGGCGCTGTTTCTGTCGTTCCGTATCGCCTTTTTCGCGGCCTGCGTGAATCTGGTGATCGGCGTGTTGCTGGCCTGGGTTCTGGTCCGCTACCGCTTCTGGGGCCGCCGGATTCTGGATGCCGCCGTGGATCTGCCCTTCGCGCTGCCCACCGCCGTGGCCGGAATCGCGCTGACCGCGCTTTATGCCCCGAACGGGTTTTTCGGTGAGATCGCCGGGCAATTCGGATGGCGTATCGCCTATACGCAATGGGGCATCCTGATCGCGTTGGTCTTTGTGGGCCTCCCCTTCGTGGTCCGCACCGTCCAGCCGGTGATCGAGGAGATCGACCGCGAGGTCGAGGAAGCCTCGGCCACGCTTGGCGCGGCGCGGTTTTATACCATCCGCCGGGTGATCCTGCCCATGCTGACGCCCGCCGCGCTGACCGGCTTTGCGCTGTCACTGGCGCGGGCGGTCGGTGAATATGGCTCGGTCATCTTTATCGCGGGCAACATCCCCATGCTGACCGAGATCGCGCCGCTGCTGATCGTTATCCGGCTTGAGGAATACGACTATAACGGCGCGGCGGCGATTGGCATTGCGATGCTGGCGATTTCCTTTGCCATGCTGCTGGTCATCAACCTGATCCAGATCATCTCTCGTCGGAGGATCGGCCTTGTCTGACATCACCCCCCATCACGCCCGCGCATGGCGGCCCGCCACGCAAGAGGCCCCGCTGACCCGGTGGCTGCTGATCGCGCTTGCCTTTGCGGTCATGGCGGTTCTGGTCTTCGCGCCGCTGCTGGTGATCTTTGCCGAGGCGCTGAGCCAAGGCGTCAGCGCCGCCATCCGCAGCCTGCAAAACCGCGATGCACGTTCCGCGATCTGGCTGACGCTGACGGTCGCGGCCATCGTGCTGCCACTGAACGCGCTGTTCGGAATTGCGGCGGCATGGTTCATCACCAAGTTCGATTTTCGCGGCAAGGCGTTTCTGATAACGCTGATCGACCTGCCCTTTTCGGTCTCGCCGGTGGTGGCGGGCCTGTGTCTGGTCTTGCTGTTTGGCGCGAATACCGCGCTTGGCGCATGGCTGGTCGCCTCGGGCTATCCAATCGTCTTTGCGCTGCCCGGCATCGTTCTGGCGACCTTGTTCGTGACCTTTCCCTTTGTCGCGCGTGAGTTGATCCCGGTGATGATCGAGCAGGGCCGTGCCGAGGAAGAGGCCGCGCTGACCCTTGGCGCCTCAGGCTGGCGCACCTTCTGGACGGTGACCCTGCCCAATATCCGTTGGGCGCTGCTTTACGGCGTGTTGCTGTCGAACGCCCGCGCCATGGGCGAATTCGGCGCGGTCGCGGTGGTTTCGGGCAAGATCCGGGGCAAGACCGCGACCATGCCGATCACCATCGAGATGCTGTATAACGAATATCTTTCGGTCGCCGCCTTTTCGATGGCGGCGGTTCTGGCGGCGCTTGCGCTGCTGACGCTGGCGCTGAAAACCGCGCTTGAAATCCGGCACGCCGATGCGCTTGCCGCAACCCGCCGTCATTAGTCGTCATTAAAGGTCACGCCATGAAAATCGAAATCGACCAAATCTCGAAACTGTTCGGCGCGACCGCCGCGCTGCATCCGGTGTCGCTGACTATTCCTTCGGGCGCGCTTGTCGCTTTGCTTGGGCCTTCGGGTTCGGGGAAAACGACGCTGCTGCGCATCCTGGGCGGGCTGGAATATGCCAGCGGGGGGCGCGTGCTGTTTGATGGCCATGACGCGACCACCATGTCGGTGCAGGACCGCCGCGCGGGCTTCGTGTTTCAGTCCTACGCGCTGTTCCGCCACATGACCGTATTCGAGAATATCGCCTACGGGTTGCGCGCCCGCCCCCGCGCCGAGCGCCCGCCCGAGGCGGAGATCAAGCGCCGGGTCGAGGGTCTTTTGTCGCTGATCCAGCTTCCCGATATCGGTGGCCGCTATCCGGGCCAGCTCTCGGGCGGGCAGCGGCAGCGCGTGGCCCTTGCCCGCGCCCTTGCGATTGAGCCGCGAATGCTGCTTCTGGACGAACCCTTCGGCGCGCTTGACGCCCGCGTGCGCAAGGAATTGCGGCAGGGCCTGCGCGATATTCACGACCAGACCGGGCTGACCTCGGTTTTCGTGACCCACGATCAGGATGAGGCGATGGAGCTGGCCGATCTGGTCGTGGTCATGTCGATGGGCCGGATCGAACAGATCGGCCAACCGCATGAGATCCGCGAGAACCCCGCCACGCAATTCGTGCGCGAGTTCGTGAACGCCTGACGCAAAGGGGCCGGGCAACCGGCCCTTTTTCATCGCCGGGTCACACAGACCCCCCTTGACCCGGCCCGCCGCTTTCTTTAGCACACGCTGCACCGAGGTGGGTTGGCGGAGAGGTTACGCACCGGATTGCAAATCCGTGAAGACCGGTTCGATTCCGGTACCCACCTCCATTCATCGGGGCGCCCTGCGCCTCTTTTTCCGCGACATACTGGGCTTGGTTTGATCTATCGCGGCGCATCATGGCTGGCCGGGGGGGCCTTGTCTGTGCTGGCGGGAAACCGGCTGGCGGATCGGCTGATGCTGGACGGCAACCCGCCCGCCCCCGCCGATATCTGGGTGCATGGTGCAAGCGTGGGCGAAATCCGTTCCGCCGCCACCATCCTTGAGGCTCTGGCCGCCCGCGCCGATCTTCTTGTCACCGCCAATTCCGAGACCGGACGCGATACCGCCCGCGCGATGGGCTTTGCCGCGCATCTGGCGCCTCTGGACGTGCCGCAGGCGCTGAGCCGCTTTCTGGATCACGCCCGCCCCCGCGCAGCCGTCACGCTTGAGAATGAGCTTTGGCCCAACCGCATCGCGATGCTGGCCGCGCGGGGGATACCGCAGGTCGTTCTGGGCGCGCGGATGTCGGCGCGCTCGGCCGCGCGGTGGCGCTATATGCCGGGGCTGATCCGCCCGATGCTGGGCCGCATCACCGCCCTGTCGGCGCAAAGCCAAAGCAGTGAGGCAAGGCTGCTGCGGCTTGGTCTGCGGGCTGATGCCCTGCTGCCGCGTCTGCAACTCAAGCTGCTTGGGCCTGCCGCGATCACCCCGCCGCCCGCCTCGGGGTCGCGCGACAAGCTGGTGCTGGCGGCCTCAACCCATGAGGGCGAGGACGCGCCGATTCTGGACGCTTTTCTGGCGGCGCGGCGGGTCGTGCCGGAACTGCGGCTGATCCTTGCCCCGCGCCACCCGGCCCGCGCCGGTGACATCGCCACGCTAATCGCCGCACGCGGCCTATCGGTCGCGCGCCGCAGCGAGGGGGCCGAGCATCCCGCGCCGGTCCTGCTGGCCGATACATTGGGCGAGATGGACCACTGGTATCGCGCGGCACAGATCTGCATCACCGGCGGCTCGCTTGTCGCGCGTGGCGGGCATACCCCTTGGGAGCCTGCCGCCTATGGCTGCGCGGTGCTGCACGGCCCCCATAACGCCAATTTCGCCGAGGATTACGCCCTGTTCCACGCCGCAGGGGCCGCCCGCACCATCGGGCTTGATGCGGGCGCGGTGCTGACTGCGCTTGTCCGTGAGCCGGGTCAGGCGCGGGCGATGGGGGCGCGGGGGCGGGCTCTGTTGCGGATGCGGGCGGGCGATCCCGCGCCGCTGATCGGGGCTATTCTTGAGGCGGCGGGGCTTGATCCGGCAGACCTTGCGCCGCCGCCCGACGATTCCGATATTGAACGGATGACTGATGAGGGTTCCGCGTGATCCGCTATTCACTTCGCTGCGACAAGGGCCATGATTTCGACGGCTGGTTCCGTTCCTCCGATGCGTTCGAGACGCAGGCGGCGGCGGGTCAGGTCGCCTGCACGATCTGCGGCTCAGCGCAGGTGCAGAAGACGCTGATGGCGCCCTCGGTCCCCGCGCGCGACAATACCAAACCCGCCAAGGCGTCTGCGCTGGAAAAGCTGCGCGCCCATGTCGAGGCCAATTCCGATTATGTCGGCCCCCGATTTGCCGAGACCGCCCGCGCCATCCACGAGGGCCATGAGCCGGAACGCGCCATCCATGGCGAGGCCCGTCTGGATGAGGCGAAAAAGCTGATCGAGGACGGCGTGCCGATAGCCCCCCTGCCCTTCATCCCGCGCCAAAAGACCAACTGACGCCGATCAATCGGACCTTGCACGGCAGGCCAACTGACCCTAGAAGATGCGCGTTCGCAACAGCCCGCCCCCGGCGGCACAAGGAGGGTCTGAATGCCCCTGTTGGTGATGAAATTCGGCGGCACATCGGTCGCCGATCTTGACCGGATCAAGAACGCCGCCGAAAAGGTGCGGCGCGAGGTGGAACGCGGTTATGACGTGATCGTCATCGTCTCGGCCATGTCCGGCAAAACCAACGAACTGGTCGGCTGGGTCGAGAAAACCGCGCCCCTGTTCGATGCCCGCGAATATGACGCCGTGGTCAGCTCGGGCGAGAACGTGACCGCCGGTCTGATGGCGCTGACCCTGCAAGAGATGGACGTTCCGGCGCGCAGCTGGCAGGGCTGGCAGGTGCCGATCAACACCACCGGCCAGCATTCGGCGGCGCGGTTCCTGTCGATCCCGAGGGGCAATATCGACCAGAAATTCGGCGAAGGGATGCGCGTGGCGGTGGTCGCGGGCTTTCAGGGGCTTGGCCCCGACGGGCGGATCACAACGCTTGGCCGGGGTGGCTCTGACACCACCGCGGTGGCCTTTGCCGCCGCTTTTGATGCTGAACGCTGCGACATCTATACCGATGTGGACGGGGTTTATACGACCGACCCGCGCATCTCGCCCAAGGCGCGCAAACTTGACCGCATCGCCTTTGAGGAAATGCTGGAACTGGCCTCGCTTGGGGCGAAGGTCTTGCAGACCCGCTCGGTTGAGCTGGCGATGCGTTACAATGTGCGCCTGCGGGTGCTGTCCTCCTT
>JAUNTZ010000088.1 GCA_030538425.1 Paracoccus sp. (in: a-proteobacteria) | reverse complement strand
CGATTTCCGCTGACGACCCTTGTTGTCTGGTTGTCCTGCACGACGGTGTCGTGGTCTTTTTGTGCATGTGTAAAGATGCGTTCGGCGCCGTTCACATCGTCGAGGCTGAACTCGTTGAAGCCGCCGCCATTGTGGGTCTTCGACTTGAAACCCGATTTCGTCTTGTTCGCCGGCAGACCATAGATGTTCGCGTTCGACGCGTTCACCACGCAGCCCGTGATCAGCGGCTTGTCCGGGTCGCCGTCGATGAAATCGACCACAACCTCCATGCCGACGCGCGGGATCACCACCGCGCCAAGACCGTTGCCGGCCCATTGCTGGCTGACCCGGATCCGCATCGAGATCGCGCCCTCCAGATCCCAGTGAAACCGCACCAGAACCCGGCCGTATTCGTCGCAGTCAATCTCGTCCTCGCCCACCACGACAGCCGTCTGCGGACCCTGCACCACCGGCACGGGCGTGCGCCGCGGTGGTGCCAGCGGCGCCGAGGCCGGCATCAGCGTGAAACTGCCCGTATAGGCATAGCCGTCGCCGCCCGCGCCCCCGCTGCCGTAAGCCTCGGACTGAAAGCTGTGATGCGACGACAGGCAAAGCTGGCGCGGCTCGATCCCGGTCAGATCGTCGCCCGTCACCGTCACGATCATCCCCGCACCCAGACCCACGCAATCGCCCTCGGCCCGGCTGCGGGCATCCGCGCCCCGGAACTGGTCCGTGCGCAGCCGCGCGATCTGGTTGCCGGTGGCGCGGTCCGGGTAATTGCCCGGATATTCATAGCTTTCCAACTGGCCAAAGGCATGGGCCGCATCGCCCACCCGCTCGGCCTCCATCGCCGCAGAGGGCGTCTTGAAGTTGTAATCGATCAGCCGAACCGCGCCCGTGGTCAGGTTCCGCTCGGGCGCGAAGGACCAGAAATGCTCCTCGTCGGACTGGTGATGACCGTCCACCGGCCGCAGCGGCCGCGTGCCCCCGGCAATGACCTGATGCGCGCTGTCGGCATCGGTCAGAACCATGACGTGATTGCTGTCCGAATGCTCGAAATAATAGCTGATACCAAAGCGTTCCATCATCCGGCAGGCAAAGGCCAGGTCGCTCTCGCGGTATTGGACGGTGTATTCCAGAACCGGATAGGGCCGCGTCAGCCGCAGTTCCAGATGCGGGTTGCCCGCCCCCGCATAGGGCGCCAGCAATTCCTGAAGGATGGTGTCCACGCTCTTGTTGTGAAAGATCTTCTGGTTGGTCCGCCTGCCCGCCAGCCAGAACCACGGCCGCAGCGTCATCTCGTGGACATACCCGTTCTCGGCCCGGCCGAGGGCGCGGATATGGGTGACGATGCCGTCAAAATGGCGCGGGCCGTTCAGCGTCTCCATCACGACGCTGGCATGGCTGCCCAAAAGCGCGTCAAAATCAACCCGGGCATCCGCAGAAAGCGCCTCGACGCGGTATTCAAAAAGGTCGTTCACATGGTCGTCGCCGCCAAAACGAAGCAGCACAAGACGGTCAACACCAAGCGATGTAACAAGCCGCCCAAGACGGGCAGCCTGCTGAAAGGGGGCGTTCATAAGGGCACCTCGCATCAGGGTCGCAACAGATCGGGGTGATCATTCATCAGATCGCGAGGCTAACGCCGCAAATCGCAGGAAGGAAGCATGAGAGTGGCGTTTTTTCTGCTCTTGGCATGAAAATACAACCGACGGGAGGGGCGGCACGGACACGCACCATCCCGCAGGTGGTGCCGCCCGCGCCGTTTTGCGTATTTTCGCAAGAAAGAAGGACATGGGCCGCACATGAAAACGCCGGCGGAAGGGGGCCGCCGGCGTTCGCAATCAGATCAGCGCAGGGGTCAGCCGAGGCTCCACCAGCCGCGCTTTTTGGGGCGGTCGGCGGCGGTGTCTGCCTCGACGGCCTCGGATGCCACAGGCTCGGGGGCCGCAGATGTGGTGGCAGGGTCCGCGACCTCGGCCCTCTGGGCCTCGCCCGCGCTGTCCGGGGCTGCGTTTACGAGAGTCTTGGCTTCGGGGGTCTCCGTTTCGGGGGCCTCGGGTTCGAGAGCTTGGGTTTTGGCGGCCTCGGCCTTTGCCAGATCAGCAGCCGGCGCCTCGGGCTGTGCAACATCGGCTGCACCCTCCCCGGCTGCCGCATCGACGGGCGCTGCGGTTTCGGGCGTGATTTCCCCCGCATCGACCGGCTTGCGGCGCGCGCGGCTGCGGGTGCGGCGCGGGGCGGGCTGCTGCCCGGCCGCAGCTTCGGCGGCAGGTTCAGAGACCGTGGCCGGGGCTGCGTCATCGTGCGGCGCCGTCACCGGGGCCTCGGCCTCGGCTTTGGCCTCTGCCCCGTCCTGCGCATCCGTGTCGGCATCCTGGTCGGTGGCCTCGTCCTCGGCTGCGGCATCATGGCCGCCCTCTGCCTCGTCACCCGCCCGGCCCCCGCGACGGCGGCGGCGGCGGCGGCG
>JAUNTZ010000087.1 GCA_030538425.1 Paracoccus sp. (in: a-proteobacteria) | reverse complement strand
CGATTTTGCCGCCTCGCTGGATATTCTGGGGCGCGAATTGCCGCTTGTGTCCTCGGTCGCGCTTGTCGTGTCATGGTTCGGGGACGATCTGCGCGTGGGCAAATGCCGGCTGCGTCCCAAGGTGGAACATGGTGGTCGCGAAGGCTCGATGCCCTGGCGTGCGGGCGGGATCGGTGCAGCGGATGCCAGCGAGGTTGCGCGCCACGAGGGCCGCCCGATCTATGGCGGCACGCCTGCCGATGCGTCGGTCATGCAAGCTCTGCGTGCGCTGCGCGAGGCGGGCAAGCGGGCGGTGTTCTATCCGTTCATTCTGATGGAGCAATTGCCGGGGAACGGGTTGCCCGACCCGTATGGCGCGACGGAACAGCCGGTGATGCCGTGGCGCGGGCGGATCACTTCGGCCATCGCGCCGGGCTATGAGGGCAGCCCGCAGGGCAGCGCGGATGCACGGGCAGCGGTCGAGGCGTTTTTTGGCCTCGCCATGCCGGGTGATTTCACGCGCCATGGCGATGAGATCCGTTATCAAGGGCCGGATGAGTGGTCCTATCGCCGGTTTATCCTGCATTATGCGCATCTTTGCGCGGCGGCGGGCGGCGTAGACAGCTTTCTGATCGGTTCCGAGATGCGCGGGCTGACTCAGATTATGGGCGAGGCGGGGCGCTTTCCGGCGGTCGAGCAGCTTTGCCGTCTGGCCGCCGAGGTGCGCGCCATTCTGGGGCCGGATGTCAGGATCAGCTATGCCGCCGACTGGTCGGAATATTTCGGCTATCATCCCGGTAATGGCGATGTGCATTTCCATCTGGACCCGCTTTGGGCGCATCCCGAGATCGATTTTATCGGCATCGACAATTACATGCCTTTGTCCGACTGGCGCGAGGGAGAGGGTCATCTGGATGCGCATTGGCGTCGGATCGACGCGCCGGGCTATCTGGAAAGCAATGTCGCGGGCGGTGAGGGGTTCGACTGGTATTATGCCGCGCCGGAACATCGCGATGCGCAGATCCGCACGCCGATCAGCGATGGCGCATATGGCGAGGACTGGATCTGGCGCTACAAAGATCTGCGCGGCTGGTGGTCCAATGCGCATCACGACCGGATCGACGGGCAGCGCGCCGATGAGCCGACCGCATGGCTGCCCGGTTCAAAGCCGTTCTGGTTCACCGAGATGGGTTGCGCGGCCATTGATAAAGGGAGCAATCAGCCCAACAAGTTTCTAGATGTGATGAGTTCGGAATCGTCGCTGCCCCATTATTCGACGGGGGCGCGCGATGATGTGGTGCAGGCTGCTTATATCCGCGCGATGTGCAGCTATTGGGGCGATACGGCGAATAACCCCGTCGGGGCTTATGGCGGACCGATGGTCGATCTGGCGCGCGCCCATGTGTGGTGCTGGGACGCGCGGCCCTATCCGGCCTTTCCGGGCCGCGCCGATCTGTGGAGCGACGGCCCCGCATGGTCGCGTGGCCATTGGCTGAACGGTCGGGCTGGGGCGGTGCTTTTGGCCTCGGTGGTTGCGGATATTTGCGCGGCGGCAGGGGTAGCGCATTACGACACGAGCGGGCTGTCGGGTCTGGTGCGCGGCTATGTCGCGCCAGGCGGGGCGACCGGGCGGGCGGCCTTGCAGCCGCTGATGCTGGCTTATGGCTTTGATGCGGTCGAACGTGACGGCGTGTTGCGATTCATCATGCGCGACGGGCGGGTCACGGCGGCGCTTGAGGCCGGGGATCTGGCCGAGGGTGTCGAAGGCGGCACCGAGGCCGTGCGCCTGCCCGAAGCCGAGCTTGCCGGGCGGGTGCGGGTTACGCATCTGGTCGAGGGGGACGCCTATGCCCCCGCCACCGCCGAGGCGAGCCTGCCTGATGATCCCGCGGGGCCGGTCTCGGATAGCGAGATCCCGCTTGTTCTGACTGCGCCCGAGGGGCGGCGTATGGCGGCGCGATGGCTGGCCGAGGCGCGGCTTGCGCGCGACGTGATCCGCTTTGCGTTGCCGCCCTCTCGCGGTGATCTGGGTGCGGGTGATGTGGTCGCGTATCAGGGCGGGCGGTGGCGGATCGACAGGATCGAGAGGGCGGGTGCGCTGATTGTTGATGCGACCCGGACCGAAGCGGCGGTTTATGCGCAGGGCGGTGACGATCCGGCCGAGGGGCTGGCCGTTCGGCGCTATACGCCGCCGCTGCCGGTCTGGACGGTCTTTCTGGACCTGCCGCTGATGCGGGGTGATGAGATCGCCCATGCGCCGCATCTGGCGGTGGCGGCGCGGCCATGGCCCGGATCTGTCGCGGTCTATGCGGCGGATACAGGGGGCTTTGCGCTTGAGCGGCTGATCGACGCGCCTGCGGTGATCGGGCAGACGCTTGGCCCGCTTTACCGTGCCGCGCCGGGGCTGATGGATCGCGGGCTGGTTCTGGAGGTCGCGCTTGCCGGTGGCACATTGAGCAGCGTCGATGAGCGGGCT